>NZ_JBPKAM010000059.1:0-39562 GCF_051216495.1 Pseudomonas baetica | reverse complement strand
CAAAGCACTTAGAAAACTCCACCAATTACCAAAAATCCAACTTGGCACCCCCCGACACACCCAC
The DNA here is from genome assembly GCF_051216495.1 of Pseudomonas baetica. Classification (GTDB taxonomy): domain Bacteria; phylum Pseudomonadota; class Gammaproteobacteria; order Pseudomonadales; family Pseudomonadaceae; genus Aquipseudomonas; species Aquipseudomonas baetica_B. Next base: position 39,498 of record NZ_JBPKAM010000059.1, on the reverse strand, counting down.
CAACCAACCCCCCCCCCCCCCCCCCCCCCCCCCCCCCCCCCCCCCCCCCCCCCCCCCCCCCCCCCTTCGCCCCCCCCCCCCCCCCCCCCCCCCCCCCCCCCCCCCCCCCCACAAGGGATTTCGTTGTGTCAGGTACGCGCCACCCGAACCACCGGCCGCCGCTCCAGATTCAACGCCAGCACACTGATCAACACCACCACCGCGCCCACTGCCACCATCAAGGTCGGCCGTTCGCCCAGCCCCACGGACGCCATCGCCATCGCCGTCGGCGGCACCAGATATAAGGTCATGGTCGCCCGGCTCAGGTCCACATGTGCCAGCACATAGGCCCAGGCCAGGTAGGCCAGGGCGCTTGGAAAAATCCCCAAGGCAACCACCGCGAACTGCACACGCAAAGGGGCATGAGTCACTTGATCCAGCAGTCCGGGCAGGAAAATCATCAACAACGCTGTCCCCGACCAGACCGTGTAACACACCAGCGTCAACCCGTCGTAACGCCCGGTATGGTGCTTTTGCAGGGCGAAGTACAGGCTCCAGGACAACGCCGCCAACAGGATCAACAGGCCATGGGCATCGATGCTGCCCAGGCCGTGGTCGCCCGCGACCACAATCAGCACACCCAACAAACCGAGGATCACGCAGCCCCAGCGCCACAGGCTGACGCGATCCTTGAACACAAACCGCGCCAGCAAGGTGCTGAACAGTGGCGTTGTCTGTGCCAGTACGCTCGAGGCGCCAGCGCTGACGCCCTGCTGGCCGAAGTTGATCGCCACGTGATGCAGGCTCACCGCAAAGAAACCCAATCCCATCAGCAGCGGTACATCGCGAAGGTTGGGCAGGCGAATGCCCCTGAACAGCGCAACCACGGCCATGAACAGCGACGCCAGCAGGAAGCGCAGCAATGCCAGGTGCACGGGGTCGTAGGCCTGCAAGCCGATGTGGATGCCGGTCGGGGAGTAACCCCAGCAGGCCACGACGAAGGCCGTGGCCAGGATGATTTTCAAGGAGGAAGCGGAGGAGGGCGTGAGGTCGTTCATGGTCGAGCACCGACAGGCAGGTGCACTGAGTATCAGAATGCCGACTGTTCGCCACAACTGACTTATACTGCGCTAACCATTCACTTTGAGTGATGTATATGGAGCTGGCTCAGATTCGCATGTTCAAGACCGTGGCCGAGATCGGCAGTATCGCCCGTGCCGCAGAGTTGCTGCATTGCGTGCCATCGAATATCACGGCGCGGATCAAGGCGCTGGAGTCGGAGTTGGGCGTCGCGTTGTTTCTGCGAGAGGGGCGCGGGCTGCGCATCAGCCCGTCGGGGCAGACCTTTCTGGCCTACGCCTCGAAGATCCTGGCCCTGACCGCCGAAGCCAAGCGTGCGGTGGACCCGTCCGCCGAACCGTCCGGGCCGTTGCGCATCGGCGCCATCGAGTCTTCGGCCACCGGCCGCTTGCCACGCTTGCTGGCGAAATTCCACAAGCGATTCCCGGCCGTGGCGCTGGAGCTGACCACCGGCTCCTGGGGCCAGTTGCTGGATGACACCCTGAGCCATAGCCTCGACGGCGCCATCGTGGCGGTGGATGTCGAGCGTTCGCACCTCAAGCGCACACCGATGTACCGCGAGGACCTGTTGCTGATTGCGTCGAGCTCCCTCGGTCCGGTGCGCGACATGACCGATCTGCAGGACAAGACCGTGTTCATGTGGCCCCAGGGTTGTCCGTATCGGGCGGCGCTGGAGCATTGGTTGTTGCGTCAGGGCCAGGCGTTGCCGATCGTCAGCCTGGCCAGTTATGGCGCGATTGTCGGCTGCGTCAGCGCCGGGGCCGGTGTGGCGCTGGTGCCAAAAGGGGTGTTCGATCAGTACGCCAAGGGCGCCGGTTGCGTCGGCTACGAATTTCCCGAGCTGACCGCGATCGACAACCTGTTCTACTGGCATGAAAACGCCGGGGTGCACCCGGCGCGAGAGGCGTTTGTGGCAATGTTGCGCGAAGAGTTCGCCTAGTTAGGTATTCGATCAACTGTAGGAGCGAGCCTGCTCGCGATGGACGTCAACGATAACGCGTACTGTCTACGTGACCGCGCTGTCTGGGCGTTTTTCGCGAGCAGGCTCGCTCCTACAGGTGTCAGGTCACACCCACATCCCGCATCAACAATCCAAAATCCAAATCCACCGCATCCGGTATCGGCAGATACACCGTATGCCCGTCCCCCGGTGCCACCTCGATCAGCTCTCCTTTAGCGTTTTGCAATTGATGCAGGTCGAAATGGAAGTTGCCCTTGGGGGTCATGAGTTCCATGTGGTCGCCCAGGGCAAAGCGGTTTTTCACCTTCACTTCCGCCAAACGATCCCGTCGCTCGCCGGTCAGTTCGCCGACAAACTGCTGTCGCTCCGACACCGAGCTGCCGTGCTGGTAGTTCTGGTATTCGTCGTGCACGTGCCGGCGCAGGAAACCTTCGGTGTAGCCGCGCTGGGCGAGGGATTCCAGGTCCGTCATGAGGCTGCGGTCAAACTCGCGGCCTGCCACTGCGTCGTCGATCGCCCGGCGATAAACCTGGGTGGTTCGCGCGCAATAAAAGTGCGATTTGGTTCGCCCTTCGATTTTCAGGGAGTGCACCCCCATCTGCGTCAGGCGCTCGACATGTTGCACGGCTCGCAGGTCCTTGGCGTTCATGATGTAGGTGCCGTGTTCGTCTTCGAAGGCCGGCATCAACTCGCCCGGGCGATTGGCTTCCTCCAGCAGGAACACTTGTTCGGTGGGAGTGCCGATGCCCAGGGTCGGTTCCGGCTGGTATTGCTGGACGATCTCGCCGTGCTGATCCTGCGTGGCCTCCTGTGCCGAATACTTCCAGCGGCAGGCGTTGGTGCAACTGCCCTGATTGGCATCGCGCTTGTTGATATAGCCCGACAGCAGGCAGCGACCTGAATAAGCCATGCACAACGCGCCGTGAACAAACACTTCCAGTTCCATGGCCGGGACCTGTTGGCGGATCTCGGCGATTTCTTCCAGCGACAGTTCCCGCGACAGGATGATCCGGCTCAGGCCCTGTTGCTGCCAGAACTCGACGCTCGCCCAGTTCACTGTGTTGGCCTGCACCGAAAGGTGAATCGGTGTCTGCGGATAGTGCCGGCGTACCAGCATGATCAGGCCCGGGTCGGACATGATCAGGGCATCGGGCGCCATGGCGATGATGGGTGCCAGGTCCTTGAGGAAGGTCTTGAGCTTGGCGTTGTGCGGCGCAATGTTCACCACGACATAGAAGCGCTTGCCCTGGGCCTGGGCCTCAGCAATACCGAGGGCCAGGTTGGCATGGTCGAATTCGTTGTTGCGCACCCGCAGGCTGTAGCGCGGCTGGCCGGCATAGACGGCATCGGCGCCATAGGCGAAGGCATAACGCATGTTTTTCAGGGTGCCGGCGGGGGCGAGCAATTCGGGGGCAATGAGGTTCATGGCGGGTGTGATCGCAAAAGTCGCGCAGGGTATACGCCTTGTCCCGAGGGTTCATTGATCTGGATCTATGCTTGATGCACAAATCGATGGCACTCGCGCGAGCCGTTGTGGCCTAAGCATCAGGGCGGGCATTCGCCTCCCGGCGCACTGGCGTGGATCGGACATGAACGAAGAAAACGTGCAAGACAGATCGCTGACGATTCTGCTGGGCGTGGTGAGTGTCGCGTTCATCTGGATCCTGCTGCCGTTTTATGGCGCGGTGTTCTGGGCGGTGATTCTCGGCATCCTCTTCGCGCCCCTGCAGCGTCGACTTCAGTTGAAGTTCGGTTGGCAACGCAACCTGACGTCGCTGCTGACCTTGAGCATCTGCCTGGTCATCGCGATTCTGCCGGTGATCATCATCAGCGCGCTGCTGGTCCAGGAGGGGGCGGCGGTGTACCAGCGCATTGAAAGCGGTGAGCTGGACATCGCCGGCTATGTAGCGCAGTTCAAGCACAGCTTGCCGCCGTACTTCCAGCATTTAATGGATCGCTTTGGCTTGGGCGAGCTGGAGGGTATGCGGGAGAAAATCATCAAGAGCGCGGTGTCTGGCGGGCAAGCGCTGGCGACTCAGGCGTTCAGTTTCGGCCAGGGAACGTTCGAGTTCATCGTCAGTTTCTTCATCATGCTGTACCTGTTGTTCTTTTTCCTGCGCGACGGCGCGGAGCTCGCACGCCAGGTGCGCGCTGCCATCCCGTTGGAGGAGCAGCAGAAGCGTCGTTTACAGCTCAAGTTCAATCGCGTGGTCAGGGCCACGGTGAAAGGCAACCTGCTGGTGGCGGTCACGCAGGGCGCATTGGGCGGTTTGATTTTCTGGTTTTTGGATATCCCAAGCGTAGTGCTGTGGGCAGTGTTGATGGCGTTTCTGTCGCTATTGCCGGCGGTGGGGGCGGGGATCGTCTGGGCGCCGGTGGCGGCGTTTTTCCTGTTTACGGGGGCGATCTGGCAAGGTGTGGTGCTGGGGTTGTTCGGGGTGTTCGTGATCGGCCTGGTGGATAACCTGCTGCGCCCGATCCTGGTGGGCAAGGACACGAAAATGCCGGACTACCTGATTCTGATTTCGACCCTGGGCGGACTGGCGGTGTTCGGGCTCAACGGTTTTGTCATCGGCCCGTTGATCGCGGCGCTGTTCATGTCGAGCTGGGACATTTTCCTCGAAACCAAGCCGCGGGTTCAGTTGCCTTAGGCGTCGAGCTTGCCGGCCTTGCCCGCAGCGACCTGTTGCGACATCGCTTGGGCGGCGGGCAGCGAAGTGAGCGGACCGCTGATCGGTTCGCCGTCCAGCACCAGATACCAGCAGGCAAGCAGGCCCGACGCCCTGAGCGAGGCGGGTACGGCGCTGCCGATAACGGACATGATCTGAACCTGAGACATCTTGAGTACCTCCAGCAATCTATGGAGATACGTTACGGCCCCGGCGATTTTTCCGACAATCACCGTTTTCGATAGTGGTCATTGACGCCGTTGAGGCCAGAAGACCGTCTGTCGCTCAGTCGACCACCTGATCCAGCATATGCACCACTTCCTGCTCATTGAGCAGGCCTTTGCGCACCAGGTTTTGCGTCAGCAACGAGAGAAACTTGGCGGTGCGGTGTCCCTCCAGCTGCTTGAGCTCGGTCAAGACGTTGTACACCTTGCTGGAAGTGCACAGGCCGACAATGCGGTGCGGGTTCTGTGTGGGCATGAGGGCGTCCTTGTTGTTATCAACCTGTTGTGGGCGGACAGGTTCAAGCTTGCGGATCTGACATGACATGAACATGACGGTTTTCCCCAGCCGAAACTATCCCGATTGCGACACCGACACGATTTATCCAGACCTGCACCGACGAACGGCACCCATACCTGTAGGAGCGAGCTCGCTCGCGATGGTCGTCAACGATAACGCGGGCTATCTGAATGCCCGCGTTGACTGGGTGTCCATCGCGAGCAGGCTCGCTCCCACAGTGGCCTGTGTGTACCTGAAGAAACACGGTCCACTGTGGGAGCGAGCCCGCTCGCGAAGGCGATAATGGCCTTCACCAAAAGCAAAAAAAGCCCCGCGTGCGGGGCTCTTTTGCGTGGTTACCAGCGACCATAACCATGGGGTGGACCGTAGTAACCGCGTGCTGGGCCGTAATAACCACGGGGCGGACCATAGTAGATCGGTGCCGGACGGTAGTAGATCGGTTGTTGCACGTACACCGGGGCCGGTTGGTAGTAAACCGGTGGTGGCGGTGCGTAATAAACCGGTGCCGGAGGGGCGTAGACCGGTTGTGGCGCGACATACACCGGCCGGTTGGCGTTGATCAGGGCTGAGCCGACGATGGCCGTCCCGACGATCGCTCCAAAAACCGCCGCGTCATTACCACCACCGTGGGCTTGCACCTGCCCTGTGATAGCCAGAGCACCGATCAGCAGAGCAACTGTGGGGACTTTACGGATCATGATAGTACCTCGGTTCATCGCCCCGGCGCTTGTGTCTGCAATAGACCCAAGGATTGTCGCGGGGATACATCTAAGACAGCTTTTTTTTGAGAATCAGCACAGCCGTTGGGTAAATTTTGTGTAAGGTCTGTACCGGTTTGCTTACGGTCTTGTGAGGCCACCGGCAGGCACAGGAATATGATCGATCAGAACTGGTTGGGCGACTAATCCCGTCCATCCGAAAGTGCATTGCAAGGAGATCCGCATGCAGATGAATCCGAACAAAGACACCCAGTTATGCATGTCCCTCTCCGGGCGCCCCGGGAACTTCGGCCTGCGATTTCACAATCATCTGTATGAGCAATTGGGCCTGAATTTCTACTACAAAGCCTTCAGCAGCCAGGATTTGCCGGGTGCGGTGGGTGGCATTCGCGCGCTTGGGATTCGCGGCTGCGGCGTGTCGATGCCGTTCAAGGAGGCCTGCATTGCCCTGGTCGATGAATTGGATGCATCGGCCGCCGCTATCCAGTCGATCAATACGATCGTCAACACCCAGGGCCATCTCAAGGCCTACAACACTGACTACATCGCCATCGCTCAGTTGCTGGAAACCCACGCGGTGCCCAGGGACATCACCTTCGCCCTGCGTGGCAGCGGCGGCATGGCCAAGGCCGTGGCCAGTGCCTTGCGCGATGGTGGCTACAAGAATGGCTTGATCGTGGCGCGAAACGAGCAAGCTGGCCGGGCGCTGGCCGATTCACTGGGATATGAATGGCAAGCGGAACTCGGTGGCCGGCGCCCGCAGATGCTGGTCAACGTCACCCCGGTGGGCATGGATGGCGGGCCGGAGGCCGGTCAACTGGCGTTTGCGGGTGACGTGATCAAGGCTGCGGATATTGTCTTCGATGTGGTAGCGATTCCCTCGGAAACGCCGTTGATCGTGCAGGGGCGTGCCGAAGGCAAGCAAGTGATTACCGGGCTGGAAGTGATTGCCATCCAGGCACTTGAGCAATTCGTGCTGTACACCGGTGTACGGCCGACGCAGGAGCAGTTTCAGGCGGCGGTGGCGTTTGCCCGGAGTTGATCCTCAGGTTATTGGCTGGCTGTACTGAACTCTTCGCGAGCGGGCTCGCTCCCACAGGTTATGTGAACACCACAAATCTCTGTGGGAGCGGGCTTGCCCGCGATGGGGGCGACTCGGTCTTGCAGATAGACCCCGGCCTATACTGCTGGCCAGCAAGCAAAGTCTTGCCCACCCACAACAATCACCGTGACCGAGGTTTCCATGCATCCACCGATTCTCAATCTGGATCAGGTCGAACTTGAGCCGTTGCCCGAAGCCTTTGCCCCGACCGGTGAAACCGCCGGTCGCTATCGGCAGCGCCAGGCTCGCATCGGCCAGCAACTGGGGGCGCAGAAGCTCGGTTATCGCTTGTACGCACTGGAACCGGGGATGCGCGGTAGTCCGTTTCACAGCCATCGGGTCAACGAAGAAATGTTCTATGTCGTGGCCGGGGAGGGCGAGGTGCGGCTCGGTGCCGAGCGTTTTCCGATTCGTGCCGGCGACGTGATTGCCTGCCCGGCGGGCGGTCCGGAAAAGGCGCACCAGATCATCAATACCAGCCAAGCCGAACTGCGCTACCTGGCGGTCAGCACCCAGCAATCACCGGACATCTGCGAGTACCCCGACTCTGGCAAGTACGCGGTAATGGAAGACTTCAAAGTCGATGCCGATGGCAATGCCACAGGGTTCGTCGCCGTGGCCCGGCAAGAGGATGGGGTGGATTACTGGGAGGGGGAGTAACAACAAACACCACAAAACCCTTGTGGGAGCGAGCCTGCTCGCGAAAGAGGCCTGTCAGTCACGTCAATGGTGTCTGATACTCCGTCTTCGCGAGCAGGCTCGCTCCCACATTGTTTCGTCACTCCAATCGCGCCAACCGCTCCTCCAGCGCCGCGATCCGTGCTTCAAGTTCCTCGATCCGCTCCACCGAAACCCCGCTGCCACCGCTGCGCTCCACCGGGTTCTGCCGCGCCGCGAGGATCACTTCGATGTCCGCCGGATCGCCCAGTGAATGCATGTAGCGGTCTTCGCGCTGACCGCCCTGGCGCGGAATCAGCAGTGCCAGATCCCGGGCAATCAAGCGCTCAAGCTGATGCACGACCTGCTCGGTATCTTCGAAATCATGCATGCGCCCGCTGCGGGTCAGCAGCTCGTTGACGGTTTGCGGGCCGCGCAGAAACAGCAGCCCCATCAGAATGACCTGGGCGGGCACCAGTTCCAGGGCCTTGTCGACCTTGTGCTCCCAGCGATCGGCGCGGCTACCCATCACCAGTTTGGCGAAACCGCGTCCTTCGAGGGCGCGCAAGCTCTGGCCGACCTGACCCGGGGTCAGGTTCATCACCGGTTCGCGGCTGGTTTTCTGGTTGCAGGCGATCACCAGCGCATTGAGGGTCAGCGGATAGGTTTCCGGGCTGGTGGCCTGTTTCTCGATCAACGAACCCAGGATGCGGATTTCGGTGCTGTTGAGGCGTGGTTCGTCGAAGGTCGTTTCTTGCTCGGTGGTCATGGTTCTGCGTCCTTAGCGGATTCATGTTTTTCGCTGTCGTGGATGCACTTTAGATTGGCGCGCGGCAATGGCAATACAAATCGTTGCACCACGTGACCGTTTGCGCTGAAAACCTGAACGAAGCCTGAACGAATTGTTAACGACTTTTTTACAGTTTGCCCGGCACCGTATGCAGGCTGCGCTCAGCAGCTCTTCATGGTGGGATGCCGCGTGTCTTGCGCATCGGACAACGTCACCGGCTTTATTTTTGGGATATGGGGCAGGGCATGGGGCGGACGTTGTTTTTGGCCCGGCACACTGTGCTGGTCGAGGTACATGGGGCATGACTGTTTTGGTCACCGGCGCCGCCGGTTTCATTGGTTTTCATGTGGCCCGACGTTTGTGTCAGGACGGCCATGATGTGGTGGGGATCGACAACCTCAACGACTACTACGACGTATCGCTCAAGCAGGCGCGACTCAAGGAACTGGAGGCCTTGCCAGGTTTTCGTTTCGAAAAAATCGACCTCGTGGACAAACCGGCCCTCATGGCCGTGTTCGGTGAGCATCGCTTCACCGACGTGGTGCATCTGGCCGCCCAGGCGGGGGTGCGCTACTCGCTGGACAACCCCGATGTCTATGGCCAATCCAACCTGGTGGGTTTCCTCAACGTGCTGGAAGCCTGTCGGCAGCACCGCTCCGGGCATCTGATCTATGCGTCGAGCAGTTCGGTGTACGGCGCCAACAGTAAAATTCCGTTCTGCGTCGAAGACCCGGTCGAACAGCCGATTTCGCTGTACGCGGCCAGCAAGCGCGCCAATGAATTAATGGCCCACAGCTATTGCCACCTGTACGGACTCAAGGCCAGTGGCCTGCGCTTTTTCACGGTGTACGGACCCTGGGGTCGGCCGGACATGGCGTTGTTCAAGTTTACGGAGGCGATGCTCAAGGGTTTGCCCATCGACATCTATAACCAGGGGCAGATGGCGCGGGATTTCACCTACATCGATGACATCGTCGAAAGCATCGTCCGCCTGCGCACCCGCCCGCCGGTCCCGAAAAACCACGGCGAAGGTGTCAATCGGCTGTTCAATATCGGGCGCGGCCAGCCCGTGGCCCTGCTGGATTTCGTCGACTGCCTGGAGTCAGCGCTTGATGTACAGGCCATTCGCAATTTCATGCCGCTGCAAGCCGGCGACGTGGTCAAGACCTGGGCCGATGTCACGGCGCTGACCGAGTGGATCGACTTCCGCCCGCAGGTGGCGGTCGCCAAGGGCGTGGCGGAATTTGTCAGTTGGTATCGGCAGTTTTATCGGCTGTAAGTATTGGCCCCTGATTATTTAAATCTAATAAGAACGAGTGAGCTCCATGAGCCAGGACATTTTTGTATCAGTGCTGATTCCAGCGAAAAACGAAGCGAACAACCTCAAGCCCTTGCTCGAGGAAATTCGTGTGGCTCTGGCCGATGAGGCTTACGAGATCATCGTGGTCGACGATGGCAGCACCGATGCCACCTTGCACGAACTGCGGCAAATCCGCTACGACGGCCTGGATACCTTGCGCATCCTGCGTCATGAGCGTTCGCTGGGGCAAAGCACTTCGCTGTATCACGCGGCACAGGAAGCCCGCGGGCAGTGGCTGGCCACCCTTGATGGCGACGGCCAGAACGACCCGGCGGACATCCCCGGCATGCTCGCGCTGGTGCGCGGCGAGACGGGCATGATCGATGTGCAACTGGTGGCCGGCCATCGGGTCAATCGTCGCGATTCGGCGAGCAAGCGTTGGGCCTCGCGCTTCGCCAACAACCTGCGTAGCCGCCTGCTGAAAGACGCCACCCCGGACACCGGCTGCGGATTGAAACTGATCGAACGGGCGGCTTTTTTGCGCCTGCCATATTTCGACCACATGCACCGCTACATTCCGGCGCTGATCCAGCGCCACAACGGCCGAATGATCGTCCATCCGGTCAATCACCGGCCCCGCACCGCCGGGGTGTCCAAGTACGGCAACCTCGACCGCGCCCTGGTGGGCATCCTCGACCTGATCGGTGTCTGGTGGCTGATCAAGCGTACGCGGCTGAACACCATCGCCCAGGAGATCGAAGCATGATCCTGACCCGCGAAACGTTGTGGCTGGTGATCGGTTTTGCCGGGCAAGTCGCGTTTACCGGCCGCTTCGTCCTGCAGTGGCTGTACAGCGAATACAAGAAACGCAGCGTGATTCCGACCAACTTCTGGTACCTGAGCATCGTTGGCAGCACCTTGCTGCTGGCCTATGCCATTTACCGTGAAGACCCGGTGTTCATTGCAGGGCAAGCCTTCGGCTCGATCGTCTATCTGCGCAACCTGCAATTGATTGCCAAAAGCAAAAAACTCAAGGAATAAATCATGCGTCGATTGCTATCGCCCGGGATTGAATGCCTGGGCTTGATGCTGCTCGCCTTGCTGTTGGTCGGCGCAGGCCTGGGCTTGCGCCAGGCGCAGAACGTCGATGAAGAACGTTTCCTCGGCGTCGCCCTGGAAATGTTGCACCACGGCGCCTGGCTGATCCCGCACCGCGCCGGGGAAATCTACGGTGACAAGCCGCCGATCTTCATGTGGACGGTGGCGTTCTTTGCCTGGTTGACCGGCAAACCCAACCTTGCCCTGTACCTGCCGGGCCTGTTCTCGGCGGTGACTGTCACCGCGATGGTCTATGACCTGGGGTGGCGGCTATGGACTCAGCGCATCGGGCGCACGGCGGCGCTCTTGTACCTGGCGACCTACCAGACCTACAGCATCCTGCGCACCGGACAGATCGACAGCTTTCTGATCCTGTTCACCACCCTGGGCCTGTACGGGCTGACGCGTCATTTGCTGCTCGGTCCGGCGTGGCGCTGGTTTTACGTCGGCTGCGCGGCCATGGGCATCGGCGTGATCACCAAGGGCGTGGGCTTTCTTCCGGCGCTGCTGTTGATCCCGTACGCCTATGCGGTACGCAAGGGCTGGCCCGGCGTAGTCGCGATGCCGGGGGAGGCGCGCAAGTGGCTGCTGGGGTTGGCGGTGATGCTGGCGGCCATCGGCATCTGGTTGCTGCCACTGACCTTGTCCATTTTGTTGAATGGCGGCGCTGACGAAATCGCCTATGCGCGGGAAATCCTCCTGCGCCAGACCGCCGGGCGCTACGCCGCCGCGTGGGATCACCGCGAGCCGTTCTGGTACTTCTTTACCAACGTCATCCCGCAGTATTGGCTGCCGCTGGTCCTGGTGCTGCCATGGCTGGTGCCTGCGTGGCGCAGGCAGCTGCAAAAGCGCGATGGCCGGGTGCTGGTGCTGCTCGCCTGGGTAGCGTTGGTGGTGCTGTTCTTTTGCATCAGCGCCGGCAAGCGCAAGTTGTACATCTACCCGGCGCTGCCTGGCCTGGTGCTGGCGGCCGCACCACTGATCCCCTGGCTGCTGCAGCGTTGGTTCCGTCAGCGCCCGCGGCTGCGTCGAGTCTTCCCGGCACTGGTGGTGAGCTGGTTCGTGCTGTGGTTCGCCCGGGGCTTCATCGAGCCGATCAAGGACGGCGCCAATCCCCATGAAGCGATCATGGCGCAGGCGTCGACCATGACCCATGGCGCCGACCTGGTCCTGGTGAACTGGCGCGAAGGGCACTGGCTGTTCGCTCGCCAACCGATCGTGCACTTCGGCATGGCTGACTCGACGGTCGAGCAGGCGGCGCAATGGTTGCGCCAGAACCCCAAGGCCTATGCCCTGGTCCCGGATGAGTTGCTGAACCGGTGCTTCAAGCCAGAGGCCGCCCATGAGCTGGGCGAAACATCCCGTGCGCAATGGTCGATCGTCGGGGCTGATGCCGATAACGGCCAATGCCATCCGGGTCAGCCTGACCATGTTTTTCGTTTTGACTGGGATCGAGAAAAAGCATGAGTAAAGCAAGAAAGGCTGGATTGCTCATTGTCATCATTGCCTTGGTTCTGTTGTTCGCCACCGGTGCCCGATCTGTCGTGTACTCGCAGTTGTACGGACACCTGCACAACAAGTGGCCTGGCAATCAGGCGCCTGACAAAAATATTTGGCTGCCGGATTTCAAGGCTGTCATCCAGGGTAAGCGCATCAAGGGGGTCACCGATTTGTCCGGCATCGCCTACGACTTTGATCGCGACCGGCTGCTGGGCATCACCAATGGTTCACCCATGCAGATTCTGGCACTGAGTCGTGACGGTGATTTGCTCGGGCGGTACCCGCTGGTCGGGTTCGAAGACACCGAAGGCATTGCGTACATCGGTGGTGGGCGGGTGGTGATCGCCGATGAGCGATTGCAGCAACTGGACATCATCACCTTGCCGGATACCCCGTCGCCCATCCATGTTGAACAGGCACAGTTTCTCGCCATTGGCGTCAACCTCAGCGACCACAACAAAGGGTTCGAGGGCGTGACGTACGATGCGGCCAACGATCGCATTTTCGCCGTCAAGGAGCGCGAGCCCCGGCAACTGTACTCGGTCACCGGCATGCTGGCTTCCATGGGCGGTCCCTTGCAGATCCGCATCAAGGACCTGACGTCCTGGGTCGACCGGAGCGTTTTCAGCCGTGACCTTTCCGAGGGCTACTACGATCCGAAGACCGGGCACCTGTTGTTGCTCAGCGAGGAGTCCAGCAACGTCACCGAGCTGGATGAGAAGGGCAACTTCGTCAGCATTCTTTCCCTGCGCAAGCAGGCGGGCGATCTCAAGCGAACCCTGTTGGGTGCCGAAGGGATGACCATGGATGCCGATGGAGAGTTGTATATCGTCTGCGAGCCGAACCTGTTCTACCGCTTCAGCAAATCGCGGAACACTCAGATAGCTGGCGTGGGAAAACCCTGATGAAGGCAAGCCTGAGTCAAATCTCGAACCGCAATATCGCCTTGCTCACTGCCATTGCCATTGCCCTGCTGTTTTTCTGGGGGCTGGGCAGCGTGCCGTTCCTGAGTGTCAACGAGGCCCGTCGGGCCGTGACCGTGCGTGAAATGCGTGAGGCCGGGAACTGGTTGCTGCCTTACATGAACGGTGAGTTGTACCTGTCCAAGCCTCCGTTCTTCTACTGGGCGGGGCTGGTTTCAACGGCCGTGCTGGGCAGCCTGTCCGAGTGGAGCGTGCGCTTGCCATCGGCGTTGGCCGCGACCTTGTGCTGTATCGCCACCTATCTGTACGGCGTGAAGCAAGCGGGGCGCCAGGCCGGATTGTTCGCCGTGGTGTTTCTGGCGGCCAATGGCGCTTTCAGTCTGTTTGCCCGGCGCTCGGAAATCGAAATGCTGCTGACCTTGCTGTGCTTCGGCGCCTTGCTGGCGGCCTGGCAGTTTATTTTCCGGCAGGGTCGGGTCGCGTGGAGCCGGTTCAGCTACATGCTTTTAGGCTGCGCGCTGCTGACCAAGGGGCCGGTTTGCCTGCTGTGGGTAACGGCACCGGTGCTGCTGTATGCACTGATCTATCGCGATGCCCGGGCCAAAGCCTGGCTGTGTGACGGTTGGGGCTGGCTGATTGCCGTGGCGCTGGGCAGCTCCTGGTACGTGGCCGTGTCCCTGAATCAGGGCTGGGGCATCTGGGCGTCGATCATCAACGAAGACATTGTGAAGAAGATCGACGGGCAGGGCGCCGAGGCCTGGTACGCCTATCTGTTGTACCTGGCCGGTGATTTCTTTCCGTTCTGGCTGATCGTGTTTGTGCAGCCGCGCAGGTTCTGGGCAATGATCCGCGCGCGCCGCGAAGCCGCCATGCTGCTGTGTTGCAGCCTGCTGCCACTGGTGGTGTTTTCCCTGTTCACCGAAAAACATGGCAAGTACTTGTTGCCGGTTTACCCGTCCATGGCGTTGCTGCTGGCCATGCACTGGTCGGCGCTGCTCGATGATATGAAGGGGCGCTGGCGCGCTGTCCTGGCCGTCGTGCCCGGCGTGATGCTCGCCGGGTTCGTGGTGTTCTACATGTTCGTCGAAGCTAGGGTGTTGTCTCATCGTGTGGGGGGGCTGGAGCAGGTCGCCACGCTGGCAAGCGGGCAGCCGGGCCAGAAGGCTTACACGGTCGGTGAGCCGGATATCCGCCTGGTCTATTACATGGGGCGGCCGGTAGCACCTTTGTCGGATGCGCAGTTGCAAGCCGGTTCCCGCCCGACAGGGCTGTTGTTCGTGCAGGAACCCCTCGACCCGCAACTGCAAGGCCTGGATGCGTGCAAGGTCGGCGAAATCAACCCGTACCTCAAGCCCGGTCGTGCAGCACTCCTGGTGCACATGGGCGATGCGTGCCGCTGACCGGTCGCACATCGCCCGTTCGGACTAGGCAAGGCTAACGATTCTACCGCCTCCGGGCGGCGCCAAACTTCATGCTCAAAGGGGTGCTGCGCCACGCGCGCCCCGCGAAACGAGCAGAAGGCGCCGCGATGGAGTTTGCATTCAGCGACGAACAGGAAATGATCCGTGCATCGGCCGAAGGTTTTCTCGCCGATGTATCGGATTCGGCCGCCGTGCGCGCGGCCATGGTCAGTGAGCGAGGTTTCGATGAAGCCCTCTGGCAGCGTCTGTGCCAGGAAATGTACTGGCCAGCGATTCACATCCCCGAAGCTTACGGTGGGCTAGGCCTTGGCTTCGTCGAACTGGCGATCCTGCTGGAACAGATGGGCCGGCGCTTGCTGTGCTCGCCGTTCTTTGCCACGGCCTGCATGGCCACGCCTGCACTGTTGCTGGCAGCCAATGACACACAAAAGCAACGTTGGCTGTCCGCTATCGCCGACGGCAGCCTGACCGCAACGCTGGCCTTTGGCAGTGGCAACGGTTGGGCGGCGCAGGATGTTCAAGCGACCGCAGTGGTCGAGGGCGAAGGTTTCGTGCTCGACGGCACCCTCAAGCATGTCATCGATGGCCATGGCGCCGACCTCTTGATCATCGCGGCGCGAACGCCTGGAAGCACCGGCGAGGCGGGTATCAGCCTGTTCGCCGTGGACGCGCAGCAAGCCGGGATTGAGCGGCAGAAGCTGCCGACCATGGACCAGACCCGACGGCAGGCACGGATTCATCTCAAGGGCCTGTACGTGGGCGCCGACTGCCTGCTCGGCGAGTTCGGCACGGGGTGGCCGCACCTGGAGCGAGTCCTGCAACTGGCCTGCATCGGCCTGGCCGCCGAACAGACCGGCGGCGCGCAGCAGGTGCTCGACCTCAGCGTGGCCTACATGCAGGAACGCCAGCAGTTCGGCCGTCCCATCGCCAGTTTCCAGGCCCTCAAACACCGCGCCGCCGACATGATGCTGCAGGTCGAATGTGCCCGTTCGGCCTGCTACTACGCGGCTTGCGTGGCTCAGGAAGTCCTTGACCCGCAGGGCGACCCTCAGGTAGCCGCCGAACTGCCGCTGGCGGCGGCACTGGCCAAGGCGCAGTGCTCGGAAACCTATTTCCACTGCGCCGCCGAATCGATCCAGTTGCACGGCGGCGTCGGCTTCACCTGGGAATACGATCCGCACCTCTATTTCAAGCGTGCCCGCGCCAGCGAAAGCTTTCTCGGGCGACCGGCCTGGCACCGCGAGCGCATTGCCACGGTGATTCTCGGGGAGCAGCCATGAAAATCAGTTTCAGCGAGCAGGACGAGCGCTTCCGCCAGGAAGTCGCCGACTGGATGAGCGCCAACCTTTGCGGTGAATTCGAGCCCCTGCGCTTTCGCGGTGGACCGGGGGACGAGCACATGTTTCCCGAGGAGCGCAAAGCCTGGGAACGCAAACTCGCCGAGGGCGGCTGGACCTGTGTCGGTTGGGCGCCGGAACACGGTGGACGCGGCCTTTCGATCACCCGGCAAGTGATTTTCCACGAAGAGTATGCCCGCGCCGGTGGCCCCGGGCGCATGGGGCATATCGGCGAAGGCTTGGCCGGGCCAACCATCGCCGCCTTCGGCACAGTCGAGCAGCAACAGCGTTTTCTGCCGGGCATCGTCAGTGGCACCGAGTTCTGGTGCCAGGGCTATTCCGAGCCGGGCGCGGGTTCGGACCTGGCCAACGTCAAGACTCGCGCCGTGCTGGATGAAGCGACTGGCCGGTGGGTGATCAACGGCCAGAAAGTCTGGACTTCCCTGGCCCACGAGTCGGATTGGTGCTTTGTCATTGCCCGCACCGAGCCGGGCAGCGTCGGCCATCGAGGCCTGTCGTTCCTGCTGGTGCCCATGGCCCAGGCTGAAATCACCGTTCGCCCCATCGAGCAGCTGACCGGTACCTCGGAATTCAACGAAGTGTTCTTTGACGACGCTCGCACTGACGCTGCCAACATCATTGGCGCACCGGGCGACGGCTGGAAGATTGCCATGGCGCTGCTGGGGTTCGAGCGCGGTGTCTCGACCCTCGGCCAGCAGATGCAGTTCCAGAACGAGCTGAACGAAATCATCGCCATCGCCAAGGCCAATGGCGCGGACCGCGATCCGATCCTGCGCCAGCGTCTGGCCGAGGCCTGGAGCGGGCTGCGGATCATGCGCTACAACTCGCTGCGCATGCTTTCCGGTGAGCAGGACGGGTCGCTGCGCAAAGAGGCAACCATCTACAAGCTGTTCTGGTCCACCTGGCACGCCAGCCTCGGCAAGTTGGCGATGGACGTGCTCGGCGCCGAAGCGGAACTGCTCGAAGCCGCACCTTACCAACTGACCCGTTTGCAGTCGCTGTACCTGTTCAGCCGCGCCGACACCCTCTACGGCGGCAGCAACGAAATCCAGCGCAACATCATCGCCGAACGCGCCTTGGGCATGCCCAAGGAACCGCGTGCGCGTACCTGAAAGGAGAGCCTCCATGTCTGTACCTCAATATGTTGAAGGTCGCGGCCTGCTGCGCGGCAAGTCGGTGCTGATCACTGCGGCGGCGGGGGCCGGGATCGGCTTTTCCGCCGCCGTGCGCGCCGCCGAAGAAGGTTGCCGCGCACTGATGGTCAGTGACATCCACGAAGGCCGGTTGGCCGAGGCGGTGCTGAAAATCCGCCAGGCCACGGGCCTGCAACAGGTGTTCGGCCAAGTGTGCAATGTCACCGATGAAGCCCAGGTGCAGCAGCTGGTGGCCAGCGCCGAGCGCGACCTGCAAGGCGTCGATGTGCTGATCAACAACGCTGGCCTCGGCGGCTCGCGTTTGCTGGTGGACATGCCTGACGAAGAGTGGAATCGGGTCATCGATGTGACGCTCACCGGCACCATGCGCATGACCCGCGCCATGCTGCCGAAAATGATCGAGCGCCGGGCCGGGGTCATCGTCAACAACGCCTCGGTGCTGGGCTGGCGCGCGCAGAAGGAACAGGCGCACTACGCCGCCGCCAAGGCCGGCGTGATGGCCTTGACCCGTTGCGCGGCGGTGGAAGCCGCCGACCATGGCATCCGCATCAACGCGGTCAGCCCGAGCATCGCCCTGCACGATTTCCTGCGCAAATCCGCGCCCCAGGCCGTGCTCGATCAACTGGCCGCCAATGAAGCCTTTGGCCGTGCCGCCGAAGTCTGGGAAGTGGCCAACGTGATGATGTTCCTGGCCAGCGACTACAGCTCCTACATGACCGGCGAAGTGTTGTCGGTGTCCAGTCAGAGGGCTTGAGCATGCCGCGTATTTTCGACACGCCGATGGCCCTGTTCGAAGCCGTTGGCCAAGGGCTTGGCGTCAGCGATTGGCTGTTAGTGGATCAGGACCGGATCAATCTGTTTGCCGACGCCACCGGTGATCACCAGTGGATTCACGTCGATCCAGTGAAGGCGGCCAACGGGCCATTTGGCACCTGCATTGCCCACGGTTACCTGAGCCTGTCACTGGTCAATCTGTTCCTGCCGCAGATTGTCGAAGTTCGTGGCCTGGCCATGGGCGTCAATTACGGCTGTGAGCGGGTGCGCTTTCCCGCCGTCGTCCGCGTCGGCTCGCGGGTTCGAGGCAGCGCGCAACTGGTCGCGGTCGAGGAAGTGAAAGGCGGCGTTCAGGCGACCATCCGCGTCAGCGTCGAGATCGAAGGTGAGGAACGCCCTGGCTGCGTGGTCGACACCATCAGCCGCTATTACCCCGTCTGAGCCCCCTACAGAACACTCAAGGAATTCAGCATGAAAGAAGCCGTCATCGTTTCCACCGCCCGCACGCCCATCGGCAAGGCCTTTCGCGGCGCGTTCAATGACACCGAAGCGCCGCAACTGGGTGGCCACGTGGTGCGCGAAGCCGTACGTCGCGCCGGTATCGAGCCTGGGGAAGTGGACGATGTGATCATCGGCGCCGCGGCCCAGCAGGGCACGCAGTCCTACAATTTGGGGCGCCTGTGCGCGATTGCCGGTGGCTTGCCCACCTCCGTTGCCGGGATGGCGGTGGAGCGCCAATGTTCGTCAGGCTTGATGAGCATCGCCATGGCCGCCAAGGGCATCATGTGCGACGAAATCGACATCGCCGTGGCCGGTGGCCTGGAGTCGATTTCCCTGGTGCAGAACAAGCACAAGAACCTCTACCGCAACCAGTCGGGTTCGGTGATCGATCTGGATCCGCGTGCGTATATCCCGATGATCGAAACCGCCGAAATCGTCTCTGCGCGCTACGGCATCTCTCGTGAGGAGCAGGACGAGTACAGCTACCAGAGCCAGGTGCGCACCGCCCTGGCCCAGGGTGCCGGGCGCTTCGACCGTGAGCTGGCGGCGCTGACCAGTCGCCAGGCGATCTTCGACAAGGCCACCGGTGAAACCCGTTATGAACTCGTCACCCTGCAGCGGGACGAATGCAACCGTGTCGATACCACGCTCGACAGTCTGAGGGCTCTGGAGCCGGTGTGGCCGGGTGGACAGTGGAGCGACAAGGGCCGTTTCATCACGGCCGGCAACGCTTCGCAATTGTCGGACGGCGCATCGGCGTCAGTGTTGATGAGCGCGAAAATGGCCGAGAAGCGTGGCCTGGAACCCTTGGGTATTTATCGCGGCATGGCGGTCGCCGGCTGCAATTCCGACGAGATGGGCATCGGTCCGGTGTACGCCATACCGAAATTGCTCAAACGCCATGGTTTGACCATGGAACACATCGGCCTGTGGGAGCTGAACGAGGCCTTCGCCTGCCAGGTGCTGTATTGCCGCGACACCCTGGGCATTCCCGCCGAGCGCCTGAACGTCAACGGCGGCGCGATTGCCATCGGCCATCCTTTCGGCATGTCCGGGGCGCGCATGGTCGGTCATGCGCTGATCGAAGGCCAGCGTCGCGGGGTGCGTTATGTGGTGGTGAGCATGTGCATCGGTGGCGGCATGGGCGCAGCCGCACTGTTCGAGGTGGTCTGAATGATCGGAGCACAACAGGTTCAGGCAACCATGGCGCGTTACGTGGAGTTGGTGGATGCCGGCGATATTGACGGCATCCTCGAGCTATATGCCGAAGACGCCACCGTCGAAGACCCGGTTGGCCAGGCACCCTTGCAAGGAATCGATGCCATCGAGCGTTTCTACAGGCAGGGGTTGGGCGCGATGAAAGTCTCGGCGACCCGCACAGGTCCCGTGCGCGCGACCTCCAACGGTTGCGGCGCGATGCCGTTTCGGGTCGACATGGAGTGGGGTGGGCAGCCGTGTTCGCTGCATGTGATCGATGTCATGGAGTTCAACGCGAATGGCAAGATCCGCTCGATGAAAGCCTATTGGAGCGAGGTCAACATCGTCCCTCGGGCCTGATCATTGTGGGTGCGTCGATTCCAATTTCTAAGGTCGACGCAAATCAACTGTAGGAGCGAGCATGCTCGCGATGGTCTCAAGGACGCCGCGGGTATCCTGAAACCCCGCGTTATCGTTAACGACCATCGCGAGCATGCTCGCTCCTACAGGGTTGCGGTGCGTTTGAAATCTGCGTTCTGGGTACGACCGGTTTCGTAGTAAGCCTTGAGGTTCTCGGCAATCTGCCGTACCACCTTGTTGAAAGCCTTGCCCAGCCATCTTTCCATCAGCCTGCCACCGCGCAGGCTGTAGTGCATTTGCAGGGTGATGCGCGTTGCGTTGCCTTCCGGTTGTAGCCCGTAGCTGAAACTCGCCTTACGAAACGGAAAGGGCGAGTCACTGCCTTCCTTGTGCAACCGCAACTCGAACCCCACGCCTTCGCGCCACTGCACCACGCTTTCATCCAGGTACTGACCGCCCTTGCGCAGTACCCGGCGACTGGCGCCAAGGCCTTGTTTTGGGCCGGGATGGAACTGGCAACCGGTCAGTCCCGGCACATAGTGCGGGGCCAGGCTCAGGTCGCTCAGTTTGCTCCAGGCGACGTGTTGCGCGAGGTTGAGCAAGACGCTGTGGCGGGCAATCGCGGGCATGTCGGTTTTCCTTTTATGAGTGGGTTTGCGCGGCATCGAGAAACGCAGGCCGTTCACCGCCGCCATGCACGGCAATGTCCGCTCCGCTGATATAACGGGCCAAGGACGAGGCCAGGTACAGGCAGGTATCACCGATGTCTTCGGGGGTCGCCAGGCGCTGCAACGGGATGGTCGCGGCCACCCGGGCAATGCCCTCCCGGTCGCCATAATGCATGGCCGCCTGCTCGGTGAGAATCAGCCCGGCGGTCACCGCATTGACCCGCACCTTCGGCGCCCATTCCACTGCCAGCGAGGTGGTCAGGTTGAGCAACCCGGCCTTGGCCGCGCCGTAAGCCGCAGTGCCGGGGGAGGGGCGAGTGGCGCTGACGCTGCAAATGTTGATGATCGCGCCGCCGTCGGGCTGGGTCTGCATCACCCGGTTGGCCTGCTGGCAGAGGTTGAGCGGGGCGATCAGGTTCAGGCGGATGATCGATTCGCTGAAGCGTGGCGAGGCACTGGCGGCATCGGCATTCGGCGAGCCACCGGCATTGTTGACCAGTACATCGAGGCGACCGAAGCGCTCGACGATGCTGTCGATCAAACGTCCGGACTGCTCGACATCCCGCAGATCGCACGATACGAACAGCGCCTCACGCCCGTTGCTGGCGGGCAGGGTTTGCGGAGCTTCGCGACCGCAGATCACCACCTCGGCGCCCCGGTCGAGAAAACATTGACTGATACCGCGACCGACGCCTTTGCCACCGCCGGTGACCAGTACCACTTTGCCGCGAAAGTCCATCGGGTCAAGCATGGGATGCCTCGTTGTCTGGCTCGGGAATGCTGTCGATGCTAGGTCTGCATGACCTGTTGGCCTACGTCCGATGGGACTAGAGACCCTTTGTAGGAGCGAGCTTGCTCGCGATGGACTCAAGAACACCGCGGGGTGTCAGGCATCCAGCGTTATCGTTAACGACCATCGCGAGCAAGCTCGCTCCTACAAGGGGAGGGGGCGTAGTCCTGTCGGACGATGTTGATTGCCCGGGTCCCCGAAATAATCCGGCGACAACAACAGGCCGGGAGGACACCTTATGGGCGCTTCAGCGCAAGGGCACTTCGTTACGCTGCCGGATGGGATGCAGCTGCACTATTTGGACATCGGTGGAACCGGCAAACCGGTGATTTTCATCCACGGCAGCGGGCCGGGCGCCAGCGGTCACAGCAACTTCAAGCAGAATTATCCGGTGTTTGCCGAAGCAGGCTACCGGGTCATCGTCCTCGATCTGCCGGGTTACGGCGCCTCGGACAAGCCCGATACCCTCTACACCCTCGACTTTTTCGTCAGCGCCCTGAGCGGTCTGCTCGATGTCCTGGATATCCAGCGTTGCGTGCTGGTGGGCAACTCCCTGGGTGGCGCGATCGCGATCAAATTGGCCCTCGAACAGCCGCAGCGGGTCAGCCGCCTGGTGCTGATGGCGCCCGGCGGCCTGATGGAAAAAGAGCAGTACTACCTGCAAATGGAAGGCATCCAGAAAATGGGCGCCGCCTTCGCCAAGGGGGAACTGAACGATGCGGCGGGCATGCGCCGCTTGCTGGCGCTGCAACTGTTCGACGACACCCTGATCAGCGACGAGACGGTCAATGAGCGGGTGGCGGTGGTGCAACAGCAACCGGTGTGTGTGCTGTCGACCATGCAGGTGCCGAACATGACCGCGCGCCTGGGCGAGTTGCAGTGCCCGATCCTCGGTTTTTGGGGCATGAACGATAAATTCTGCCCATCCTCCGGGGCGCAAACCATGCTCGAACACTGCTCGAATATTCGCTTTGTGATGCTCAGCGAATGCGGGCATTGGGTTCAGGTCGAGCATCGTGAATTGTTCAATCGCCAGTGCCTGGCATTCCTTCAGGAGGCCCGCCAATGAGCGTGCAATTGCGCCGTGAATTCGGCGAAGAGCTTTACCAGGCGCTGCTCAGCGGCTCTACACTCGCTCCACTGACCGAGCGTTGGCCGGCGATCAGCATCGAGGACGCCTACCATATCTCCCTCTACAGCATCGAACGGCGGGTGGCTGCCGGGGACGAGATCGTCGGCAAGAAAATCGGCGTGACCTCGGCGGCGGTGCAGCAGATGCTCAACGTGCATCAGCCGGATTTCGGCTTCATCACGCGGCAAATGTCCTTTGCCGATGATGCGCAGATTTCCCTGTCGGCGAACAAGCTGATCCAACCCCGAGCCGAGGGCGAGATCGCCTTCAAGCTCAAACACGATCTTGTCGGGCCAGGTATCACCGAGGCCGACGTTCTGGACGCCACCGAATACGTGATGCCGTGCTTCGAGATCGTCGATTCGCGCATTCACGACTGGCGCATCCGCATCCAGGACACGGTCGCCGATAACGCCTCCTGTGGCGTGTTCGTGCTCGGCGACAGCCAGGTCGATCCACGGGGGCTGGACTTGCCGAACCTGCACATGCGCGTGTTCAAGAACGGTGAGCCACTGAGCGAGGGCCTGGGTTCGGCAGTACAAGGCAATCCGCTGACGGCCGTGGCCTGGCTGGCCAACACCTTGGGCGCCTTCGGTATTCCGTTCAAGGCCGGGGAAATCATTCTGTCCGGATCCTTGGTGCCACTGGAGCCGGCCCGCGCCGGTGACCGTTTTGAATTGACCATCGATGGCCTGGGCACAGCCCGGGTGTCCTTCTGCGCCTGACCTGTGGGGTTTAACCGGATGAGCAAGAAACTCAGAGCGGCCATTATCGGCCCGGGCAATATCGGCACCGATTTGCTGATGAAAATGTATCGATCGGAGTGGATCGAGCCGGTGTGGATGGTCGGCGTCGATCCGCAATCCGAGGGCCTCAAGCGCGCCCGGGAAATGGGCGTGAAGACCACCGCCGACGGCGTTGACGGGCTGTTGCCACATGTCCTCGACGACGATATTCGCATCGCCTTCGACGCCACCTCGGCGTACGTGCATGCCGAAAACAGCCGCAAGCTCAACGAGCTCGGCGTGATCATGGTCGACCTCACGCCGGCGGCCATCGGCCCGTTCTGCGTGCCGCCGGTCAATCTCAAGGAGCACGCGTCGAGCCTGGCGATGAACGTCAACATGGTCACCTGCGGTGGCCAGGCGACCATCCCGATGGTGGCAGCGGTGTCGCGGGTGCAACCGGTGGCCTATGGCGAGATCGTCGCCACGGTGTCGTCCGGCTCGGTGGGGCCCGGCACGCGGCAGAACATCGACGAATTCACCCGCACCACGGCGGGGGCGGTGGAGCAGATCGGCGGCGCGCGGCGCGGCAAGGCCATTATCGTGATCAACCCGGCCGAGCCGCCGCTGATGATGCGCGACACCATCCACTGCCTGACCGACGACGAGCCGAACCAGGATGCGATCCGCACCTCGGTGCTGGAGATGGTCCGCGAGGTGCAGCGCTATGTACCCGGCTACAAGTTGATCAACGGGCCGGTGTTCGACGGGCGCAAGGTGTCGATCTTCATCGAGGTCGAAGGCCTGGGCGACTTCCTGCCCAAGTCCGCCGGCAACCTCGACATCATGACTGCCGCCGGTTTGCGCACCGCCGAGATGTTCGCCGAAGAAGCCCACAAGGGCACCCTGCAACTGCCCGTTCGCTGAGTGGAGAATCCCGATGAATTTACAAGGCAAAAACGTCCGTCTGCACGACATGAGCCTGCGCGACGGCATGCACGCCAAACAGCATCAGATCAGTCTGGAGCAGATGATCGCTGTGGCCACCGGTCTTGATGCGGCCGGTGTGCCATTGATCGAAATTACCCATGGCGATGGCTTGGGCGGTGCGTCACTGAATTACGGTTTTCCCGCCCACAGTGACGAGGAATACTTCGCGGCGGTGATCCCAAAGATGCAGCAGGCCAAGGTGTCGGCGCTGTTGTTGCCGGGGATCGGCACCCTCGATCATTTGAAAATGGCCCATGAACATGGGGTGTCGACCATTCGGGTGGCCACCCACTGCACCGAAGCGGACGTGTCCGGCCAGCACATCGGCATGTCGGCGAAGATGGGCCTGGACACGGTCGGCTTCCTGATGATGGCGCACATGGTCAGCGCGGAAAAACTGCTGGAACAGGCGCGGTTGATGGAGAGCTACGGCGCCAATTGCATCTACTGCACGGACTCTGCCGGCTACATGCTGCCCGATGAGGTGACGCAGAAGATTGGCACCCTGCGCGCTGGCCTGAACCCCGCGACCGAAGTCGGCTTCCACGGTCACCACAACATGGGCATGGCCATTGCCAACTCCCTGGCCGCGATCGAGGCCGGTGCGGCGCGTATCGACGGTTCGGTGGCGGGTCTTGGCGCGGGGGCGGGCAACACGCCGCTGGAAGTGTTCGTGGCGGTACTGGAGCGCATGGGCGTCAACAGTGGTGTGGATCTGTACCGAATCATGGACGTGGCCGAAGACCTGGTGGTGCCGATGATGGACCAGCCGATTCGCCTGGACCGCGACGCGCTGACCCTGGGTTACGCCGGGGTCTATAGTTCCTTCCTGCTGTTCGCCAAGCGCGCCGAGCAGAAGTACGGCATCGCTGCCCGTGAGTTGCTGATAGAGCTGGGGCGGCGTGGTACGGTGGGCGGTCAGGAAGACATGATCGAGGATTTGGCGCTGACCTTGTCGCGATCCCGAGGGGTGTTGCCGACCTGATCCCTGCGGCCAATGAAAAACCACCGATTTGTCGGTGGTTTTTTTATGCCCGGTTCAAGGCAGAAGATTGCGCACCAATGGCGGGTAGCAGTTCATCACATTGCTGGAACAGCTGAAGTACGCCGTGGTCGGTCGATAGGCTTCATCTTTGAACAGATGGCACAGGCTGGCGGAACCGCCGGCGCAGACGATGATGAACAGGGCGCAAGTGGCTTTACGCATGACAGCCTCGGTACGGTTTTATTGTTGTAGAGGCAGGGTATTGCCGAAGGGCGACGCAGGCTTCGTCCGAATGGACTACCCGATCAATCTGACACTGCACAGAACCACTGTGGGAGCGAGCCTGCTCGCGAAAGCGGTGTGTAAGGCAACATCGACGTTGAATGTGCCGGCCTCTTCGCGAGCAGGCTCGCTCCCACAGGTGATGTGTGTCAGGTGCGGTGGGAGAGGGCGCCCATGGCCATGAACAGGGCGGCAATGGCCCTTGCTTCATGGAGTTCACCACGGGCCACAAGGTCGGGGATTTGCGCCAGCGGTATGCGCAGGCATTCCAGGGCTTCGGGTTCGTCGCCTTGCAGTTGGCAGGGGCTCAGTTGTTCCGCCAGTACCACCCGATAGCGATGGCACAAATGCCCCGGCGCCAGCGTCAGTTCGCCGAGTTCAGTGAGCCGTGCGGCGCGCATCCCGACTTCTTCGCAGAGTTCTCGTTGCGCGGCTTGCAGATAATCTTCATGGGGCTCGGCCCCCCCCTTAGGCAGGCCGAGAATGGTTTTCTCAACGCCCACCGCGTACTCGCGAACGAGCAAGACATGCTCCGGATCAGGCATCGCCACCAGCATGACCGAGCGATAACCCGTACCGCGCAGGCGCTCATAGACCCGCTGTTGGCCATTGCTGAATTGCAGGTGCAAGGCTTCGATCTGAAAGTAGCCGCTTTCGGCCAGCAGTTCGGTTTTGAGGATGGTTGGACAGTTACGCATGGGCAGGCCCCCTGTTTGGGATAACGCCACTGTGCGCCGTGCGGATGGGGCCGCCATCGTCCGAGCGGACGAGGGCGGGAGTCGCGCATTAACCGAGGGTCGCCACGCTGCGCAGAATCAAGCGCACCAGCATGGTCTGGCGGGTCACGCCGGTCTTGGAGAAGGTCGAACGCAGGTGCGCCCGCGACGTATTGCGGCTGATGCCCAGTTCTTCCGAGGCTTCGTCCAGGGTCAAACCATTGGCCAGCAACATGGCCAGTTGGGTTTCCGCCGGGGTGAAGTCGAACAAGGCACGAACGATCTCCTGGGGTGCGGTGGATTGCTGCTCCGGATCGCTGATGAAAATCACCACGGTGGGGCACTGTTTTCCTTCGCTCCAGTCGGTCAACGGCACCGAGCGCACGATGATCCCCAGGTCGGCCTTTCCGGACGGTCTCTGAACCCGCATGGCTTCGACCACCGACGGATTGCTGCTCTTTTGCGACAGCAGCGACTGCTTGACCAGGCGCCGGAACTCCTGGGTGTCGCGGGCCGTACCGACTTGCAGGCCGTCGTTGACCAGCTTGAGGCCGTCCTTTTCCTGGATCAGCCGATCGGCGACCTGGTTGGTTTGCAGCACCTTGCCGGCCTCGTCGAGGATGATCGTGCCGACCGCCATCTGGTTCACCGCACCGGCGTAGAGGTTGCGCTCGGCTTCGATGCGGTTGAGCTGCATGTGGATCTTGATCGAACGTTCCAGGTGCGGAATGAAATGCGTCAGCAAGGCCTTTTCTTCGTTACCGAAGGGCTTGTCGTTGCGCCCGCGACTGATGCGAATGCGGCACTGGGCGCCGTCGACGGTGTTGATGTCGGCGCCGAGAATGTGGAACACGTCCACAGGTTCCAGGAAGTTCTTGTAGAACTCCGAATGCAGCCAGTCATCGTTGGAGACGAACTCGGCGAGGGTGACCACCTGGCGGTTGGGCAGGTCGACGAACGGATCGAGACTGAAAAAATGTTTGTTATAGGACGCGGTCGCCTCGGTGGAGGTGCCGGTGGTGTTTACCATCAAGCCGTCCACGTTCGCACTCGGCGGGCGCAGGATGAAGGTCACGTACTTGCTGTTCAGGTACACGTTGAGCTGGTTTAGGAAGGTCGCCCAGGGAATGTTTTCCAGCGGCCCCTGATAGAGGTTGCCGAGCAAATCACTGAACGCATCGAGGCTGAGATCCTGCTGCATAAAGAAAAACCGTTTTTATTATTAGCGTTGGCGGTGGCCGAGAATAAGCGTCGATATCGACTCCTTGCAACGCTCGGACTCAGGGCCTGACGGGCGGCTGCCGGTCAGGCCCCTTGAGGGTTCTCAGGCCCGTTCGCAGGCGCGCACGACATATTTCTTGTGGTCCTGCACGTCCGCCGGCAGCGCGGCGACGTCGGTGTAGAACTGCTCGTACCAGCGGCGTAACTGGTAAACCGGACCGTCGCCGTCGCACAGCAGCGGGTTGTCGACCCGGGTCTTGCTGTGCCAGATGGCAACGTCTTCGTAGAAGGCGGCCTGGGCTTGCTGGACGTAGGCCTTGGCCATCGCCTGATTCTGTTCTTCGCTCAGTCCCGGGATCTTTTTCACCAGCACACCGTAGCGCAGGGTGAAACTGTCCAGGTCGATCGGTACGTGGCAGTTGAGCAGGATCGAAAGGATCGGCTGACCGTCCATGGCACCGGTCATTTCAGTGATCTGATAAGCCGGGCCGAAATAAGTGGCTTCGGTGCTCAACACGCTATCACCGGACAGACGCTCGCTGCGGGCGCGCATGATTTGGGTCGCCAGGTGACCTTCGAAGACGTTGATGAACTCTTCGACCGGCGCGCCATGCACGGTGCCGAAGTGTGCCATGTCGGCGATGTTGTCGATCAGTTCGCGGCAGTTGGTACCGATCTGCAATTCGGCCACTTCCCATGCGGCCCACTCGTCACTGAAGCAGGCGTCGATGCGCGGGATGCGCTGCTCCGGCAGTGGCGGGTTGCCTTCCGGGTCATTCCAGATGAACAGCAGATTGTTTTCTTCCATCAGCGGCCAGCTTTTGATTTTGGCCCGTGGCGGGATGCGCTTGGCGTAGGGAATGTCGTCGCACACACCGTCGGCGCCCCAGCGCCAGGCGTGAAACGGACAGCGGATCGAGTTGCCTTCGACACAACCGGTGCTGAGATCGGCGCCCATGTGCGGGCAATAACCATCGAGGACATGCAGCTCGCCGTCTTCGCCCTGGAAGGCCACCAACTTTGTGCCGAACACCTCCAGGCGATGGGGGTTGCCGTCGCGGTATTGCGCCGCCAGGCCCAGGCAATGCCAGCCTCGGGCGTAGCGGTCTTCCAGCAGTTTGGCTTCGATGCGGTGCAGGGTACTCATCTTATTGTTCTCCCAGGGTTCACGGGTTTGACGCACGTAACGGATTCTGCCGGCCCTGTAAAAGCGGGCATCGTCTGAATGGACGATGGCCGACACACCCCGGCCCGCTCTACTGGCGCCATTGGACCCATAGCAGGAGTTGGTGATGAGTAATGAACAAGGGCCGGTGGCGGTGATTACCGGGGCCGCCAGCGGCATCGGCCGTGGCCTGGCCCAACATGCTGCGGGGCTGGGCATGCGTCTGGTGCTGGCGGATCGGGACGAGGCGGGCCTTCTGGCCCTGTGCGAGCAATTGAACAGCGCCGGCGGCAGGGCGATTGCCTGTGTTACCGATGTCGGCGATGTGCAGCAAATGGAGCGTTTACGCGATTGCGCCGTCGAGCAGTTTGGCGGGGTGGATATGCTGTTCAACAACGCCGGCGTGATGCAGACCGGCTTCAGCTGGGAAATCAGCCAGGCGCAATGGCAACGGATGCTCGACGTTAACCTGGGCGGGGTGATCAATGGCATCCGCACCTTTGTGCCGCTATTGCTGAGTCAGGGCCGGGCCGCGCATGTGGTCAACACCGCATCGCTTGCCGGAATCGTCAGCAGCCCGCTGATGGCACCCTACAACGTGACCAAGCAGGCGGTGGTCGCGCTCAGCGAAACCCTGCATTACGAACTGGTCATGCTGGAGGCGCCGGTGGCCGTTTCGGTGCTGTGCCCTGGGCCTGTCGCCAGTGAAATCATGGCCTCGGATCAGGTCGCGGATACGGCCGGATCATCATTCAACCAGTTGCTCGACAACACTATTCGCCAGGGTATGACACCGGCTGAGCTGGCCACCCAGGTGTTTGCCGCCATCGAACAGAAGCGTTTCTGGATCCTGCCCCACAAAGGTTTCAAACCGGCCCTTGAGCGCCGGGTGCACAGCATCCTGCAAGAGACCAATCCACAGTTTCAAATGACCGATGTAGAGGACGATGCCCATGCCGCTCGATAAGCAGATCGCTGCGGTGCTCCAGCAGTTTCGCGACTTGCCGGAGCCCGATTTCAGCCAGATCGACGCTGCTCAGTACCGACAGTTCAGCGACAACTTGATGCCGCCTGTCCCCGGCGATCCGATGATCGAGGTGCGAGACCTGCGGGTTGCCGGTGCGGCCGGTGAACTGGATGCACGGCTGTATCGGCCGGTGGAGGAGGACAACCTGCCGCTGCTGGTGTTTTTCCACGGTGGCGGTTTTGTGATGGGCAATCTCGATACCCACGACAACCTCTGCCGCTCATTGGCCCGTCAGGCCGCAGCGGTGGTGGTGTCGGTGGCTTATCGGTTGGCCCCGGAAAACCATTTCCCGGCAGCGCCGCTCGATTGTTATGCCGCCACCTGCTGGCTGGTCGAGAATGCCGCCTCCCTGGGTGTCGATGGCGGTCGGCTGGCGCTGGCCGGGGACAGTGCTGGAGGCAATCTGGCGCTGGCGGTCAGTCGTCTGGCGGCGCAACGGCAGGGCCCGAAGATTAGTTACCAATGTCTGTTTTACCCGGTGACCGACGCCCGTTGCGACAGTCAGTCCTATGAGAAATTTGCCGAGGGCTATCTGCTGTCCAGCGCGATGATGTACTGGTTCTGGCAGCAGTATCTGCAGGATACCGGGCAGGGCGATGACCCCCTGGCTTCACCGTTGCGGGCCGACAGTTTGGTGGGCTTGCCGGCGACCACGCTCATCACCGCCGAATTCGATCCGCTGCGCGACGAGGGCGAAGCCTTTGCCCGGCGCCTGTTGCAGGCGGGTGTCTCGGTGCGGTTGCAACGTTGCGAGGGCATGATCCACGGGTTTATCAGCATGGCGCCCTTTGTCGAGCGCGCTGCACAAGCCTTGTCCGATGCGGTGGCCGACCTGCGCAGGGCACTCAATTGAACGGCGCGGCGAACCTGGCGTTCGACTCCGTACCGCAGTTGATCGAAGCGATTGCGGCCGGGCACATGGTGGTGATCACCGACGATGAACACAACGGTGAAGGCTCGTTGCTGATGGCTGCCGAACGGGCCGGGGCCGAAGCGGTCACGTTCATGGCGGTGCAGGCCCGCGGCCTGATTTGCCTGGCATTGACCGAACAACGCTGCCGCGCATTGGGGCTGGACCTGATGGTGCCAAACTCCAGGGCGCAGCACGGCATGGGTTTTACTCGCTCCATCGAGGCGGCCACAGGGGTGTCCACCGGTATTAGCGCGGCGGATCGGGCGCGTTCGATCCAGGTGGCGGTTGACCCGGCCAGCGGTCCTGCGGACCTGGTTCAACCAGGGCACATTTTCCCGGTGCAGGCATTGCCCGGTGGGGTGATGCAGCGTGCCGGGCATGTCGAGGCTGCCTGTGACCTGACGCGCCTCGCCGGCGTGCAACCGGCGGCGACGCTGGTGGGCATTCTCAATGAGGAGGGGGAGCTGGCCCGGGGTAGCGAACTGCACGAATTCGCCCGCCGTCATGGCCTGCGGATCGGCAACATTGCCGACCTGATCCACTACCGCATCCTGCATGAGGGCACGATCGAGCGTGGGGCGGAGTATCCGTTGCATACCCGTCATGGTGAATTCCGGGTCACGACCTATCAGGACACTTACCAGGGATTGCTGCATCTGGCGCTGGTCAAAGGCCGGATCGACAGTGCGCAGCCGGTGTTGGTACGAGTGCAAAGTATCGAGACAGTGCGCGATGTGCTGGGTTGCGAAAGCGAAGGCGGGCTGCAGCAATGGACGCTGGAGCGTTCGCTGGCGAGCATTGCGGCGGCGGGAAATGGCGTGCTGGTCTTGCTGGCGCAAAAGGAAACCGCCGATGGCGTGCTCGAGCAATTGCGCCTGCGCAGCGGCGGCAAGCCACGCGCTCCACAGTTTCCGCAGCGAACCCTGGGTATCGGCGCACAGATCCTGCGCGACCAGAACGTGCGCAAGATGCGCCTGATGAGCTCGCCGGTGCCCTACAAGGCGGTGTCCGGGTTTGATCTGGAAGTCACTGAATTCATCCCCTTCCAACCCCTGATCTGAAGTGTACATATCACCTGTGGGAGCGAGCCTGCTCGCGAAGGCGGCCTGATAGGCGACATGGATGTTGAATGTGCCGGCCTCTTCGCGAGCAGGCTCGCTCCCACATGGGATTGGTGTTGGATTAGGGTTTGATGCCTTTTAACAATTTCCTGGCCTGATCCTGCACCGCCTCCGGTGCAGTCATGTTGCCGTCGATCACGGTGATCACCGCATACCCTTGCCATAGCTGATACGCATCGGCCTTTTGCTGCTCGGCGGTCGGTGTTGCGGGGGCGACCAGGTTGACATGGACCACGCCGTCGGCGCCGCGCTGGGAGGTGAAGTTTACGCGGTCCCAATTGCCGATCGGGGCAAAGCTCACGCCTTTGACTTCGCTGGGCGGCAGGGGCGGGTAGTTGAGGTTCAGGCCGCTGACGCCCGGCAGACCCAGCACGTTCAGGCCGCATGTGTGTTTATCCTTGCCACAGGCCTGCTTTGCTGCAGCGCCGGCGAGGCTCGCTTGCTCTATGACTTTCACGGCAAACCGCGCCGTATCATCCATCGCCCCCAGAGTCTTGCGATAACCGGCCTGCTGGTCGCGCATGATCAGGTCCATGTCAATGGCCGTGGACACCGCCACCGCCGGAATTCCCTTGAACATTGCCCGCACTGCGGCGTTCAGGGTGCCGGACATTTGCGTCAGCGGGCCGACGTTTTCTCCGAAGTTGCTCCCCGACACCACCAGGTCTGGCGGGGTGTCCTTGAGGATCACATCGAGGCCGACATTCACTGCATCCACTGGCGTACCAATGGCCGAGGTCTTGCCGGCTGGCGCGGCGTAACCCTCGGGTGGTCCGACGCAAAACCTGCCCGGCGCCAGTTCCGTCACCGCCAGCGCCTGGCCCGGCACAACCACGCTCGCCGCGCTGATGCCACTGCTGTCGTTCAACGGACCGACCAGCGTCACCTTATGCCCGGCCGCCGACAGGGCGCGGTACATCGCGTCGATGCCGGGGGCGCGACAGCCGTCGTCGTTGGTCAGCAGGATGTTCAGGGCATTGGCCTGCAGTGACAGGCCGGCACCGGCCACGGCGATGGCGGCGGTGAGCAGTTTGTTCATAAGAAAGGTCCTTGAAGGTCTGGCAATAAAAAACGCCCCGACCGAATGCATCGGTCGGGGCGTGGTGGATGTTAGCGGGTGCCGAGTTTGCGCAGGTTGCCAGGGGTGAATTCGTCATCGGTGAAGTTGGTGGCGTTGAGCTTCGCCGGTTTCTGATCGATGAGCATCCGGTCGACCAGATACGAACCGGCGATCAGGTCGTGGTAGATCCCCAGGCGAGCGTGGTAGCGCTGCATCTCGTAGGCGTAGATCGAGGTCTGCATATTGGTGCGCCACAGTTGTCCGCGGCTATCGTAGTTGTCTGCCAGGGTCGCAGCCCAGGTGTCTTCGTCCAGGTACATCACGCGCTTGGCGTACACATGGCGGGCGCCTTCCTTGAGGGTCGCCTGCAATACCCAGACCCGGTGTTTTTCATAGCGCATGTATTGCGGGTCGACGTGGCCGGTGGTGTCGAGGATCTGTTCGGTGCTCACGCTCGGATCGTCGATCTTGTAGTTGTGGTACGGGATGTAGATTTCCTTCTTGCCGACGATGGTCCAGTTGTAGCGGTCAGGCGCGCCGTTGAACAAACGGTCTTCGTCGTACACCCGGAAACCACCGGCACCGGTCGGCGAGTCGTAGCCCACGGTCGGTGCGCGACGTACCCGACGCTGGCCGGGGCTGTATTGCCAGGCCTGGCGCGGTGAGGCGGTGGGGTTGATGAACTCGTGGCCGACCACGATCTCGCCTTTCTTGCGCACCGGCTCCAGGGTGGTGATCAGGAAGTTGGTGAGGATGCCGTTGGACGACTCCAGGGTTTTGTTCGGGTCGGACCAGAGCGAGAAGATCTTGTAGTTGACCTCTTCGATCACCCGCTCCTTGTTGGAGTAAACCACTGCCTGGCGGTAGTTGGCCTCTTCGGCGGCGGCGCGGCCGGCGAGGGTGTGGTTGAACATCAACTCGCTACCGTTTTTCGGGATCGGGAAGGGCGAGCCGGCCCAGGCGTTCTTGGTGTCGTTGTTGTCGTTGTCCAGTTCGGCGTTGACCGCGTTTTTCTTCACCGCCTCCACCAGTTTCGGATCGACGCGGAAGTCGCGATGGCTCGGGTAGACCGGGATCTTGAAGGTCTCGGGATAGCGCTTGAGCAGCGCCTTCTGGCCATCGGTGAGGTTGGCGGCGTACTTGTCCATGTTCTTGGAGTCGATCACGAACAGCGGTTTTTCCGCGGCGTACGGGTCCGGGTACGGGTTGCCTGGACCATCGAATTTCAGGCC
Source organism: Pseudomonas baetica (assembly GCF_051216495.1). Taxonomy (GTDB): domain Bacteria; phylum Pseudomonadota; class Gammaproteobacteria; order Pseudomonadales; family Pseudomonadaceae; genus Aquipseudomonas; species Aquipseudomonas baetica_B. The sequence goes on along the minus strand of NZ_JBPKAM010000059.1, from coordinate 5,406 downwards.
CGGTGGCAGGCCCAGCCACTTGCCGGTCCAGGCCGGGATGCTGCCGTCGGCGTTGCCGGCTTTCTCGGCGCCCATCGGGGTCAGGTCCTGGCCCAGGCGGGCGGCTTCCTGTTCGCTGACCTTGGCATGGGCCAGGCCGCTGCCGAGCAGGCCGACGGTCAGCGCCGTGGACAATAGGGTTTGGGTGAATCTGGACATGCTGTGCTCCTCCGATTGGGGAATCAGAACCGGTACTTGAAGTTGAGCGCGACGTTGTCGCGGTCGGCCAACGGGCTGTTGTTGGCGTTGCCCAGGTAGGCGTTGTAGCGCGCCTCGACGGTGAAGTTGCCCAGGTAGCGCCACGAGCTGCCGATGCTCGCGCGGTCGTCGCCCTGGCCTGCGTTGATCGAGCCCACCAGGGCACTGTCGTGTTGCGCGGCGGTGCTGTAGGTCACGGGCACCGACATGTCCCAACCGCTGAACACGTTGTTGTAATCAAGGTTCACTTGCACCGTGTAGCCCCAGGCATCGCGGTCGTAGACCAGGCTGTCGGTGCCCGGCAGGGTAAAGCCGGGTGCCACGGTGACCGGGGCGGATTTGTCGTTGTCGAGCACGGTGTTGTAGACCAGCTCGCCGGTCAGGGTGGTGTTGTCCGCAAAGGCGGTCGGGCCCACCACGTAGATGGCCGAGGTCTGCGCCTGCAGGACTTCGCCGCGCACGGGGCTGGAGAAACCGTTGTCGACCATCACCGGCGCGCCGTCGCGGTAGCTGATCTCACCGGCCCAGCTCACGTCGCCCAGCACGGTCGAGAAACTGGCGCCGTACTGGTCGATGTTGTCGAAGTACACGGCGCGGTAGTGGCCCAGGTCCGACTGGAAGTCCAGGGATGGCGTCTTGTCGTGGTAGCGTGAGTAGTAGATGCCGAACTCTGTGTTGTTCAGCGATTCGGCGGCGTAGGTAAACGCCAGACCGTATTGGCCGCTGTTGCTCGGCTTGTCGTCGCCCAGGCGGGTGAGGAAACCGGTGGCGTCGTTGAAGCCGCCCTCGTCGATGAAGTCGGTGGTGGAGAAGTAGCTACCGACACCGAATATCTCGGTTTTCTCCCATTTGTATTGGTAGTAGGCCTGCACATCCAGGCTGTCGGTCAGGCTGAACTGGGTGAACAGTTGGCCGACCGGCAAGAGGATTTCCTTGACCTCGACGCCTGGCGTGGTCGCCTTGGTGGCATCCACCGGGCTCTGTGCCGCGGAAATGCCCGGATAGAACAGGCTTTCACCCCAGCTCACCACCTGGTTGCCGAGGCGCGCATTGAGGTTGTGCCCGCTCAAATCCCAAGTGCCATAGGCGTAGTAATCGAGCATGCGCAGTTCATCGCGATGCTGATCGATGGTGTCCTGGGAGAAGTGGTCCGGACGGCTGCAATGACCGCCGGCGAAGCAGTTCGAGGTGCCGGTGTCGTTGTCGTTACCCTGGTCGTAGACGTTGTCGTAGAAGCCCGTGCCGCGCAGGAACACGCCGTAATCCTCACGCCACTTGATGTTGGCTTCGGTGAGGAAGCCGGCGCGGTTGTTGATCAGGCTGCCTTTGTCGAAGGCGTTATCGCCGTCGTTGCCGTTGGCATTGGCCACCAGTTTGTGATCGCGCGACTCGGCCCGCCAGGCCAGGCTGTAAGTCAGCGTGGTGTCCCAGTCGATACGCAAATCCTCACTTGGCTGGAAGTTCATCGCGCTGGCTTGACTGCCCAGCCCGCCGGCCAGCAACAGCATGGCCAGCTGTGTGCGAGGGTGCAGCGAATGTGGGGCGATTATTGTTTTTATCATGTCGTCCTCATGCCCAGGTCAGGCCTGCCCGACCTGAATTTCAGGGGGGGGATGGGTGCTGGGGGCGACTATGGAGTCACGACTTCGACGCAACATCGTCCAAGCGGACTAAGCGATTTGCGGGGGGGCTTGGTTGTTTGTGGGAGTGAGCCTGCTCGCGAAGGCGGCCTGATAGCCGACCTGTCTCTCCCACAATGGTTTTGCGTCGCTATCAATATCAATCAACGCGCAACACGATCTTGCCGACGTGATCACCTGCTTCCATCCGCGCATGGGCCAGCGACGCTTCTTCGAGCGTGTAGACCTTGTCGATCATCGGCAGGCAACGACCCGCCGCCAGCACTGGCCATAGGTTTTCGCGCAGTTGCCTTGCGATTTCGGCTTTCTCTGGCTTCGTCCGAGAACGCAGCAGGGAGCCCGTGATCGACGCGCGTTTGGCCATGATCGCCAGCAGGTCGACTTCCTTGGCGATCGCGCCGCCGAGGAAACCCAGCATCACCAGCCGACCTTCGAGGGCCAGGGCCGCGACGTTACCGTTCAGGTACGAACCGCCCATGATGTCGAGCACGACATCGACACCGTGGCCTGCGGTTTTTTCAGCGATGACCTGGGCGAAGTCCTGTTCGCGATAGTTGATCGCTTCGGCGCCCAGTTGGCGAATGACCGCGCATTTTCCTTCACTGCCCGCCGTGGCGAAGGCCTCGATACCGAACTCGCGGCAGAGCATCAATGCTGTGGTTCCGATGCCGCTGGTGCCGCCGTGAATCAAGGCTCGTTGACCTTTGCGGGCGCCGCCCATCTCGAACAGGTTGGCCCACACGGTGAAGAAGGTCTCCGGAATCGCTGCCGCCTGTACCCAATCCAGGCCTTCGGGGACCGGTAGCGTCTGGCTGGCCGGGACCGCGCAATACTGCGCATAGCCGCCGCCATTGGTCAGCGCGCACACCTTGTCGCCGACGATGAATTCGCTGACGCCGGCACCGATGGCGACCACTTCACCGGCCACCTCCAGCCCCGGAATCGGGTTCATGCCAGGTTTCATCGGGTATTGGCCGGCGCGTTGCAGCACGTCGGGACGGTTGACCCCGGCGGCGCGGACACGGATCAGTACTTCACCAGTGCCAGCCGGGGGCACGGCCACCTGGCGTGGTTGCAGGACATCGGGGGAACCGGGTTCGGTGATTTCAATGTGGGTCATGGTGTGGGGGAGCGTCATCTCGGATACCTTTTGTGTAAGAGGGTTTCAATACGGAGTGTTGAGCCCATGTGGGAGCGAGCCTGCTCGCGATGGCGGTGTGTCAGGCAGCCACTATGTTCAATGTGCCGACGTCTTCGCGAGCAGGCTCGTTCCCACACGGGATGGGCTTATCAGGCGAACAGCCAATTCCAGCATTAGCGCCACAACAATCGCCCCGGTCGCAACCTCGAACATCAAGGCATGTTGCCCACCACTGGCATTGAACAGCGCCGAATACGCAAAGCCGGAGAGGGCCTGAAAGGTGGCGAACGACACGGTGGCGCGGCTCCAGGCGATCTGTTGCTGATGATGCTCGGGAATCAGTTCGTGAACCCGGGCCAGCGCCAGGGGCACGATGCCCGGCGGGAACGAGCCGATGATCACCGCCAACAGCGCCAACGCCGCGAAAGCGCTGGTGATCGACAGTAGACCGACCGCAATCGCTTGCACCGCCAGTACCAGTCGAATGCCTTGCTTGGCCCCCAATCGATCCGCCAGAAAGCCGTAGCTCACCGGCCCGATAATCGCGCCTAGGCCGTACATCACCCAGATCAGGGCGCCGACGTGTTGCCCGGCACCGAGCCCACGGGCCACGTAATCCACCAGGAACACCATGGCTGGCACCAACCCCGCCGCCATGAACGCGTATTGGGCGAACAGCAGGTAGACACCCGGGTTCATCGAAGCCGGCGCGGTTTTGACGGGCGCCGAGGCTGTGGCATGGGGGGCGGATGACGGCCAGCCAAACCAACTGGCCGCCGTCAGGATCAGCGCCAGCACGCCGAGGCCCAGCCAGGTTTGTTGCAGGCCAAGGCTCAGCAGCGGCGGCACGATCGTTCCCGATCCGGCAATGCCCAGGCCGAGGCCTAGAAAGATCGCGCCACTGGCCAGGCCTTTGCGTGAAGCCGGCACATGGGGCAGCACCGTTGCCGCCACCAGCACCATGATCGCGCCACCGGCAATGCCGGACAGCAAGCGCCAACCGAAAAACCAGCTCACCGACAATGGAAAGGCACAGGCGAAAAACGCCAGGGTGACCGCCAGCATCATCAGCCTCAGTGCGGTTTTGTTGGATGTGCGCCGGGCCAGCGGATGGCTGATAAGGGCGCCGATCAGGTAACCCACCAGATTGGCGGCGCCGAGGAACACCACGTCGCTGGCGGAAAACCAGCGGGCTTCGATCAGCGAGGGAATCAACGGGGTGTAGGCAAAACGCGCCAGGCCGATGCTGACCAGGCTGGCGCAAAGGCCGGCGAATATCGGCAGCCAGATCGCGTTGCGGGAAGTGTCGGGCATGAACGTTGTCCTGTAGGTGAACTCATGCATCGACTATAACGAGCTTCTCTAATGCAATAATGCAGCGTGTTTGCATTGATGTGATGCGTAAATGCATCGTGAGGGAGGAGCCATGAATTGGGATGACGCACGAGTGTTTCTCGCGGTCTGCCGCGAGTCGACGCTGCGCGGTGCCGCGCGGGTGCTGGGGGTGGATCAGGCCACGGTTGGCCGGCGGATCGCGGCGCTGGAAAAGTCATTGAACGCGACGCTGTTTCTGCGCACCTCCGAGGGCTACGCACTGACGGCCGTGGGCGAGGCGGCGATGCGGGCCGTGGAGAAAATGGAGCATTCGGCACTGGAGCTGGAACGGCGGATTCAAGGTCTTGATGATCGATTGACCGGCATCGTGCGGGTCACCACCACCGACTCCCTGGCCATCGACTTTCTGATTCCGGCCATCGCCCGATTGCATCAACAGCATCCCGATGTACGGGTGCAATTGGACGCATCGACACAATTTCTCAGCCTGGCCAAACGCGAAGCCGACATCGCCGTGCGCAATACCCGGCCGGACAATCCGGATCTGATCGCCCGACGCATCGCCCGTTGGCCGGTGGGCCTGTTTGCTTCACAGGATTACGTGGATGCCCATGGCGTGCCGCAACCTGGATCGGCGTTTGAAGGGCACGACCTGGTGGTGTATCAGCCGTATTTGCAGGCCAGTAAGGACATGACGCTGGTCAGTGAACCGCTGGGGCGCGGACGGATTGTCTCAAGCCTGAGTTCAAGCCTGCTGGTGCGTCGATCCATCGCCGAGGGGATCGGTATCGGGGAAGTCCCGGTATACATGGGAGAGAAGGATGGGCTGGTCCGGCTGTGGCCGGAGCGCACCCGGCCGCTGCCCTATGACGTCTGGCTGGTGACCCACGCCGATCTGCGACACACCGCCCGGGTGCGGGCGGTGATCGATGAAATTGTCGAGGGGTTTGCCGGGACCGGTGAGTAACCTGTGGGAGCGGGGGGGGGGGGGGGGGGGGGGGGGGGGGGGGGGGGGGGGGGGGGGGGGGGGGGTGGGGGAGGGGGGGGGGGGGG
>NZ_JBPKAM010000058.1:0-40065 GCF_051216495.1 Pseudomonas baetica | reverse complement strand
GCCTCGGGGGGAGCAAACTTGCTGGAGAGGGCGGTGTGTCGGGCATGGTGGTGCTGACTGGTCTTCCTCCCCCCCCCCCCCCCCCGCTCCCACAAAGATTACTGTTGCTGGACTGAGATCACCGGCGCGGGCGTCGGCGAGACGAACACCTTGGCATGCATCTGCTCACACCCACCGCCCCTGCGCATGCCGCGTACCGGGCAGGCATCCAGATAGTCCAGGCCCACCGCCAGTTTCAGATGGCGCTCGGGACGGGCCAGTTCGTTGGTCACATCGAAGCTGTACCAGGCGTCCTCGAGCCAGGCTTCGGCCCAGGCATGACTGGCCAGATGCTCGCTGTTTTCGCTGTACAGATACCCCGACACATACCGCGCCGGAACGCCGAGGCTGCGAGCACAGGCGAGAAAGGCATGGGTGTGGTCCTGGCACACGCCTGAACGCCCGGCGAAGGCCTGGGCGGCGCTGGTGTCCACCTCGGTGGCGCCCGGCGTGTAGGTCATGTGCTGGTTCAGGCCATGCATCAAGTCGATCAGTGCGCTACGGTCCCGGCGTTGCTTGCAGGCCTTCTCGGCAAACGCACGTAACGCCGCGTCAGCCTCGGTCAAGCGAGTGAAGCGCAGGAACGGCAACGCCGACTGGCTCTCGTGCTCGGCTTCGCGCAACTCGTCGATATCGACCTGGCCACGGGCGCCGATGACGATCGCTTCGTGGGGTTCGTCCAGTGTCAGTACGTGCAAGATGTTGCCGAACGGATCGAGTTGCGCGCGCACCGGACGCGGCAGATCGAGCTGCCAGCTGAGTACATGTTGGCGCTCACTGTCGTGGGGTGTCAGCCGCAAATACTGGATGCTCGCCCGCACCTGATCTTCGTAGCGATAGGTGGTTTCGTGGCTAATGGAAAGTCTCATGCAGCCTCCAGGTATGAACTGTGAATCGCGTTGCCCAACTGGCGCACCAGCGGGATGAACTCGGTCAGCCAGGCGTGCAGGCCTTCGTCGAGGATTTCGTTGATGCCGGTATAGCGCAGGCGCGCGTCCATTTCCGCCGCCAGGCGTTGCGCGGGACGACCGTTGGCCCCTGGCAGCTGGGCAAGGATCTGGTCGATTTCTTCGGTGCAAGCCCGCAGGGAACGCGGCACGTCCGCACGCAGCAACAGCAGCTCGGCGACATGCCGGGCCCCTGGGGCGTCGCGGTAGATTTCCGTGTAGGCCTCGAACGACGACAGCGCTCGCAGCAACGCGCTCCACTGGTAGTAGGCGTGAGCCGTGCCATCGCTGACCGCTTCTGCCTGATCGCCGGCCATTTCGTAACGGGCATCGAGCAGGCGCAACGTGTTGTCGGCCCTTTCGATGAACGTGCCCAGGCGAATGAAGCGGAAGGCGTCATTGCGCATGATGGTGCCGTAGGACGCGCCACGGAACAGGTGGGAGCGTTCCTTGATCCACTCGCAGAAACGGCTCATGCCGTAGCGACTCAAACCTTGCTCGGCGATCCCGCGAATCTCCAGCCAGGTGGCGTTGATGTTTTCCCACATGTCGGCGGTGATGCGTCCACGCACCGCGTGGGCACTGGCCCGCGCCGCACCGAGGCAGCTGTAGATGCTCGCCGGGTTGGTCGCGTCCAGGGCGAAAAAATGCAGCAGTCGTTCGGCATGCAGTTCGCCGTGACGTTCGAGGTAATCGTCCAGGGTGCCGGTAATCAACAGCGGCATGGCCAATTCGTGCAGACCGTTTCCACGTCCATCCTGTGGCATCAGGGACAGCGAATAACTGATGTCGAGCATACGTGCGAGGTTTTCCGCCCGCTCCAGGTAACGCGACATCCAATACAGATCCGAGGCAGTTCTACTTAACATGACAGGCTTCCTTCAATCCTCGACCACCCAGGTGTCCTTGGTTCCGCCACCCTGGGATGAATTCACCACCAGGGAACCCTCACGCAGGGCGACACGGGTCAAGCCGCCGGGCACGACCCGGGTTTCACGACCGGACAATACAAACGGACGCAAATCGATATGGCGCGGCGCGATGCCGTTTTCGACAAAGGTCGGACAGGTCGACAGCGACAGTGTCGGTTGCGCGATGTAGGCATGGGGCTTGGCGATGATGCGCGCACGGAAGGCTTCGATTTCCGCAGCGGTTGCCGCCGGCCCCACCAGCATCCCGTAACCGCCGGAGCCCTGGGTTTCCTTGACCACCAGTTCCGGCAGATTGGCCAGCACGTGAGAAAGTTCGGAGGGATTACGGCATTGCCAGGTCGGCACGTTCTTCAGGATGGGTTCTTCGTCCAGGTAAAAACGGATCATGTCCGTGACGAACGGGTACACCGACTTGTCATCCGCCACGCCCGTGCCGATGGCATTGGCCAGCACCACATTGCCGGAACGGTAGGACGACAGCAGCCCCGGCACACCGAGCATCGAGTCCGGGTTGAACGCCAACGGATCGAGGAATGCATCGTCGAGTCGGCGATAGATCACATCGACGGCTTTCGGTCCGTCGGTGGTGCGCATGTAGACCTTGTCGTCACGCACGAACAGGTCAGCGCCTTCCACCAGCTCCACGCCCATTTCCCGCGCCAGAAATGCATGTTCGAAGAACGCACTGTTGAAGCGCCCTGGCGTCAGCACCACCACGCTCGGGTTGTCGATCGGGCTGGAGCTTTTGAGGGTATCGAGCAGCAGGTTCGGGTAGTGATCGATGGGCGCGATGCGTTGTGCCGCGAACAGTTCGGGGAACAGGCGCATCATCATCTTGCGGTCTTCGAGCATGTAGCTGACGCCGCTGGGCGTGCGCAAATTATCCTCGAGCACGTAATAAGTGCCGTCGCCATCGCGCACCAGATCGACACCAGAGATGTGCGAGTAGATATCGCGGTGCAGATCCAGCCCTTGCATCGCCAACTGGTATTGCTCGTTGGCCAGCACCTGTTCGGCCGGAATGATGCCGGCCTTGATGATCCGCTGCTCGTGGTAAAGGTCGGCGAGGAACATGTTCAACGCCTTGACCCGCTGGATGCAGCCGCGTTCGACCACGCGCCATTCGCTGGCGGGAATACTTCGAGGAATGGTGTCGAAGGGAATCAGGCGCTCCGTCCCTTGCTCATCACCGTAGAGCGTGAAGGTAATCCCGGCGCGATGAAATAACAGATCGGCCTCGCGTCGCCGTTGTGCCAGAAGCTCGTCAGGCGTCTCGGCCAGCCAACGGGCAAACTCCCGATAATGCGGGCGGACCTGGCCGCCGGCATCGTACATCTCATCAAAATAGGTGCGGATCATGCCGTACTCCTTGTCACCCGGACATCCAGACCTTCGCAAGGCCCGTGCCATCGGCATAAACGCTTTGATATCAATCGGTTGGATAATCAATACGCAGACACCGCACCAATCCTGTGCGATAACGGCACCAACCTGATTGCCCCCGCTTCATTGCAAGGCAATGTTGCTGTCTATCACCAGCATAGCCAGAGTTGATTTCACTGCCTGGCCAGGGCTGCGGATAATTCGCACATCCGCTGAAGAAACTTCGCTGACGTTCACCGGCGAATTCTTCAGCACGACTGACTCAACGGTATTCATTTGGCTGCTAGGGCAGCCCGGTCCGGCGTGCTCTGACCGGTTTTCCTCCTTACCGGTCTTCCCTTTTAGCCACCCGCTCAGGTGGCTTTTTTTTGCTTGCTGCACATGATCAGAAACAAATTCTGTAGGTGCCGGCTTGCTGGCGATTCTTTATTGAGCCCTGCGGTGTTTGAAAGGACGCCATCGCCAGCAAGCCGGCTCCTACGGGATGAGGTATCAGAAACGAAAACGGCCAACCCGAAGGTCAGCCGTTTGTGCCGGTTGCTGCTCATAATTTTATGCGAGTCGCCCTCGTATCTCCTGCTTGACACCCCAGCCTTCAATGATGCCGCCCAATGGCTCGACCACCGCTTCAAAGCCCTGCTCGAAATCACCAATGTCGTCGTAGGTGGCGTACATCACCTTGCTCAGTTCCAGCGCCCACGCGCCGTCGTCCCGCACACTGACCTGCGCATTCAGGGATTCTCCTCGATGAAAATGACCTGCCGCCCTGCGTGCCCGCTCCTCGTCCGGGAAAATGGCGTAGAACTCGATGGGATGGAACCGTGAAAAGTCAAAACCGCCTTCTTTCATGCGGCGCAGCACGCTGCTGCTGATGTCTTCTTGGTAGGCTGTGCTCATGAAACGTCCTCCTCAAACCGATGGATAGACTTTCCGTACTCCCTGCGCGCGCCCCCCCTGGATGCGGGCGTTTCGGCAATCGATGTGCCGGCGGGAAACAAGCATGAAGCTGAAGACCAGACCTTAGCGATCCGTTCGCTGATCTCGCTTGCAGAGTAGCCCCAGGACAGAGCGGCTGCCAAGGCCTGGTTGAGACTGTGACAGGTGATGTTCAGATTGGCGTGATGCCGAGGATTTGAATGCTGTTCTGCGCTTTCAGGTTTTTGACCGTCGCATCAGCGGTTCGCCCTTCCAGATCGTTCAGATCCAGCTTGGCGGCGACAGGAAGGAACCGTTCCTTGATGAGTTTGGCGGCCTGCTCGTGACTCGGGCATTCCTCGCACTCGAAGACTTCGTCGATGGTTTCACCATGATCATCCACGAAAGTGACTTTCCACTTTGACATCGGAGCCTCCTCAACCAAACCCGCGAATGGGCTTACACCTATCTCGACTTTAGCTCGAATTGATCGTTCCAATGGATTACAGCAGACAGGATGTAAAAACAAAGAACCTGTGGGAGCGAGCCGGCTCCGGGCGGCGTTCCGACGAAGGCGGTATACCCGTCGACATTTCAATCGACGGCGAGACCGCTTTCGCGAGCAGGCTCGCTCCCACAGTAATTATGCATCAGGCATCAATCATTGCTCGGTTTGCCCACGGCCTGCAGCACGTACTGCGGCAAGGCGAACGCGCCGATGTGTATCTCCGGATTGTAGTAGCGCGTGACGATGCCGCTGCCTGCGAAACGCTGTTGCAGGGTTTCCCGGGAAATTTGGCGATAAGCGGTATTGGTCGAGCCCCAGGCGAAGGTCATCGAGCCGCCGATGTAGGTCGGCACCGCCGCCTGGTAGAAGTGCCAGTCCGGGAACAGGCTGCGCAGGCGACCGGCGGTGGTTTTGACTTCTTCGATCTGCATGAACGGTGTGCCGTTCTGGGTCACCAGGATGCCGCCTTCGTTCAGGCAGCGGTGGCAGGCCTGGTAGAAGTTTTCCGAGAACAAGACTTCACCTGGACCGATCGGGTCGGTGGAGTCGGAAATGATCACGTCGAACTTTTCCGTGGTAGTGGCGACGAAACGCATGCCGTCGTCGATCACCAGGTTCAAGCGCGGGTCGTCATAGGCTCCCTTGGAGTGATTCGGCAGGAATTCCTTGCACATGTCGACCACGGTGCCGTCGATCTCGACCATGGTGATGTGCTCGACACTGCGGTGCTTGGCCACTTCACGCAGCATGCCGCCGTCGCCGCCACCGATGATCAGCACGCGCTTGGCAGCGCCGTGGGCTAGGATCGGCACGTGAGTGAGCATCTCGTGGTAGATGAACTCGTCGGCTTCGGTGGTCTGGATTACGCCGTCCAACGCCATGACCCGACCCATGCGCGGGTTTTCGAAGATGACCAGGTGCTGGTGTTCGGTGCGCACTTCGTGCAGCAGTTTGTCCATGCGAAAACGCTGGCCGTAGCCTTCGTAGAGGGTTTCCAGGTAGTCGCTGGTTGGGGTAGTGCTCATGGGAAGTGCTCCGATGAATGCGGGTGGCAACGGACGGTTACCCGCCCATGATGGCCAATCGAATGCCTCGATTGCCCGGGAAAGGCGCGCATTCTACGTTGCGGAAGATGACAGGTCGAACCTTCATGACCGCCTGCACAAAGATCAATGTGGGAGCGAGCCTGCTCGCTCCCACATGGAAATGCGTGTGCAATCAGATCCGGACATCGCCTCTCGGCCCGGCAATGGCCCAGATGATCAGGCCCAACACCGGCAGCAGGACAATCAACAACACCCAGAGGATTTTCATCCCTGTTTCGGCGCCACTTTTCAGCACGTTGATGATGGCCCAAATGTCCAGGGCAAGAATGATCAGGCCAACCAGGCTGTTAAAGGTGGAACCCATGGTGACGCTCCCTAAGTGTGGTATGCCCCTTAGGATAGCCGGCCGTGGCGAGGGTTCCCTTTTATTGACAACGTCACCACCTCAGACGTGGATGGCGACTTTCAAGGCTTCCAGGGCAGGCGCCGCGGCGATGCCGACTTCGGCGCACAACTCGAGCACCCGTGGCACGTCGTTGCCGTAAACCAACACCACTTGCAGTTCATCGTCGAGCAACTGGCTGAGGTTCATCAGCACGTAGCCGCCGTTTTCCTTGTTCAGGCTGCTCATTTGCACCTGAATACGATTGAGCGCTGTCAGCGCCTCGGTTTTTGCCAGTTGTTTGGGCTTGAGATTGAATTCCACACCCGGGCCGAACGAGGCCACGATCTGCGCGAACAGGTCCATGTAAGTGTCGGCCTGGAACAGCACGGTGTCCGGCAGACTGCCGACAACCACCCACTCACCCAGCGGGATCGGGAAGGTGTCGTCGTAGTTGATGTCCGGGTTGGCCGTCAGAAAACCCTCAGGATCCGCGTAAGCCTGGGCCGCTTCATCGGCGACCTTGAGGATTTCGTCTTCGCCCATGCACCCGGAGCTGATTTTGCTGATGAGTTCGACGAGTGCGGCTTTCATGGGGAAGATCCTGTAGCGAGGGAATTTTGAGGGCGCGAAGGATAACGCATTCAGCAGACGCCACAGAAATTCTGTGTCAGCCCAGCAGTTTTTCCAACTGCACAACGGTGTCCGCCGCACCCAGTGTCCTGGCCGCCTCCAGTGCCGTTACGCCATTGGCGTCCTTGGCTCTCGGGTCGGCGCCTTTGCTGATCAGGTAATCGACGACTTCGACGCGGTTGAACATCGCCGCCATCATCAGTGCAGTCCGACCGTCAAAGGACGAACCGTCAACCTGCGCGCCACCTTCGACCAGTGTGGTGACCATTGCCAGGTCACCCTTGAAGGCTGCGCCAGCGATCGGGCTCTGGCCGTTGTCGTTGCGGATTTCCGGATCGGCCTTGTGTTCGAGCAGGACTTTCACGGTGTCCACGTGACCGTGGTACGCGGCCAGCATCAGCAAGGTGTCGCCCTTGTGATTGCGCAGGTTCGGCGGCAGGCCTTTGGTCAGCAGCGCAGCCATCATGGCCGCATCGCCCTCCCGTGCCTTGTTGAATACCTGTTCGGCAAACTCGGCGGCTTCTTCGGGTGTCATCTGGCGGCTTTTGTCTGACATTGAACGCTCCACATTCAGTTATTCACAATGCCGACAGTTTCCCGAGCCGTCCCGGCACTGTCACTTCTTTTTTCTGATGCAGAGCCATAGCCAGATTCAATAGCGGTACTTTCCAGCCTGAATGTCCGAAAGGATCTGTTCGGAGACCTGTACATAAGTGTCAGTCCCCGGCAGCCAGGCGTAGATAGGGTCATCGCCGGTTCTTCCCGGGTCGAAACCTTCGTCCTTGAGCCGGACCTTCTGATACTTGAATGTCCCGGTGGTCTCCATTTTCACTTTCAGACGCAGAAACAACGGCACGGCATAGGCCGGCATTTGCTGCCGGACAAACGCCAGCAATTCACTGAAGTCCAGGGTGGCGAGGGACTCGGCCGGAGTAATCGCCGCCATCCCGGCTCGACCATTGGTGTTGGGGATTTCCACGCCATAGGCCACGGCTTCGGAAACTTGCGGATGCTTGAGCAGCGCGTTCTCGACTTCGGTGGTCGAAACGTTTTCCCCCTTCCAGCGATAGGTGTCGCCCAGTCGATCGACAAACTGTGCGTGGCCAAAACCGATGTTGCGCAACAAGTCACCGGTGTTGAAGTAACGGTCGCCCTTCACGAACACATCGCGGCATACCACCTTCTCGGTTTTCTGCGGATCGGTGTATCCATCCAGCGGCGCCTTGTCGTCGATTCTCGCCAGCAACAGCCCCTGCTCGCCCTTGCCGACCTTGCGCATGAAACCATTGGCTTGGCGGGTCGGCGCACCGCTGTCGTGGTCGTACGCTGCCAATTCCCAGGACATCAGGGAAAAACCGACGGTGTTGTCGAAATTCAGGATATTGGTGAAACCGATATTGCCGTCGCTGGCGGCATACAGCTCGCAGATGTGCTTGATGCCAAAACGCGTCTTGAACGCCCTCCACGCGCCGGGACGCAGGCCATTGCCGATCATTTTGGTCACGCCGTGCCGATTGTCGTCGGCACTGGGCGGTTGATCGACCAGATAACGGCACAATTCGCCGACGTAGCCGATGGTGGTCGCACGGTACTTGCGCACATCGCTCCAGAACTGGCTCGCGCTGAACTTGCGGCGGATGGCAAATCCGGAAGCGCCACTGATGGCCGAGCCCCAGCACACACACAAACCGGTGGCGTGATACAGCGGCAAGGTGCAATAGACGACGTCCGTCGGGCGCATATCCAACGCGATCATGCCGAAGCTGACGGAGCTGCGCATCCAGCGCCCGTGTTTGAAAACCCCGGCTTTGGGCAATCCGGTGGTGCCCGAGGTGTAGATATAGAAACAGGGGTCGTCGAAGAAAACCTGCGCACTGCTGGCCGGGTTTTCACTGTCGGCATCAACGCTGGCGGTCATCAGATTGATGAAACCCTCGGGGGCGATGCCAGGATGGTCGTAGGTGTTTTGATCGGCGACAAACCAGGTTCGCGCAGCCTCGATCGCCACCCGCTCCCGAACTGCCAGAAACGCCGGAACCAGCTCCTCGCCGACCACGATGGCGGCCGGTGCGACCAGGTTCAGGCTATGGACGAGGGCATCTCGGGTCAGTGACGTGTTGAGCAAGGCACTGATTGCGCCGACCTTGGCCACCGCCAGTATCGTCACCAACAGCTCAGGGCGGTTCTCGATGAACACCGCCGCCACATCGCCCTTGCCGAGGCCTTGTTCGATCAGATGATAGGCGATGCGATTGGCCCACCGATTGACCTGTGCATAAGTCAGCGAAACCTCGCCGTATAGCAATGCCGGGCCGTCAGGGTTGCGCAGCGTCGCCTGTTCGAAACTCCAGCCCAGTCCACACGATTGGGTCGGGTCCGTGACGTTGGCGGCTTTCATGCCCTTCACCACGCGCGGAATGGCTTTGGCAATGGAGGGCAGCTTGCGGAGCATCATGCCCCAGGTAATCGTGTCGCTTGGCGTGCGGCTCATGATGGCTCCCGTTCGCTCTTTTTATTGTCGGGCGGCGCTGATTAAAGCCCGAAAATACGTCAACGGTTCTTGAGCTGTACACGCGGTTTTTGAAATGTTTTGTATCTGCGACAGCGCTGTTGGAAACCGCGAGCACAGGCACGCACAAAGGTTCCATCGAATCGCCGACTACCCCGCAAAATGCAGGATGCACGATGGCCATTCTTGCAAATTGCACGAAAACGAAATTCCGCCAAAAAATTAAGTGCTTGTTTTTAAAGAGTATTTAACGATACCCGGTACTGGCACAATCACTGCAACGCTCTGTGCATGCTTGCCATTCAAGTCATCACGGAGCTGAAAGACATGAACCTGATCCAGGAAAAATTCACATCCTTGTTCTCCAACTTCGAAGTCACCACGCAGGCTCGCCCGGATGGCGGGATTCTGCTGACCTTGCGTGGCTCCGAGGACAAAGTCTTCAAGCGCTCGATTTCCTACCAGCAACTGCACAATGGCGATCAACTGTCGTGGGTCATCAGCGCGATTCGTCGTGATCTCGCCGAGCAAGCCAGCGAACTGCCGCAGATTTCCATGCTGCAGAGTCAGCAGCGGTTTGCCTTGCCGACCTATCACTCGGCGTAAATATTGTTTCCCTGTAGGAGCGAGCCTGCTCGCGATGATCTCGAATACGCCGTTGGACATCAGGTCTCCTGCGCTATCGTTCACGACCATCGCGAGCAGGCTCGCTCCCACAGGTTTTTTGTTGTCTAGAAAGTGGTGGGATCAATTCGGGCAAAACTGTCCACAGTGACATGCCCCGCCAGTTCCCCACCCTCACGGGCCAACCCGCAAGTCGCCATCCCCGCCGCGCGCGCTGCGTCCAGCTCTTCGACGATGTCCGACAGGAACAGAATCTGCGAAGCCTCAAGCTTGATCGCTTGGGTGATGTTGGCGTAGGACTTCGCCTCGCGCTTCGGTCCCGATGTGGTATCGAAGTAGCCGCTGAACAGCGGCGTCAGGTCCCCCGCCTCCGAGCAGCCGAAGATCAAGCGCTGGGCCTGAATCGAGCCTGAGGAATACACGAACAGTTGATAACCGGCCTGATACCAGCGCTGCAACGCTTCAACGGCATCCGGGTACACATGGCCCTTGAGTTGCCCGGCCTGGTAGCCCTGCTCCCAGACCATCCCCTGCAAAGCCTTGAGCGGCGTGGCCTTGCGATCTTCGGCAATCCAGCCCAGCAGGATCTCGATGACGCGCTCGACGTCGGCGTCCGGCTCGTTGCTGTCCCGTCGCACAGCCTCCAGTTGCTCGGCGACGTCTGCGCGCGCGGCGTACTGGCGAACAAAATCCGGCAGATGTTTGGCCGCGTAAGGGAACAGCACGTCGAATACAAAACTCACCGCGCTGGTGGTGCCTTCGATGTCGGTGAGAATCGCTTTGATCGGCATCGGTTCAGTCCTCCAGGCGCGGGAATTGACCAGCGATGTTGTCACCCGTGAAATTGGCGACCCAGCCTTCCGGATTGTTGAACAGGCGGATCGCCACGAAATGCGGATGCTCACCCATGTCGAACCAATGCTTGGTACCGGCCGGCACCGAAATCAGGTCGTTTTTTTCGCAGAGCACGGCGTAGACGTAGTCATCGATGTGCAGGGTGAACAAACCACGACCGGCGACGAAAAAGCGCACTTCGTCTTCGCCATGGCGGTGTTCTTCGAGGAACTTGGCGCGCAGTTCGGCTTTTTGCGGGTGATCGCTGTTCAGGCTGATCACATCAACCGTAATGTAGCCACGCTCGGTCATCAGCTTGTCGATTTGTTCCTTATAGGCCGCGATGACTTCTTCCTGGCTGGCACCGGGCTGGATCTTCGCGGCGGCTTGCCAACGGTCGAAGCGCACGCCCTGCTCGGCCAGGGTCGAGGCGATATCTTCGAAATGGGTCAGCACCTTGTTGGGAACTTCAGGGCTGGAGACGTGATAGACGGACAGACTGCTCATGGGGCAATTCCTCGGTATCGGCCGCGCCGTCCGGTTTGTGGACACCGGTCGGGCGCAGCGCTGCATCAGGCGATGGGCGACTTGTGGATAAGTCTGCCGTTAACGGTTCAACACGCTGCGGGTCTTCAACTCGCATTCGAACAAGAATTCAAAAGCCTCGATCTGCCGTAGTGCATCGCTCATCCGCGCGCCCCAGGTGTAGAGGCCATGACCGCGAATCAGATAGCCAACGCAATCGGGATGGGCGTCAAGCCAAGGCTGCACCTTGGCGGCGAGCCGCGCAATGTCCTGGTCGTTGTCGAAAATCGGCACTCGCACCCGGGACTCGTGGGTCGACACACCACTGAAGGCTTTTTGCAGTTCGTAGTCTTCGAACTCGATGAAATCCTGCGGCGTCAGGCGCGACAACACCGTGGCGTTCACCGAATGCGTGTGCAGCACGGCGCCGATCTCCGGGCGCCAGCTATAGAGCTGAGTGTGCAGCAGGGTTTCGGCGGACGGTTTCTTGCCCGGTTCCAGGCTGTTGCCCGCCAGATCAGTGGCGAGTACATCGTCCGGGCCCAACTGGCCCTTGTGCTTGCCGGACACCGTCAGCAAGGCTTCGGTCGGCGACAATCGGGTCGAATAATTGCTGCTGGTGGCCGGCGACCAGCCGCGGCCATACAAAAAACGCCCGGCGTCGATGATTTCCTGGGCGAGGTGTTCACGGGTAAGGCTCATGGCCTGTCCTCTTGCATACGTGTGGCAATGATAACGGCAGCCGCGACGGCTGCGAGACTGGCAATACTAAAGGTCAATGCCGCGCCGAGAGCATTCCAGCTGTAGCCGGAATACAACGCGCCCAACGCACCGCCAGTGCCGGCCAGCGCAGCGTACAACGCCTGGCCCTGCCCTTGCTGACGCCCGCCGAAGCTACGTTGCACGAATGAAATGGCAGCGGCATGAAAGCTGCCGAAGGTCGCTGCGTGCAGGACCTGGGCAAACAACAGCACCCAGAGAAACTCAGCCAGCGAACCGAGCAACAACCAGCGCAACGCCGCCAACAGGAAACTGGCCAGCAACACTCGCCGTAGCGAAAAGCGCGCAAGGATCCGGCTCATGGCCATAAACATCAATACCTCAGCCACCACGCCGACGGCCCAAAGCATGCCGATCACACCGCGGCTGTAACCCAGTTGCTCAAGGTGCAGGGTCAAAAACGTGTAATACGGCCCGTGGCTCATCTGCATCAATGCCACGCAGGCGTAAAACGCCAACACTCCGGGGCTGCGCAACTGTTTGAGAAAGCCCTCGCCTGTCGGTCGATTACCCTGCGCCGGTTGGGCGTTTGGCACCCACAGGCTGCTCAGGACAATACCGGCCATGATCAGCACCAGTGCGGCCGGATAAATATCCAGGCTCAGCCATTCGAACAAGCGCCCGAGCGCGACCACGGTGATGATGAAACCGATGGAGCCCCACAGGCGGATCTGGCTGTAGCGTGAAGTCTGCCCCTGCAAATGCGCCAGGGTGATGACCTCGAACTGCGGCAACACTGCATGCCAGAAGAACGCATGCAAGGCCATGACCATCGCCAGCCAGGCGTAAGTCTTGCTGACGAAAATCAGTGAGAACGTCAGCAGCGTGCAGACGGCACCGAAGCGCACGATGGCCAGTCGCCGGCCGCTATAGTCGCCAAGCCAGCCCCAAATGTTCGGCGCCACGCAGCGCATCAGCATCGGGATTGCCACCAGCTCGCCGATACGCGCAGCGGAAAAACCCAGGTGATCGAAATACAGCGCCAGAAACGGCGCTGTCGAACCGAGCAAGGCGAAATAGAACAGATAGAAGCTGGAAAGCCGCCAGTACGGCAGCGCCGCCACGCCCATCAGACCGTGGCGGCGATAAGGTCAGCCATTACAGCTGACCCAGCACCGGCGTGCTCACCTGCACATCGGCGTTCTGCCCACGGTGACGCAACAGGTGGTCCATCAGCACGATGGCCATCATCGCTTCGGCAATCGGCGTGGCGCGGATGCCGACGCAAGGATCGTGACGGCCCTTGGTGATGACCTCCACCGGATTGCCATGGATATCGATCGAGCGGCCCGGCGTAGTGATGCTCGACGTTGGTTTCAACGCCAGATGCGCAACGATCGGCTGGCCGGATGAAATACCACCGAGAATGCCGCCGGCGTTGTTGCTGAGGAAACCTTCCGGGGTCATTTCATCGCGGTGCTCGGTGCCGCGTTGGGCGACGCTGGCGAAACCGGCGCCGATTTCCACGCCCTTCACCGCGTTGATGCTCATCAGCGCATGGGCCAATTCAGCGTCAAGACGGTCGAAGATCGGCTCACCAAGGCCCGGCATCACACCTTCGGCGACCACGGTGATCTTCGCGCCAACCGAATCCTGATCGCGGCGCAGTTGGTCCATGTAGGCTTCCAGCTCTGGAACTTTGTCCGGATCAGGGCTGAAGAACGCGTTCTGTTCCACCGAATCCCAGGTCTTGAACGGGATTTCGATCGGGCCGAGCTGACTCATGTAGCCGCGAATGACGATGCCCTGGGTGGCCAGGTATTTTTTCGCAATGGCGCCAGCGGCCACGCGCATGGCGGTTTCACGGGCCGAGCTGCGACCACCGCCGCGGTAATCACGCTCGCCGTACTTGTGGTGATAGGTGTAGTCGGCGTGGGCCGGGCGGAACAGATCCTTGATCGCCGAGTAGTCCTTGGACTTCTGG
Organism: Pseudomonas baetica; assembly: GCF_051216495.1. Lineage (GTDB taxonomy): Bacteria > Pseudomonadota > Gammaproteobacteria > Pseudomonadales > Pseudomonadaceae > Aquipseudomonas > Aquipseudomonas baetica_B. The sequence continues at coordinate 26,084 of NZ_JBPKAM010000058.1, read as the reverse complement.
TCGGTGTTGCGGATCAACAGGCCGATGGCGCAACCGGTGGTGCGACCTTCGAACACGCCGGAGAGGATTTCGACTTCGTCGGCTTCCTGGCGCTGGGTGGTGTGGCGGCTGGTGCCGGGTTTGCGTCGGTCCAGGTCGCGCTGCAGATCTTCCAGCGAGATCTCAAGGCCCGGCGGGCAGCCATCGACAATGGCGACCAACGCCGGACCATGGCTTTCGCCAGCGGTGGTGACAGTGAACAGCTTGCCGTAGGTATTGCCGGACATGCAGGACGCTCCGTGAAATCGAACCCAAATACGTAATGGGCGCCAGTATACGCAGGCTACCCAAGTAGTTCATCCTCGAACCTTACGGGTGTCTGCGAGTCCAACCGGCATCCTGTTAATGATGGCGCGATGATGCTGCGAGTTTTGATCTTGAGCCTAACCCTGATATCCGGCTTCGCCCAGGCTACAGTCCTGCAACGGCCGATCACTTTGGACACCGGCAGCGGCGAGCTTTTCGGTTCACTGTTGCTGCCAAAATCCGACAAACCGGTACCGGTTGTCCTGATCATTTCCGGCTCCGGTCCTACGGATCGCGACGGAAACAACCCCGACGGCGGGCGCAATGACAGCCTCAAGCGCCTGGCCTGGGTGCTGGCCAAACACAATATCGCCAGCGTGCGTTACGACAAGCGCGGCGTGGCGGCGAGTCTTGCAGCCACGCCGGACGAGCGCAACCTGACGGTGGAGGCCTATGTCGCCGACGCCGAGGCCTGGGGCCGCAAACTCAAGACCGATCCCCGTTTCGGCAAGCTGATCTTGCTGGGGCACAGCGAAGGCGCATTGATCGCCAGCCTCGCGGCGCCAAGTGTCGATGCGGCGGCGGTGATTTCCTTGTCCGGCAGTGGCCGGCCGATCGATCAGGTCTTGCGTCAGCAACTGGCCCGCAACCTGCCGCCAGCGTTGATGCTGCGCAGCAACGAACTGCTCGACAGCCTCAAGGCCGGAACAACCGACGCCAACGTACCGCCTCAACTGCAGGTGATTTTCCGCCCGAGCGTGCAGCCGTACCTGATTTCCTTGTTCCGCCAGGACCCGGCGGCAGCTTTCGCCCGGTTGAAAATGCCGGCGCTGATCATCCAGGGCAGCAACGATATCCAGGTCGGTGTCGACGACGCCCGCCTGCTCAGGACGGCCAAACCGGACGCCGAACTGGCGCTGATCGAGGGCATGAACCACGTCATGCGCATCGTGCCGAACGACGTCAAGCGCCAATTGGCTTCCTATAAGGAGCCGAATTTGCCCCTGGCGGCAGAACTGGGTGCACGCATTCTCGGGTTTATTGACGAACTTCGCCCCAGTTAAGCCTCCAGTCTTGAAAAAAACGGCCGATAAGCCTTTGTCGCCAGCGCACTGGCTGGTGACAAGCTGAGCTTGGACAGGATCTCGCCGTTATGACCGATACCCCGACTTCACCCGACACCACCGCTGAAAAAGACGCACCGCCAGCGGTCGAGCTGCCATGGGCGGACGTCCGCGTCGAGCACCACAAGATGCTCCGCCTGGCGCCCTTGCAGACCGATCGCAACACCGGCGGACGCCCCTTGCGCTTTGTCGAATTCGGTTACGCCGAACGCAACGACAAACAACGCAGCCTGATGCGCATGACCATCTCCCTGCCCGGCCAGCGCGTGCGCAAGGAACAGAATCACCTGGATGTGTGGGTCGACCACAGCGAAAAACGCGTGCATTTCGGTCCGGACAGCGGCCTGCAGATCGAGCCGATGAACCGCGGCATCGGCCGTTTCATGGCCGCGCAAGGCATCAACTGGGCGAAGAAACGTTGGCCTGGCTACAGCGTCGACGGCACCGACCTGAACAACAAGGACGCGCTGAACGAAGACACGCGCCTGCGCCGCGATCACTTTTTGCGCGTCCATGGTTTTGATGTGGTTTATGCCGACGCCCAGCATTTGAAGGGCCGTGTCGAAAAGGTTCAGGTCGGCGACTTGCTGGGTGACTGGAACACGGAAAAACTGCAAATCGTGGAAATTCTTGAGGCCGCGCAAATGCTCCAGCAGGCCGAGCAGAACCTGGCCGAGCAGGAAGTCAAACTCAAGAAACATGAAGAAAAAGTCAGCAAGTACAAACGCGAAGACGCCGGGCTGCGTTTCACCATTACCTGTCTGGTGGCGTTTGCGGTGTTTCAGGCGGGGTTGTTGATCTGGATTGCGACGCACCGTTGAAAGCTTGAAAGCGCGGCGCGGCTATTCGCGAGCAGGCTCGCTCCCACATTGGATCTGCGTCGTTCACAAATCCCCTGTGGGAGCGAGCCTGCTCGCGAAGCTTTTAACGCTTAAACGCGAGAAGCGAACAGCGCCTGATGATCCCGGCACTGCTCGGCCGTCAACATGAACACGCCGTGCCCGCCACGTTCGAACTCCAGCCAGGCGAAGTCGACTTCCGGGTACAACGCTTCGACGTGTACCTGGCTATTGCCTACCTCGACAATCAGCAAGCCCTTCTCGGTCAGGTGATCCGCCGCTTCGGCGAGCATGCGGCGCACCAGGTTCAAACCATCATCGCCACAGGCCAGGCCCAGTTCCGGCTCATGCTGATACTCGTCCGGCATGTCGGCGAAATCTTCGGCGTCGACGTACGGCGGATTCGACACGATCAGGTCGAAGCGCTGACCCGGCAAGCCATCGAAACCATCGCCCTGCACCGTGTAGACCCGGTCATCGACGCCATGGCGCTCGATGTTCTGGTTGGCCACTTCCAGTGCTTCGAACGACAGATCGGCCAGCACCACTTCGGCATGCTGGAACTCGTAGGCACAGGCGATACCGATGCAGCCGGAGCCGGTGCACAGGTCGAGGATCCGCGCAGGCTCGGTGCCCAGCCATGGGGTAAAACGGTTTTCGATCAACTCGCCAATCGGCGAACGCGGGATCAGCACACGCTCATCGACGATGAACGACATGCCGCAGAACCAGGCTTCGTTCAACAGGTAAGCGGTGGGCACGCGCTCTTCGATGCGGCGTTTGAGCAACAACTGCAGGTGGACGATTTCGTCTTCCTCCAGATTGCAGTCGAGGTAGCTGTCGGAGATTTCCCATGGCAAATGCAATGCACCCAACACCAATTGACGGGCTTCGTCCCAAGCATTGTCGGTGCCATGGCCAAAAAACAGATCCTCCCCATGGAAGCGGCTGACGGCCCAACGGATATGGTCACGCAGGGTACGAAGGCGGGAAGTGATCACGACGGCAAACTCCAGAAAAATCGACGGGCGATTCTACCAGCCAAACGTCGCCACGACGACGCGGGAAAAACACCGGAGCAAATGTAGGACTATTCTGTTTTTTCTAGCTCGGGATTGAACAAAACGGACAACTTGACAACGCTGCACGCCAGTAACGACGGTGCCTACGATGGTAGCGATTCACAGAAGCGCTCAGCCAGAGGACAATGTCGCAAAAGCCCCACTCCAAGGAGCCCCAGAATGTCCGTTCCACAAACGATGTTTCAACTCAGCGGTCGCGGTTATGCAGCCGCCAAACTGAGTCATGCGACCCTCATCATCATCGATGCCCAGAAAGAATACCTCAGCGGTCCTCTGGCCCTGAGTGGCATGGATGCGGCGGTCGCAAACATCAAGAAACTGGTCACCGCTGCCCGGGCCGCTGGTCGGCCGATCGTGCATGTCAGCCATCTCGGCACCGTCGGCGGACTGTTTGACCCACGCGGCGAGCGCGGTCAATTCATTCCAGGGCTTGAGCCACTGACCGGCGAAATCAAGATTGAAAAGATCCTGCCGAGTGCATTCCATGGCACGGACCTGAAAAAGCGCCTGGAAGAACTGGGCTCGGTGGACCTGGTGGTGTGCGGCTTCATGAGCCATTCCAGTGTCAGCACCACGGTACGGGCGGCGAAAAACCTGGGGTTCCGTTGCACCCTCGTGGAAGACGCCTGCGCTACCCGCGATCTGCCATACAAGGGCGGTGTCCTGAGCGCCGAGCATGTGCAGCAGACCGAAATGGCGATCATGGCGGACAACTTTGCCGCCGTTGCCCAGACCAACGACCTGGTCTGATCGGCGTTTAATGAGCGGCCCATGTTGCCGCTCATCCGCAAAAGCCTCTCATTAGCCGCAATTGTCTTAGCCTCAGGAACATCCCGGTCAACTTCCGGTCGAAGGGCCGATACCCATTGAGGAAGGTCGGAATGAAGTTATCCGATGGTTTTGACGCTCGCCGCTTGCGGCCCAAAGGCCAACGCAATTGGCGATTTCGAATCGGCGCAGCGTTCGCTGCGTTGCTGGCAACGTGCGGAGTGTTGCTTGCCATGGCCGGTGTCGCCAGCTTGCTTGGCCACGCACCCGCCTTGGGCGAGTTGAACACCAACCGCGCCGGTGCGGCCGTGATTTTGGCCATTGGCTTGTTCGTGCTGTACATCGGTGTGTGGTTATGGCGCCGCTGCCGGCGTCGCTCACGTCAGTCGGCGGAGCTGGCCATGTCCCCGCACTTGATGAAAAAACACGACTGAGCCCAACGTCGCAATCGAACACCGCGCGTATTGTTGCGCGCCCATTCGCCTCGAGTTGGGTAAACTGGCCGCCCTTCGCGGAGGCTGACATGCAAGACGACGATTTTTCCCTTTTCAAAAACGCGATCCAGGGCGTCAAGCCCATCAAGCACGATCGCGCCGAAACCGGCAAACCCAAAGCCGACCGCGCGCAGATCGCCAAGCTGCGGCAGGCCGCCACCGTGCGCACCGAGACCACCACCGTCGACGGGCTGTCCGATCAGTTCGTCATCGATGTCGGACCGGAAGACGAACTGATGTGGGCCCGTGACGGCGTGCAGGAAAGCCAGATGCGCAAGCTCAAGGTCGGACAGATTCCGTTCGAAGGCAGCCTCGACCTGCATGGCATGACCGTGGAAAAGGCCCGGGAAACCCTTTGGGCTTTTCTGGCCGAAGCGACCAAATTCGAAATCCGCTGCGTGCGCGTCACCCATGGCAAGGCTGTGCGCCTGGACGGCAAGCGACCGATGATCAAAAGCCACGTCAACACCTGGCTGCGCCAGCATCCCCAAGTGCTCGGCTTCACCTCCTGCCAGGCGAAACACGGCGGGGCCGGAGCGGTTTATGTGATGCTCAAACGCACCATGATGGAAGGTCGCGACGAGTAAAGCTGATGCATCACGCTTGCAGCGTCGTGTCCGCCACCGTACCCTTGTTCTTTGCGTAAAATCCCACAGGTAGTTTCATGTCCCTGGAACAGAATTACACCGCGATCCTCGGCCAATTGGGCGAGGACGTGTCCCGCGAAGGCCTGCTCGACACGCCAAAACGTGCCGCCAAAGCCATGCAGTACCTCTGCCGCGGTTATGAACAGACGCTCGAAGAAGTCACCAACGGTGCCTTGTTCAGCTCCGACAACAGCGAAATGGTGCTGGTCAAGGACATCGAGCTGTACTCGTTGTGCGAACACCACCTGCTGCCGTTCATCGGTAAGGCCCACGTCGCTTATATTCCGAGCGGCAAGGTGTTGGGCTTGTCGAAAGTCGCGCGGATCGTCGATATGTACGCCCGCCGCCTGCAGATCCAGGAAAACCTCAGCCGCCAGATCGCCGATGCGGTCCAGCAGGTCACCGGTGCACTGGGTGTTGCGGTGGTGATCGAGGCCAAGCACATGTGCATGATGATGCGCGGCGTGGAAAAGCAGAATTCCACGATGATCACCTCGGTGATGCTCGGTGAGTTCCGTGAGAACGCCGCAACCCGCAGCGAATTCCTCAGCCTCATCAAGTAATTCGCCGCACGAAGAAAACCGGCTTTCATCGCCGGTTTTTTTTCGCCTGCAAAAAATCAGGTAAGCTGCGCGCCTTCTTCATTCGCCCCGTGAGGCTTGTAACGTGTTCGTCAAAGCGCTTCGTGTCGGCCTCGGCCAACTGATCATCTTCATCGACTTCCTCACTCGCCCCGGTAAGAAGCAGCGCCCCGCCGCCGCTCAGGCCCAGGTCGAAGTCGCCGCCAAGGGCCTGACCCTGTATCAGTTCCACGCCTGCCCGTTCTGCGTGAAAACCCGCCGCACCCTGCGTCGCCTGAATGTGCCGGTGGCGTTGCGCGATGCGAAGAACAACGAACAGGATCGCCAGACCCTGCTGGAGCAAGGCGGCAAGATCAAGGTGCCGTGCCTGCGCATCGAAGAAAATGGGAAGACCACCTGGATGTATGAGTCCAAGGTGATCATTGATTATCTGGATAAGCGTTTTGCTGCTATCTGATGTTTTTGTGGTGTGATTGATGGCCTCATCGCGAGCAAGCTCGCTCCTACAATGATTTGTAGCGCTCACAAAACCCTGTGGGAGCGGGCTTGCCCGCGATGAGGCCAGATCAGACACAGAGGATCTTCGGACAAAAATAAACCGGCCAATGACCGGTTTATTCATTTCTACTAATCCTTAAGCCGCTTGAACCGCCTGAGCCTGACGCACCACCGCTGCCAATCGCCCAAGCCCTTCATCCAATCGCGCCGGGTCAATGTGGCTGAAGTTCAACCGCAAGTGCCCGTGGTGGTTGTCCGGTTCCGGGAAGAACGGCTCCCCCGGCATGAACGCTACGTCGTTGGCCAGCGCCGCATTGAGCACCGTGCGAGTGTCCAGTGGCTGCTTGAGCGTCAGCCAGAAAAACAGCCCACCCTGGGGCATGTTCCAATCCGCCAGATCGCCAAAATGCGTTTGCAGTGCCGCCTGAAACGCATCGCGACGCACCCGATAAAAGTCGCGCAACTCGCTCAAATGCTGCTGGAGTGCCTCGCTACCAATCCACTGCTGCGCTTGCCACTGGCCAACCCGATTGGTGTGCAGATCTGCCGATTGCTTGAGCTTGAGCAGGTGCGGGAATAAGTCCGGGCTGGCGATCAGATACCCCACGCGCAAACCGGGCAACAAGGTTTTCGATACCGTGCCGGTGTAGATCCAGCTAGATCTTTTCAGGCGTCCGGCAATCGGCTTGGCGCTGCCGCCATCGAAGGTCAGTTCGCGGTAGGGCTCGTCTTCGATCAGCGTGACACCGAACTCATCCAGCAATGCCGCCACGGCCTCGCGCTTGGCTTCGCTATAACGCACAGCCGACGGGTTCTGGAACGTCGGGATCAGGTAGATGAATGCCGGACGATGTTGTTCCAGGCGCAAACGCAGTTGCATCAGGTTCGGGCCGTCGGCTTCCAGCGGCACGGTAAGGCAATCGGCGCCGAACAGCTGAAAAATCTGCAACGCCGCCAGGTATGTCGGGGCCTCGAGGACAATTTCAGTGCCTTTGTCGATGTAGAGCTTGGCCGCCAGATCGAGGGTTTGCTGGGAACCGCTGACCACCAGCACCTGACTCGCTTCGCACGGCAAACCCAAAGCCCGCGCCTCGGCCGCCAGGGCTTCCCGCAATACCGGCTCGCCTTCGCTCATACCGTATTGCCCCATGGACACAGGCATGTCGGACCATTCGACCTTGGGCAACATGGCCTCGGCCGGCAAGCCCCCGGCGAACGACATCACTTGCGGACGCTGGGCGGCGGCGAGGATTTCACGAATCAAAGAACTTTTAAGGCGCGAGACACGTTCGGAAAAAGCCATGGGGATCACCGGTAGCGGGGCCAGAAGGAAATGAGTCAAACTTATTGACCGAAATTACGATAACCCACGCGGATACGTCAACATGCTTGACCTTAAAAACCCGATTTCCCAGCAGCAGGCCATGGAAGCGTTTTTCTTCGGTTACCAGGCCTTCACCGCCAAAGCCGATGAAATGCTTGAGCGTCGCGGCCTGAGCCGGGTGCACCAGCGCATCGTGTTTTTCATCGCCCGTTATCCGAACCTCAGCGTCAAGGAGTTGCTGGAACTGCTCGGCGTCAGCAAGCAGGCGCTGAACATGCCGCTGCGGCAGTTGCTGGAAATGCACTTGGTGAACAGCGTCGCGTCCGAGACGGACAAGCGCAAACGACTGCTGGAACTGACCGATGAGGGTGCGCGCTTTGAGCAGTCATTGCGCCGTGAACAGGTGAAGTTGCTGGAGCGGGTGTTTGCCGAGGCTGGGGAGACGGCAGTGAATGGCTGGCTGGCAGTGAATCTGGCGCTTGGTGAGAATCAACAAAAAATCTGACTCCTCAAAAACCATTCGCGAGCAGGCTCGCTCCCACAGGTGACCGCATTTCCCCTGTGGGAGCGAGCCTGCTCGCGATGGCGCCCTGTCAGGCGATATATCTCTATTGCCAAACTTTTCGTCCACAAAATCAAAAACATTATTTGCTTTATTTGTATACAAAAGCATAATCCACTTCGTGCGAGTTCCTGACCAGGCGGTCAACAAATTCGCAAGTACCTCAAAGGGCCGCTGCCACCCCCTCGGGTCCGGCCCTGGAAATAAAAATAAAACTCTTGAGGAGTACTCGCTGTGGAAAGCCGCAAATCCGAAGCATCGACGCTGGATCTCTCGCCGCCTTTACGCAATGGCTGGCTGGAGCGCATCTTTAAACTCAGCTTGCATGGCACCACGGTGAAGACCGAGCTGATTGCCGGCCTGACAACCTTCATCACCATGGCTTACATCATCTTCGTCAACCCCAACATCATGGCGGACGCCGGGATCGACCATGGTGCGGCGTTCGTCGCCACCTGCATCGCCGCGGCACTGGGTTGCCTGCTGATGGGCCTGTACGCCAACTGGCCGGTCGGCCTGGCACCGGGCATGGGCCTGAACGCATTCTTCACTTACACCGTGGTTGGTACCATGGGCTACAACTGGGAAACGGCGCTGGGTGCAGTGTTCGTGTCCGGTGTGCTGTTCATGATCCTGACCTTCTCCAGGATCCGTGAATGGCTGCTGAACAGTATTCCGGTCAGCTTGCGCTTCGCCATGGGCGCTGGCGTAGGTCTGTTCCTGGGGCTGATCGGTTTGAAAACCGCCGGTATCGTCGTCGATAGCCCGGCAACCCTGATCAAGCTCGGCTCCCTGCGCGAACCCGGCCCGCTGCTCGCCGCCGTGTGCTTCCTGATGATCGCGATCCTCAGCTATCACAAGGTGTTCGGTGCGATCCTGATCAGCATCATTACCGTAACCCTGGCCGGCTGGGGTCTTGGCCTGGTGCACTACGAGGGCATCATGTCCGCCCCGCCGAGTCTGGCCCCGACCTGGATGGCCATGAACGTTGCCGGCGTGTTCAACGTCAGCATGATCAGCGTGGTGCTGGCCTTCCTTTTCGTGCACATGTTCGACACCGCCGGCACCTTGATGGGTGTGGCCCAGCGCGCCAACCTGGTGGGCGCCGACGGTCGGATCGAAAACCTCTCCCGTGCCATGAAAGCCGACAGCGCATCCAGCGTATTCGGTGCGGTGGTCGGTGTTCCTCCTGTTACCAGCTACGTGGAAAGTGCCGCGGGTGTCGCGGCGGGTGGTCGGACTGGTCTTACCGCTGTGACCGTAGGTGTGCTATTTATTGCGGCCATGTTCTTCGCACCGCTGGCCGGGATGATCCCTGCCTATGCAACCGCCGGCGCGCTGATTTATGTCGCCATGCTGATGATGGGCGGCATGGCGCACATCGAGTGGGACGAAGCGACCGACAGCATTCCGGCAATCGTCACCGCGATCATGATGCCGCTGACCTTTTCGGTTGCCGACGGTATCGCGCTGGGCTTCATCACCTATGTGGCGCTGAAGGCCGGGACCGGCAAGTACAAGGAAATTTCCGTGAGCCTGTGGGTGCTCTGCGCGATCTTCATCGCCAAGTTCATCTTCTTGTAAACCACGTACGGAACACGTTTCAAACCAGCCTCACCCCGTCGGGTGGGGCTTTTGTGCAAATGGAGGAAAGTGATGAATCTGGAAACCTGGCTGTTGTTCAGCAGCGCTGCGCTGATCGTGATCCTGATCCCGGGGCCCCTGTCGTTGTTGATGATCAGCAACAGCCTGAACTACGGTCTGCGCCGCTCCTATCCGGCGTTTCTCGGCGGCGTGAGTGCCTCGATCTGCCTGTTGAGCGCTTCGGCACTGGGTCTGGGCGCATTGCTGCTGGCATCGGAGCAGTTGTTCAGTGCGTTGAAAATCGTCGGTGCGCTGTACCTGTTCTACCTCGCCTGGCAAAGCTGGCAGCAATCGCGTCAGCCATCGGTCGGTGCTGATGTGCCTCAGACTGCGCCGGTGCCACGTTTTCGTGCCTTGTTCGGTCGTGCGTTTATGCTGGGCGCCAGCAATCCAAAGGACATCCTGTTCTTCGCTGCGTTCCTGCCGCAGTTCTTGAGCGCCGAACAGCCGTTCCTGCCGCAATTGCTGGTGATGATTGCTACCTGGACCGTGCTGGACCTGCTGTGCAAGGTCGCCTATGGGCTTGGCGCTCACGGTGCAGCCAGATACTTGCGTTCGGGCAAAGGCCAGAGTTGGTTCAACCGGATCAGTGCCGGTTTATTCGGTAGCGCAGGCACTGCCTCGCTGTTGAGCGGGCACTGATACCCCTCGAACGTTTCCCCCTTCTCACCCATCCCGGCAAATTGAGTCCGCGGATGGGTTTTCGCCTGTTCACCCGATAAAACGTCGGGCGTAACGTCATCGGTAGAAACACACGCCCTATATATTTATCGCTTTGCGAACAACACGCCTCCCTACAGTTCGGGTCAAGGTTTTTCAAAACTCCCTGACAAGGACATTCGCATGGCACAACGCTTCACATCTCCCGACGCAACAGACTACGACTCGATCAAAGTCTCGGACATTGATCCACCTGACCTGGCTACGGCCGATCAGGAAGTTGCTGACTTTATCCGCAGCAACGGCGCTTCGGCCGAAAAGGAGCAGCGCCCCCGATCCGCCCACAAACGTGAACGGGTCCTGCGGGCTCTTGATCAACATTACGGACCGCTGCACCTTGGTCAATTTACGGTCAGCCGTGTAGAGCTTCATTTGATGAATGCCTTGGTTCACGGCAAGCCTCTGGATATCTACAACAGCAACTTTCGCCGCCCGCCCCAAGCATTTATTGACGGCTTGCAACTGAACCCGGCTGATGTCGAACGTCGTATCCGAGGGAGCGGAACCGTTGGCGACTACACGATACCGACCCTGTTGTTCGAGATTGCAACCCATCGCTCGGTCGATGCACCGCCGTTGTTCAGCGAAGCACAAAGCACTCACACGCAAAAGATCGACAGGCTTTTGAAATCAGCGCAGAAACTGGACATACGTGATACCCGCTTACCCGAGAATGTCCCCAACTGGGTCAACAAACAAAAAAGCAATGTCGTAAACAGCATGGGGGTCGGGCTTCAGGCATTCGGTATCTACAGCGGCTTGATGGGTATCTCCGATGCCATCAAAACGGGCGATCGCACCGACGCGGCGGTCAATGCCGGCGCAGTCGTAACAGAGCTGGGATCGCTGATCATCGAGCGAGGCCTGATAAAAGGCGCACAAGAGTTGATTGAAAACAGTGCTCACATCTACCAGGGTTTCGCCAAAACCCGCTTTGGCCTGCATCTGTCACGCGGAGCGGGTTTGATAGCAGGCGCGCTGACCCTTCCGTTTGACATTTATTTCGCAATCAAGGCACTGAACGATGCTTCCCGGACCACTGGCAAGGAGGCCTTGGATCATTACGTCGCTGCCGGCATGAACCTGACCAGCGCCGCGCTGACCTTGATTTTAGGCACGGCGGCCCTGGCCGGCTTCGCCCATGCGGGTCCGCTGGGCATCGCGGCGGCAGCCATTCTGATTGTCGGATCCCAGATTTACAGTGCCGTCCGCCAGGTGGATACCATCGATGACTACATAGATCTGAGCCTGGGTGAACGCCTTGAAACAGGTTTTCTTGCGTTTCTGAACCAGGCTGCACCGCAACACATACAGGACCGCTTCGACATCGCATTCACCAAGGACCAGCACGCGAAATCACTCACCAACAGAGCGCGAAGGTGGCTCGATGGACAAATGAAGGACAGTGTTGAAGCTATCGTGAACGGCAAGATAGATGTGTCGCTGAAGGCTACCCAGGTACCTTGGTTCGAACAGGATGATCAAGGAAACGAATCGTGGGGTTCCACGGAGATCAAGGAGCCAGTGATTGAGGACTCAGACGACACCATCGACGCCCGCAACGGGCTGCCTTCGGATCTTGCCGGGGTGGTGAAGGGGGCAGACGGCGATTCGAAAGCAACCTTCTGGCTGCTGGGAGGTGGAAAAGACACCGTTATCGGTATCGAAAAAAAACCTAATCTTTTCAGCTACGGCACAGGGGTGAAGGACCTGACCGGTGGCGAAAAGGACGATCGCTTCCTGTTCGAGGACGCCGCACGGTCACTCAAGGCACGCAGACTTCCTGGCCCCACAAATCAAATTTCGGGCGGTGACGGCAGTGACACGCTGGCATTCCAAGGCCGGCTCGATCCTCGAGAGCAAACCTTCTACAGCGGTTTTTTTATCGGCCTGGGAAATGGTTGGGTAAGCCGGCTCGGCAGCCCTGCGTTTGATCCCCTAGAGTTCCACACAATGTTGAAAAGCATTGAAAACGTCGAGACATTGGCCGGTGCCCGAAACGTCGTCCAAGGCTCACGCGATGCAAATCGCATCGTTTCCAGAGGTCATGACCGAATCAACGCAGGCGCTGGCGATGACACGATTTATCTGATGAGCGGCAATGGGGACGCCGCGGGTGAAACAGGTAAAGACCGATATTTCGTTGCTCACAAAAGCGGCACCGTGACCATCCGTGAGGGCGCGCAGGAAGAAAGCGTGATCATCATGGACTGGACGTTTGAGAACATTCTGAAATGGTCCATTGAGGACACCTCATTGGTGATCTTGTCGCGCTGCGGCAAAGATGGAGAACTTCCAGACAGTCAGGTGATCATCAAGGATGTTTATAAAAAAACGGCAAACAAACGCATATTTCAAGAGCAGAAACTACGGTTCCTGACCCAGGACGGTTTTCAACTTGCTCCCGACTTTCCCGATGAACTGGATGGCACCGACAGCCACAACATTGAAGTTTTGATTCTGGCGCAGGGTAAACAGCCAGCGCGATTGATCATCAATCGTTCTGAATATGAAATATCATCCAGACAAAACTCGAACTACTTCATAAACAGAGACACTACCGATAGTCAGATAACAACCACAAAAACAGATAAAAACATTCTAAACACCCTCTACATAGACTACGACAGCGATGAGCTACTCAGAACACAAGCCGACTGCACCGTCCAAAGCAACAACAGTATTACCCGTCCAATCAGAACCATTAGCGACATTACACTACAACTATTTTTTCACAATAAAACAATCAAACTCAAGAACTTCACATCGGACGGACACTTCACCTATTCAAATTTCACCCACTCTTTTGACATGCGCACACCTCTGAAGTTAAATCAGGAGCTGATCATTACGATGCGTGATGGGATTTCCTATCGAGTAATGCCGCCTACGAATCTTTACGCTGCATACAAAGACACATTGGGTAATATACAAATAGACGGCATGAAAATGCTGAAAAAGCGGACGGGGACCTACCTCTTTCTCCCGCCTGAAGATGGCAAAATCATCGCACTGGATTCTCACTCGCAGGTTGTCAACATCCCCGCCTTGCTGCAAAACACGACATTACGACTTGAGGGAAAGGGCGCCCATTACTATATCTATCTCGAATCAAATACCCAGCTTCATATATCAACACCAGGCGCGCTCAGAAAAACATCCAACGCATCAACCTGGTACTTCGTAACCAATCTTCTAGAACCCACCACCCGAAAACTATCGAAAAACAGACTACTGATAGGACACACTGTCATTCAGCTCCCAGAATATGAGAGTAAGGACACCCCCATCGAAGAAATATACTTAATCACCGGCTACAGCACCGTTTATAAAGTCGATCTGATTTTTGACGAAATCTACCTGCACACCACGTAATAAAACTTCCAATCCACACACAGTCATTGTTGCCTTGATTGCCACACACCAGTCGCTGTACCTAATCATCAACCACTGCGTTAAACGTGACGAGTAACGGTGATTCCTTTCGCCACCTCTTGGAGTAACTTAGGCATGAAGCCACCAAAAAAAGTAGTAAGACCCAACCCACCGGAAACAGGCCTGCCTGGCAGAAATCCTTCGCCCGAGGACGGCAACACCCCCTGGCGCAATTTGCCCGGTTCCGGCACATCCGAGCCCACAGCCGGCTTACCGGGTAACCGACAACCAGAGAGAGGATCAGACAATATCCCACAAGAACCTCAGATCATGGTGGTGGACATTTCCACGCCTGGGCCACTCGTAATCGACCCCGTCGGCGCGACATCGGAGATCAACTTCCTGCCCTCCGCCCTGGTACCGAGGTTGCCCGCTCCCCTTGCCGACGGCCTACGTTATGGCCAACGCAACACGATGTACGCAGAGATCGAGAATGAAGGCGTCACTCTGGTCCGACGCCGAGAAGATGGCGAGTACCAAGCATCGTCGGCCAATGAGCTAATCGCCTCAGGCCCGATACTGGAAAGAATCGCCGATACGGCGTACTGGCGTCGGAAAAATGCGGATGTTGCAGGCGATCCAAACCCCAGCCCGCAAGAAGGTGCCAGCAATCTAGCCCAAGCGAATCCACTTCTCTCAGACCTTCTCGCGCAGCCCTCCTCTCCCTTAGATCTCTCTTCTGCGTTATGGAGAAACTGGGGAAGTTCGACAAAACCCCAATCGGCGGAGTCCCTGGAGATCAATGGGCTTCATTATCGAATCGTGCCCCAGGGATCCCTGCAGAGCACTGAAGTCGCTTTTCTGGAACACCCTCGGTTTTCACCTTCGCGCTACGAAGCCTTCGAACAGATGCTGCATGACGATCCATCACTGCAACCCCTATGGGCAGTCAAAAAAAACGGTCAGTGGGAAGTATTGGACAACCCCCTTCCATTCGAAAAGAGCCTGACCGGCTATGTAGCTGAAACCTTCAGGGATTTCGCGGACGCTTCATTAAATGACGTCGCAAGAAGCGTATTTAACCAAGCCGATCATTCCAACATCATTAACGCCTCAGGCCTTATGGTTCTGAAACAGACTTTTCGTAACTGGGCCGACGCCAGCAGTGCACGTATCCCTCGACGGGAACTGGCCGACCCGCTGCTTCTGCTGCCTGTCATTGCCAGAACGACAAATACGGGCTGGTTGGCACTGACGCCCCCCGATGCCACCGGAGCCCTGCGACGTCTGGACTTCGCACCTAACTACTTCCCCACGGAGTGGTACCACTACAACGCCTCACCTTCCGATTACAACCTCAAGCAGTTGGTAGCCAGCGTGCTGGAACGTAACGGGTACAATGTTTTTCCTTTGTCGAGGGCACACTCGGAACCAACGCTGGTCTTTACCCGCGCGAATCACGATGCGGTTTTCTTCCTGAAACTCGGTCGTGTCGATGGCTATGCAATCAGGGACGTTACCCCGCCGGGCAATGAACTTGCCGACCCTCAACTGACAACCCGAATCGGCGTGCCAGCCCGAACCGCCCTGCTCACTGCACACGATCAAAACAAAGTGATATGGCTACTGGGTGGAATCCAGACAACCTCATCGGGATGGCAGTCTGTGTTCATCATCCGGGAAGGCTGACAGTCGCCTTTCATCTCGCCGGCCCTGCCGGCGAGTACGCCCATTGGCATAAAAAAAGCCCGCAGTGTGAGCGGGCGAAAGACCAAAGAAGCTATATGCGCAGTCGCTTCCAGGGTGAGGCAGCTGCTTGGGGGATCAGCTGCCGCGATATGTCGAATAGCTGTAGGGCGAAATCAGCAGCGGCACATGGTAGTGATCTTGTTCCGCCGAGATGCCGAAACGCAGCACCACGACATCCAGGAACGCCGGCGTAGGCAACTGGACGCCACGGGCGCGGTAGTAATCCCCCGCATGGAACTGAACCTGATAGACCCCTGTGCGGTAGTCATCGCCTTGCAGCAGTGGTGCATCGACACGGCCATCGCTGTTGGTTGTCGCAGTGGCGACCAATTCCAGTTGCGAACCTTCAACGCGGTACAGCTCGACCTTGATCGAACTGCCCGGGCAACCGTGTGCAGCGTCCAAAACGTGAGTAGTCAAACGTCCCATTGATTCTGCGCGCCTGCCTGCGTGAAAGCAGTCAGACCTCGCGCCTCCCGAAGTCAGTTAAAAGGAGACCGCACCGTTTCGGAACACGAAAAGCTGCGGCGAGCGATTGATTAAGACACTTTTCAAAAAAATTGTACACAATAAAAGCGACATTTTTACGATCAACGGCACCCTCCGTCGATTTCCCGCCGATTGACTGCCAAACCACAACGGTACTGAACCCTACAGCCATTAGCTGACCAGCCAGGCAAAATTCTTGCAGGCTCATCCCAATCACACGCGAAGATGACCGTTAGCGAAAAATGCAAAAAATCAGGCTTACAAAGTGAATATAAAGTTGTATACAATCAGTCCATCGCTGTGACGCCAGCCTGACTTCTCATCCACAGGCGCGCCACACAAACCTGTCAACACGAATAAGAAGGAAGACTGCAGTGAGCGCTGACTACCCACGCGACCTGACCGGTTACGGCAGTAACCCTCCTCACCCACACTGGCCGGGCAATGCTCGTATCGCCCTGTCCTTCGTGCTCAATTACGAAGAAGGTGGCGAGCGCAATATCCTGCACGGCGACAAGGAATCCGAAGCTTTCCTCTCGGAAATGGTCTCGGCGCAGCCGCTGCAAGGCGCGCGCAACATGAGCATGGAATCCCTTTACGAGTATGGCAGCCGCGCCGGCGTCTGGCGGATTCTGAAACTGTTCAAGGAATTCGACATCCCGCTGACCATTTTCGCCGTGGCCATGGCCGCGCAGCGCCACCCGGACGTGATCCGCGCCATGGTTGATGCCGGCCATGAGATCTGCAGCCACGGCTACCGCTGGATCGACTACCAGTACATGGACGAAAACCAGGAACGCGAGCACATGCTCGAAGCGATCCGCATCCTCACCGAAATCACCGGTGAGCGCCCGCTGGGCTGGTACACCGGCCGCACCGGTCCGAATACCCGTCGCCTGGTGATGGAAGAAGGCGGTTTCCTTTATGACAGCGACACCTACGACGACGACCTGCCCTACTGGGAGCCGAACAATCCGACCGGCAAACCGCACCTGGTGATTCCGTACACCCTGGACACCAACGACATGCGTTTCACCCAGGTCCAGGGCTTCAACAAGGGCGACGACTTCTTCGAATACCTCAAGGACGCGTTCGACGTGCTGTACGCCGAAGGCGCCGAAGCACCGAAGATGCTGTCGATCGGCCTGCACTGCCGCCTGATCGGCCGTCCGGCGCGTCTGGCTTCGCTCAAGCGCTTTATCGAATACGCTAAAAGTCATGAACAGGTGTGGTTCAGCCGTCGCGTCGACATCGCGCGCCATTGGCAGGAAACCCACCCGTACCAAGGGGCTGCCAAATGAGCACCTTTCAAACCCTCAAGCCATCGACCCTGAGCCGCGACGCCTTCGTCAAAGCCTTCGCCGACATCTACGAACATTCGCCATGGGTGGCCGAGAAGGCCTTCGACCTGGGCCAGGACGCTTCGATCGACGAAATCGAAACCCTGCACCAGCGCATGAGCGACATCCTGTTGAGCGCTGATCACGAAAGCCAACTGGCCTTGATCAACGCTCACCCGGACCTGGCCGGCAAAGCCGCCGTCCAGGGGCAACTGACCGAAGCCAGCACGAATGAACAGGCTGGCGCCGGTATTCACCAATGCACGGCCGAAGAGTTCCAGCGCTTCACCGAGCTGAACGACGCCTACAAAGCCAAGTTCAAGTTTCCCTTCATCATGGCGGTAAAAGGCAGCAACCGGCATCAGATCCTCGCAGCGTTCGAAACGCGCATTCACAACCCGGTCGACACCGAGTTCAAGTGCGCGCTGGCGGAGATCAACAAGATCGCCCTGTTCCGTTTACTGACCCTATAGCAATCGAGGCCCAGGCTCGTTCATGAACGCCGAGCGAGACCAAAGCCCCGAGAGCATCCCAAGCCACTTATTTAAAGGCAGACAAGAAGAATGAAAGCTTACGCCGTACCTTTCGAGAAGTTCGTCAACCTGGCCGACGCCCGCCTGGGCACCAAAATCATCTCGGTCACCGATGACTGGTTCGCAGACGCCAACCGTCTGTTCCAACCAACCCCGGCCGTGTGGAAGGAGGGCGTGTTCGATGACAACGGCAAGTGGATGGATGGCTGGGAGTCGCGCCGCAAGCGCTTCGAAGGCTATGACAGCGCAGTGATCCGCCTGGGCGTACCGGGTTCGATCAAGGGCGTGGACATCGACACTTCATTCTTCACCGGCAACTTCCCGCCATCGGCGTCCCTGGAAGCCTGCTTCCTGGCTGAAGGCGAGCCGAACGAAAACACCCAGTGGACCGAAGTGCTGTCGGCCGTCGAGCTGCAAGGCAACAGCCACCACTACCACGAGATCAACAACGAGCAGGCCTTCAGCCACCTGCGCTTCAACATTTACCCGGATGGCGGCGTGGCGCGTCTGCGTGTGTACGGTGTGCCGTTCCGCGACTGGTCGGCCATCGGCGATAACGAACAAGTCGACCTGGCCGCAGCCCTCAACGGCGGTCGCGCCCTCGCCTGCTCCGACGAACACTTCGGCCGCATGAGCAACATCCTCAACCCAGGCCGTGGCATCAACATGGGCGACGGCTGGGAAACCGCACGTCGTCGCACCCCGGGCAATGACTGGGTGATCGTCGCGCTGGGTCATGCCGGTGAAGTCGAGAAAGTCATCGTCGACACCCTGCACTTCAAGGGCAACTACCCGGACAGCTGCTCGATCCAGGGCGCTTTCGTGAAAGGCGGCACCGACAGCCAGATCGAAACCCAATCGCTGTTCTGGCGCGAACTGCTGCCAAGCCAGAAGCTGGAAATGCACGCCGAACACACCTTCGCCGAGCAGATCAAGGCGCTGGGGCCAATCACCCACATCCGCCTGAACGTGTTCCCGGATGGTGGTGTGAGCCGCCTGCGCGTTCTGGGCAAGGTCGCTAAATAAGCGCTGAACCCAATCGCCAGCAGGCTGGCTCCCACAGGGGAATACATTCCAAATGTGGGAGCCAGCCTGCTGGCGATAGCAACAGAACCAACAACACAGAATCCAGACAAGAAGACCAGCATGCGCACACTGACGATTGAACCGCTGACCAAAGAAGCCTTCGCCCCTTTCGGTGACGTGATCGAAACCGACGGCAGCGATCACTTCATGATCAACAACGGTTCGACCATGCGCTTTCACAAACTGGCGACGGTGGAAACTGCCACGCCGGAGGACAACGCGATCATCAGCATTTTCCGCGCCGACGTGCAGGACATGCCGCTGACCGTCAGCATGCTGGAGCGCCATCCGCTGGGCAGCCAGGCTTTCATTCCGCTGCTCGGCAACCCCTTTCTGATCGTGGTCGCGCCACTTGGCGATGTACCTGTATCAGGCTTGGTCCGCGCCTTCGTCACCAACGGCAGGCAGGGCATTAATTACCATCGCGGCGTCTGGCACCACCCGGTGCTGACGATCGAAAAGCGGGATGACTTCCTGGTGGTTGATCGCAGTGGCACAGGCAATAACTGCGATGAGCATTTTTTCAAAGAGGATGAGCGTTTGATCCTCGCCCCCCACCAATAAGAGAAGGTCCGATCACGCGAAAACAAGCGTGACGGGCGAGAGGTAAAGACTGTGGAAGCACATCTGTTGGAATGGCTGAACCTGAGCGTGCGCTGGGTTCATATGATTACCGGTGTGGCCTGGATCGGCGCATCGTTCTACTTCGTCTGGCTGGAAAACAACCTCAATCGGGTCAACCCGAAAAGCGGTCTGGCCGGTGATTTGTGGGCGATCCACGGCGGCGGCATCTATCACCTGGAAAAATACAAACTGGCTCCACCGACCATGCCGGACAACCTGCACTGGTTCAAATGGGAAGCCTACTTCACCTGGATGTCGGGTATCGCGCTGCTGTGCGTGGTGTTCTATGCCAACCCGACGCTCTACCTGCTGGCTCCGGGCAGCACCCTGAGCGGCCCTGAAGGCGTGGCCATCGGTCTGGGTTCGCTGTTCATCGGCTGGTTCGTCTACTCCTTCCTCTGCGACTCGGCCCTGGGCAAACACCCTGCCCTGCTCGGCGCCATCCTGTTCGTGCTGATCATCGGCGCGGCCTATGGCTTCAGCAAGGTGTTCAGCGGACGTGGTGCGTACCTGCACGTCGGTGCGCTCATCGGCACCATCATGGTCGGCAACGTGTTCCGCATCATCATGCCGGCACAGCGAGCGCTGGTCGCGGCCATCGCCGAGAACCGCACGCCCGACCCGGCACTGCCGGCCAAAGGCCTGCTGCGTTCACGTCACAACAACTACTTCACCCTGCCAGTGCTGTTCATCATGATCAGCAACCACTTCCCGAGCACCTACGGCAGCCAGTACAACTGGCTGATCCTGGCCGGGATTGCGATCCTGGCGGTGCTGGTGCGTCACTACTTCAACACCCGTCACGACAGCCACAAGTTTGCCTGGACCCTGCCGGTGGCAGCGGTGGGCATGATCTGCCTGGCTTATGTGTCCGGTCCGAAGCCGATGTCCAGCTCTCCGGAAGTGGCCAAGGCCCCTGCTGCCATCGAGTACCAGCCTCTGCCGGAAACGGCACAGGGCGGCGGCTTGAAACCGGCTGAAGCCAAACCGGCCGAGACTCCGGCAGCCGCACCAGCACAAGCGTCCAACGCAGGTCCTGGCTTCGACAAGGTCCACAGCGTGATTCAGGAGCGTTGCGCGGTCTGCCACTCGGCCAAACCAACCAGCCCGCTGTTCAGCGCGGCCCCGGCCGGTGTGATGTTCGACACCCCCGAGCAGATTCGCCAGAACGCTGCGCGGATCCAGGCACAAGCCGTCGCCACACAGATCATGCCACTGGGCAACATCACCCAGATGACCCAGCAGGAACGTGACCTGATCGGCGCCTGGATTGTTCAGGGTGCACCGACCAACTAAGTAGCAAAAAGCTTCGCGAGCAGGCTCGCTCCCACACAGGCAACACACAACCTGTGGGAGCGAGCCTGCTCGCGAACGGCCGCGCCGCGGTCAACCTGATACAAAAATCACAAGAATAAAAATGATCCGAGGTGTTGCATGTCCGAGCTATCCCAAGCACGCATCCCCGACGCACCCGCCATTCAGCGTTTACCCCTCTTGCAATTGATTCTTGTTGGCCTGCAACACGTTCTGCTGATGTACGGCGGAGCCATCGCGGTGCCGCTGATCATCGGACAGGCCGCTGGCCTGAGTCGTGAAGAAATCGCCTTCCTGATCAACGCCGACCTGTTGGTCGCCGGTATCGCCACCATTGTCCAGTCCCTGGGCATCGGCCCCATGGGCATCCGCATGCCAGTGATGATGGGCGCCAGTTTTGCCGCCGTCGGCAGCATGGTCGCCATGGCCGGCATGCCGGGCATCGGCCTGCAAGGCATCTTCGGCGCCACCATCGCCGCCGGTTTCTTCGGCATGCTCATCGCGCCATTCATGTCCAAAGTCGTGCGCTTCTTCCCGCCACTGGTGACCGGCACGGTCATCACCTCGATCGGTTTGTCGCTGTTCCCCGTGGCCGTGAACTGGGCCGGTGGCGGTGCTCAAGCCGCTCAATTCGGTTCCCCTATTTACCTGACCATTGCTGCGCTGGTGCTGGGCACCATCCTGCTGGTGCATCGCTTCATGCGCGGTTTCTGGGTCAATATTTCCGTGCTGATCGGCATGTGCCTGGGCTACGTGCTCTGCGGCCTGATCGGCATGGTCGACCTCAGCGGCATGGCCCAGGCGCCGTGGCTGCAATTCGTCACCCCGCTGCATTTCGGCATGCCGAAGTTCGAACTGGCGCCGATCCTCTCCATGTGCCTGGTGGTGGTGATTATTTTCGTCGAGTCCACCGGGATGTTCCTGGCGCTGGGCAAGATCACCGGTCAAGAGGTTTGCCCGCGCATGTTGCGTCGTGGCTTGCTGTGTGATGCCGGCGCCTCGTTCTTCGCCGGTTTTTTCAACACCTTCACCCACTCCTCGTTCGCCCAGAACATCGGCCTGGTGCAGATGACCGGCGTGCGCTGCCGTTCGGTGACCATCGTTGCCGGTGGCTTGCTGATCGTCCTGAGCCTGCTGCCCAAAGCGGCGTTTCTGGTGGCGTCGATTCCACCCGCGGTGCTGGGCGGTGCGGCCATTGCGATGTTCGGCATGGTCGCCGCCACCGGCATCAAGATTCTGCAGGAAGCCGATATCGGTGACCGTCGCAACCAGTTGCTGGTGGCAGTGAGCATCGGCATGGGCCTGATCCCTGTGGTGCGTCCGGAGTTTTTCGCCCACCTGCCGGTGTGGATGAGCCCGATCACCCACAGCGGCATCGCTATGGCCACCCTCAGCGCCCTGACGCTGAACCTGTTGTTCAACATCCTTGGCGGAGCCGAACGCGCCGCCGCCAACGACTGCCACGCCCACTGACAGGCAAAGACACGCCTCCCTGTAGGAGCGAGCTTGCTCGCGATGGACTCAAGAACACCGCGTTTATCCAGGTAACACGCGTAATCGTTGACGATCATCGCGAGCAAGCTCGCTCCTACAGGGCCGGGGATTCCTGCGCCTCGCAAAAATAACAACAAGAGGGAGCAACAGATGATTCGTACCCAAACCAGCCTGCTGCTGTTCGGCGGCCTGTTCGCGGCAACCCAGGCCATGGCCGGCGATTTGCTGCTGTGGCAGACCAACAGCCTGAGCTATCTGTATGGCAAGGACTTCGCGGTCAACCCGTCGATCCAGCAGACGGTAACGTTCGAACACGCCGACCGCTGGAAGTACGGCGACAATTTCATGTTCATCGATAGCACTTACTACAACGGCGAGAAAGACCGGAACAAAGGCGTTCACGCCTATTACGGCGAATTCAGCCCGCGTCTGTCCTTCGGCAAGATCTTCGATCAAAAGCTGGAATTTGGACCGATCAAGGACGTGTTGCTGGCCATGACCTACGAGAATGGCGAAGACGACACCGAGGCTTACCTGATCGGCCCCGGTTTCGACCTCAAGGTGCCGGGCTTCAACTTTTTCACCCTGAATTTCTACAACCGCCAAACCGAAGGCTCGCGTCCCGGCGATGATGTCTGGCAGATCACACCGGCCTGGTCCTACACCCTGCCCCTGGGCAATTCGAGCCTGTTGATCGACGGCTACATCGACTGGGTCGTGGATAACGACGAGAACTCGCACGGCACTTACCACGCCAACCTGCACTTCAATCCGCAGATCAAGTACGACCTGGGCAAAGCCTTCGGCTGGCGTGAAAAACAGGTGTACGTCGGTGTCGAGTACAGCTACTGGAAAGACAAGTACGGCATCGAAAACAGCGGCAACTTCGACACCAACGAAAACACCACCAGCCTGCTGGTGAAGGTGCATTTCTAAGATGACCCGCAACCGTGCCAAAAACCTGTCGTCGGTGCGCTGTTGCGGGGCACTTGAGACCTGGCCAAGGAGTCAGTATTCTCCGCGGCCGCCTGAATCCGCTTTAAAAAAAAGCCCGGATTTAATTCCTGACCAGAAAGCCAACTTATCCCGGCTCTGGACGGTACCAAGGCAATCCCCCAATCACTCTCAATCGACTGTTTTTGAGCAGCCGAGCGGGAGTTTTTTTGTTTTTCGAGGGCCTTGGCACAGCGCTTGCTCACAGCAACAAAGCTGACCGTATGGACAATTTTTTATCGCTACAGAAAAAGGCGCCACACCAGAGCGTCGACCTTAAAAAAACGTGAAACCTCTACTTTTTGGGAGCAACCGAATGAAACGCACGTGCACTAGCCTGATGCTGGCGGGATCAATGCTGGCGGGGGGCCAGGCCATGGCCGGCGACTTGCTGCAATGGCAGAACAACAGCCTGACTTACCTGTATGGCAAGGATTTCCAGGTCAATCCGCGCATCCAGCAGACAGTGACCTTCGAACACGCCGATGGCTGGAAATACGGCGACAACTTCTTCTTCGTCGACAAGATCTTCTATAACGGCAAGGAAGACGCCTTCGCCGGTGAAAACTCTTACTACGGCGAATTCAGCCCGCGTCTGTCGTTCAACAAGATCTTCGACCAGAAGCTGGAGTTCGGTCCGATCAAGGACGTCCTGCTGGCCATGACCTATGAGTTCGGCGAAGACGACACCGAGTCCTACCTGATCGGTCCAGGCTTCGACCTGGCCATCCCGGGCTTCGATTACTTCCAGCTGAACTTCTACAACCGTCACACCGAAGGCAGCCGTCCGGGTGACGATATCTGGCAGGTGACCCCGGTCTGGTCCTACACCATCCCGGTGGGCGATTCCGACGTGCTCATCGACGGTTTCATGGACTGGGTCGTCGACAATGACGTAAACAGCAAAGGCGAATACCACGCCAACCTGCACTTCAATCCGCAGATCAAGTACGACCTGGGCAAGGCATTGAATCTGGGTGCGAAGCAGTTGTACGTCGGTGTCGAATACGACTACTGGAAAAACAAGTACGGTATCGAAGACAGCGATGGCTTCAAGACCGATCAGAGCGTGACCAGCTTCCTGGTCAAGGTGCACTTCTGATCTGAAAAACCTCGCGAGCAGGCTCGCTCCCACATTGAATTGCGGTCAATTGTGGGAGCGAGCCTGCTCGCGAATGCCGCGCGGCGGATCTCAGGCCGAAACCACCGGCTCCGACAACCCGAGAAACCGGCACAACTCATCCTTCTTGGCCAGCGCATCCCGCCGCCCCAGGTCAATCAACTCGCTGCAATACCCCGCCTCGAACAGTAAATAACTCAACACCCCTGCCCCGCTCGTTTTGGTCGCCCCCGGCCCGCGCAGGAACAGACGCAGCGCCGCCGGCAATTCCTGGCGATGGCGCGCGGCAATCTCGTCGATCGGCTGGCTCGGTGAAATCACCAATACCTCCACTGGCGCCACACCCAGCGTACGGATCGGTGCGCTATCGGGCATGAGGTGACTGAACTGATTCAAGCGCTGCAGGAGCTCGATATCGCTTTCCAGGCTGTCAATGAACGTACTGTTGAGCATGTGCCCGCCGATCTGCGCCAGGGTCGGCTGCTGACCAGTCCAGGCACGTTGCAGCGGTTGCTCCGGATCGACGCCCCGCGGGTTGCCACTGACGCCCACCACCAGTACTCGACTGGCGCCCAGGTGCAGGGCCGGACTGATCGGTGCCGACTGGCGCACCGCGCCATCGCCAAAATACTCCTCGCCGATTTTCACCGGGGCGAACAGCAGTGGAATGGCCGAACTGGCGAGCAGATGCTCAACGGACAATTGGGTCGGAACGCCAATTCGCCGATGGCGCAACCAGGCATGGATGGTGCCGCCGCCCTGATAAAAGGTGACGGCCTGACCGGACTCGTAACCGAATGCCGTCACCGCCACTGCCTGCAATTGCTTTTGGGCGATGGCTTCGTCGATGCCGCTCATGTGCAACTTGTCGTTGAGCAAGCCGCGCAGTGGCGAACTGTTAAGCAGCGCCACCGGCACCTGACTTCCCAATCCCAAAAGGCTGTGACTGACAAAACGACTGGCCTGGCGGATCACCCCGGGCCAATCACTGCGCAATACCAAATGGCTGCGAAAGCCTTGCCAGAAGTCGGTCAAGCGCTCGATGGCCCCGCGAAAGTCCATCGCCCCGCTGGCCAGGCTGACCGCATTGATCGCCCCGGCAGAGGTGCCGACGATCACCGGAAACGGGTTGTCCGCGCCCAATGGCAACAACTCGGCAATCGCCGCCAGCACCCCCACCTGATAGGCCGCTCGAGCCCCGCCGCCCGAAAGAATCAACCCTGTAACCGGTTCAGCGGGACTCATACACAACGCTCCATGCTGCTTGATGGGATTTCAATACCGCAACCTCTTCCCCTGTAGGGGGGGGGGGGGGGGGGGGGGGGGGGGGGGGGGGGGGGGGGGGGGGGGGGGGGAGAGGGGGGGGGGGGGGGGGGGGGGGGGGGGGGGGGGGGGGGGG
>NZ_JBPKAM010000057.1:0-40852 GCF_051216495.1 Pseudomonas baetica | reverse complement strand
GGTCCCCTGCTTTCTCCCGTAGGACGTATGCGGTATTAGCGTCCCTTTCGAGACGTTGTCCCCCACTACCAGGCAGATTCCTAGGCATTACTCACCCGTCCGCCGCTGAATCCAGGAGCAAGCTCCTCTCATCCGCTCGACTTGCATGTGTTAGGCCTGCCGCCAGCGTTCAATCTGAGCCATGATCAAACTCTTCAGTTCAAACATCTTTGGGTTTTGAGAAAACCCTAAACTTGGCTCAGCAATCTTTGGTTACATCTTTGATTTCTCGCGGAGTAACTTGCGATGCTGATAATCTGTTGACTACCAGTCTGACACCACAAGCACCCACACGAATTGCTTGATTCAGTTGTTAAAGAGCGGTTGGTTAAGATCTTTCATCTCAACCGAGGCGCGCATTCTACAGCAGCCTCATTTGCTGTCAAGCGGTTATTTTCAGAAGTCTTCAAAGAATCCTTTGCAACTTCAACCACTTGCGCTTTCGATCTCTCGTCAGCGGGAGGCGAATTCTACAGCGTTACTCGCTGCTGTCAACACCTCTTTTTCAACTTCCTTTCAGCTTCGATGACCTGAAGCAACCTACTGCCGAAAACTGCGTAACTCGTTGTTTACCAAGGAGTTTTCCGTTTCGACTGCGCCGGAAGTGGGGCGAATTATAGAGAACTAAAACTCGCCGTCAACTCTTAATTTCAGTTTTCTTTCAATAAGTTACGGACGGTAGTAAAGCGGCTCACTCCCCCGCAATTCGAGAGAGCAAAGCCAACCTTTCTATATAGAGGGGAATATCAGAGAACGCCGGACTCTTTAAAAGCCGCTACCGCACCAGCCTCCAGCCCCAGCACTCGCTGCAAAACCTCCAGCGTATGCTCGCCCAACATAGGAGGCGCACGACGGTATTCCACCGGCGTCTCCGACAGCCGAATAGGACTGGCAACCTGCGGCACCATCCCGGCCAACGCATGGGGCAATTCAATTGACAGCCCACGTGCCTTGACCTGGGGATCTGCGAACATCTGCGCAAGATCATTAATAGGCCCACACGGGACACCTGCCTGCTCCAGCTGCGCCACCCATTCAGCGGTCGTTTTGAACACCGTAGCCTGGCGGATCAACGGAATGAGCACAGCCCGATTCGCCACGCGCAGCTTGTTGGTTGCGAAGCGTGGATCATCTGCCCACTGAGGCTGCCCGGCGACTTCTGCGAACTTGCGGAACTGCCCGTCGTTGCCCACGGTAAGAATGAAGTCGCCATCTGCCGTAGGAAAATCCTGATACGGCACGATGTTCGGATGTGCATTCCCCAAACGCTTGGGTGCATTGCCTGTCGTCAGATAGTTCATCGCCTGGTTAGCCAGGCACGCTACCTGAACATCCAGCAATGCCATATCAATATGCTGGCCGCCACCGTCTTGATCCCGATGCGCAAGCGCCGCCAGGATCGCCACAGTCGAGTAGAGACCAGTCAGAATGTCGGTCAGCGCAACCCCAACCTTCACCGGCCCCGCCCCCTCATCACCTTCAGGCCGCCCCGTCAGGCTCATGAGACCACCCAACCCCTGGATCATGAAGTCATAACCCGCGCGCTTGGCATAAGGACCGGTTTGACCAAACCCGGTGATAGAGCAATAAATCAGGTTCGGATTGATCGCCTTCAACGATTCGTAGTCCAGCCCATACGCCGCCAGACCGCCAACCTTGAAGTTTTCGATCAAGATGTCCGACTTCGCCGCCAGGTCGCGCACCAGCTTCTGCCCCTCTGGGCGCGTGAAGTCGATGGTCACCGATTGCTTATTGCGATTGGCCGACAAGTAATAGGCGGCCTCACTGGTGTTTTCGCCATAGGCGTCTTTAAGGAAAGGCGGGCCCCAGGCGCGCGTGTCATCACCATTGCCCGGACGCTCGACCTTGATCACTTCAGCGCCAAGGTCCGCAAGAATCTGCCCGGCCCACGGCCCGGCCAATACCCGCGATAAATCCAGTACCCGCAGATGCGAAAGCGCGCCCATGGCGTTCTCCTATTAATAGAACGCTTGAAGGCCGGTCTGCGCACGACCGAGGATCAGCGCGTGGACGTCATGCGTACCTTCATAGGTATTCACCACTTCCAGGTTGACCAGGTGGCGAGCGACACCGAACTCGTCGGAGATGCCATTACCGCCCAACATATCGCGAGCCATGCGCGCGATGTCCAGGGACTTGCCGCACGAGTTACGCTTCATCATCGAAGTGATTTCAACTGCTGCAGTTCCTTCGTCCTTCATGCGACCCAGACGCAGGCAGCCTTGCAGTGCCATGGTGATTTCGGTCTGCATGTCCGCCAGCTTCTTCTGAATCAGCTGAGTGGCAGCCAATGGGCGACCGAATTGCTGACGATCCAGAGTGTATTGGCGAGCGGTGTGCCAGCAGAACTCGGCAGCACCCAGCGCGCCCCAGGAAATGCCATAACGCGCGGAGTTGAGACAGGTGAAAGGACCTTTCAAGCCGCGGACATCCGGGAAGATGTTCTCTTCTGGCACGAATACGTTATCCATGACGATCTCACCGGTGATCGATGCACGCAGGCCGACCTTGCCGTGAATCGCCGGAGCACTCAGGCCTTTCCAGCCCTTCTCCAGAACGAAGCCACGAATATCGCCCGCATCGTCCTTGCCCCAGACCACGAACACATCGGCGATCGGGCTGTTGGTGATCCACATCTTGCTGCCGGTCAGGCTGTAGCCGCCTTCCACTTTGCGCGCACGAGTAATCATCGCGCCCGGGTCGGAACCGTGGTTAGGCTCGGTCAGACCGAAGCAGCCAATCCACTCGCCCGAGGCCAGCTTCGGCAGGTATTTCTGTTTCTGAGCTTCAGTACCGAATTCATTGATAGGCACCATTACCAACGAGGACTGCACGCTCATCATCGAGCGGTAGCCGGAGTCGATGCGCTCGACCTCACGGGCGATCAGACCGTAGCTGACATAGTTAAGGCCGCTACCGCCGTATTGCTCCGGAATGGTTGCACCCAGCAGACCCACTTCGCCCATTTCGCGAAAGATCGCCGGGTCAGTCTTTTCATGACGGAACGCTTCGAGAATACGCGGCGCAAGGCTTTGCTGGGCGAACTGCGCGGCGGTGTCGCGGATCATGCGCTCTTCTTCGGTGAGCTGTTGATCCAGCAGCAGGGGATCGATCCAGTTGAAGCTAGCTTTACCGGCCATGAGTGTGTCCTCTCGAAACGGGTCAAATTACGTGGGACTGATCCTAGGCCGGGATCGGCCGCTCGGCAAACGAGGATTTCGCATACTGTTGTGCTAATTTCTCACTCCGAAACGTCGCCAAACGCAATTTATGCGACGAATTAGTGAGGTAGACGTACATGCGCAGGAAAATACCCAGCACAGCCGCCCTGATCAGCTTTGAGGCGGCAGCACGCCATGAGAGCTTTACCAAGGCAGCACAGGAGCTTTCGCTGACCCAGGGCGCGATTTGCCGACAGATTGCCAGCCTTGAGGAGTTCCTCAGCGTTGAACTGTTCAGGCGCTCGCGCAGAGGCGTGAAGCTGACTGAAGCTGGTCTTTCCTACAGCCGACGGGTTGCGACCCAACTTGACGCGGTCGAGCGAGACACCCTGTCCGTGATGGGGCAGCAAGGCGCCAACGTGATCGAACTGGCAGTGGTTCCGACTTTCGGCACTCAGTGGCTGCTGCCTCGCCTCAAGGATTTCCAGCAAAAACACCCGGAAGTGACGGTTAACCTGACAAACCGGACGCGCCCGTTCCTATTTGCCGACACTGACTTTGATGCCGCGATTTACTTCGGTGATGCGGACTGGTCAGGCACAGAATCCCATCGCTTGATGGGCGAACATCCGCTCCCTGTGTGCAGCCCCAATCTATTGGGGAAAAAGCCTCATCTGACAGCCGGTGAAATCGCCGAGATGCCCCTCCTGCAGCAGACCACCCGCCCCTACGCCTGGCGGCAATGGTTCGATTCTCAGCACCTGAATGTCCCGCGCGACATGACAGGGCCACGCTACGAGCTATTCTCCATGCTGGCCCAGGCAGCCATGCACGATATGGGTATCGCCTTGATTCCACCGTTCCTGATTCAGCGCGAGCTGGTCGAAAAACGTTTGGTCATCGCCAATCCTCAGGCGCTCTCCAGCATCAAGGCTTATTACCTGATGATTCCTGAGCGAAAGGTCGAATCTGCATCTTTACGGGCTTTTCGAGATTGGCTGGTCAATCAGGCCCACAGCTACAGCCTAGAAGGATAAAGGCATACAGGCGTTAGCTGACCCCGTAGTCAAAAAAACAAAAACCCTACAGATATAACTATTTGTCGCATATTCGAAGACTGTATCCGCGAGCAGTACAATCGTCCCAGAAGCGCCTAAACATATGGCTTTGCGCCTCCATTTCGAGGCAATACAGCATCATTCATATGGCCGATGTGAAAATTCTTAAATTTCGGCAAAATTCCCTGAAAGGCACGAACGATAAGGGGTTGGATCGATTTGATGCGACATTCGGTCACGGGGTGACTTGTAGTTAATTTTCCGTCACACGTCATAATCCCTTGAAGGGCATAAAGTTCGCCTGCAAAATGCCGCGCCCCGCCCTGATTTAGCGGGATCGTGCTGATCGGCCGCCCCAGCCGCACCATCCGTAGTGCATGGGTTTACTTAATAAGATCACGCAGGAGATTTGACGTGCACATTGGTGTTCCTCTCGAAACCCAGACGGGTGAAACACGGGTTGCTGCTACCCCGGAAACCATCAAGAAACTGATCGGCCAGGGTCATAAGGTCACTGTTCAAAGCGGCGCCGGCATCAATGCCAGTGTTGTAGACAGTGCCTATGAAGCGGCGGGCGCAACCATTGGCAGCGCCAATGATGCGTTCGGCGCCGAGCTGATTCTTAAAGTGGTCGCACCCAGCAACAGCGAGCTGGCGCTGATCAAGCGCGGCACTGTTGTCGTTGGCATGCTCAACCCGTTCAGCAATGAAACCATCGCCAAGCTGGCCGAGTGCGGGATTACCGCGTTCGCGCTGGAGGCTGCGCCGCGCACCTCCCGCGCCCAAAGCCTGGATGTGTTGTCTTCGCAAGCCAACATCGCCGGCTACAAGGCCGTGCTGCTGGCTGCTCACCACTATCCGCGCTTCATGCCGATGCTGATGACCGCTGCGGGCACCGTGAAAGCGGCGCGCGTGCTGATTCTCGGCGCCGGCGTTGCCGGGTTGCAGGCGATCGCCACGGCGAAACGCCTGGGTGCGGTGATCGAAGCGTCTGACGTACGCCCAGCAGTTAAAGAGCAGATCGAGTCCCTCGGCGCCAAGTTCGTCGACGTGCCTTACGAAACCGATGAAGAGCGTGAGTGCGCCGTCGGTGTCGGCGGTTACGCACGCCCAATGCCGGCCAGCTGGATGCAGCGCCAGGCCGTGGCCGTGCACGAACGCGCCAAGCAGGCCGACATCGTCATTACCACCGCACTCATTCCGGGCCGCAAGGCGCCGACGCTGTTGAGCGCGGAAACCGTGGCACAGATGAAGCCGGGCTCGGTAGTCATCGATCTGGCGGCAGCCCAAGGCGGCAACTGCCCGCTGACCGTCGCTGATCAGGTGGTCGTCGAGCACGGTGTGACCATCGTCGGCCCGACCAATCTGGCGGCCGCGGTGGCAGCCGATGCCTCCGCACTGTATGCCCGCAACCTGCTGGACTTCATGAAGCTGTTGTTCGATAAAGAAGGACAACTGGTGATCAACCTTGAAGACGATATCGTCGCCGCGTGCCTGATGTGCCGCGACGGCCAAATCGTGCGCAAGAACGGCTGAGGATAAAAACAATGGAAGACATGCTGATCTCTCACGGTATCTACAACCTGAT
Source organism: Pseudomonas baetica (assembly GCF_051216495.1). Taxonomy (GTDB): domain Bacteria; phylum Pseudomonadota; class Gammaproteobacteria; order Pseudomonadales; family Pseudomonadaceae; genus Aquipseudomonas; species Aquipseudomonas baetica_B. The sequence continues at coordinate 34,985 of NZ_JBPKAM010000057.1, read as the reverse complement.
CATCTTCGTGCTGGCAATCTATGTCGGCTACCACGTGGTCTGGAACGTGACGCCTGCGCTGCACACACCCTTGATGGCCGTGACCAACGCCATCTCCGCCATCGTGATCGTCGGCGCCATGCTCGCCGCCGCCCTGACCGTGACCCCGCTGGGCAAGACCATGGGCACCCTCGCCGTGGCCCTGGCCGCGGTCAACGTGTTCGGTGGTTTCCTGGTTACCCGGCGCATGCTGGAAATGTTCAAAAAGAAAGCGGCTCCAGCAAAGGCTCCGGCAGCCAAGGCCGAATCAGTCAAGGCTGAGGTGCAGCAAGCATGAGCATGAACCTGGTTACTTCCCTGTATTTGATCGCCTCGGTCTGCTTCATCCAGGCGCTCAAGGGCCTTTCGCATCCAACCACGTCGCGTCGCGGCAACCTGTTCGGCATGCTCGGCATGGGCCTGGCAATCCTCACTACGGTAGGCCTGATCTACAAGCTCGGCGCCGAGCTGGCCCACGACGGCATCACCTATGTGATCGTCGGCCTGCTGATCGGCGGTACTGCCGGTTCGATCATGGCCAAACGCGTTGAAATGACCAAGATGCCTGAGCTGGTCGCCTTCATGCACAGCATGATCGGCCTGGCAGCGGTGTTCATCGCCGTCGCTGCCGTTGTCGAGCCGCAATCGCTGGGTATCGTCCAGCAACTCGGTGACGCAATCCCGGCCGGTAACCGCCTGGAACTGTTCCTCGGGGCGGCCATCGGTGCGATCACTTTCTCCGGCTCGGTCATTGCCTTCGGAAAACTTGCTGGCAAATACAAGTTCCGTCTGTTCCAGGGTGCACCGGTACAGTTCTCCGGCCAGCACAAGCTGAACCTGCTGCTGGGCCTGGCCACACTGGCACTGGGCGTGACCTTCATGCTCACTGGCGACTACACCGCTTTCGGCGTGATGCTGGCACTGGCCTTCGTGCTCGGCGTGCTGATCATCATCCCGATTGGCGGCGCCGACATGCCGGTCGTCGTGTCCATGCTCAACAGCTACTCCGGTTGGGCAGCGGCGGGTATCGGCTTCTCGCTGAACAACTCGATGCTGATCATCGCCGGCTCGCTGGTAGGTTCGTCCGGTGCGATTCTCTCGTACATCATGTGCAAGGCGATGAACCGCTCCTTCTTTAACGTACTGCTCGGCGGCTTCGGCAACACGGCCGACGCGGGCGGCCCTGCAGGCTCGAAAGAAGCACGTCCGGTGAAATCCGGCTCGGCTGACGACGCGACCTTCCTGCTGACCAACGCCGACACCGTGATCATCGTTCCGGGCTACGGCCTGGCGGTAGCCCGAGCGCAACATGCACTGAAGGAGCTGACCGAGAAGCTGGTCCATCGCGGTGTGACCGTGAAGTACGCGATCCACCCGGTCGCCGGTCGCATGCCGGGCCACATGAACGTATTGCTGGCCGAGGCCGAAGTGCCTTACGACCAGGTGTTCGAGATGGACGACATCAACTCCGAGTTCGGCCAGGCCGACGTGGTGCTGGTGTTGGGCGCCAACGACGTGGTCAACCCGGCCGCCAAGAACGATCCGAAATCGCCGATTGCTGGCATGCCGATTCTCGAAGCGTTCAAGGCCAAGACCATCATCGTCAACAAACGCTCGATGGCCAGCGGCTATGCCGGTCTGGACAACGAACTGTTCTACCTGGACAAAACCATGATGGTGTTCGGTGACGCGAAGAAGGTCATCGAAGACATGGTCAAAGCGGTCGAGTAAACCTCGCCTGCAACGAAAACGCCCCGACTTGTCGGGGCGTTTTTATTTGCGCAAATCGTCGGACAAAACCACCGCTTTGTTACGGATCCGGTAACGGTGTTTTGCTTGAAAAGCCCGGAATAGACGGCTCTTTTGCGACCTTGGTAGCGGGACAGGGGCCAGGGAAATTCAATAGACTGCGCATCCAGCTACCCGCTTTCCGAGATAACAATCCATGTACCGTGACCGAATTCGCCTGCCTTCGTTGTTGGATAAAGTGATGAGCGCCGCCGAGGCTGCCGCCCTGATCGAGGACGGCATGACCGTTGGCATGAGCGGCTTTACCCGTGCCGGCGAAGCCAAGGCCGTCCCCCACGCACTGGCCGAACGGGCCAAGGTCACGCCGCTGAAGATCAGCCTGATGACCGGCGCCAGCCTGGGCAACGACCTCGACAAACAGCTCACCGAAGCCGGTGCACTGTCACGACGCATGCCGTTCCAAGTCGACAGCACCCTGCGCAAGGCGATCAATGCCGGGGACGTAATGTTTATCGACCAGCATCTCTCGGAGACCGTCGAGCAACTGCGTAACCAGCAACTGAAGCTGCCGGACATCGCGGTCATCGAAGCCGTGGCCATCACCGAGCAAGGCCACATCGTGCCAACCACCTCCGTGGGCAACTCGGCCAGCTTCGCGATTTTTGCCAAACACGTGATCGTCGAGATCAACCTGGCGCACAACCCGAACCTGGAAGGCCTGCACGACATCTATATTCCGACCTATCGCCCGACCCGCACACCAATTCCACTGGTCAAGGTCGATGATCGTATCGGCAGCACCGCCATTCCGATTCCACCGGAAAAGATCGTCGCGATCGTGGTCACCCAACAACCAGACTCGCCATCCACCGTTCTGCCGCCAGACGCAGAGACCCAGGCCATCGCCGACCACCTGATCAGCTTCTTCAAGCAAGAAGTCGACGCAGGGCGCATGACCAATAAACTCGGCCCGTTGCAGGCCGGTATAGGAACCATCGCCAACTCAGTGATGTGCGGCCTGATTGACTCGCCATTCGAAGACCTGACGATGTACTCCGAAGTACTTCAGGACTCGACCTTCGACCTGATCGACGCCGGCAAGCTGATCTTTGCCTCCGGCAGCTCAATCACCCTCTCCAGCCGTCGCAACGCCGATGTGTTCGGCAACCTGGAGCGATACAAGGACAAACTGGTGCTGCGTCCGCAGGAGATCTCCAACCACCCGGAAGTGGTGCGTCGCCTCGGTATCATCGGCATCAACACAGCGCTCGAATTCGACATCTATGGCAACGTCAACTCCACCCACGTCTGCGGCACACGGATGATGAATGGTATTGGCGGTTCCGGTGACTTCGCGCGCAACGCGCATCTGGCGATATTCGTGACCAAGTCGATCGCCAAGGGTGGAGCGATTTCCAGCGTGGTGCCAATGGTCAGCCACGTTGACCACACCGAGCATGACGTCGACATTCTTGTCACCGAGGTGGGCCTGGCGGACTTGCGCGGCCTGGCACCCCGGGAGCGCGCCCGCGTCATCATCGACAACTGCGTGCACCCGGACTATCGCCAGGCCCTGAATGATTACTTCACGGCCGCTTGTGCCCTTGGCGGACACACCCCCCACATCCTGCGCGATGCCCTGAGTTGGCACATGAACCTGGAAGAAACCGGGCAAATGCTCGCCGTGTAAGGACCACAGATAGCAGCTGACGCAAACACAGTTTCGTCAGCTTGCTGTTGTTACACTCAGAACCTGAAAAAACTGTACTGCTGTACTGGTCATTTCCCGCCCTAAATCCCCTTCCCCGAACCACAAATGTCAAAAAACGCACCAACACAGTGCAGACAGGTACAGTTGCCTCAATTTAGACCAGTACACCCCCTATAAACAGTTAACTGAGCTCTCACAATACAAATGAACTGTGTCTACAGAGGCTAGGCAAACAAGAGGATCATGGGCACCAGTTAAACCACTACCTAATCCCGCCACAAGCGGAAGGATGAAAACCATGGAACGTACACTCAGTTCCGAACTGTTCTTCGAAGACACTGCTGCAAAAACCCAGGCTTCCCTGCCTCTGCGCGTTATCGCCAACCTGATGCTGTGGCAGCGCCGCATCTCCAGCCGCCATCAACTGGCTCGTCTGGATTCGCGTCTGCTGGCTGATGCCGGGATTAGCGAAGCACAACGCTTCGAAGAGCTGAGCAAGCCGTTCTGGCGCTAAGTCAGCGTCGCTGGCCCTGACCTGAAGGTCCACTGCCAGCAACCCGAATTGAACAAACAAAGCCCGCCGTGAGAAATCACGGCGGGCTTTGTCGTTTCAGGTGCGGAAAAGGCATAACAAGTACAGCTATAACGATACGTAAAAACAACCAATACAGTTTGCCGAATAGACTAAGCTTGGCTGGGTGCTGACAGGAACAGATTGTCGAGGAGTCACCCACAGGCCTACTATCCATTCAGAACTTGGCGAACGCGGAGTGTCTAACACTGGACTCTCCCTATGCTGCGTCACTTTTCATCCGATTGATCCAAAGGAGTTACACCATGTCCCGTCTTCGTTTGCTCAGCGCTGCAGCCCTGATTGCCGTGGCTGCCAATGCCCACGCCACTAGCTTCATCGTGACCACCGATGCCGTTGTCGGTGCACTCAAAGCCACCTCCGATGCGACCTCCGATGTCACTTCATCCTTTAAGGATGACAAGATCGTGCTCGCTGCCCGTGACGACGCCGCCAGCTTCGTCGCCAGCGAAGGCAACATCCGCGGCGTAAAACTGGAAAGTGCACTCGACCATATCCGTCATCAGGCACCACAGCTGAACGCAAGCGACGCGCAATTGGCCCAAGCGATTCTGGCGATCTAAGCGATTGTCTGACCCGGGGCACGCCCACCGTGTCCCCAATGTATCGGCGCTGGCTCTAGACCGGGCATTGCGCTAGCCTTGGGACTCGCCTTCAACCGTCGAGTCTCATGCGTTTTCTTTCGCGACTGTTCATCACTTCAGCCTTTCTTGCGGCCAACCATCCGGGTTCGGCCTATGCCTTCGACGCGTTTAACCTGTCGACCCAAGGCACCGTCGCCAGCGGATATGCCACAAGCTTGGTGACCTCCGCCCCCTTCGACCATAAACTGCTGCTCGCCGCCCGGGATGACGCCGCGACGTTCATCGCCAGTGACGGCCAACTGAGAGGCGCCCAGCTGGAGTCTGCCCTGCGTTATCTGCGCCAGACCCAGCCAAAACTTCATGCCAGCGACCTTGAACTGGCACAGGCAATTCTCGTCCAATAGTTATCCATAGTTTCTCCGGAGTCGTTCCATGCGTAGCCCGCTGATTGCCGCCACCCTTGGCCTGCTGTTGTTGGCCGATATGGCCCAGGCACATACCCTGGTAGCCACCAGTAACATGCTCATTCGTGCCACCCAGCGCACATTGGATTTCACTTCTGACACCACCACGTCGATCCGGGATTCGAAACTCGTGCGCGAAGCACACGATGACGCCGCCAGTTTCGTCGCGACCAATGGCGACATTCGTGGCGCGCACCTCGAAGCAGCTTTCGACCTGTTACGCACCCGCGTACCTGAAGCCCGCGATGCCAGTGATCAAGCCCTCGCCGAAGCCATCCTCGCACTGTGAAACTTCCCGCAACCTGGTTGCTGGCCGGAGCGCTGCTGTTTGGCAGCAGCGCTCACGCCGGCCTTGAACTGCACCTCAAGACTGATGGCCTGAGCCCCGCACAACAGCAGGCGAGTCAGGCGCTGCTCGACGAAGCCATGCAGGCGCTACCGCCACGCTTCATCGAGCAACTGGATCGGCGCATCGACGTTGGCTGGACCGATGACATGCCAAGCAACGCCTATGGCCAGGCTTCGCTGGTGTCCGAACTCGATCTGAATCGCAAGTTGCTAGCCAGTCTCACGGACGGCAGCGCTGCAACCAAGAAAACCTACCGCCCCCATGGCACCGTGCGCCGGGAAATGCTCGCTACGGTGCTGCACGAACTGACCCACATTTATGATCGCTCACGCCTGTGGCCGCAGGCGGAGCGCACGCTGATCCAACGTTGCACCCGACAGGACAGCAGCTCAGGCCTGGTCGGTATTCCAGACCAATGCCGCGGTCAGTCCGGTCGGCGCTTTACCCTCAGCGATGATCCGCGCTTGCTCGACCTCGCTGGCTGGCCGCAATACGTGGGTCGTCGCGGCGAACGCGAACAGTACAACCGCCAGGTCGCTCGCAGCCCGGACATCTACGAGACGAGCAGCCCCAAAGAGTTCGTCGCGGTCAACATGGAGTACTTCCTCCTCGATCCGGGTTACGCCTGCCGTCGCCCTGCGCTGTACCGCTATTACAAGGAGCACTTCGGCTGGGCCCCCGCCACCAAAGAAGCTTGCGGCAAAACCTTCGCGTTTCTCAATGCCGGCAATGACTTTGCCAAAACACCCCTGGGCCAGGTCGATCCGGAACGGGTGTATGCCGTCGACTATCTGCTGGCCGAGGCCAACCAGAACTGGGTCAGCCGTTGGGGCCACAGCATGTTGCGGCTGGTGATCTGCGCGCCGGGCCGACCACGTGGGCCGGATTGTCGGCTGGACCTGGACCAGCACCTGGTGTTGTCCTACCGCGCCTTCGTTGGCGATGTGCAGCTGTCGAGCTGGGACGGGCTGGTGGGTAAGTACCCGTCACGCCTGTTTGTCCTGCCATTGGCCCAGGTCATTGATGAGTACACCAAAACCGAATTGCGCAGCCTGGCTTCCGTGCCGCTGAATCTGTCGCGCAGCGAGATTGAAGAGGTGGTGGAACATGCCGCCGAGATGCACTGGAGTTACGACGGAAACTACTTCTTCCTCTCCAACAACTGCGCCGTAGAAGGCCTGAAACTGCTGCGCAGCGGCACCAATAATTCGAAGTTGGTCGGACTGGACAGCATCATGCCCAACGGGCTGCTCGAAGTGCTCAAGGGTCGCGGTCTGGCGGACACCAGCGTACTGGACGACCCTCGCGAGGCACTGCGCCTGGGTTATCGCTTCGACTCCTTCCGCGATCGTTATCAAGCCATGTTTGACGTGCTGAAAAAACACCTGCCGATCAAACAGGAAAAGGTCGAGGACTGGCTGTCATTGAAAGCCGAGCAACGCCGCCAGTGGTTTGCACAGGCAGACTTGCGCACCAGCGCGGCACTGCTTCTGCTGGAGCAGGCCAGTTTCCGCCAGCAGTTGCTGCTGGCCCAGGATGAAGTAAAGCAACGCTATCTGGGTGCCCGGGAACTGAAAAACGGCGGCATGGACAAGGCCAATAAGACCTTGCAGGAGATTCTGGCCAACAGCGGCTTCCTCAGCCGCCCGGCGGAACTGCTCGGCAGCGGCGGCTATGGGTTGCCGCAACCCAATGAATGGCAACGCCTGGAATCGGAAAGCAGTCTGCGCCAGAAACAACTGCAAGCACTGAGCGGTGATCTGGACAAGGAAGTCAGAGCGCTGCTCGAACCGGAACGTGCAGCGGAAATGGCGGCCAACGAGGCCAATGTGAAGCAGATTGGTGAGCATCTGCGCACACTGCATAAGGCGTCGGGTGGGTTGGAGTTGCCTTGAAGTTGCAACCAGTGGGAGCGAGCAAGCTCGCTCCCACTGCAGCTCACAAGTAGCACCTCTCAGTACAGAACACCCTCCAGCACCTCATATACAATCCCGCTCCCCACCGCGATCAGCACAACATCGCTGCCCGCCCGACGCCATTCATAACCGGGGTAGTACGGCAGTCGCCCCAATGCGCGGTTATCCAGTCGTTCACCGTAGTAACCATGCGGCAAAGGCCGGCCCCGGACCAGATGAATACCCGGCGGTGGCGGAGCGCCGCGCACGAAATAGTCGCGATGATCGTGAATGGTCTGGCGCACCGGACCGAAGTCCCTTGGCGGAGGTCCGCCACGACGGTTGTCCTGCCCGCCACGATGATCATCGCCGTGATTGTCGTAATGGCCCTGCGGGCCGCCGTGGTCGTGATCGTCACGTTGATCGGCGCTGGCGTGCAGCAATGGGGTCGCACTAAGCATCAGCACACCCAGGCTGGCAATCAGACGTTTCGGCATTTTCATTGGGGCTTTCCTCACAACACACACAGCAAAAAGGGCTTCAGAACGCAGTCCTGAAGCCCTCGGTCTTGCTGGTTAGTCTGTGCAGGAAGACGCTAATTCCTCTGTATCAGGAACTTTACCTTTAGCTGACGCGGGCTTTACGCACGCCGTCAGCCAGTGCCGAGCAAAGGCTCAGGACACCATCGATTGCCTGCTCTGGCGTCGAGGCTTCGGCGATGTGATCGATCAGTGCAGACCCCACCACCACACCGTCCGCCAGCCGCGCGATAGACGCCGCTTGCTCTGGTGTACGGATGCCGAAACCGATGCTGATCGGCAGATCGGTGTGGCGACGAAGGCGAGCGACGGCCTCTTCAACGTGCTCCAGTGTCGCCGCGCCCGCACCGGTCACACCGGCAACGGACACGTAGTACACAAAGCCGGAGCTGCCATTGAGCACCGTTGGCAGGCGCACATCGTCGGTGGTCGGCGTGGTCAGGCGGATGAAGTCCAGACCGGCAGCCTGGGCCGGATCGCACAGTTCGCCGTTATGCTCGGGCGGCATGTCGACCACGATCAGGCCATCGACGCCGGACTCTTTTGCCTCAGCGATAAAGCGTGGCACGCCGTATTTGTGAATCGGGTTGAAGTACCCCATCAGTACCAGCGGCGTTTCGTTGTTGTCCTTGCGGAACTCACGAACCATTTCCAGGGTTTTCGCCAGGTTCTGTTTGGCAGCCAGCGCGCGGATGTTGGCGAGCTGGATCGCCGGGCCATCGGCCATCGGATCGGTAAAGGGCATGCCCAACTCGATCACGTCGGCGCCCGCTGCAGGCAACCCCTTGAGAATCGCCAGGGACGTGTCGTACCCCGGGTCGCCGGCGGTCACAAAGGTCACCAGGGCGGCGCGGTTTTGTTCCTTGAGTTCGGCAAAACGCGTTTGCAGGCGGCTCATCAGTGTTTCTCCTGCGAAGATTGTTCCATGTGGTGCATCACGGTTTGCATGTCTTTGTCGCCACGGCCGGACAGGTTGACCACCATCAGGTGATCCTTCGGCAGCTTCGGTGCGCGTTTGAACACTTCAGCCAGGGCGTGGGCGCTTTCCAGTGCAGGAATGATCCCTTCCAGGCGGCAGCATTGGTGGAACGCGGCGAGCGCTTCATCGTCAGTCACCGAGGTGTACTGAACGCGACCGATGTCATGCAACCAGGCGTGCTCCGGCCCGATGCCCGGATAATCGAGGCCAGCGGAAATGGAGTGGGCGTCGATGATCTGGCCATCGTCGTCCTGCAACAGGAAGGTGCGGTTGCCGTGCAGCACACCCGGTACGCCGCCGTTCAGGCTGGCCGCGTGCTTGCCGGTTTCGATGCCGTAGCCGGCTGCCTCAACGCCGATGATTTCGACGCTCTTGTCGTCGAGGAACGGGTGGAACAGGCCCATGGCGTTGGAACCGCCACCGATGCACGCCACCAGGCTGTCCGGCAAACGACCTTCCTGGGCTTGCAGCTGGTCGCGGGTTTCCTTGCCGATGACGGCCTGGAAGTCTCGGACCATTGCTGGATACGGATGCGGGCCGGCCACGGTGCCGATCAGGTAGAAGGTGTTGTCGACGTTGGTCACCCAGTCACGCAGGGCTTCGTTCATCGCATCCTTCAGGGTGCCGGTGCCGGCGACCACCGGGATCACTTCAGCGCCCAGCAGCTTCATGCGGAACACGTTGGCCTGCTGGCGCTCGATGTCGGTGGTGCCCATGTAGATCACGCACTGCAGACCGAAACGCGCAGCCACGGTGGCGGTCGCCACACCGTGCATGCCGGCGCCGGTCTCGGCGATGATGCGTTTCTTGCCCATGCGCCGCGCCAGCAGGATCTGGCCGATGCAGTTGTTGATCTTGTGCGCGCCGGTGTGGTTCAGCTCTTCACGCTTGAGATAAATCTTCGCGCCGCCGCAGAACTCGGTCAGACGCTCAGCGAAATAGAGTGGGCTCGGGCGACCGACGTAGTCGCGCTGGAAGTAAGCCAGTTCTTCCTTGAATGCGGGATCTTCCTTGGCCGCTTCGTATTCGCGGGCCAGATCGAGGATCAGCGGCATCAGGGTTTCAGCGACGTAACGGCCGCCGAACGCGCCAAACAGGCCGTTGGCGTCAGGGCCGTTGCGCAGATTAGTCTGGGTCATTTGGCGCTCCAGTTGAATGCGTGAAGAGAGAGTGGCTTCACTCTACCCCTGACACTCGCCTCTGAAAACCGATAAGATTGCCACAACCTGTCAGGAAAACTCACAGATACCATGAGCCACGACCTGCCCCCCTTGAACGCCTTGCGCGCCTTCGAAGCCACGGCCCGCCTGAACAGTGTCAGTCAAGCTGCCGAGCAGCTGCACGTCACTCACGGTGCGGTCAGTCGGCAACTGAAGGTACTTGAAGAACACCTCGGCGTGAGCCTGTTCACCAAGGAAGGTCGCGGCCTGAAACTCACAGATGCCGGCATGCGTTTGCGCGATGCCAGCGCCGAAGCTTTCGAGCGTCTGCGTACGGTATGCGGTGAACTCACCCAGAGCACGATCGATGCGCCTTTTGTCCTGGGTTGTTCGGGAAGCCTGCTGGCGCGCTGGTTTATCCCGCGTTTGGGACGGCTGAATGCCGACCTGCCAGACCTTCGCCTGCATCTGTCGGCTGGTGAAGGCGATCTCGACCCCCGCCGCCCGGGCTTGGATGCCTTGCTGGTGTTTGCCGAGCCTCCCTGGCCGGCGGATATGCAGGTGTTCGAGCTCGCCAGCGAACGGATCGGCCCAGTGATGAGCCCGCGGTTCGTCGGCTACGACAAATTGAAAACCGCGCCGGCCACCGCCCTGCTCAACGAACCGGTGCTGCACACCACTTCGCGACCGCAAGCCTGGCCAAGTTGGGCGCAACAAAGTGGCCTCGACGCCAAAGCGTTGAAGTACGGTCAGGGTTTCGAACATTTGTACTATTTACTGGAAGCGGCCGTGGCCGGGCTGGGTGTAGCGATTGCCCCCGAGCCGCTGGTGGCGGAGGACTTGAAGGCCGGTCGCCTGGTAGCGCCGTGGGGATTCAGCGAAACGCCGGCGCAACTGGCGCTGTGGCTGCCAAAGCGCGCCGCCGACGGGCGCGCCCGGCAACTGGCGCAATGGCTTAAAAACGAGCTGATCCAGACGGATTAGTCACCGCGCTTGAACAACAGGTAGGCCGCCAACAGGCCCAATGCACCGACGGCAACACCGGCTGTCGTCCAAGGGTGCTCCTGAGCGTAGTCCCGGGTGGCGATCCCCGTTTCCCTGGTTTTCACCTTGACCTCCTCATAGGCATCGGCGAGCAGATGGCGCGAATGTCTCAGCGCGTTCTCGGCGTTGCCCTTGAGCACCTTGAGGGTTTTACGCGACTCGTCCGAGGCGTCGTCCTTCAGGTTCTCCAGGGATTTGAGCAGACTCTCGATCTCCGCTTCCATGCTTTGCAATGCGGCTTTGCGTAACGCGCTGTTGGCCATGGTGGCTCTCCTGCATTGTTGATGAGTGGCGTGTGTTGGTTCGGACTTCAGGGACTGGAGAAAGTGCAGTAAATGTGAACTTCCGTGGCGAACGACCGACAGAAGTAAGACAGAAAATCACTGCTAGGCTGTATTTCACACCCAGAGGAGAACGCCATGTCTGACCATCACACCTACAAGAAAGTCGAACTGGTTGGCTCGTCCACCAGCAGCATTGAAGACGCGATCAACAACGCACTGGCCGAGGCCAGCAAAAGTCTCAAATACATGGAATGGTTTGAAGTGACCGAAACCCGCGGGCACATTAAGGATGGCAAGGCTGCACACTTTCAGGTAACGCTCAAGGTCGGATTCCGGATTGCCAGCAGCTGACGTTGGTCTAGCCTTCTATGCATGCGCGCTGGCCGAATGCCATAGGACATGGCAAGGCGCTACAGCAATAAACCCGGCCAATGGCTGGGTGCTCCCCTTTGATCCGACTCGAGAATGCGACTGATGAAGAAGTTTATTTTGGCGGTAGGTTTGTTGAGTCTGGCGAATATGGCCTTTGCTGACGGCAAATCCTGCGAAGAGCTGAAAGCCGAGATCGCAGCAAAGCTCGATGCCAAGGGCGTTTCCGGTTATTCGCTGGAAATTGTCGATAAAGGCGGCGCATCTGGCGGAAAAGTCGTCGGAACTTGCGAGATGGGCACCAAGGAAATCGTCTACAAGCGTTAATTGAGCCGGCTCCTACTGGACATCGCGTAACAAAAAAAACCGACGCATGACGTCGGTTTTTTTCGTACAGAACGAATGTCAGCCTTTCATGACCTGCGCCAGCAGCTCGTAGGAGTGCAGACGATCGGCATGTTCATACAGATCGCAGGTAAAAATCAGTTCATCGGCCTGAGTTTGTTCGATCAATACGTCCAGTTTCGCGCGAATTTTCTGCGGGCTGCCGATCATTGCCAAGCCCAGGAAGTCCATCACCGCCTCTCTCTCGTGGGGCAGCCACAAGCCATCCATGGTTTTCACCGGTGGGCGCTGTACCAGGCTCTGACCGCGCATCAACGCGAGTATGCGCTGGAACACCGAGGTCGCCAGGTAGTCGGCCTGCTCATCGGTGTCGGCAGCCACCAATGGCACTCCGAGCATCACGTAGGGTTTGTCCAACACCGCTGAAGGCTTGAAGTGATTGCGATAAACGCGAATCGCCTCGTGCATGTAGCGCGGTGCGAAATGTGAGGCGAAGGCGTAAGGCAAACCGCGTTCACCCGCCAGTTGTGCACTGAACAGGCTCGAACCCAACAGCCAGATCGGCACATTCGTACCCGTGCCAGGCATCGCGATGACGCGTTGGTCAGGTGTACGCGGGCCGAGGTAACGCACCAGTTCCGCCACATCGTCCGGGAAATCGTCTGCACTGCCAGAACGTTCGCGGCGCAAGGCACGGGCAGTCATCTGATCGGAACCGGGCGCACGACCGAGCCCCAGATCGATACGTCCCGGATACAGGTTTTCAAGGGTGCCGAACTGTTCGGCAATCACCAGTGGTGCATGGTTGGGCAGCATCACGCCACCCGATCCCACGCGAATGGTCGACGTGCCACCCGCCAGGTAACCCAGCAACACCGAGGTCGCGGAACTGGCAATGCCGTCCATGTTGTGGTGTTCGGCAACCCAGAACCGGTTGTAGCCGAATTTCTCGACGTGCTGCGCCAGGTCCAGGGAATTGCGCAGTGACTGGGCCGCGCTGCCGTTTTCCCGCACGGGCACCAGATCGAGGGTCGAGAACTTGATATCGGACAGTCGTTTCATAAACCTGCTTCTCCAATTGAGGGCGCAGGTTTTTTCTTGCGAACGAAAACCTGCCGAATCCAAATGTGTGTTTCATGCAATGAGGGCATATACCCGAGTTTCAATAGCCAGGGGAAAATTTCCTACTAATTAAGTAGGTCAATCGGATCAAGTGAACTTTGCGTCACGGTCTATCCTCAGAAACTTGTAACTGACCATCACACGGGCGCCACATTTCGCGCCGGGTTCCGAGGAGACAGGTATGGCTATCACCAAGAAAGCATCGGCCCATTGGGAAGGTGATCTGAAAAACGGTATCGGCTCGATTTCCACGGAAACCGGCGTACTCCGGGAGGCACCCTACGGGTTCAAGGCACGTTTCGAAGGCGGCAAAGGCACCAATCCGGAAGAGCTGATCGGCGCAGCCCATGCGGGCTGTTTTTCCATGGCCTTCTCCATGATTCTCGGCGAGGCCGGCCTCAAGGCCGACAGCATCGATACAACTGCGGAAGTCACCCTGGACCAAGTGGATGGCGGATTTTCAATTACAGCGGTGAAACTGGTCCTCAAAGCGAAAATCCCGGGATCCAGCCAAGCGCAATTCGAGGAGTTGAGCAACAAGGCCAAGGAAGGCTGCCCGGTCTCCAGGGTGCTTAATGCAAAAATCAGTCTAGAGGCGACTTTGGTCAGTTAAGCGTTGAAATGAAAGGATCGCAGCCTTCGGCAGCTCCTACACGGGATCGACATTCAACGTAGGAGCTGCCGGAGGCTGCGATCTTTTTTGCCTTGAAACAAAACAAGGCTCATAAAACTGTGGTCGAATAAATGACAGCAGTCAAAACGCAGAATCCTGCGGGCTGCCTCAAAGGAGCCTCAACCATGAAACGCTTTGCCTTGACGGTCATCTGCTGCGCACTGGCCACTTCGGCCCTGGCGGCGCCTAAACCCTGTGAAGAACTCAAGGCCGAAATCGAAGCCAAGATCCAGGCTCGCGGTGTGACGTCCTACACCCTGGAGATCGTGACCAATGACGAAGTGCACGATCAGAATATGGTCGTGGGTTCGTGTGAAAACGGCACTAAAAAAATCATCTACCAGAAGAACGACCGCTGACAGCCCTACATCAAACAGTTGGCTTGGCTATCTTCGGCGACGATTTCACGTTTGGCGTTATACAGGCGGGCTTCGGGGGTGAATGCAATTGAGCGGGCTTGTAGCACATATCGCTGACCGGCCTCGAAGTGATCGTACTTGATGATCAGATAACACAGCCGTTCCTTCCCTCCGCCGAACATGTCCGGGCCTCCGCCGCCGGGCACTTCAAAATCGAAGCGAACGGTCAGTTCGTGGCGACCGGGAGTCACCTCGAAATAGCGCCCATCGCGCAACCGCTGATTGTCCAGTCGCTCGGCCATCAGCAACTTATCGTTGGGGAATGGCGTAGAGAAGTCGACCCACGCCATTTGCGGGTTGGCCGTTGGCATCGGAGTGGAACAACCGGCAACGGCGCTTGCAGCGAGCAATAGCATCAATCTGCGCATGATGAATGTCCTGAATACCGGGTATTCAGAATAGCGCCGATCAGGTCCGTTGACAGCCCGCCGGCGTGCCTTGTCCAATCACTTTTCGCTGCTGATCGTAAAGCTTGGCCCACGGCCGAAACCCGATATTCCCCGCTTGCAACTCATAACGCTCCCCAGCGTTAAAGCCGTTGAATTTCACATTCATCTGGCAATCACGCCACAGCGGCTCGGCGCCGGGTCCGATATTGGTAGGCTGCACGGGAAACTGGTAGCGCACCGTCAGTTCATGACTACCGGGCTGCACTTGGAAATAGCGCTTATCAGTCGCAGCCTGGTTATCCACCTCCAGCGCCTGCAGGGCGGTGTCTTCCTGATGCGATTCCAGTTCGATCCACGCTTGCGTCGGATCATGGTGAGGTAATCCGAAACCAGCACAACCAGCCAGCATCAGCAGGCTTCCCGTCAGCATCAATTTGCGCATAGCCGAGCTCCAGTCAAGCGGGATAGTCTTGCGAGCAGACTCTCCAGGGATTTTTTATTTTGATCAGGCCGCGTCCAAGCCTTGGGTTACTTGATCGCGTTTTGCGCATTTTGTTTCCGGGTGTGTTGTTTTTGTTGCTCAACGGTTGTTCCAGCGTCAGCTACTACAGCCAACTGGCCAGTGGCCAATGGCAGTTGTTGCGTGCACGGGAACCCGTTTCCAGTGTGATTGCCGACCCCCACCGCGACCAGAAACTGCGCATGCACCTGGCCCAATCCCAGAGGGCCCGGACCTTCGCCAGCGAACAACTGCATCTGCCGGACAATAAGAGTTACCGGTTGTACGCAGACATTGGCCGTCCCTACGTCGTCTGGAACGTATTTGTCACGCCGGAATTTTCCCTGAAGCCACAAAACCACTGCTTCCCTATCGCCGGCTGCGTGGCCTATCGCGGCTACTACAGCCAGAGTGCGGCGCGTGGTGAAGCGGCGCTGCAACGCCTGCAGGGCATGGATGTGACGATCGGTGGCGTCGAAGCCTATTCGACCCTGGGCTGGTTCAACGATCCGATCATGAGTTCGATGATGAACTGGGGCGACGAGCGCCTGGCCACGCTGATATTCCACGAACTGGCGCATCAGCGCATTTATGTGAAGGACGACACTGAGTTCAACGAATCCTTCGCCACCTTCGTCGAGCAGGAAGGTACCCGCCAATGGCGTGCCTACCGTAGCTTGCCGCCAGACAACGGCGATCAGACGAAGCGGCGGGATCAGTTCACCCAGCTGGTCCTGGATACGCGTTCCCGCCTTGAACAACTGTACACACAACCGTTGCCAACCGAACAAATGCGTCAGCGCAAAGCTGCGGAATTCGAGCGCCTTCGTGGCAAGTATCGACAGTTGCGCGATAGCCAATGGGCAGGAGATAAGCGTTACGACGCGTGGGTCAATGCGCCGATGAACAATGCGCGGTTGCTGCCGTTTGGTTTGTACGACCAGTGGGTGCCGGCGTTTGCGGCGTTGTTCAGGCAGACCGGTGGGGATTGGGTGGCGTTTTATGCGGAAGTCGAAAGATTGGGTGCATTACCGGCTGAACAGCGCAAAGCGGCATTGAACACCTTGGCACAGTCCCAAAGCTCCAGTGTCTGAACTGGCCTCTTCGCGGGCAAGCCCGCTCCCACAGATGAGATGTCGTTCACAGCGCTCAAATACGCCGCAAAACCTGTGGGAGCGGGCTTGCCCGCGATGGCGATCTCATTAACCCCGCAAAAACGCCTGGTGCATCTCATCCAGCGTTTCA
This sequence comes from Pseudomonas baetica, assembly GCF_051216495.1. GTDB lineage: Bacteria > Pseudomonadota > Gammaproteobacteria > Pseudomonadales > Pseudomonadaceae > Aquipseudomonas > Aquipseudomonas baetica_B. Next base: position 18,556 of record NZ_JBPKAM010000057.1, on the reverse strand, counting down.
AAATGGTAGGCCGGCGCTTCGGCGCTCAACTCTTCCCGACTGCCAAACCCATAACCCACCGCTGCCGCGTCCAGTCCATTGCAGCGTGCACCGATCAGGTCGTGCTTGCGATCGCCGATCATCAGGGTGTCGGCGGGATCCAGGCCCTCTTCGGCAATCAAGTGGGCTATCAGCTCGACTTTGTTGGTACGGGTGCCGTCCAGTTCGCTGCCGTAGATCACTTTAAAGTGCTTGGCGAAGTCGAAATGCCGGGCAATCTCCCGGGCGAAAACCCACGGTTTGGAAGTCGCGATGTACAGCTGGCGCCCTTGCCCGCCCAAGGTTTCCAACAGTGGCGTGACGCCGTCGAACACGCGGTTTTCGTACAGCCCGGTGACCTTGAAGCGCTCGCGGTAGAAGTTCACGGCCTCCCAGGCCTTGGCCTCGTCGAAGTCATAGAACTGCATGAACGCCTGTAACAACGGCGGGCCGATGAAATGTTCGAGTTTGCTCAGGTCGGGCTCATCGATGCCCAGTTTGCTCAAGGCAAACTGGATCGAACGGGTGATGCCTTCGCGCGGGTCGGTCAGGGTGCCATCGAGGTCGAACAAAATGGTTTGGTAATGCATGGTGATTCCAGGGCAATTGAAGAGAAGGCTCAGATCTGGTCGTAACCTTCGGCCAGGTGCAGGTCCTTGAGCTTCACGTAGTTCGCCGCACTGTAAGTGAAAAAGGCGCGCTCCTTGTCATTCAGCGGCCGGACTTGCTTCACCGGACTGCCAACATACAGGAACCCGCTTTCCAGCTGCTTGCCCGGTGGCACCAAACTGCCGGCACCGATGATCACATCATCGGCGACCACCGCACCGTCCATGACGATGCTGCCCATGCCGATTAAAACCCGACTACCGACAGCGCACCCATGAAGCATGACCTTGTGGGCGATGGTCACATCATCGCCGATCAGCAACGGGAAGCCGTCCGGATTGAACGGCCCGGCGTGGGTGATGTGCAGCACGCAGCCGTCTTGCACACTGGTGCGCGCACCGATGCGGATGCGGTGCATGTCGCCGCGGATCACCGTCAATGGCCATACAGAACTGTCTTCGCCGATTTCGACGTCGCCGATCACCACCGCCGAGCTGTCGACAAAAGCGCCTTTGCCGAGCGACGGCGTATGGTTCTGGTACTTGCGAAGATTCACGATAGGGTTTCTCTCTGTCGCTGATAGCTGCGGTGAACGTCGATTGTAATTAAGATGGCTGCATGTTTCTTCCAGCCAAGGTGTCAACCGTGAGCGTGAACAACCCTCTTTTGCAGTCCTACGACCTGCCGCCGTTCTCCGCGATCCGTGCCGAACATGTGCAACCGGCCATTGAACAGATCCTGGCTGACAACCGCGCCGCCATTATCGAGATCCTCAAGACCCAAGGCAAACAACCGACCTGGGCCGGCCTGGTGCTGGCGATGGACGAACTCAATGATCGCCTGGGCGCCGCCTGGAGTCCGGTCAGCCACTTGAATGCCGTGTGCAACAGCGCCGAACTGCGTGAAGCCTACGAGTCCTGCCTGCCCGCCTTGAGCGCTTACTCCACCGAGTTGGGCCAGAATCGTGAACTGTTTCAGGCCTATGAAGCCCTGGCCAGCAGCCCGGAAGCCGCCGGCTTCGACGTGGCGCAAAAAACGATTCTTGAACACGCCCTGCGTGATTTCCGTTTGTCGGGTATCGACTTGCCGGAAGCCGATCAGAAGCGTTACGCCGAAGTGCAGAGCAAACTGTCCGAGCTGGGTAGCCGTTTCTCCAACCAGTTGCTCGATGCCACCCAGGCCTGGACCAAACACATCACCGACGAAGCCACCCTCGCCGGCCTGACCGATTCGGCCAAAGCGCAAATGGCCGCGGCCGCCCAGGCCAAAGACCTCGAAGGCTGGCTGATCACCCTGGAATTCCCGAGCTACTACGCGGTGATGACCTACGCCCAGGATCGTACCCTGCGCGAAGAAGTCTACGCCGCCTACTGCACCCGAGCGTCGGATCAGGGTCCGAATGCCGGTCAGAACGATAACGGCCCGGTCATGGAAGAAATCCTCGACCTGCGCCAGGAGCTGGCCAAGCTCCTGGGCTTCACCAGTTTTTCGGAGTTGAGCCTGGCGACCAAAATGGCCGAATCCAGCGACCAGGTACTGAGCTTTCTGCGCGACCTGGCCAAGCGCAGCAAACCTTTCGCCGCTCAGGACCTGCAACAGCTCAAGGCTTATGCCGCCGAACAAGGTTGCCCGGACCTGCAGAGCTGGGACAGCGGTTTCTATGGCGAAAAACTCCGCGAGCAGCGTTACAGCGTTGCCCAGGAAGCCCTGCGTGCTTACTTCCCGATCGATAAAGTACTGAGCGGTCTGTTTGCCATTGTGCAACGTCTGTACGGCATCGAGATCACCGAGCAGAAAGGCTTCGACACCTGGCACCCGGATGTTCGCCTGTTTGAAATCAAAGAAAACGGCCAGCACGTCGGCCGCTTCTTCTTCGACCTGTATGCTCGCGCCAACAAGCGCGGCGGCGCCTGGATGGACGGTGCCCGTGACCGTCGTCGCAACGCCGAGGGTGTGCTGCAAAGCCCGGTGGCCAACCTGGTGTGCAACTTCACCCCAGCCGACAGCGGCAAACCTGCACTGCTGACTCATGACGAAGTCACGACTCTGTTCCATGAGTTCGGCCATGGCCTGCACCACCTGCTGACCCGCGTCGAACACGCCGGCGTCTCCGGCATCAACGGCGTGGCCTGGGATGCGGTCGAGCTGCCAAGCCAGTTCATGGAGAACTGGTGCTGGGAACCGGAAGGCCTGGCATTGATTTCCGGTCATTACGAAAGCGGCGAACCACTGCCTCAGGACCTGCTGGAAAAAATGCTCGCGGCTAAGAACTTCCAGTCTGGCCTGATGATGGTGCGCCAGCTGGAATTCTCGCTGTTCGACTTCGAGCTCCACGCCACCCACGGCGACGGCCGCAGCGTGCTGCAAGTGCTTGAAGGTGTGCGCGACGAGGTTTCGGTGATGCGTCCGCCAGCCTACAACCGCTTCCCGAATAGCTTCGCCCATATCTTCGCTGGCGGTTATGCCGCGGGTTACTACAGCTACAAGTGGGCAGAAGTACTGTCGGCAGATGCCTTTTCGAAGTTCGAAGAGGAAGGTGTGCTGAACGCCGAAACCGGTCGCGCATTTCGTGAAGCGATCCTGGCGCGCGGCGGTTCGCAGGAGCCGATGGTGCTGTTCGTCGATTTCCGTGGCCGCGAGCCATCAATTGACGCACTGTTGCGCCACAGCGGCCTGAGTGAGGACGCGGCAGCATGAGTGAGGGTCCCGTGATTACCAAACGACGCTTTATCGCCGGTGCGGTTTGCCCGGCCTGCAGCGAGCCCGACAAGCTGATGATGTGGAACGAAGACAGCGTGCCACATCGCGAATGCGTGGCCTGCGGTTATTCCGACACGTTGAATGAACAAGGGTTGTCCGTGCCCAAGGAATTGGGCACGCGGGTCAATACCCCCGTCGTGAAACCCGCGGATACCAAAGTTCAAGCCGTGCAGTTTTTTCCGAATCCGAAACTGAAGAAAAAGACTGACGAGCAGCACTGAGTCGCAAAACGCCCTTCCTCTGCGCAATGCAGCGGAAGGGCCGCTACTGGATATGTGCCGACTGCAACCAGCTCTTCATCGAGCACGCCGCGAACGGGCTCGTACTGCAATCGCCATTGGCCAACGCTGTGCGAAGCTTGTCGACATCCGCCTTCATCATGTAGCGAACGCCGTCCTTGAAGTGGGTGCTGTCACCAAAACCACCCTCGGTCATTTCTCTTAACGCATCTTCCTTGCTCCAACCCTGCACCACCACGCGGTACATGGCCGCCATCAGGCCGGTGCGGTCAGAGCCGTGCTTGCAGTGCATCAATACCGGACCTTTGGCTTCAGCTTCCTGAATGGCGCGCAGGGCCTTGAGCACATCGGCGTCATCGACATGGTTGGTGCGGTAGGGCAGTTGCACTTGCGCGATATCCGGTGCGCTCAACCAGCGTGAATCCGGTTCAGGCAGAAACGTGATCACCGTCGCAACCTTGAGTTTTTCCAGCAAGGGCACCGCTCCGCTGTCCGGCAGCGCGCTGCGGTAGAGCGTGGGTGACATCTGAAAGAGGTTGTATTGCACTTCCACCGGTTGCGCCCATTCCGCCGGGCGAGGCAAGGTGGCGTCGTCAGCAAGGACGAGATTGAAAACCGCGGACAGCGATAACAGCAACGTCGCAATTGAAAGACGTGGTAATGACATACCTGGACGACCATTCGGAAAGTTTGAATGAGCGTAGTGTCGTTGTCTGCTGGTTAAGGACCCGTGAGGTCCCTGTCAAAGAATTGTGAATCGAAGGCTTCAGATCAAAAAACAAGAAACGGCACACTATTAAAGTGCCGCTTCATGCTTCGGATCACACACATTCGCCCGTTTGAAGAGCCGGACGCATTCCCGGCTCAGGGATTGATGATCTTCGAATAAGCTTTCGCCAACCCCACCAGTACGACCTTGTCCTGCATATCGATGTCACCATCACCGTCAACGTCAGTGGGGGTTTTTATCGTAAAGGTGACACCACCATCATTCGACACCGCCTCGCGAAAGGTCGAGTCGAGCAAGGAACAAGTGACGCCACCGATTGCCGGGTCGTAACCTTCTTCCTTAAACGCAAACTGCATGGAAACCCGAACTTCCTTTGGATTCAGAATAGTAGGGCGTAATAACTGTAGAAACACACCGCGCTGATTGTAATTCGACATTATTTAAATCCTTTTAATAATGAGCACACGACCAATCCGTGTGTTGAAGATGGTACTGATGAAATAACAGAACACTACGGGTCATATGTTTCCCGCCATGACATGAGTGTTCGCGCAAATGCTCTGAGTGCCGAACGGCACTGGCCGGCCTGGCGATTCTCGGATACTGTATGCATATACAGCTAAAGGACCGCACTGATGGCTACTCCACTGCCTCCTCGGGGACGCGGCACCGCGACCAACCCACACAACCGCTTTGCACCGAACCGTTCAGTGGCCGAGGACGACGGCTGGTATCAGGAAGTGCCGATGACCCAGGGCACCGAGGTGCAAATCGAAACGGCGAAGACCATCATCACCCGCAACAACTCGCCGGACCTGCCCTTCGATCGCTCGATCAATCCCTACCGTGGTTGCGAACACGGCTGCATCTATTGTTATGCGCGCCCCAGCCACGCCTATTGGGACATGTCGCCCGGGCTGGATTTCGAAACCAAACTGATCGCCAAGACCAACGCCGTGGACGTGCTGGAAGCGCAGCTTTCCAAACGCGGCTATCAATGCGCACCGATCAATCTCGGCTCCAATACCGATCCTTATCAACCGATTGAGCGCGAATACAAAATCACCCGGCAAACCCTCGAAGTGTTGTTGCGTTACCGCCATCCGGTGACCATCGTCACCAAGGGCTCGCTGATTCTTCGCGATCTGGACCTGCTGACCGAACTCGCCCGTCAACGGCTGGTAGCCGTGATGATCAGCCTGACCAGCCTGGATGACGAACTCAAACGCATCCTCGAACCCCGGGCAGCGGCGCCAAAAGCCCGGTTGCGAGCGATACGGGTCATGCACGATGCGGGAATACCGGTGGGTGTCCTGTGTTCACCGATGATTCCGATGATCAACGACAGCGAGCTCGAAAACCTGCTCACCGAAGCCCATGCGGCCGGGGCGCAAAGTGCTGCTTATATGATGTTGCGCCTGCCACTGGAGGTGGCACCGCTGTTTGAAGAATGGCTGACGGCCCATTATCCGCAACGAGCCGCCCATGTGCTGAGCCTGATTCGCCAGAGCCGTTGCGGTGAGCTGTACGACAGTCGCTTCGGGGCGAGAATGCGCGGTGAAGGTCCTTTTGCCGACCTGCTGGCTCAGCGTTTTGCCAAAACCATCAAGCGCCTGGGACTCAATCGACGGGAAGGCTTTAATCTGGACTGCGAAGCCTTTTGTCCGCCGGGTCGCCAAATGTCACTGATTTAAGGACAATTGGCCTAAGGTTGATTACTGGGAAGTACGTGAATGTTTTGGACTGGTCACGTTTTTTGTGACCTGGAACACACGTTCTAGAGCCCTTGATTCAGTTTGAGTTAAGATTCGGCCGCTACCTTGTTCATCGAGTGACTGATGGGTCGAGCTTCATGACCTGGATGTTTTTTAACCAGCCACTGGCTTCACACCGGTCAACACGGGACAACTCCCTGAGCCCGCCAAAGAGGATGAATCATGAGTGACAAGGATAAACAGCCGTTGGCTGCGTCGGCTTCTACCCAACCCGAGGTGGAAACCGCCGATGCAGCGTTGAAGCGTATCGTTGACGGCTTTTTGCATTTTCATCATGAGGTCTTTCCACAGCAGGAAGAACTCTTCAAGAAACTCGCCACGGCCCAACAGCCACGGGCGATGTTCATTACCTGCGCAGACTCGCGCATTGTCCCCGAGCTGATCACCCAGAGTTCGCCGGGCGATCTGTTCGTGACCCGGAACGTCGGCAACGTCGTACCACCCTACGGTCAAATGAATGGCGGCGTTTCCACCGCCATCGAATATGCCGTTCTGGCGCTCGGCGTACAGCACATCATCATTTGCGGCCACTCCGATTGCGGCGCGATGCGTGCGGTACTCAATCCCGATAGCCTGGAAAAAATGCCCACGGTCAAAGCCTGGCTGCGACATGCGGAAGTCGCGAAAACCATGGTGCACGACAACTGCAACTGCACTAACGAAAACGAGAGCATGCATATCCTCACCGAGGAAAATGTCATCGCCCAATTGCAACACTTGCGTACCCATCCCTCGGTAGCCTCGCGCATGGCGAACGGTCATCTGTTCATCCATGGCTGGGTCTACGACATCGAAACCAGCGAAATCAAAGCTTACGACGCGGATCAGGGCTGTTTCCTGCCGCTCGATGGCAGCCGACCGATTCCGGTGGCGACGCCCAAAGCGCGCTTCTAAATCTTCCTAAAAATCTGTGTGGTTTGACGCCGGCCGCTGTTTCAGCGGTCCGGCCTCGCCACGCCTGAAGAAAACTTCGGGAGAGTCACCATGCGTGCTGCTCAATTGAAAGCTGTACTGCCACGGGAGCTGTTGGCTTCGGTGGTTGTGTTTCTGGTCGCCCTGCCCCTGTGCATGGGCATTGCCATCGCTTCGGGACTGCCCCCTGCCAAAGGCCTGATCACCGGCATCGTCGGTGGATTGATCGTGGGCTGGTTGGCAGGTTCTCCCCTGCAAGTCAGCGGTCCCGCGGCAGGCTTGGCTGTGTTGGTGTTCGAACTGGTTCGCCAGCACGGCATGGCCATGCTCGGACCCATCCTGTTACTGGCAGGTTTTCTGCAATTGCTGGCCGGGCGTTTCAAGCTCGGTTGCTGGTTCCGGGTCACTGCACCCGCGGTGGTGTACGGCATGCTCGCCGGGATTGGCGTGCTGATCGTGCTGTCGCAGGTGCACGTGATGCTCGACGCCGCACCGAAACCCTCCGGCCTGGATAACCTCACGGCGTTCCCCGGCGCGATAGCCCAGGCACTGCCGTCGTTCGGCTGGCAGGCCGGTCTGCTCGGACTTTCGACCATTGCAGTAATGTGGCTCTGGGAAAAATGTCGCCCGCATTCGCTACGATTCATTCCCGGAGCGTTGCTCGGGGTCGGTCTGGCGACAATCGCCAGTCTGGTGCTGGCATTACCCGTCAAGCGGGTTGAAGTCCCAGACAACCTGGCCGAAGCCATCGACTGGCTCAAGCCTGCGGACCTGCTCAACCTCGCTGACCCCACGCTGCTGATCGCCGCGTTCGCCGTGGCGTTCATTGCCAGCGCCGAAACCCTGCTCTCCGCTGCTGCGGTGGATCGCATGCACAGTGGCCAGCGTTCGGACTTCGACCGAGAGCTGTCAGCGCAAGGCGTGGGAAATATGCTCTGCGGATTGCTCGGTGCATTGCCGATGACCGGGGTGATCGTGCGCAGTTCGGCTAACGTCCAGGCCGGCGCCACCACCCGTTATTCGACGATTTTCCACGGCCTATGGCTGCTGGCATTCGTGCTGTTGCTGTCGAGCGTGCTGCAGAGTATTCCGGTGGCGAGCCTGGCCGGTGTGCTGGTTTACACCGGTTTCAAACTGGTAGACCTCAAGACCTTCCGCGGTCTGGGTCGCTACGGCCGGATGCCGATGTTCACCTACGCCGCGACGGCACTGTCGATCATCTTCACTGACTTGCTGACCGGTGTGCTGATCGGTTTCGGCCTGACCCTGGTGAAACTGGCGCTGAAGGCTTCACGCTTGAAGATCAGCCTGATCGACCTGCCTGGGGACGGCGAAATGGAGTTACGCCTGGTGGGCGCGGCGACTTTCCTCAAAGTACCGGCTCTGACCCGGATCCTGAGCAGCATTGCGCCAGGCACCACGGTGCACGTGCCGCTCAATAACCTGAGCTACATCGATCACTCCTGTCTGGAGTTGTTGGAAGATTGGGGACGGGCGAATGCGGCCAAGGGTTCGAAGCTGTTGATCGAATCGCGCGGGTTGAAACGCAGGCTTGAAGGACGTGTACGGACCAACATCGGAATTGGTTCAGCGGCATAAGTAACCTGTAGGAGCGAGCATGCTCGCGATGGATGACAGAACCCCGCGGGGTGTCAGAGAGCCAACGTTATCGTTAGCGACCATCGCGAGCATGCTCGCTCCTACAAGGGATGCGGTCAGGCCTCGAGTTCGAGGCCCACGCCCAGGCGGCGGGACATGCACGGCCAGCGCTTCCACGCCGCACCGGTGTCCGGGCTGCTGAGCTTCTCGCGGTAGGCTTCGACCGACTCCAGCGCAAAGCTGTCGTCGTTGAGCATTTGGTCCACGGCGTGATGCACCACTTCGTCCAGTTGGTTGGCAAATTCCTCACCGATCAATTGGTGAGCAATCAGATTGGCGACCGTCATGTCCAAGGGGATCAGTGGCTGGCCGAAATGCTTGATGTACAGGTCGTTGACCTCTTCGACGAACCGATGCGCCAGGTAGGCTTCATCCAGCAGGCTGTCGAGCCCGACGTGACCGGCCATGATTGCCGGCGGCTGAAGGAAGTACTGTTCGGCGATTTTCAACACCGGTTTGATCTGTGACTCGATACCCGCTTCCCTGGCGACTTCATTGGCTGCTTCCAGCAGATCAGGAACTTCGTCGATGTAGGCGGCGACAAAACGCGTCAGCACGCCATTGGCGTCCGTTTCCGGCAATTGGATCGCCGGGTGTAGATGAGGCAGTTTGCTTTCCAGCTGACGAGTCAGCAGGCGGGTCTCGGCTTCGTGTTGTTGGGCTTTTTGGATCTGCTCGCGCAATGCGGCGGTGTTCATGAAAACTCCAGGAAACAAAGGCAATGAAATAGGGAAGACATAACTTAGCTGGCTTACGAAAAATGCTAAGACGCATTTGTCATAATTATTTCATCCTTGAGACGCCCCCGTTATATCGGTTTGCCACCACTCGTCTGCATCCTTCTCCATTCGTGACCTGTAACGCAAGTTAATGCTGTTTCAGTTGATTTACGCCTTCACATTGCGAGGTGAGAGTCGCTGTCTATACTCGCTCATGAATGGAGTTAGCTGATGACGCCCGACTGCAACTGCAGCAAGGCCCGGCGATTCAAGTTCGTAGTCTGATGCAGCCGCTCCCTTGCCGCAGGTGAAAGCCGGCGGGATAACAAGAACGATAAGGGGAACCCGCAATGATGCGACATCCACATGTCTGGATGGGCCTCCTGTTGTGGTCGATTTTCAGTCAGGCACAAGCGGCCTGGACTGTGAATATGGCGCCTGGAGCGACTGAAATCAGTCACGCTGTATTTGACCTGCACATGACCATCTTCTGGATCTGTGTAGTGATCGGCATCATCGTCTTCGGCGCCATGTTCTGGTCGATGATCCTGCATCGCCGCTCGACCGGGCAGGTCGCCGCAAAATTTCATGAAAGCACCACCGTCGAAATCCTCTGGACCATCGTGCCCTTCATCATTCTGGTGGCCATGGCGGTTCCTGCGACGGCCACACTGATCAAGATGTACGACGCCAGCGAGCCGGATATCGATATCCAGATCACCGGCTACCAGTGGAAGTGGCACTACAAGTACCTGGGCCAGGACGTCGAGTTCTTCAGCAACCTGGCTACCCCCGCCGATCAGATCCACAACAAGGAAGCCAAGAACGAGCATTACCTGCTCGAAGTCGACAAGCCGTTGGTGCTGCCGATCGGCGCCAAGGTGCGCTTCCTCGTGACCTCCGCCGACGTGATTCACTCCTGGTGGGTGCCCGCCTTCGCGGTCAAGCGCGATGCGATCCCGGGATTCGTCAACGAAGCCTGGACCCGCGTCGACAAGCCCGGCATCTACCGTGGCCAGTGCGCCGAACTGTGCGGCAAGGACCACGGCTTCATGCCCATCGTGGTCGAGGTCAAGGACAAACCCGACTACGAAAAATGGCTGGCCGAACGCAAGGCTGAAGTCGCGCAACTCAAAGAGCTGACCAGCAAGGAATGGACCCTCGACGAACTCAAGGAGCGCGGCGACAAGGTCTATCACACCACTTGCGTGGCCTGCCACCAGGCCGAGGGCCAGGGCTTGCCGCCGATGTTCCCGGCGCTCAAGGGCTCGAAAATCGCCACCGGACCGAAAGACGCTCACTTGAGCATTGTCTTCCACGGCAAGCCAGGCACCGCGATGGCGGCGTTCGGCAAGCAGCTCTCGGAAGTCGATATCGCGGCGGTAGTGACCTACGAACGTAACGCCTGGGGCAACAACAAGGGCGACATGGTCACGCCTAAAGAAGTACTGGAGCTGAAACAGGCGGAAAGCAAATGACCCGGTCCATTGCGTACACCAGGAACCGGTCGGGGTACTGCGCCCCGACCCGCCCAGCCCATCCGTTTGCAGGAGACATGAAATGACTGTTGTCATCGATGACCCTGTTCATACCCACACCGAGCATGCCCACGGCCCTGCCAAAGGCCTGATGCGCTGGGTGCTGACCACCAACCACAAGGATATCGGCACGCTGTACCTGTGGTTTGCGTTCTCCATGTTCCTGCTCGGCGGTACGTTCGCGATGGTGATTCGCGCCGAGCTGTTTCAGCCGGGTCTGCAAATCGTCCAGCCGGAATTCTTCAACCAGATGACCACCATGCACGGTCTGGTGATGGTTTTCGGTGCGGTGATGCCAGCCTTCGTCGGCCTCGCCAACTGGATGGTTCCGTTGATGATCGGCGCACCGGACATGGCGTTGCCGCGGATGAACAACTTCAGCTTCTGGTTGCTGCCGGCGGCGTTCCTGCTGTTGGTCTCGACCCTGTTCACCCCCGGTGGCGGGCCGAACTTCGGCTGGACGTTCTATGCGCCGCTGTCGACGACCTACGCGCCGGAAAGCGTGACCTTCTTCATCTTCGCCATCCACTTGATGGGGATCAGCTCGATCATGGGCGCGATCAACGTGATCGCCACCATCCTCAACCTGCGCGCTCCCGGCATGACGCTGATGAAAATGCCGCTGTTCGTCTGGACCTGGCTGATCACCGCATTCCTGCTGATTGCGGTGATGCCGGTCCTGGCCGGCTGCGTGACGATGATGCTGATGGACATCCACTTCGGCACCAGCTTCTTCAGTGCTGCCGGTGGCGGTGATCCGGTGTTGTTCCAGCATGTGTTCTGGTTTTTCGGTCACCCCGAGGTGTACATCATGATCCTGCCGGCCTTCGGTGCCGTCAGCTCGATCATTCCGGCCTTTTCGCGCAAGCCATTGTTCGGCTACACGTCGATGGTCTACGCCACGGCGAGTATCGCGTTCCTGTCCTTCATCGTCTGGGCGCACCACATGTTCGTGGTCGGCATCCCGCTGGTGGGCGAGCTGTTCTTCATGTACGCCACGTTGCTGATCGCGGTGCCCACCGGGGTCAAGGTGTTCAACTGGGCCAGCACCATGTGGCAGGGTTCGCTGACCTTCGAAACACCGATGCTGTTCGCCGTGGCGTTCGTCATCCTGTTCTCCATCGGCGGTTTCTCCGGGCTGATGCTGGCCATTGCTCCGGCGGACTTCCAATACCAGGACACGTACTTCGTCGTTGCGCACTTCCACTACGTGTTGGTACCGGGGGCGATCTTCGGGATCTTCGCCTCGGCCTATTTCTGGCTGCCGAAATGGACCGGCCACATGTACGACGAAACCCTCGGCAAGCTGCATTTCTGGCTGTCGTTCATCGGCATGAACATGGCCTTCTTCCCCATGCATTTCGTGGGGCTGGCAGGCATGCCGCGGCGGATCCCGGACTACAACCTGCAATTCGCCGACTTCAACATGGTGTCGTCCATCGGCGCGTTCATGTTTGGCGCCACGCAGCTCTTCTTCCTGTTCATCGTGATCAAGACCATCCGCGGCGGCCCGCCAGCACCGGCCAAACCATGGGACGGGGCCGAAGGCCTGGAGTGGAGCATTCCGTCACCGGCGCCGTACCACACCTTCACCACGCCGCCGGAAGTGAAATGAAACGCCTCACTGTAGGAGCGAGCATGCTCGCGAAAAACCCGAGAGCGCCGTGGGGTTTCAGGCCCCCCGCGTCATCGTTAACGACCATCGCGAGCATGCTCGCTCCTACAGGGTTATGCGAAGAGGTCGGGAATCATGGCTGACTCGATTTCGATGAAGAAACTGGTCACCCGACTATTACTGGTGGTGGTGGCGATGTTTGTCTTCGGGTTTGCCCTGGTGCCGATCTACGACGTGATGTGCAAGGCGTTCGGCATCAACGGCAAGACTGCCGGGCAGTATGAGGGCGAGCAAACGGTCGATACCTCGCGGCAAGTCCGCGTGCAGTTTCTGACGACCAATTCCGTCGACATGTCCTGGGACTTCTACCCCAAGAGCGATGAACTGACGGCCAACCCGGGAGCGGTGAACGAGATGATCTTCATTGCGCACAACCCGACCGATCGGCCGATGAGCGCCCAGGCCGTGCCGAGCATCGCGCCAAGCGCCGCGGCGGCGTATTTCCACAAGACCGAATGCTTCTGCTTTACCCAGCAAGTGCTGCAGCCCGGTGAACGAATAGAAATGCCGGTACGTTTCATCGTTGACCGCGACATGCCCAAGGATGTGAAGCACCTGACGCTGTCCTACACGCTGTTCGATATCACCGCCCGACATCCACCGGTAGCTGTAAACACTGGCGGTTGAGCGTGCCCGATAAGGAGAACAATAAATGGCAACTCATGAGCACTATTACGTTCCGGCCCAGAGCAAATGGCCGATCATCGCCACGGTCGGGATGTTCGTCACCGTGTTTGGCCTGGGCACCTGGTTCAACGATCTGAAGGCCGCCCGGCCGGAGTCCCACGGCCCGCTGATCTTTTTCGTTGGCGGCCTGCTGCTGGCCTACATGCTGTTCGGCTGGTTCGGCACGGTGATCAAGGAAAGCCGCGGCGGGCTGTACAGCGCACAGATGGATCGCTCGTTCCGCTGGGGCATGAGCTGGTTCATTTTCTCGGAAGTCATGTTCTTCATCGCCTTCTTCGGCGCGCTGTTTTATGTGCGCCACATTTCCGGCCCAGCGCTGGGCGGTGAAGGTACCAAAGGCCTGGCGCATATGTTGTGGCCTGGCTTCGAGTGGACCTGGCCGCTGCTGAATAACCCGGATTCCAAACTCTTCGTACCGCCGAAGGAGGTCATCAGCCCCTGGGGCTTGCCGCTGCTCAATACCGTGTTGCTGGTGAGCTCCAGCGTCACCATCACCATCGCCCACCACGCCTTGAAAAAGGGCCATCGCGGTGCGCTGAAACTCTGGTTGGCGATCACCGTGTTGCTGGGCTGCGCGTTCCTCGGCTTTCAGGCCGAAGAATATATCCACGCTTACCACGAACTGGGCCTGACCCTGGGCTCCGGCATCTACGGCGCCACGTTCTTCATGCTCACCGGGTTCCACGGCGCCCACGTGACCATCGGCACCATCATTTTGTTCGTGATGCTGATGCGCATCTTGCGTGGGCACTTCGACAACGAGCATCAGTTCGGCTTCGAAGCCGCGAGCTGGTATTGGCACTTCGTGGACGTGGTGTGGATCGGATTGTTCATTTTCGTCTACGTACTGTAGGAGCGAGCATGCTCGCGATGGTCGTTAACGATAACGCGGATTATCTGAATTAACGCGTTGTCATGAAGTTTTTCGCGAGCTTGCTCGCTCCTACAGTTACCAAGGCGCGTGCGAGACAAGCTGGCCGCTGAAAAAACCCCAGGCAATCAAGCCGACGGTGATCGCGGCCAGGGCAACACGAACACTCAAGGCAATGACGAGGCGGTTCGAGCTGCTGTCGTCCTTGACCAGAAAAAACAGGCCGCTGAACAGGCTGACAACCGTGGCAATCAGCATCAGGACGATAGCTGCTTTGAGCATGGTGGAACTCCGGGGGACAAGCGATGCACTTGAGTATAGCTATCGCACTGACCGACTTTCTGGCGACGCCATGAAGCGATTCCGGCCGGGCATTGTGCCGACGCTGGTGGTAGCGCTTCTTCTGCCGCTGCTGGTGTCGCTCGGGTTCTGGCAATTGAGCCGGGGGGCGGAAAAAAGCGCGCTGCTGCAAACCTACGCCGAACGACGGGCAGCGGAACCGATGGCCAGTACCGCGCTGCAACATACAACGGATCCAGCCTTTCGCCGGTTGCGCCTGCACGGCCAGTTCGATGCGGCCCACAGTTTGTTACTGGACAATCGCCAGCGCGGCGGCAAGGTCGGGGTCGAGTTGCTGCAACCGTTTCAGGATCAGGCGACCGGGCTGTGGCTGTTGGTCAATCGCGGCTGGCTGCCCTGGCCAGACCGGCGTACACCGCCGCAATTCACGACGCCCACCGACACCTTGACACTCGATACCTGGGTCTACGTTTCCCCCGGTGCGGCGTTCCAGCTCCACGCCGACCCGAGCACCAGTACCTGGCCAAAATTGCTGACGGCCGTTGACCCGAAAGCCCTTTGGAAAACCCTGGACCGCGAAGGTTTCGCTTACGAATTACGCGCAGAAACCGGGCCCGCAACCTACCAGGCCGATTGGCCAGTCGTTGCCATGGGCCCGGAAAAACACATCGCTTATGCCGTGCAGTGGTTCGCCCTGTCGCTCGCCCTGCTCGGCCTTTATCTCTACCTCGGATGGCACAACGCAAAGGAGAAACACCATGGGAGCGGCCATGAATCCACCCAGCATGTCTGAGACAAAAACGCCGCCGAGCCGACGCAAAGGACGCTTGCAACTGCTGTTGATCGTACTCGGGGTCGTCGGTCCGATGATCCTCGCCACCGGCATGTACAAATTGCAGTTCTGGGTGCCGGAGGGCCGCAGTTATCACGGTGAGCTGATCGGCAACGGCCAGACCCGTGCCGACCTTGGCGTACAGGCTCAGGAGGAACGCTGGCAGCTGCTGGTGACAGCACCCAAGGATTGCTCGGTCGACTGTCAGCAGCTGGTGTATTTGGCACGGCAAATTCAAATCGGCCTGGGCCGCGATGCGGGGCGTGCCAGTCACGCACTGGCTGCCGCGCAACCGCTGAGCAGTGATTACGATGCCAAGCTTGCGCGCGAGTATCCTCAATTACAGCGCTATCCACTGGACCTGAGCATTTTCAATAAGGCCTCCTTCAGCAAGGCCACCGGCGACAAGGCGGTGCCGCAACTGTGGATCATCGACCCCCACGGCAATCTGGTACTGCGCTACGACCCATCGGTCAAAGGCAAGGACCTGCTCAACGACCTGCGTCACCTGCTGAAACTGTCGAATATCGGATAAGGGCATCGTCATGGCCAAACCTGGATTTCGCCTCGCGTTGTTTGCCACCTTGCTGGCGCTGATTGTGGTGTTGCTCGGCGCCTACACCCGCCTGACCCACGCCGGCCTCGGCTGCCCGGACTGGCCCGGCTGCTACGGCTTTATCAGCGTGCCGAAAAGCGAAGCCCAACTGGCCCATGCCGAATTGCATTTCCCGGACGCTCCTGTGGAAGCCCACAAAGGCTGGAACGAGATGGTCCATCGCTACTTCGCCGGCACCCTCGGCTTGCTGATTTCGGTGCTGGCCGGCCGGGCCTGGGTCCATCGCCGGCATCCAGGGCAACCGGTAAAGCTGCCGTTGTTCCTGTTGGCGGTGGTGTTCGCCCAGGCGGCCTTCGGCATGTGGACCGTCACGCTCAAGCTCTGGCCGCAGGTGGTGACTGGACATTTGCTCGGCGGGTTCGCCACCTTGAGCCTGTTGTTCTTGCTGACCTTGCGCCTCTCCGGCGTGCTACCGGCACTGACAGTGCCACGTCGCTTGCAGCGCTGGGCGACCGCAGGCCTGTTGGTTGTGATCGTGCAGATCGCCCTCGGCGGATGGGTCAGTTCCAACTATGCCGCCGTGGCGTGCATCGACTTCCCGACTTGCCACGGCCAATGGCTGCCAGCCACTGATTTCGCCAACGGCTTTCACCTGACCCAGCACATCGGCCCGAACTACCTGGGCGGGCAATTGGACAGCGATGCCCGCACAGCCATTCACCTGACTCACCGCATCGGCGCACTGCTGGTAACGCTGGTGCTGCTCGGCCTCGCCTGGCAACTGAAAGTCGTCGGCATGACGCGTCTCGCCGGGTTGGTACTACTCGCCCTCGCTGCGCAAATCACCCTGGGTATCAGCAACGTGCTGTTTCATCTGCCGCTGCCGATTGCCGTGGCGCACAACGCCGGCGGCGCGGCGCTGCTGCTGACGATGGTGCTGGTCAACTATCACGCGCGAACCAGTCTGGTTCGGGTCAAGCAGCCAACTCGCTGGCGTTTCAGCCCGCGTAAACATTCAGCCGGGCCCATAACAATAAAAGGAGAGATGCCATGGCGATTCTGATTGGCGAGCGTGCGGGGCCGGGGATCTGGCGTGACTACCTGGAACTGACCAAACCCAAAGTGGTGGTGCTGATGCTCATCACCTCACTGGTCGGGATGTTCCTCGCGACCCGCGCCGGCGTGCCATGGACCGTGCTGGTTTTCGGCAACCTGGGCATTGCGCTGTGCGCAGGCGGTGCCGCAGCGGTGAACCATGTGGTGGATCGGCGCATCGATGCAGTAATGGCCCGCACTCACAAACGGCCATTGGCCGAGGGACGCGTCTCACCGACGGCAGCACTGACATTCGCCCTGGTGCTGGCAGTGCTTGGGCAGGCGTTGCTGCTGGCGTTCACCAATCCACTGACCGCTTGGCTGACCCTGGCTTCGCTGCTGGGTTACGCGGTGGTCTACACCGGTTTTCTGAAACGCGCGACACCACAGAACATCGTCATCGGCGGCCTCGCCGGCGCAGCCCCGCCCCTGCTCGGTTGGACGGCCGCCACCGGACACGTCAGCGCAGAACCGCTGCTGCTGGTGCTGATCATCTTCGCCTGGACCCCGCCCCACTTCTGGGCGCTGGCCATCCACCGCAAAGAGGAATACGCCAAGGCCGACATCCCGATGCTGCCGGTGACCCACGGCGAGCATTACACCAAGGTGCACATCCTGCTTTATACCGGCGCGCTGCTGGCCGTCAGCCTGATGCCCTACGTGATCCACATGAGCGGCCTGCTCTATCTGGTTTGCGCCATTGGCCTCGGCGCGAGGTTTCTGCAATGGGCCGTGGTGCTGTACCGTGGCACTCGGCCGCACGCGGCGATCAACACCTTCAAGTACTCTATTTATTACTTGTTCCTGTTGTTCATCGCCCTGCTCGTAGACCACTACCTATTGTTGAACCTATGACTCGAACCCAGAAAACCGTCTTCATCCTTGTCGCCCTGATCGCGCTGGTCCTGGGCCTGACCATCAACAAAGTGCTCTCCGGCAAAGGCCAGGGCGACCCGACGGCACTGATCGACGCCGGCATCATCCTATTGCCGCAAAGCCGCAATCTGCCGGATGTGAAGATGACCGATCAGGACGGCAAGCCGGTGGCGGTCAACGAACTCAAAGGCAAATGGAGCCTGCTGTTCTTCGGCTACACCTTCTGCCCGGACATCTGCCCGACCACCCTTGCCCAACTGCGCCAGATCAAAAGCGAACTGCCGCCGGAGGCTGTGGATAAATTGCAGATCGTGCTGGTCAGCGTCGACCCGAACCGCGATACGCCCAAGCAACTCAAGCAATACCTGGGCTACTTCGATCCGCAGTTCATTGGCCTGACGCCGACCTCGACCGAAGAGCTGCAGAAAGTCGCCAACGCGGTGAGCATTCCGTTCATTCCCGCAGACACCAGCAAACCGAACTACACCGTCGACCACAGCGGCAACCTCGCGGTGATCGGCCCGGACGGCACGCAGCGCGGGTTTATTCGGGCGCCGCTGAACAATGTGAAGCTGGTGGCGCAATTGCCGGTGATGCTAAAGCGTAACTAAGTATGCAAAACCCTGTGGGGGGGGGGAGGGGGGGGGGGGGGGGAGGAAAGTTAAACGCAAAACCTGGGGGGGGAAAACATTTTCGGGCAAGAGT
>NZ_JBPKAM010000056.1:0-42671 GCF_051216495.1 Pseudomonas baetica | reverse complement strand
CGCTCCCACAGGGAACCGCATTCCACTTGTGGGAGCGAGCCTGCTCGCGAAGGGGCCGGCACTGACGCCGCAAACCTTTAAACCACCGCCGCCCTGCGCTGCACGAACCGATCGACATACTCATCCGCCGGCGAGTGCAGGATCTCTTTCGGCGTGCCGACCTGGATCAGGCGGCCGTCCTTGAGGATCGCGATGCGGTTGCCGATACGCACGGCCTCGTCGAGGTCGTGGGTGATGAAGACGATGGTCTTGTGCAAGGTCTTTTGCAGCTCCAGCAACTGGTCCTGCATCTCGGCGCGAATCAACGGGTCGAGGGCGCTGAAAGCTTCGTCCATCAGGATGATGTCGGTGTCCGCCGCCAGTGCGCGGGCCAGGCCCACACGCTGACGCATGCCGCCGGAAAGCTGGTGCGGGTATTTGTTTTCGTAGCCCTTGAGGCCCACGGTGTTGATCCAGTGCAGCGCACGCTCGGTGCACATCTGCTTGCTCTCGCCGCGCACTTTCAAACCGTAGGCGACGTTGTCCACCACCGTTCTGTGGGGCAGCAGGCCGAAGCTCTGGAACACCATGCTGATCTTGCGCCGACGAAATTCGCGCAGGGCTTCCATGTCGTATTGCAGGATGTCCACGCCGTCCACCAGGATCGCGCCGCTGGTCGGGTCGATCAGACGATTGAAGTGACGGACCAGTGTGGACTTGCCGGAGCCCGACAGGCCCATGATCACGAAGATCTCGCCACTGCCGATGCTCAGCGAAAGGTCGTTGACGCCGACCACGCAACCGGTCTCGGCCAGCACCTGGTCCTTGGTCTTTTTCTGGCGAATCATTTCCAGCGCGTCTTTGGAACGGTTGCCGAAAATCTTGAAGACGTTTTTGACTTCGATCTTGCTTACGGTTGCGTTGTTCATTTGCTCACCTCATGCCGTGCGCGACCGTACGCCTGTGTAATGCGGTCGATCACCACTGCCAGAATCACGATCGCCAGGCCGGCTTCCAAGCCACGTCCGACGTTGAGGGTCTGAATCCCCACCAACACGTCTTCGCCCAGGCCACGGGCACCGATCATCGAAGCGATCACCACCATCGACAGGGCCATCATGGTGGTCTGGTTGATCCCGGCCATGATGCTCGGCAGGGCCAGAGGCAGTTGCACGCCGAACAGTTGCTGCCAGCGGTTGGCACCGAAGGCGTTGATCGCTTCCATCACTTCACCGTCGACCTGGCGGATGCCCAGATCGGTCAGGCGAATCAGCGGCGGTGCGGCGTAGATCACGGTGGCGAAAATCGCCGGAACCTTGCCCAGGCCGAACAGCATCAGCACCGGGATCAGGTACACGAAGCTCGGCATGGTCTGCATGATGTCCAGCAGCGGCATCAGCACCGAACGCAGGCGGTTGCTGCGCGCCGAGAGAATCCCCAGCGGAATGCCAATGAGCACCGAGATGACCGTCGCCACCATCATCAGCGCCAGGGTTTGCATCAGTTTGTCCCAGAGGCCGACCGCACCCACCAGGAACAACAAACCGACGATGACTGCCGTGGTCACGACTTTACGGGTCGCGTGCCAGGCCACACCGGCCACGATGGCCAGCATCAGCCACCAGGGCGCCGCACGCAGCAGCCCTTCGAGATTGACGATGGCCCACAACAGGGTGTCGGAGATGTGCCGGAACACGTCGCCGTAGTTGGTGACCAGCGAATCGACCCAACCGTTGACCCAGTCGGCGATGGAAAAGGTAAAGCTTTCGGGAAACATAAAGAGACTCTCAATCAAGGGGTTGCGATCAAGCATCCGGCTGTCGCTGTCGACAGCCGGAGAAGCTCAACCTACAAGGCCGCGTCGATTTTCTTGGCTGCGTCTTCGCTCACCCACTGGTGCCAGACTTCAGGATGTTCCTTCAGGAAGATCTTGGCCAGTTTTGGCGACTCGATTCGCTCTTTGCTCATGCGACCCAGGTTCTGGTTCAGCAGGTCGATCGGCAGGTTGACCTTTTCGAACACGCTCACCAGTTCCGGCGCTTCGTCGTGGAAGGTCTTGGACAGGCCGACCTTGATGGTCACGCTCTTGTTCACGCCCGGCTTCTCTTCGAGTTTCACCGCGTCGACCAAGCCCATCAGCGGCGTTGGCGACCAGTAGTAGAACAGGATCGGCTCGCCACGCTTGTAGCTCGACAGCACGGCGGCATCCAGCGCCGGGCCGGTGCCTGGGCGGAAGTTGGTGTAGCTGTTTTCCAGGCCATAGCTTTTCAGCATTTCGCTGTTGTCCAGCTCACAGGTCCAGCCGGCCGGGCAGTTGTAGAAGCGGCCCTTGGATGGTTCTTCCGGATCCTTGAACAAGGTGGCGTACTTGCCCAGGTCGGCAATGTTTTTCAGGTCCGGCGCCTTGGCTTCCAGCTTACGCTTGGCATCGCCTTCGATCACGTAACGCGGCACATACCAACCTTCAACGGCACCGACAACCGGTGCGCCGACGCCGACAACCTTGCCGGCCTTCTCGGCCTTGTTCCAGACCTCGCTGCGGCCGACCCACTCCTCGGCAAACACCTGGATATCGTTGCTGCTCAGGGCGTTTTCCATGGTGATGGAGTTGCCCGGCAGACTGTCGGTCTTGCAGTCGTAGCCTTTCTCCAGCACGACTTGCAGCACGTCGGTCAGGAGCATGGCGCTTTCCCAGTTCAGGCCGGCGAACTTCACCGGTTTGCCCGACTCGCACCAACCCGCCGCCTGAGTGGCGCCGGCGCTGGCCAGCAGGCCCATGGAAAGCAATGTGGTCAGCAGGGTCTTGTTCGATTTCATTGTTGTGACGCTCCTAATCATGAATTGGCTTACGGCAGTCAAGAGGCATCCAGCCCTGTCCACGTCCAATCAGGCCCGCGCCGCAGCGCGACCGGCCCCACTTGTTTCTGGTTGTACAACACTGTCCTGCTCGACCGGCAGAATCAGGTGATCGGGCACTGTGCCATGCCATTTTTTCGCGCACACGTAATACAGGGCGGCGGGAAGCACCAGACCGATGATCCAGGAAATATCCACGTCACCCAGGGCTGCCACCAGCGGACCGGTATAGAACTTAGTAGAGATGAACGGCAGCTGCACCAGCACGCCGAAGACATAGACGCTGATACCCAGGACATTCCAACGACCGTAGCGACCGTTCGGATCGGCCAGTGCCGGCACGTCATAGCGTTCGCGGGTGATGCAGTAGTAGTCCACCAGGTTGATCGCGCTCCATGGCGTGAAGAATGCCAGCAGGAACAGGATGAAGGACTTGAATGCACCGAGGAACGAATGCTGGCCGAGCAACGCCATCAGGGTCGCGGCACCGACGATGACCAGCACCCACACCAGACGCTGCAACCGCGAGACCTTCAGGTCACCTCGGAAGCCGCTGATGATGGTCGCGATGCACATGAAGCTGCCGTAGGAGTTCAGCGTGGAAATGGTGACCTTGCCGAACGCGATGCTGAAGTACAGCAGCGCAGCGGTGGCACCACTGCCGGCGAAACCAACGATGTAGGCCACCTCATGGCCGGCGTATTGGCCGTTGGCCGAGGCGGCGGCAAACACGCCGAGGATCATCGCCACCTGCGCGCCGATCACCGAGCCTGCACCCGCGGCGAAAAAGGTTTTCACCGAAGACGTCTTGCTTGGCAGGTAGCGCGAATAGTCAGCCACGTAAGGGCCGAAAGCGATCTGCCAGGACGCCGCGAGCGACACCGCCAGCAGGAAGCTGCTCCAGCTGAAGTGGCGGATTTGCAGGAGTGCGCCAACGTCGGTCTGGCTCATCAGACGGCTGAACAGATACACAAAGGCAATGACACCAATGATGCTGGCGACACGGCCAATCCAGTGGATCACCCGGTAACCGAGCACCGTGACCAGCACGATGACACTGGCGAAAATCAGGATACCGACGGTGTCACTGACGCCAAACAACTGGCCCAGGGCCTGGCCGGACAACACGGTACCGGTGGCGGTGAAACCGAGGTACATCAGGCATACCAGCACGATCGGGATGGCCGCGCCGTAAACACCGAACTGCACCCGGCTGGAAATCATCTGCGGCAGGCCAAGCTTGGGACCTTGCGCCGCGTGCAGTGCCATCACCCCGCCGCCGAGCAGTTGCCCGATCAGCAGACCGATCAAAGACCAGAACACATCACCGCCCAGCACCACAGCCAGGGCCCCGGTGACAATCGCGGTGATTTGCAGGTTGGCACCCATCCACAGGGTGAACTGGCTGAACAGACGACCGTGTCTTTCCGCTTCCGGGATGTAGTCGATCGAGCGTTTCTCGATCAACGGTTTGTTGCCTGCACGTTCGCTGTTAACCGCCATGGTTCAACCTCTGTGGATTGTTTTAATTGTTCCGCCCGGTTTACTCGATTCCTGTGGGAGCGGGCTTGCCCGCGAAGACGTCGGCACATTCAACATCAATTCCAGCAATGCCATCGCCATCGCTGGCAAGCCAGCTCCCACAGTTTTTTGTGTTACTTGCCGGTGATCATCGGCAGGTTCAGCCCTTGTTCCTTGGCGCAGTCGATGGCGATCTGGTAGCCGGCATCGGCGTGGCGCATCACGCCAGTGGCCGGGTCGTTGTGCAGCACGCGAGCGATACGCTCGGCCGCTTCGTCAGTACCGTCGCAGACGATCACCATGCCCGAGTGCTGGGAGAAGCCCATGCCGACGCCGCCGCCGTGGTGCAGGGAAACCCAGGTCGCGCCGCTCGCGGTGTTGAGCAGTGCGTTGAGCAGTGGCCAGTCGGACACGGCGTCGGAACCATCCTGCATCGATTCGGTTTCACGGTTCGGGCTCGACACCGAGCCGGAGTCCAGGTGGTCGCGACCGATCACGATCGGCGCCGACAGCTCGCCGCTGCGGACCATTTCGTTGAAGGCCAGGCCGAGTTTGGCGCGCAAGCCCAGGCCAACCCAGCAGATACGCGCTGGCAGACCCTGGAAGCTGATGCGCTCGCGGGCCATGTCCAGCCAGTTGTGCAGGTGGGCATCGTCCGGGATCAGTTCTTTGACCTTGGCGTCGGTCTTGTAGATGTCTTCAGCGTTGCCCGACAGTGCCGCCCAACGGAACGGGCCGATGCCACGGCAGAACAGCGGACGGATGTAGGCCGGTACGAAGCCAGGGAAGTCGAAAGCGTTTTCCACGCCTTCTTCCTGGGCCATCTGACGGATGTTGTTGCCGTAGTCGAAGGTCGGCACGCCCATTTTCTGGAAGTCCAACATGGCTTTGACGTGTACGGCCATCGATTGCTTGGCGGCTTTCACGACGGCGGCCGGCTCGGTCTTGGCGCGAGCGCGGTATTCGTCCCAGGTCCAGCCGGCTGGCAGGTAGCCGTTGAGCGGGTCGTGGGCACTGGTCTGGTCGGTGACCATGTCCGGGCGCACACCGCGACGCACCAGTTCCGGGAGGATTTCAGCGGCGTTGCCGCACAGGGCGATGGAGATCGCCTTGCCTTCAGCGGTGTACTTGGCGATACGCGCCAGGGCGTCGTCCAGATCCTTGGCTTGCTCGTCGACATAGCGGGTTTTCAGGCGGAAATCGATGCTGATCTGCTGGCACTCGATGTTCAGCGAGCAGGCACCGGCCAGGGTCGCGGCCAGCGGCTGGGCGCCGCCCATGCCACCCAGGCCTGCGGTCAGGACCCACTTGCCGGTCAGGTTGTCGTTGTAGTGCTGGCGACCGGCTTCGACGAAAGTTTCGTAGGTGCCCTGGACGATGCCCTGGCTGCCGATGTAGATCCAGCTGCCGGCGGTCATCTGGCCGTACATGGCCAGGCCCTTGGCGTCCAGTTCGTTGAAGTGTTCCCAGGTGGCCCAGTGTGGCACCAGGTTGGAGTTGGCGATCAGCACGCGCGGGGCGTTGCTGTGGGTCTTGAACACGCCGACCGGCTTGCCCGATTGCACCAGCAGGGTTTCGTCGTCGTTCAGGTTGGTCAGGCTCTCGACGATCTTGTCGTAGCACTCCCAGTTACGTGCCGCGCGACCGATACCACCGTAAACCACCAGCTCTTTAGGGTTCTCGGCGACTTCCGGGTCGAGGTTGTTCATCAGCATGCGCAGCGGCGCTTCGGTCAGCCAGCTTTTGGCGGTCAGCTTGTTGCCGCGCGCAGCACGGATTTCGACGTCACGGAACTTGGTAATTTTGTTGTCAGTCACGAAAAAGACTCCTCAGCGATCAATCCAAACCAACCCTGGCGGTGGGTAAGCCAGCCTGTGCGCATCGTTGCGCGACAGGCGAATCAGTGGACGTTGCGAGGAGTCTCTCGAGCGACTCATACGCATACGTCTTTACTTGTACATACAAGCATATGCAATCAAGCGGCCAACTTGTTGGATGAGCATTCAAGAAAAATTCTGAAAGGGCTGGAGAGCGCCTGGATCAAGGGCTCAGGCGTAGATGAAATTTTTCGGGGGGATTTTGGTGGGGAGCTAGCAGTTGTTACTTGAGTGCGGTTTTGCGCCACGCTGGGGCGTTCGGTAACAAAGTGGTGCGCTTTGGGGAACGACGTGGGTTACTGCTTTTGTGGCGAGGGAGCTTGCTCCCGCTCGGCGGCGAAGCCGTCGTAAACCCGGCTAGTCGGATTCAACTGTTAAATCACGGTTGAATGGTTTCGGGGCTGCTTCGCAGTCCAGCGGGAGCAAGCTCCCTCGCCACAAAAGATCGAATCAACCCGTAATCAGCGTGCAGTCAGTTCGATCACACAGCAGGCGCCATTACTGGAGACTTCCAGCAACCCGGTGTTACCGACCAGTTGCAGGCAATCATGACGACCCAGCTGCGAGGCACTGTTACCGACTTTCACCTCAAGCTCATCACTGACGCTGAACACCAGCACAGTCCCGGCCTCACTGAAAAACCGCTGCTTGCCATCCAGCCACTGCAACCGTGCGCTGTAGCGCTGCGGTGCATAGATCAGGTTGAAATCGCGGATCGCTCCGCCAAGCAGCGTGCAGGACACCTTGCTCTCGCCACTGAAGGCAAACGGGTCCAGCGGTAACAGCGGTCGTGTGTTCTGACCATCCACCGTCAGGGTCATGCCGTCGCCCTGCAACACGGTGATGATCCGCTCGTAACCGGCGAAGGTGGAAAACCCGCCCGACTCGCCAATGTCAGCAATCGACAGGCGCCAGCCAAAGCCTTCAAGACCGGTGCCGGCATCGCGGGTGATTTCTTCGGTGCTGCCGCCGCCGTTTTTCCACGGCATACGCGGGTAATCAACTGCACGTAAAACTTTCAGCTCATTCATTTATGAAACCGACCTTCCAGACGATGACGGGAACCGGGGTGGATCAAACGGGCGGCGGTCACCGGCTGACGACCGGACCAGGTACGTCGGCGGATCAGCAGGCACGGCTCGCCCTTTTCAATCTGCAGCAACTTGCATTCGGAAGACTCAGCCAGAATCGCCTCGACCACATGCTCGCCTTCGGTCAACGGCGCGACCTGGTTGAGGTAGGCGTAAGGCGTTTGCAGGGTGAAATCCTGCTTGAGGTAGTCCGGGGCCACCAGTGCGTTGACGAAACGGTCTTCGATTTGCACCGGAATGTCGTTTTCGAAATGCACGATCAGCGAATGGAACACTTTCTGGCCTTCGCGCATGTCCAGGGCCAGGGCCCGCTCGGAACCGGCGGCCTCTTCTTCAAGGGTGATGACCTTGCAGGTGTGGCGATGACCACGGGAGGCGATTTCGTCGGCGATGTTGTGCACTTCGAACAGTGCGGACTGGCTTTTCGGCTCGGCGACGAACGTGCCGACGCCTTGCATGCGCACCAACAGACCGTCGGCGGTCATCTCGCGCAGGGCGCGGTTGATGGTCATGCGGCTGAAGCCCAACTGGCTGACCAGCTCGCTTTCCGACGGAACGCGGTAGTGCGGTGGCCAGTTACCGCTGTCGATTTGCTGGGTGATCATTTGTTTGACGCGGGCGTACAAGGGCGCCGGACTGTCGCCCATGTTCGCGGCCAACGGAGAGACTGGAGGCGGAGTCGGCACGGTTAATCCTTGGTCATTTGGTTAATGTCGCTAGCTTGCCGGAGTTTACCGACGAGGCAAACGTCTGTATATGTATATACAAATAACACACGATGGGGTGCTGAACCATGTCCGCCTTCTTTGCCGAACGCGCGCTGCTGCCTAGTGGATGGGCCAACAATGTACGTCTTGAGGTCAGCGCCGATGGCGTCCTGACCCATATCCAGGCCGATTCCCATGCAGATGGCGCCGAGCGGTTGAGTGGCCCGCTGCTGCCGGGCATGCCGAATCTGCACTCCCACGCTTTCCAGCGGGCCATGGCCGGGCTGGCGGAAGTGGCCGGTAATCCGAATGACAGTTTCTGGACATGGCGCGATCTGATGTATCGCCTCGTCGGAAAAATCAGCCCGGAACAACTCGGCGTCATCGCCCGCCAGCTGTACATCGAAATGCTCAAGGCCGGTTACACCTCGGTGGCGGAATTTCATTACGTACACCACGACAACAATGGCCAGCCTTACGCGGATCCAGCCGAACTGGCCCTGCGCATCAGCCAGGCCGCCAGCTCCGCCGGCATCGGTCTGACTCTGCTGCCAGTGCTTTACAGCCACTCCGGTTTCGGCGGCCAGACTCCGAACGAAGGCCAGCGCCGTTTTATCAACAGCACTGAAAACTATCTGAAGCTGCAATCACGCCTGCAACCCTTGCTGGCTCAGCAAAAGGCACAGTCGCTGGGCCTGTGCTTCCACTCGTTGCGCGCGGTAACACCGCAGCAAATCAGCGAAGTGTTGGCGGCCAGCGACAAACAATGCCCTGTGCACATTCACATCGCTGAACAGCAGAAGGAAGTCGACGACTGCCTGACCTGGAGTGGCCGCCGTCCGCTGCAATGGCTGTATGAAAACGTCGAAGTCGATCAACGCTGGTGCCTGGTCCACGCCACCCACGCCAATCCGGAAGAAGTCACGCTGATGGCCAAGAGTCGCGCCATCGCCGGCTTGTGCCTGACCACCGAAGCCAACCTCGGCGACGGGATCTTCCCGGCCGTGGACTTCCTCGCCCAGGGCGGACGCATGGGCATCGGCTCCGACAGCCACGTGTCCTTGAGCGTGGTGGAAGAGTTGCGCTGGCTGGAATACGGGCAGCGCCTGCGCGATCAGCGACGTAATCGTTTGTATGGCGCGGATCAACCGATGGTCGGGCGCACGCTGTTTGATGCAGCACTGGATGGCGGTGCTCAGGCACTGGGCCAGCCGATTGGTGCATTGGAAGTGGGCAAGCGTGCCGATTGGCTGGTGCTGGACGGCAGCGATCCGTACTTGGCGACGGCCAGTGGTGACGGAATTCTGAACCGGTGGTTGTTTGCTGGTGGTGACCGTCAGGTGCGGGATGTGCTGGTCAATGGCCAGTGGGTTGTGCGTGACGGGCGGCATGCTGGGGAAGAAGAAAGTAATCGCGCATTCACTCAAGTCCTGCGCGATCTTTTAGGCTAATACAAATACCTGTGGGAGCTGGCTTGCCAGCGATGGCGGTCGATCAGACAGCAATGATGCAGAATCTGACGGCCTCATCGCTGGCAAGCCAGCTCCCACAAGGGAATGTGTGATCAGTTGGAAGTCTTCGCCATCTGCGTATCCGACGCCCGCCAGATCAGCCGCGTGGTGTCGTAGCCTTGCTGACGCGCCTTGCTCAGCAACTCTTCACGCACCACACCATTGACGGTCGGGGTGCGCGACAGCAGCCACAGGTAACGACGACTCGGGTCTCCGACGATGGCGGTCTTGTAGTCATCGCTGACGTACAGCACCCAATATTCGCCCTTCGCCGAACCCGGTATCAGCCGCGAGAACCAGGTATCGAACTCGACCCACAACTTGTCGGTCTTGCCCGGCACTTGTGGATAAGCCGTGCCCTTGACCTCTTCCCACTCCCACTGCGGGGTCAGGCAGCGGTTCAGCACCGCCACATTGCCGTCAGGCTTGAGCGTGTAGTGAGCTTCGGATTGCGCACAATTGCGCTGGAAGTACATCGGCATGCGCGCCAGCTCGTACCAGGTGCCTTGGTAGCGCTTGAGGTTGACGCTGTTGACGGTCTTGGGCGCCAACGGATCCTGGCCAGAAGTGGCACAGCCGGCCAACACCAGGCCGGCAAAAAGCATTATCAATAACCGCTTCATTATTTTTCTCCCGTGGGCGCTTGGCCCCGGTTTACTTCAGGCCTTGGCCGGAAAACATCAGCACTTTGTCACCGGCAAACTGCACGCTGATAAAGCTGTTCTTGTCGCCCCAGGTGCAACTGGACATGCCGAGCGCGCCCGAACAGTCGGCCGGTTTGCCCAGCAAGGTTTCAACCTCGGTCTTGGACATGCCGGAAGAGAGTTTCGAGTAGTTTTCCTGATTGACCTTACTGCACGCAGCCAACAACACGCAGAACGAAAGCAGGGCGAGGGAACGCAGCGACATGGTGTAACTCCGGGGACGAAGGGGGTTGGCATGGCTGCCAAGCAAGACCTTAGAAGTGAAAACCCCTCGCGGGTTCCCTTCCTCGCGGGCTATTTATCGGGCCGCTCGTCTACCTTTTGCCTAAAAATCAGCCACTTTCCGTTTCCTCGGAGCATTTCGTCGACTTTTTAGGAATCCGCCTAATCTTTGGCGCCGTTCAGCCGACATGCAGGGCAGCGCAATGCCCCTACCCGTGGCATGTGCCTCCCTTGTCCACGAGACTTTCCGCGGTAGCTCACTTAATGACCAGAAACATGAAGTTCAGCCACAAAATCCTGTTGGCTGCCGCCCTCGTGGTGGCCGTTGCATTCGCCTGTTTCATCCTGTTCAACGACTATCGCCAGCGTCAGACGTTGCGCAGCAACACCGAGGCCTCGATGCAGGAGCTCGGCAGCCTGACCACCAGCAACATCCAGACCTGGCTGGAAAGCCGCATCCAGTTGCTGCAATCGCTGTCCCAGCAAATCGCCGTCGACGGCAGTGCGCCGGCCAGTTTGAAACGCGCCATCGACCTGCCCGCCTACACCGGCAATTTCCAGCTGAGCTACTTCGGCGGCACTGATGGTGTGATGTTCTCAATCCCGGCGGGCAACCGCGCAGCGGATTACGACCCGCGCGCCCGTGGCTGGTACAAAGCCGCCAACAGCGCACAACAGACCATCGTCACTGAACCGTACATCGCCGCCTCCTCCGGCAAACTAGTGATCACCGTCGCCACGCCCGTGAAGCAGCAAGGCCAGATGATCGGCGTGGCAGGCGCCGACATTGACCTGTCCAGCGTCAGCGCGATCATCAACTCGCTGAACTTTGGCGGTCACGGCCATGCCTTCATCGTCGGCGCCGACGGCAAGATCCTGATCCACCCCGACAGCAAACTGGTGCTCAAGAACCTGGCCGATGCCTACCCGAACGGTGCGCCCAAAGTCAGCCCAGGTATGAAAGAGGTGGAAATCGACGGCAAGCGTCAGTTCATGTCCTTCACCCACGTCAACGGCGTACCGTCGGCGGACTGGTATGTCGCGCTGGTGCTGGACCAGGAGACCGCCTTCTCGATGCTCAGCGAATTCCGCACCTCGGCGATCATTGCCATGGTAATTGCGGTGGTGATCATCATCGCTTTGCTGGGCATGCTGATCAGCTTCCTGATGCGGCCGTTGCTTACCATGGGTCGTGCCATGCACGACATCGCCGAAGGCGAAGGCGACCTGACCAAACGCCTGACCATTCACGGTCACGACGAATTCGGTGCCTTGGGACTGTCGTTCAACCGTTTTGTCGAACGGATTCACACCTCGATCCGCGAAGTGTCCTCGGCCACCGGGCAGGTCAACGAAGTGGCACTGCGCGTAGTGGCCGCCTCCAACTCGTCGATGTTCAACTCAGATCAGCAAGCCTCGCGCACCAGCAGCGTCGCCGCGGCGATCAACCAGCTCGGCGCCGCCGCCCAGGAAATCGCCCAGAACGCCGCCCTCGCCTCCCAGCACTCGAGCGATGCCCGCTCCCTGGCCGAAGAGGGTCAGCAGGTTGTGGATAAAACCATCTCGGCGATGCATCAACTGTCTGCAAAGATCAGCGATTCCTGCGGCAACATCGAGACGCTCAACAGCAACACCGTCAACATCGGGCAGATCCTGGAAGTGATCACCAGCATCTCCCAACAGACCAACTTGCTGGCCCTCAATGCCGCCATCGAAGCCGCGCGCGCGGGTGAAGCCGGGCGTGGTTTTGCGGTAGTGGCCGATGAAGTGCGCAACCTCGCCCACCGCACTCAGGATTCGGCGCAGCAAGTGCATAAAATGATCGAAGAGCTGCAAGTCGGCGCCCGTGAGGCGGTCACCATCATGACCGACAGCCAGCGCCAGAGCGAAAACAGCGTCGGCATCGCCAACCAGGCCGGTGAACGCCTGGGCAGCGTGACCCAGCGCATTGGTGAAATCGACGGCATGAACCAATCCGTGGCCACAGCGACGGAAGAACAGACGGCCGTGGTGGAATCGATCAACGTTGACATCACCGAGATCAACACGCTGAACCAGGAAGGCGTGGAGAACCTGCAATCGACCTTGCGCGCGTGTGCCGATCTGGAACAGCAGGCAGCGCGATTGAAGCAGTTGGTGGGTAGTTTCAGGATCTAAGGCGCTCTTGCGGACCCCTTCGCGGGCAAGCCCGCTCCCACAGGTATCGCGGTGAGCACAATATATGTGTACGACACAAACCACTGTGGGAGCGGGCTTGCCCGCGAAGAGGCCATCACTGGCAAAGGAGATTTAAAACCTGGAACCAGGCTTCGAAAGAAACTCAATTTCCTGCGCCGTAGACTCGCGCCCCAACACCTCATTGCGATGGGGAAACCGCCCAAACTGCGCAATCACCTTCTGATGCTTCTCGGCATAGTCCAGGTAATCGGCAAACAGCGCCTTGTCACTGTCCGGCTGTTGCTCCAGCAGTTCGATGTAGCGCGAGATGCATTCGTTTTGCACGTCGAGGTTTTCGCAGTGCTCGAATACCAGGAGGATGAATACCCGCTGGATCGGCTGCAATTGCCGATCGAAATCCGCGGCAATGCCCTGTGCCACCAGCGCCTGGGCTCTGATGTCACCGGAAAAGGCTTTGGGAGAATCGCGAAAGAGCATGCGTGGCAGTTGATCGAGCAACAGCACCAGGGCCAGCCAACCTTCAGGACATTGCGTCCACTCGGTCAATCCGCCGGCCAGTGCCTGTTCGACCTGGGCCCCGAATCGCTCGCGCGCTTCGAGGTCCTGGCTGTCACGCTTGCCAAACCATAACTTGCCCTTCTGCGCCGCCACTTCCTTAGCTGATCCGGCATGTCCGAACCACCAATCGAGCAACGGCTGCCAGGGCGCCTTCATGGCTTATTCCTTGTGGTACGCCGTGGCGCGGGCCACTTCTTCCTTCGAGCCGAGGAACACCGCTACGCGCTGGTGCAGGCCTTCAGGCTGGATATCGAGGATGCGCTGGTGGCCGTCGGTGGACGCGCCGCCCGCTTGCTCCACGAGGAACGACATCGGGTTGGCTT
Organism: Pseudomonas baetica; assembly: GCF_051216495.1. GTDB lineage: Bacteria > Pseudomonadota > Gammaproteobacteria > Pseudomonadales > Pseudomonadaceae > Aquipseudomonas > Aquipseudomonas baetica_B. The sequence goes on along the minus strand of NZ_JBPKAM010000056.1, from coordinate 29,144 downwards.
CGTACATCAAGCGCAGCTTGCCTGGCTTGGATGGCTCACGGGCGTCACGTGGGTACATGAATAGGCCACCACGGGTCAGGATACGGTGCACGTCCGCAACCATCGCGGCAACCCAGCGCATGTTGTAGTTCTTTTTCAGCGGGCCTTCTTCGCCAGCCAGCAATTCGCTGACGTAGCGCTGCACCGGGGCTTCCCAGTGACGCTGGTTGGACATGTTGATGGCGAATTCCTGGGTGGATTCAGGAATGGTGATGTCTTCGTGAGTCAGGACGAAGCTGCCCATTTCACGGTCCAGGGTGAAGCCCTTGACGCCATTGCCCAGGGTGAGGATCAGCATGGTTTGCGGGCCATAGATCGCATAACCGGCGGCAACCTGCTGGGTGCCTGGCTGCAGGAAGGCCTTTTCATTCAGGGCTTCGTTCTGGCTCAGATATTCGTTCGGGCAACGCAACACGGAGAAGATGGTGCCGACTGGCGCGTTGATGTCGATGTTCGACGAGCCGTCCAGTGGGTCGAATACCAGCAGGTACGCGCCTTTCGGATATTTGCCCGGGATCTGGTAGGCGTTGTCCATCTCTTCGGACGCCATGCCGGCCAGGTGACCGCCCCACTCGTTGGCTTCGAGCAGGATTTCGTTGGACAGTACGTCGAGCTTCTTCTGCACTTCGCCCTGAACGTTCTCAGTGCCCATGCTGCCCAGAACGCCACCCAGGGCGCCCTTGGAAACGGCGTGGCTGATCTCCTTGCAAGCACGCGCCACCACTTCGATCAGGAAGCGCAGATCGGCAGGAGTGTTGTTGCTGCGGGTCTGCTCAATCAAATAGCGACTCAAGGTAACGCGGGACATGGACGGCTCCGGTGGAATGGGGGGGCTAAAAACCCGCGCAGTTTAACGCGAGTCGGGGCGCATTTCCTCCTATCAGACGTGATCGGTTGAAGAGAGTTCATGCGCGGGGATTAGCGTAGATGGAAATGGAGACTTTACCGACCGGTAAATCGCTTTCGCGAGCAGGCTCGCTCCCACAGCAATACACATTCCAACGGTGGGAGCGAGCCTGCTCGCGAATGGCAACTTTCAGGGTTTAACCGGGGGTTTGCGCAGCAGACTGAACGCCATCACCGCCAGAAACAGCACACTGAGCAACAATACCGCCCATAGGCCGAATTTTTTCCAGTCCGTACCGATGGGTACCGGAACGGTCGTGGCCGGCGGACTCAGCAACGTGTCTCCATCGACCGAAGCCCGGCCCAAGGTCGAAAGTTTTGCCGCACTGTAATCCGGAATCAGGGTCGACAACGGCAAGTTGGCCGCTCTCGCCGTCGCACTGCCCAGCGCCAGCGTATACGGCCCCGGCCCCCGTGCCAGAAAAACCAGTTGCGTGGCGCGCACGGCATATTTCACGGTGGGCGCTTGCGCACCCAGGCCACCGCCACGCTCGTCCACGGTCAGTTTCAACTGCTGCACGGTTTGCCCCGGCAACTGCAATTCGTTCTGCACCACGTCCTGGCCATTCTGGGTCAGGCGATACAACAGACCACTGCTCAGCGGCTGCCACGGCAGGCTGGTCTCCCGACGTCCGGACAAGATCACGGGTGCCAGGCTGTTGGGCTGGTCCAGCGTCACCTGCACACGCTCGACATTCAGCCCCGCCGGCAATTGCCAGGTGTACTCACCGGCCTTCACGCTGGTGCCGGCCAATGCTTGCGACCAGACCAACGGCAACGGCAGGTTGCGGGGATTGGCGCTCTGCAATTGCGCCGACGTCAGGATGGGAGCCGCTTGCGGCGTGCTCCACAGCAATCGCAGATAGCGCGCCGACTGCCCCGGCAGGCCGATTTCATGCTGTTCGACCCGTTCGTCGGCAAAGGTCAGGCGCGCCACCTGCCCTTCGCCCCAGGACTGCCAATTTTGCAAATCGTCGCTGGCCTCGATGCTGAAACGCTGGAAACCGTCACGCTCGCTGGTCCAGTCGAGTATCAACTGATGTAACGGTGCCTTGATGCCACTGGCATCGAGCAACCAGCCACGCAACACCTCTTCACCCACCTCCAACTGACTGGAGGGCTGGACTTCGACCAGTGCACCGTTGGCGTTAGATTGCACCCGCACGCTCGGCGCGCGTTCGGTGTCGTCCGCCGAGTTGTACAGTGGGAACCATTTGACGTCCGTCAGCGTGCGATTGTCATCGGACTTCGCGGTTTCCCGGGCCAGGGCATAGGCCTGCACATCGCCGACGGCGTTGAACACGCGTACATCGCCGAGGTCTGCCTGCCATGCATTCAGCTGTACCGCCAGGGGCAGTTCCAGGCGATACCAGGGGCCTTCGCCGCTCACCGACAGCGGTATCTGCGTGGCGAAGTCCGCCGGTTTTTCCGAAGCGCCGGCCGTCAGCGCCATACCCATCACAACCGCACCCAACCAGCTCAGGTTCAGCTTCTGACTCAAGACGACACTCCTTCGGTTTTCGGGGCCGGTTTTTCAGCTTCCGGCACAGCCTCGACGCGTTTGGGCGGTAACGGAGCGAAGTAGCCCACGACCAGCAGCAACACGCCCACGCCAATGAACGAGACGATCCGGGCGAGTCCGCCACGGTTACTCAATTCGACAAAAAACAGTTTGGCCACGACAACGCCGATCAGCACAGCACCAATCAACCAGACCTCGCGTCGCCCACGCAGATGACCGCCGATCATCAGGGTCAGGGCTATCAAGGTCCAGACGATGGACAGGCCCGCCTGCACCCGCATGGAATCAAGCAACAGATCAAGCTCGAAGGGCACCCCACTCCACTGGTGCGCGGTACGCATGACCAATGCCGTGAAGAATACGAACAGCGAGACGCCCGTGATCGCCTGTATGGCTGCGCCCGCGAATGTCCAGCGCACCGCCAATTGACTCAGGGCGCTGCGGGACCAGACATAAATGCCGAACAACGCAAACATCAAACCCAATTCCAATGGATTGATCAGCGGCACATAAGGCAACGGTTCGGCGGCGCCGTCACTGAAGACGTTCGCCAACCAGAACCAAACGAGCATCAACAGCGCCAGTGGCGCAGCGGCGTACAGGCGATACTCGCGGGGGTAAGACGATACCGGCCACGGCCAGTCGCGGGGCGCTGCGATCAACACCAGATACAGGCTCGGCAGAATCGCCCAGCCCAGCCAGCGCCAGGCGTTGTATTGCTCGGACAACAGCAACAAGCCGTAGCGCAGCTCCAAGGCCAGCACAGCGATCAGCAACCAGCAGCCCAGCACGTGAGCGGTGCTCAAAAACCGCACTGGCAACATCGACGCCAGGCGCCGCAGGGAGACGAAATGCACCACGAACAGCGCGGGCCAGGCCAGCCAGCCAGCCAAAATGGGCGGCCGGGTGAAAACGCGAGTGCCATGCCGCCAGCAACACCAGCGCAGCTGCCGGCATCAACACTGTGCAGAGCATCCCCAGCGACGGCCACTTCAGGCGCAGCGCCAACACGGTCCACAGTGCAACGCTCACGGCCGCGACAATCAGCATCAACGTCGCTTGCAGCGGCAATGGCGCCAAGCGCAGCACTTCACTGCCCCACGCCAATGCCCACCAGGCCGCGCCCCAAACCAGCCACACTTGGGACAACCGCTGAAGATTCAATCCATCAGCGTTGCCGAGATGCAAACGCCAAGCACCGATCAACCCAGCCAACCCCAGCATCAGTGGTGCCCAGAATGCGCCGTGGGCCAATGGTCGCAGCGTCTCACCCGGCAGCGGCCATTGCATGAGAAACAACGCGCCCGCCAACAACTGGATCGCAAGCGCCATGAACAGCACGGTGCGCGACACAATGCGCAGGCCGGCCAGCAACGTCACCAGACCGGCCAAGGCCCAACCGATCACCGTGCCATGGCTAAAGAAAAACAGCGGCGCCAGCAGATAAAGGAACGCCAAACCTAGACAGGCCAATACCGGAGTGCCCATGCGCTCCCAGGGCTTGATTTGCTCCGGTAACGCTTTATGCAGCTGATAGAAGCTGAACAACAGGGCAGCGCCCAACATCAGTGCGCCTAACGGTGTGCCGTCGAGCAGACTACTCTCGCCACGGCCCAACTCGCTGAGAAACGCCAGCGCAGCTCCCAGTTGCAACAGCAAGGCAAAGGCGCGGGCCAACGGTCGTTGCTGACGCAGGCCAAGCCAGAAAATCCCCGCGCCTTCCACTGCCCAAGCGGCGGTCGTCCAGCGAGCATCCAACCCCAATGGAATCGCGAGGCTGGTAAAAATCACCCCCAGGGCCAGACAAGTTTCCCCCAACAGGATAGCGCGGCCTCCCATCAGCAAGCGGGCCAGCCCCATGTAGATCATCCCCAGCACCAAGGCGCTGAAGGCAGCGGCAAACTCCAGATGCTGCACCAGGGCGAACTGCAACCCGAAGCCCACCAACGGTGGACCGAACAGCAGCGTGCCATCGACGTAATCACCCTTGCGCGCCGACCAGCGCAACAGCGCCTCTCGACCCTCATCCTCGGGCGGGTCATTTAACGCCTGTAACTTGCGGCGGGCGTACAGCAGCCCGATGGCCAGGTACAGCAGGAAGAACAGCACCAGGAAAGGCTCGGTACTCCACAGCAAATCCGGCGTGTAGGACCGCAGGCCCCAGGCGACACCAATGCCGAAGGTGCTCACAAAACCGATAACGTTGAGCAAGCGCCAGGCCTTGAACCAGGCAATGGCGAGGATGCCGGCGTTGAGCAAGGCGAAGTAGCTGAACAAGGCGACGTGGCTGCCGGAACCGGTGGAGGCCAGGATCGGCGCCGCGAATCCACCCAGCGCGGCGGCGGCAGCCAACCCCATGGCATTTTGGGTCACGGCGAGAATCGCCGAGAACACCGTGATGGCGACCAGAATGCCAAACGCCGCCGAAGGATCGAGTAACGGATGCAAGCGCATCGCCGCAAACACCGTCAAGTACAACACCGCCACGCCAGCGCCTTGCAGCATCAAGGCGTAACTGCTGTTGCGCGATCTCAACCACCAACCCAGCCCCAACAGGCTCAGCGCCGCCATCGCGACACCGGCGTAACGCAACTCGATCGGCACCACCATGCCTTCGGTGGCGTAACGCAACAGGAACGCCAGACCGAGAAACAACAGCACCACACCGACCCGCAATACCGTATTCCCGCCCAACAGCCACGCGCGGGCAGCGTTGATGGCTTTTTCGATGAAGTTGGGGCCCCGTGGGATAGCGGGTTGTTGTGGTTCGCGGGCCGTTGGTTGAGGTTTCCAGGGGTCGACCGGCGGTCGAGGGCTGGTTTCGGCAGCCGCTTCGAGTTCCGGCGGCAGCTCCCAGATCAGTTCAGGGGGCTCGACGACAACCCTGTCAGGGACCTGAACGGTTTCACTGATGACGGATTCACTGATGACGGATTCACTGGATGGCGGGACAGTGGCGCCAGACGCTTCCAGCAGGGCCAACCGTTGCTCGACTCCATGCAATGCCACCTGTGCCTGTTCCAGCAACCGGCGCTGCTCACTGACTTGCGATGCCAACCGGCCGAGGCGAATGGCCTGGCCGATCGCCAAGCCGAGCAACGCACCCAGCAGCGCATCGCCAAATGACTCGTCCAGCACCCAGCCCAGCAACAGGCCAATCAACATGAACATCCATTGCATGGTCGATATCCCTAAGCAGCCCCGTGGGGAGCAAGTCCAAGCGGTACAGCGCTCGAATCAGTCTAGTGTGAAACCACACAAACCATGTGGGAGCGAGCCTGCTCGCGAAGAGGTCATGACAGTCAGCATAAATGTTGAATGTCAGGCCGCTATCGCGAGCAGGCTCACTCCCACAATGGATCGCGCCAAGCCCCGAGCCTGGCTGAACTGATGCTTAGTATATCGATCAGGCCCAACAAGCGCCGGGCCTTGCTCGCAATTACGGCTAAAAGTCAGCCCAACGCCTTCCAGATATCCGTGGCGTACTCGCGAATCGTCCGGTCCGACGAGAACCAGCCCATCCGCGCCGTGTTCAGCACCGCCGAGCGCCACCATTCCTTGGAATCGTGCCAGTGGGCCTCAACGCGCATTTGTGCGGCCCAGTAAGAGTCGAAATCGGCGCAGACGAAGAAGCGGTCGTAGTCCACCAGCGAATCGACCAACCCGGCATAGCGTGACGGGTCATCCGGCGAAAACACCCCGCCACGAATGGCCTGCAACACGTCGTTGAGTCGATGGGACGCGGCAATGTCCGGCACCGCGCTGAATTCGTGGTTCTGCTTGCGCGCTTCTACCTGCTGGGCGCTGAGGCCGAAGATGAACATATGCTCGGCGCCGATGCGCTCGCACATTTCTACGTTGGCACCGTCCAGCGTACCGATGGTCAGCGCCCCGTTAAGGCCGAACTTCATGTTGCTGGTGCCAGAGGCCTCGAAGCCAGCGGTGGAAATCTGCTCGGACAGATCCGCCGCCGGAATGATGCTCTCCGCCAGGCTGACGTTGTAGTTGGGCAGGAACACTACCTTGAGCAATCCGCGCACGGTCGGGTCGTTGTTCACCACCCGAGCGATGTCGTTGGTCAGCTTGATGATCAACTTGGCCTGGTGATAACTGGCCGCCGCCTTGCCGGCGAAGATCTTCACCCGCGGTACCCAGTCGATTTCAGGCTCGGCGCGGATCGCCTGGTACAACGCCACGGTGTGCATCAGGTTGAGCAGCTGACGCTTGTACTCGTGGATCCGTTTGACTTGCACGTCGAACATCGCCGCCGGATTGACCGCCACTCCCAGTCGTTCGTGAATGATGTAGGCCAAGGCCTTTTTACTGTGCAGGCGTTGCTCGGCGAACGCCTTGCGGAACGCGGTCTTTTCGGCGAACGGTTCCAGATCGAGCAAGCGCTCCTCGGGTTTGTCCAGCACCTCAGGCCCGAGCGCATCAACCAACATCGAGGTTAATTCCGGGTTGGACTGGTACAGCCAACGGCGGAAGGTGATGCCGTTGGTCTTGTTGTTGATCCGCTGCGGATAGAGTTTGTGCAGTTCGGAGAACACCGTTTTGCGCATCAGTTGCGTGTGCAACCCCGACACGCCATTGACGCTGTGGGAACCAAGGAACGCCAGGTTACCCATGCGCACGCGTCGTCCGTTGTCCTCTTCGATCAGCGACACCGCGCGCAACACGTCGAAATCGTGAATGCCTTTGGCCCGCAGCGAGTCGATGTGCTGGGCATTGATCAGGTAGATGATCTGCATGTGCCGCGGCAACATGCGCTCCATCAAACCGACCGGCCAGGTTTCCAGCGCTTCGGGTAGCAGCGTGTGGTTTGTGTAGGACAGCGTATCGACCGTGATCTGCCACGCCGCGTCCCACGCCACGTCATACACGTCGACCAACTGACGCATCAGTTCGGCCACGGCAATCGACGGGTGCGTATCGTTGAGCTGGATGGCCGCGTGATCGCCCAGGGTCAGCACCGAGGTGTGCATGTTGCGATGGCGGCGCAGCAGATCCTGCAGGGATGCTGCGACGAAGAAATATTCCTGGCGCAGACGCAGCTCCTGGCCGGCCTCGGTGCTGTCCGCCGGATAGAGCACCCGGGAAATGCTTTCGGCCCGGGCCACTTCGGCCACTGCACCCAAGTGGTCACCGGCGTTGAAGCGTTCCAGATGCAAATCTTCCATGGCCCGGGCCCGCCACAGACGCAAGGTGTTCACGCTCGCCCCGCGCCAGCCGACCACTGGTGTGTCGTAGGCAATGGCCCGAACGGTTTCGGCCGGATGCCAGACTTGCCGGGACTTGCCTTCACTATCGGTCACGGTCTCGACGCTGCCACCGAAGCCGATCGGGTAAACCACCTCAGGGCGCTCGAACTCCCAGGGATTGCCGAAATCCAGCCAGTGTTCAGTCTGCTCCTGCTGCCAACCGTCGACGATGGCCTGGCGGAACAAGCCGTGTTCGTAGCGAATACCGTAGCCATGACCGGCGATGCCCAGGGTCGACATGCTTTCCATGAAGCACGCCGCCAGACGACCGAGGCCGCCGTTGCCCAGCGCAGCATCCGGTTCCAGCAGACGAATACGCTCGATGTCGACACCCAATTCCGTCAGCGCCTCGCGGGCTACGTCGAGCAGGCCGAGATTGCTCAGGCTGTCGTAAAGCAGTCGGCCAATCAAAAACTCCAGGGAAAGGTAATAAACACGCTTCTGACCTTTGCGGTAGATCTGTCGCGTGTGGTCCATCCAGTGCTCGACCATATGATCACGCGCCGCCAGCGCAATGGCTTCGAACCAGTCATGGTCGAAGGCGTGATCCGGGTCTTTGCCCACCGCGTAGGTGAGTTTGGTCAAGACGGCGTCGCGGAATGCGGCCACCTCTGCTTCGCGAACAAGTGGTTCTTGAGTCATCGATCGGACCTCGAGCGAGCTTGGAGTTGTCTGAGCCTAGACGGTCTGACAGGCGGTAGAGGCTCTGGTTCGGCAGTTTTTCCTATGAGTGCAATGGGGTCGGCAATTGATTGTCATGTCCGTTAATCAATGCAGATGCCGTGCCGGATTGGCTGTTTATCGGACTACGGCGAAAAAATCCGGTGAAAGGTTGTTCAAAAATCCACCAGTCCCGGTATGATCGCGCGCCCTGATGCACACGCCTGGTAACAACCGATGATGAAGCCCAACCTGATCGCCGCCGCCGAGATCGACCGACTCGATACCTGGGCCAAGTACTCCGCCCCGATGTGCGGCTCGTGCATTTCCAGCTGCTGCACCCTGCCGGTCGAGGTCAAGATCAAAGACCTGGTGCGCATCGGCGTGGTCGATGAGTTCGAGCTGGGCGATCCACCAAAGAACATCGCCAAGCGCCTGCAAAAGGAAGGGCTGGTGGAGCGCTTCAATCAGAAGTCGGGCATCTTCACCCTGCAACGCATGAGCAACAACGATTGCTATTACCTGGATCGTAAGAGCCGACTGTGCACCATTTATGACAAGCGCCCGGACACCTGCCGCAACCATCCGAAGATCGGGCCACGCCCGGGATATTGCGCCTACAAGCCGAAGGAAGTTGAGCGCGAAACCAATAGCCGTCGAACGCTGGAAAAGTTCTGACGATTGCTTGCAAATGCACGCCTGAAAAGATTATTCAGCAACAATTAATCGACACTGACAGAAGCCCGAAAATTGCTCGGGCTTCTGCACTTCAGAAGCATAGTCATTTCAGCGACCTATTGATTAGCGAAAAAACGCTCTTGATCAATTACCGCCATAAACACCAGCTGGCTTGGCCATCAGCCACCCATCAAGCACAAGCTGCGCCATCCCTTTCAGGCCGCTATAGCGCCTGCTGGCACTCAGTTTCCGAAGAGTGTCACTGACGCCGATACTACTTCGCCTACACCATTAACCATTTATTTAATGTAGGACCATTCCTGTAACTTTATAGGAAACATCCATATTTGAAGTTATGCACTCCAATACACAACTACAACCGTAACAACATGAATTAATCCGCATCAATCATATGACTGCTTGATAACCGTTCGTTAATACCTGGAAAACAACATCGGGCCACTCACCCGGAATATGCATTAACCGTCAGCGACCAACGCATCGTCATGCTCTGATCTCAAGGCTGCCTGGCTAATCATTGATTCGCTTTCTGTGGTGAAAACATCAACCACCAGGGAAGTGCCCACCATGCAATCAAACAAAATACGTCAGACGCTGATCAGCGTCTCATTGACGCTTTGCAGTCTGCTCATCATCGGCGGCCTGACCTACCGGCTATGGCCAGCCGGGTCAACGACCGCCCCGTCAGCCGCTCCCGCCGTGCCGGTGACCGTCGTCGAGGTCGGACGGCGCGACGTTCCGATCCTGCTCAATGCCATTGGTAACGTACGCTCACTGCGCAGCATCGATATCCGGCCGCAGGTGGATGGACTGTTACTGGAGTTGCCGGTCAGCGAGGGGCAGTTCGTCAAGCAGGGTGATTTGCTGGCGCGCCTCGACGATCGCGCCCTTGTCGCCGCGCTGGAAGCGGCCAAGGCCCAACAGGCCGTTGCGCAAGCTCAACTGGCGTCGGCAACGCTCGATCTCAAGCGTTATCGCGCGCTGGCAAGCACACAAGCTGTCTCGACACAGACACTGGATCAACAAATCGGGGTGGTTGCCCAGTTACGAGCGACGGTCAACAGTCAGCAAGCCACGGTATCAGCCACTCAAGTCCAGTTGTCCCACACACGGATTCATGCGCCTGCCGATGGTCGCATCGGCATCCACAACCGCCACGAAGGCAATTATGTGAGGGCAAGCGATGCGCAGGCGCTGTTCTCGCTCGTGCAACTGGACCCCATCAGCATTGAATTCGCTTTGCCCCAGGCCCGTCTTCCCCAGCTACGAACGCTGATGGCCAGTGTCGATAAATCGGCGGTGGTGCTGCGCGCCTACGCCGGTGACGGCGGCCCCCTTCTAGGGGAGGGAAATCTGGAACTGATCGATAACCGGGTTTCCGCCGCTACCGGGACCGTGCGGATCAAAGGCACCGTAGCCAATTCTCAAGAACATCTATGGCCGGATCAGTCGGTCGTGATCAAGCTTCAGGCCGGCACCTTGAACGATGCCTTTGTCGTACCGCAACGGGCATTACGCCAGGGAGCGAAAGGCACGTTTGTCTGGCGCGTCAGCGATGGCAAAGCCTTCTCCCAACCCGTTCAGGTCACGTACTCCGATGCAGCCATCGCCGTGGTGGAAGGCGTTCAGCCGGGTGAAAAGATCGTCACGGACGGCTACTCGCGACTGCGTCCTGGATTGCCGGTCAACCTTATCGAAGCCAACGAAGCAGCAGTGATGCCCGTTGCCAGCCGGAGTGCGCTCTGATGACAAGCCGCAACGTTTACACCTGGTGCGTGGACCGCCCGGTTGGCACCCTTCTGTTGAGTTTCGCCCTGGTTCTGCTCGGTGTTGTCGCCTACCTGCGCCTGTCCATCGCGCCTTTACCTGAAGCGGATTTCCCCACGATCCAGATTACCGCCAGCCTGCCCGGTGCCAGCGCTCAAACCATGGCGTCATCGGTAGCGACACCTCTGGAAGCGCAACTCAGTTCAATTGCCGGCATCACCGAAATGACCTCGACCAGTTCTCTGGGCAAGTTGACCCTGACGCTGCAATTCAGCCTCGAGAAAAACATCGATACGGCCGCTCAAGAAGTGCAGGTGGCTATCAATACGGCCTCGGCCCGACTGCCCAGCGACATGCCCAGCCTGCCGGTCTGGCGCAAGGTGAATCCGGCGGATGGCGCGGTCATGATCCTTGGCGTCCGCTCCGACACGCTTCCCCTGACCGAAGTCAGCGACTTGGCCGAGACGGTGCTTTTGCGTCGGCTGAGCCAGCTTGATGGCGTCGGCCTGATCAACCTGATCGGCCAGCGTCGCCCGGCCATCCGCATCCAGGCAAGGCCGGAGGTACTCGCGGCCGCTGGCGTGACCCTGGCGGATATCCGCACCGCAGTGCAGCACGCCAGTGTCAACCTGCCCAAAGGGGCACTGTTCGGAGGGCATCGGGTATCGAATCTGGAGGTGAACGACCAATTGTTCGAACCCGCGCAGTATGACGACGTCATCGTCACCTATCGCGACGGGGCGCCCGTTCGGGTGCAGGATCTGGCCAGTGTCAGCCTGGGCGCGGAGGACGACTACGTGCAAAGCTGGCCCAATGGCGAGTCCGGTGTGTCGCTGCTGATCCGGCGCCAACCCGGAGCGAACATCGTCGCCACCGCCGATCGCATCAAGGCAGCCTTACCGGGGCTCCAGGCCATTTTGCCGGCGGATTTGAAGCTCGAGGTGATCAATGATCGTACCCGTACCATCCGTTCGTCATTGCATGAAGTCGAGTTGACGCTGGCCATCGCCATTGTCCTTGTGATTGGCGTGATGGCGCTGTTTCTGCGGCAGTGGTCGGCGACGCTGATTGTCACCCTCGTGCTCGGCGTATCCATCGTATCGACCTGCGCGGTGATGTACCTGGCGGGATTCAGCCTGAACAACCTGACACTGGTGGCCATCGTCATCTCCGTGGGATTCATCGTCGACGACGCGATCGTCGTGGTCGAGAACATTCACCGCCATCTTGAGCTCGGAGAGGATAAGCGCACCGCTGCACTCAAGGGTGTCAGCGAAATCGGCTTCACGGTGGTCACGATCAGCGTGTCTTTGATGGCCGCATTGATCCCCTTGCTGTTCATGGGAGGCGTCGTGGGACGGCTGTTCAGCGAGTTCGCGCTCACCCTGGTCGCCACACTCGTCATTTCGGTCCTGGCCTGCCTGACACTCGCGCCGACACTGGCGTCCCTGTTTATGAAGGCTCCCAAACACACGCAATCGAAGGGCTTCTTCAGTTGCCTGCTGAGAGCCTATAACCGTGCGCTGGAGTGGGTGCTGGGACACCAGCGCTGCACACTGGCAGTGTTTCTGGCAAGCGTGTTACTCAGCGTTGCCAGCTTCGTCATGATCCCCAAAGGTTTTTTTCCTTTGCAGGATACGGCCTTCATCATGGGCTTTACCCGTGCATCCGCCGATATTTCCTTTGAGGAAATGGTCGCCAGGCACAAGCAGCTGGAGGCGATATTCAGCAAGGACCCGGCGGTCATCAGCTACAACCATGCCGTCGGTGGCAGCACCACCGACTCGATCGGCAACGGTCGGGTGTGGCTGGTCCTGAGCGATCCCGGGGAACGCGACGTCACCATCAGCCAGGTCATCGACCGACTGCGTCCACAGTTGGCGCAGGTACCGGGTATCCAGATATCCCTTCGCGCGGTTCAAGACATCAACCTCAGCGCGGGGCAGCCCAGAGCCCAGTATCAATACGTCCTTCAAGCGCAGAACAGCGATGAGCTCGCGATCTGGGCTACAGCCTTGGCCGATCGTCTGCGCACCAGTCCGTTGTTCCGTGACGTGTCCCACGACCTGCAACTGGATGCCAACATCACGCGAATTACACTGGATCGCGACGAAGCTGCACGCTATGGCTTCACCGCTCGCGACCTCGATAATGCGCTTTACGACGCCTTCGGACAGCGCCAGATCAGCGAGTATCAAACCGAAGCCAATCAGTACAAGGTTGTGCTCGAACTATCCACCGAGCAACGTGGCAACACCGAAAGCCTGAGCTATTTCCATTTACGCGCTCCACTGACCGGCGAGATGGTCCCACTGCTGGCCTTTGCGCGGATAGAACCACCCACGAGCGGCCCTGTGGTGATCAACCACAACGGCATGCTGCCAGCGGCCAACCTGTCCTTCAATCTTGCCTCGGGCGTCGCCTTGGGCCAGGCAGTGACCACGCTGCAGAATATGGAGCTGGAGATTGGCATGCCGACGTCAGTGAACGGTACCTTTCAGGGCTCCGCTCAAGCATTCCAGGCATCGCTGGCCAGCCAGCCGTTTCTGATCCTTGCTGCGCTGGTCGCCGTTTACATCATTCTCGGTGTGCTCTATGAAAGCCTGGTGCATCCGCTGACCATCCTTTCCACCCTGCCTTCGGCAGGAATCGGCGCGATTTTGTTGCTGTGGGCGTGGCAACTGGATTTCTCGATCATGGCGTTGATCGGTTTGATCATGCTGATCGGCATCGTCAAGAAGAACGGCATCCTGCTGATCGACTTTGCCCTGCAAGCCCAGCGCGAACATGACCTGTCGGCCCGAGAGGCGATCCATCAGGCGTGCCTGGCGCGTTTTCGACCGATTCTGATGACGACCCTGGCGGCCCTGTTGGGCGCGGTGCCGTTGATGCTGGCTTTCGGCACTGGCGCGGAACTGCGTGAGCCACTGGGTGTGGTGATCGTTGGCGGCCTGATGCTCAGCCAGGTACTGACCTTGTTGACCACACCGGTGGTTTTCCTGGCACTGGAGCGTCTGTTCCATGGAGACAAGCGCCACCAGGTTCTCGAAATGGAGCATTCGAAATGATGTTCAGAACGCCCCTGATCACGCTGTTCCTGTTGTCTGCCATCACAGGCTGTACCAGTCATCCCGGTACCGCGAGACCGACGGTGGAAACCGCGTCACTGACGCAGGCCGATCCGGTCCTGGCGTCCCTTTCGCAACGCTGGTGGGAAAGCTTCGAAGACCCGGTGCTGAATCGCCTCATGGCAGATGCACTTCGCGACAACCTGGACCTGGCAACAGCGATCGAGCGGACCCGGGAAGTACGCGCCCAACACAACCTGGCCACGGCCGGGCGGTATCCCGAGGTCGCTATCACAGCCAAGTACGAAAGGTCCCGGACGGCATTGGACGGTGCTAACAGCCAATATTCCTACGGTGTGGACCTGGCTTGGGAACTGGACCTGTTCGGTCGCCTGAAAGCCCTGCGCAATGAAGCCAGTGCGCAGCTGGAGGCAACCCGACAGGACTATCTGAGTTTGCGGCTCAGCTTGATGGCGGAAGTGGCCAACCAATACCTTGAGCACAGACTGGCCCAACGGTTGATGGACATCGCCACCGAGGCAAGTATCAATCAGACACAGACCGCGCGCATCACGCGAGCACGCCTGGAGTCAGGATCGGCAAACCGCCTTGATCTGGAACGCATCGAATCCCAACTCGCGATCACCCAGGCAGAAATACCCACCGCGCGGCAACAGGCAATGTCTGCCCGCTACAACCTTGCTTACCTGCTGGCCAGCGAGCAGACAAGGATCGATCACCTTCTTGCCGAACCACCTCCCCCATCCATTCAATTTTCCGAGTCTGCACTACCGGAACTGTTGTCGATTCCCGCGGAGGTACTCCGTGAACGGCCGGATGTACGAGCGGCAGAACAACGCTTGCACGCCGCCGATGAATCTTTGGTAGCCGTGAAAGCAGCTCGCTACCCTCAATTGACGTTGAGTGCACTGGCATTATTTGAGCAGGGCGGCGCAGCGCCTTGGGCATTGACCAGCCAATTGTTCCAACCGTTGTTCGACTTCGGTCGGAACAACTCACGCATCGAGGCGGGCGATGCCCGTCGTAAACAGGCGAGATTGGCTTACCAGCAGAGCCTTCTGCAGGCACTGCGCGAAGCGCACACGTCGATTCAGGCTTACGGCCAGGGTATCAGTCGACAGAACGAACTCGATAAAGCCACTGCTGCAGCGTCCCGCGCGGTCGACCTGGCCAGGCAGCAGTACCAGGCAGGCACCGTTTCCATGCTGGAAGTATTGGATGCCGAGCGTAGCCTGTTCAACGTGCGACGCAGCCAAGTACAAGCACAAACGGATGTTGCACTGCACTGGGTGGCAATCAACCATAGCCTGGGGATTGCCCCCACGCAGGAACAGCTTGAATAAGACGCCACACAAACAAAAACGCCCCCGGCCTTTCGACCGGGGGCGTTTTCATTCAGCCGGGGCTAATTAAGCCTTGGCTTTCTTGGCAGCGCGGGTACGCTCGCTTTCGTCCAGGATCTTCTTGCGAAGACGGATGGACTTAGGAGTCACTTCGCACAGCTCGTCTTCCTGGATGTACTCCAGAGCCTGTTCCAGGGTGAAGCGAACAGGTGGAACCAGCGCGATGGTTTCGTCTTTACCCGAAGCACGCATGTTGTCGAGCTTCTTGCCCTTGGTAGGGTTCACGCCCAGGTCGTTGTCGCGGCTGTTCTGGCCGACGATCTGACCGTTGTAGATCTCTTGACCGTGTTCAACGAACAGCTTGCCACGAGCCTGCAGGGTTTCCAGGGAGTAGGTCAGCGCCTTGCCGGTTTCTACCGATACCAGAACGCCGTTCTGACGACCGGACATGTGACCGGACTTCACTGGGGCGTAGCGATCGAAGATCGAGGTCAGGATGCCAGCACCGTTGGTCAGGGTCAGGAACTGGTTACGGAAACCGATCAGACCGCGAGCAGGGATGTTGTATTCCAGACGAACACGGCCTTTGCCATCCGGCACCATGTTGCTCAGGTCGCCCTTACGCAGGCCCATCTCTTCCATGACCTTGCCCTGGGATTCTTCAGGGATGTCGATGGTCACGTTTTCGAACGGTTCCTGCTTCACGCCGTCGACTTCACGGATGATCACTTCAGGACGGCCCAGGGCCAGCTCGAAGCCTTCGCGACGCATGGTTTCGATCAGTACCGACAGGTGCAGCTCACCACGGCCGGAAACCTTGAACTTGTCAGCCGAGTCGCCTTCTTCAACGCGCAGTGCAACGTTGTACAGCAGCTCTTTGTCCAGACGATCCTTGATGTTACGGGAGGTCACGAACTTGCCTTCTTTACCGCAGAATGGCGAGTCGTTTACCTGGAAGGTCATGGAAACGGTTGGCTCGTCAACGGTCAGAGGCTTCATTGCCTCGACGGTGTTGATGTCGCACAGGGTGTCGGAGATGAACAGCTCGTCGAAACCGCTGATGCAGACGATGTCGCCAGCCGCTGCTTCTTCAACGTCCACACGGTGCAGACCGTGGTGACCCATCAGCTTCAGGATACGACCGTTGCGGCGCTTGCCGTCGGCACTGATAGCCACGACCGGAGTGTTCGGTTTGACGCGACCACGAGCGATACGGCCAACACCGATCACACCCAGGAAGCTGTTGTAGTCCAGAGCGGAAATCTGCATCTGGAACGGACCGTCACGGTCAACAGCTGGCGCTGGAACGTGGTCGACAACCGCTTGATACAGCGCGGTCATGTCTTCGCCCATGTCGGTGTGGTCCAGACCGGCGATGCCGTTCAGGGCCGAGGCGTAGACAACTTTGAAGTCCAGCTGTTCGTCGGTGGCACCCAGGTTGTCGAACAGGTCGAAGATCTGGTCCAGAACCCAGTCAGGACGCGCGCCCGGACGGTCAACCTTGTTGATCACGACGATCGGCTTCAGACCGGCTTCGAAAGCCTTCTTGGTCACGAAACGGGTTTGCGGCATAGGGCCGTCTTGAGCGTCAACCAGCAGCAGAACGGAGTCGACCATCGACATTACGCGCTCTACTTCGCCGCCGAAGTCGGCGTGGCCCGGGGTGTCCACGATGTTGATGTGGTAGCCGTTCCAGTTGATGGCGGTGTTTTTCGCCAGAATGGTAATACCGCGCTCTTTTTCCTGGTCGTTGGAGTCCATCACGCGCTCGTCGTTGAGCTCGTTGCGCTCCAGGGTGCCGGATTGACGCAGGAGTTTGTCTACCAGGGTGGTTTTACCGTGGTCAACGTGGGCAATGATGGCGATGTTACGTAGATTTTCGATCACTTGTGTATCTCGATCAGAGGATTCGGTGTGCTGACAAGTCTTGGCAGCGATTAACAGTAGCGTCCGTGAAAGCCGTTACAGCTTGACGGTGGCATCGGGGGGCCGGTGACGCAGGCCACAGGCAAACAGCCCCGGGCACTTAGCTCGGTCGATAAACGCGCACATTGGCATGCCCCTCACTGAGCAAATGGTGGGCATGCAGGCGACTCATCACGCCTTTGTCGCAATACAACAGGTACTGGCGAGTAGGGTCCAGTTCCTTGAAACGAGCGTTCAGTGCATAAAACGGCATCGTTTGTACCTCGATGCCAGCGAGTTCCAGCGGATCATCTTCGGCGGCATCCGGGTGACGGATGTCGATAACGATCTGACCGGCCAGCGCTTCGCTGACTTCTTCAATCTGCAGGTCCTGGCCCAGTTCATCGATCACGCGATCGATCGGTACCAGCTTGGCGTTCTCGAGCGCGCGCTCAAGGACGGCCATGTCGAATTCTTTCTCTTCGTGCTCCACGCGGTAGCGCTTGGCGGCGGTCTTCGGATTGACCGAAATCACCCCGCAGTACTCCGGCATGTGCCGGGCGAAATCGGCGGTGCCGATTTCATTGGCCGTATCGATGATGTCCTGCTTGTGACTGGCGATCAGTGGACGCAGGACCAACTTGTCGGTCACGCAGTCGATCACCGACAGGTTCGGCAGCGTCTGGCTGGACACCTGGGAGATCGCCTCGCCGGTGACCAGCGCCTCGATGTGCAGTCGATCGGCAATTTGGGAGGAAGCGCGCAACATCATACGCTTCAATACTACGCCCATATGACTGTTATCGACTTTGCCGAGAATTTCTCCCAGCACTTCCTCGAACGGCACACTGACAAATAACACGCGTTGCGAGCTGCCGTACTTCTTCCAGATGAAATGCGCGACTTCCATGACGCCCAGTTCATGGGCACGTCCGCCCAGATTAAAGAAGCAGAAGTGGGCCATGAGGCCACGGCGCATGATCTGGTAAGCCGCCACGGTGGAGTCGAAACCACCGGACATCAGCACCAGCGTCTGTTCCAGCGCGCCCAGCGGATAACCGCCGATGCCATTGTGCTGACTATGGATCACGAACAACCGTTGGTCGCGAACTTCGATGCGGACTTCGATTTCCGGCTTTTTCAGGTCGATCCCGGCGGCACCGCACTGACGGCGCAACTGGCTGCCGACATACTTTTCGATGTCGATAGAGCTAAATGGGTGCTTGCCGGCGCGTTTGCAACGCACGGAGAAGATCTTCCCGGCCAGCGCATCACCATAGTGCTGCTTGCACTTTTCGACGATGTCGTCGAAGTCGCCCAGCGGGTATTCGTCGATTTGCAGGAAGTGCGCGATGCCGGGCATGCAGCTCAGGCGCTCGCCCATCTCTTTCAGGGCCTTGGGGTCGGTGACGCGGGTTTCCAGCTCGAGGTTGTCCCACACGCCGTTCACCACCACGGCCGGGTCCAGATCGCGGAGCACGGCACGGATGTTCTTGGCCAGCTGACGGATGAAACGCGTCCGGACAGGGCGGCTCTTGATGGTGATCTCGGGAAAGACTTTTACGATTAATTTCATGGAAACAGCGCGCGCGAGGCCTGCCGAAAAAGGGGGGCGCGGATTATAGCGGAAATTGCTCAAGGTTTAACCAGTTAATGTGCAGAAACCTTTGAACGCACCAAAACGGGTCACTTTTCAATTTAAGCGCTACATTAAGGGGCGAGATTTTCAGCCTTAAAGCCTTTTTCACCTCTATAAGCGTGAATTTGGGGCAAAAAACCCATGCTGGGGCACTGGCATGCAATTTGCTCCCTTGTGAGGCAGGTTGCCTTGGCAGAGTATTCGCGCCGGCATCACAAACATTTAAGGGCATCCACTACCCGCCCTAAGCCACCCCGGAGGACAGTATGTCGAAGTCGGTTCAACTCATTAAAGATCATGACGTCAAGTGGATTGATCTGCGCTTCACGGACACCCGCGGTACTCAGCACCACGTGACCATGCCGGCTCGCGACGCGCTGGATGAAGACTTCTTCGAAGTCGGCAAGATGTTCGACGGTTCCTCCATCGCTGGCTGGAAAGGCATCGAAGCTTCCGACATGATCCTGATGCCGGACGACAGCACTGCCGTATTGGACCCGTTCACCGAAGAGCCGACCCTGATCCTGGTCTGCGACATCGTCGATCCTTCGAGCATGCAAGGCTACGACCGCGACCCACGAGCGATCGCCAAGCGCGCCGAAGAGTACCTGAAGTCCACCGGCATCGGTGACACCGCATACGCCGGTCCAGAGCCAGAGTTCTTCATCTTCGACCAGGTTAAGTTCAAGTCCGACATTTCCGGTTCCATGTTCAAGATCTACTCCGAACAAGGCTCCTGGATGTCCGATCAGGACGTGGAAGGCGGCAACAAAGGCCACCGTCCAGGCGTCAAAGGCGGCTACTTCCCGGTTCCACCGTTCGACCACGACCACGAAATCCGTACCTCCATGTGCAACGCACTGGAAGAAATGGGCCTGACCGTCGAAGTTCACCACCACGAAGTGGCAACTGCCGGCCAGAACGAAATCGGCGTCAAGTTCAACACCCTGGTGAAGAAAGCCGACGAAACCCAAACCCTGAAGTACGTCGTGCACAACGTTGCCGATGCCTACGGCCGTACCGCGACCTTCATGCCTAAGCCTCTGTACGGCGACAACGGCTCGGGCATGCACGTACACATGTCCCTCTGGAAAGACGGCAAGAACACATTCGCAGGCGAAGGCTATGCCGGCCTGTCCGATACCGCTCTGTACTTCATCGGCGGCATCATCAAGCACGGTAAGGCCCTGAACGGCTTCACCAACCCGGCTACCAACTCCTACAAGCGTCTGGTTCCAGGCTTCGAAGCTCCGGTAATGCTGGCCTACTCGGCCCGTAACCGTTCCGCTTCGATCCGTATTCCTTACGTGTCGAGCCCGAAAGCCCGCCGTATCGAAGCCCGCTTCCCGGATCCGGCTGCCAACCCGTACCTGTGCTTCGCCGCACTGATGATGGCTGGCCTGGACGGCATCCAGAACAAGATCCACCCTGGCGATGCCGCTGACAAAAACCTGTACGACCTGCCGCCTGAAGAGGCGAAAGAGATCCCACAAGTTTGCGGCAGCCTGAAAGAAGCCCTGGAAGAGCTGGACAAAGGCCGTGCGTTCCTGACCAAAGGCGGCGTGTTCTCCGACGACTTCATCGACGCTTACATTGCTCTGAAAAGCGAAGAAGAAATCAAGGTACGCACCTTCGTACACCCACTGGAATACGACCTGTACTACAGCTGCTAATCCAGTAGCGCCTGCGCAAGCGGCGTGACAAAAAAGAGGCCTTCTTCGGAAGGCCTTTTTTATGCCCGCAATTTAACGATCACCGAAAATCCCTTTGTGGGAGTTGTGGCGCCTGGGACAGTCGGGTAAATCCATACCCAATTGTTAACACGCTGGGCCAACCACCACCTCTGGCCTATGCTGCCCCCAACGCTTTTCGTTTCCGGTCGATTTTATGGGTCGTGGTTTTCTCTTCATCCTGTTGCTGATCGCCCTGCCCGCCGCAGCGCAGATCTACAAATACACTGACGCCGACGGAAACACCGCTTACAGCAATCAACCGCCTGATGGCGTAAAGGCTCAGTCGGTCGAGCTGTCGCCACTCAATAGCGTTGATTCGCAGTCGCCCGACAAGCCTGCGCCAGACGCCAAAACCACCGAACCACCTCAAATCGCTTATGAGGTACTCGAACTCACCGGCCTGCCCACCACCGAAGCCCTGCGCGCCAACAACGGCACGTTCACCGTCAACGTGCTGATCAAGCCACGCCTGCAAGGCCCGCATCTGTTCAGGCTGTTATTGGACGATCAACCCTATGGCCAGCCAGGCAACGTACCGACCCTGCAACTGGTGAACATCGACCGCGGCCTGCACAGCCTCGCCGTGCAAGTGATCGAAGGCGGAACCGTGATCCAGCAAAGCCCCACCGTGACCTTTACCGTGCAGCGGGTGCACAGGCCGTGAGGGGCTGGCTGCTGATGGCCTGCCTGTTTGCATGGCCGGCAACGGCGGAGGTGTTCACTTACATTGATGCTCAAGGCAATCGGGTTTTCACCGATCAGCCAACATCCGGCAACGCCAAACGCGTGCCGCTGGCACCAAGCAATCGTATATCCGCCACGGAGAGCACCCCCGCCAGCCCTGCAAAGAAGGCCGGGAAAAAGCCACCCTTGCATTACGATCTGCTGCGCATATTGGTGCCAGAACCCGATGCCACCGTACGCAGCACCGCCGGCGAAATCATCGTCAGCGTTACCAGCGAACCAGGGCTGCAATCAGGTCATCGCTATCGATTGTTACTTGATGGCCGCCCCACCGCCGAACCGGGTTCAAGCCCGGTCTTTGCGCTGAACAATATCGACCGCGGCACACATCAGCTGTCCGTGGAGATCCTCGACGAACAAGGTCAAACCGTCGAGCGCACAGCCAATCAGCCATTCCACATGCAACGCGTGTCCCTGGCACAGAAACGCAAGGCCAAACCCTGCGCCCTCGACGACTACGGCCAACGGCCGGAATGTCCACTCGCCGACAAACCCGCTGAAGAAAGAAACCCGCTTTTGCGCTTCTTTTAACCTTGTTCAGCTTTGCGCACTATATTGGTGCGATTGGTTGCACCTCGCTCGAATTGCAACCCATTTTGGTTCGAAAGTACCCGCAAAAACAGGCAAAGCGCCACGCAATTGAGCGTCAAACGCCCGTTTCAGGCGATGAGCGCTTCTTTTCGGAGCCTTGGTTTGGTTTTTGCAGTTTCCTCGCATCAGCTCTTTATTCATGCGCCAAAAGAGGTCCTGAATGACCATCAGCGACGCACTGCATCGTTTGCTACTCGACAACCTGACCACCGCCACCATCCTGCTCGATGCCGAATTGCGCCTCGAGTACATGAACCCGGCGGCGGAGATGCTCCTGGCCATCAGCGGCCAGCGTAGCCATGGGCAGTTCATCAGCGAGTTGTTCACCGAATCCACCGAGGCGCTGAATTCCTTGCGCCAGGCGGTTCAGCAGGCGCATCCGTTCACCAAGCGCGAAGCGATGCTCACCGCCCTCACCGGCCAGACCCTCACGGTTGATTACGCGGTTACGCCGATCCTGAGCAGTGGCGAAACCCTGTTGTTGCTTGAAGTCCATCCGCGCGACCGTCTGCTGCGGATCACCAAGGAAGAAGCACAGCTGTCGAAGCAGGAAACCAGCAAGATGCTGGTGCGTGGCCTGGCCCATGAGATCAAGAACCCGCTGGGTGGCATCCGTGGCGCGGCGCAATTGCTGGCCCGCGAGCTGCCGGAAGAAAGCTTGCGTGACTACACCAACGTCATCATCGAGGAAGCCGACCGCCTGCGTAATCTGGTCGATCGCATGCTCGGTTCCAACAAGCTGCCATCGCTGGCCATGTGCAACGTCCACGAAGTGCTGGAGCGCGTCTGCCAGCTGGTCGAGGCCGAAAGCCAGGGTTGCATCACTTTGGTGCGCGACTACGACCCGAGCATTCCCGACGTGCTGATCGATCGCGAGCAGATGATCCAGGCCGTGCTGAACATCGTGCGCAACGCGATGCAGGCCATCAGCAGCCAGAACGAACTGCGCTTGGGCCGCATCACCCTGCGCACTCGAACCATGCGTCAATTCACCATCGGCCACGTGCGCCACCGCCTGGTAACCAAGATCGAAATCATCGACAACGGCCCGGGCATTCCTGCGGAACTTCAGGAAACCATCTTCTTTCCCATGGTCAGCGGTCGTCCGGACGGTACCGGGCTGGGCCTGGCCATTACCCAGAACATCATCAGCCAGCACCAGGGCCTGATCGAATGTGACAGCCACCCCGGCCACACCACGTTCTCGATCTTTCTGCCACTGGAACAAGGAGCCACATCGACATGAGCCGTAGTGAAACCGTGTGGATCGTCGATGACGACCGTTCTATCCGTTGGGTACTGGAAAAAGCCTTGCAGCAGGAAGGCATGACCACGCAAAGCTTCGACAGCGCCGATGGCGTGATGAGCCGCCTGGCGCGCCAGCAACCGGACGTGATCATCTCCGACATCCGCATGCCCGGCGCCAGCGGCCTGGACCTGCTGGCGCGGATTCGCGAACAGCATCCACGGCTGCCAGTGATCATCATGACGGCGCATTCCGATCTGGACAGCGCTGTCGCGTCCTACCAGGGCGGCGCGTTCGAATACCTGCCCAAGCCATTCGATGTCGACGAAGCGGTGTCCCTGGTCAAGCGCGCCAACCAGCACGCCCAGGAACAGCAAGGCCTGGAAGTCGCTCCGACCCTGACCCGCACCCCGGAAATCATCGGTGAAGCACCGGCGATGCAGGAGGTGTTTCGCGCCATCGGTCGCCTGAGCCATTCCAACATCACCGTGCTGATCAACGGTGAATCGGGCACCGGTAAAGAACTGGTGGCCCACGCCCTGCACCGCCACAGCCCGCGCGCGGCTTCGCCGTTCATCGCGCTAAACATGGCGGCGATTCCGAAAGACCTGATGGAATCCGAGCTATTCGGCCATGAAAAGGGCGCGTTCACCGGGGCTGCCAACCTGCGTCGCGGGCGTTTTGAGCAGGCCGACGGCGGTACGCTGTTCCTCGATGAAATCGGCGACATGCCGGCCGACACCCAGACACGTCTGCTGCGGGTCCTGGCCGATGGCGAGTTTTACCGGGTTGGCGGACATGTACCGGTGAAGGTCGATGTGCGGATCATCGCTGCGACCCACCAGAATCTGGAAACCCTGGTGCACGCCGGGAAATTCCGAGAAGACTTGTTCCACCGCCTCAATGTGATCCGTATTCACATCCCGCGTCTTTCGGATCGTCGTGAAGACATTCCAACCCTGGCCAAGCATTTCCTCAGCCGTGCCGCGCAAGAGTTGGCTGTCGAGCCGAAACTGCTGAAAAACGAAACCGAGGAATACCTGAAAAACCTGCCTTGGCCGGGCAATGTGCGCCAGCTGGAGAACACCTGTCGCTGGATCACGGTGATGGCTTCGGGCCGCGAAGTGCACATCGGTGACCTGCCACCAGAACTGTTGAGCCTGCCACAGGACTCGGCACCGGTGACCAACTGGGAGCAGGCACTGCGCCAGTGGGCCGACCAGGCCCTGGCTCGCGGTCAGTCGAGCCTGCTGGACAGCGCCGTACCGGCCTTCGAGCGGATCATGATCGAAACCGCCCTCAAGCACACGGCGGGACGCCGTCGGGATGCCGCGGTGTTGCTGGGCTGGGGGCGTAATACCTTGACCCGCAAGATCAAGGAGCTGGGGATGAAAGTAGATGGCGGCGATGAGGATGAGGGGGATGAGGGTTAACTAGCCCTGGTTCTTCACGGGCAGTCACACCCCTTTCGCGAGCAGGCTCGCTCCCACAGTGGATTTGCAGTGTTTTCACTTTCGAGTGAGCACCACTGGACCTTGTGGGAGCGAGCCTGCTCGCGAAGCTTTTAGGGTATTCATGCACCGCCGCAATGCACCGTGAACCGCAATCGCGCACAGCACCTGATCCGAAATCCCGCCTGAGTTCGCAATCGAACCCCTGTCGAATAAACACGAAAGCCCGGAATTACGGGGCTTTTAATGTTCTTACGCGACTTTCTGTTTCAACCTGTTTAAACCTGGCACGCCCCCTGCAATGGTCTCATCAGTGATTCAGTTCACGACCCAGTTTCGGGGACCTTGGTACAGGCAGGCCGGGGATTCCCCTCTTTACACCGGGCTCACGACGCACAAGCGACGAGCCCTGCCGTTTTGGGGTCCTTGGTACAGGCAGGCCGGGGATTCCCTCTTTACACCGGGCTCACGACGCCATGCGCGAGCCCTCCCGTTTCGGGAACCTTGGTACAGGCAGGCCGGGGATTCCCTCTTTTATTGCTCCCGGAGATGGATCTCCAACCGCCAGCGGTCATCGACCTCGCTACCCGCCCAGTCGCCCTTCAGGGGGCGGGCCGCCACCGCCGTCAACAACAATCCGCCATCACTCAAACGCACCCGCCAGTTCACGCTCCTGTCGTTGAGCTTGAGCTGGCCTTGTTGCGCCTTGCCTTGCGCATCGAACAGCAACGCGACGCTGCCATCAACGATCTCGCCATGGGTCTTGGGTTCGTTGTTGAACCACACCACCAGCCCGTCATTCGTCACCTCGACCTGCTGCAATTCGCTGGGGTCTGGCGTGGTCAGGCGACCGATCATCATCCCCACCATCACCCCGAAAATCGCCAGTGAGGCCATCACACGCGGGAATAGTTTCGAACGAGGGTCGGCTTGCGGCGTAGAATGCCGCTCATCTTTACCTTCGGAGCCGTGCATGTTTCACGTCATCCTTTTTCAACCGGAAATTCCGCCGAATACCGGCAACGTTATCAGGCTGTGCGCCAACAGTGGCTGCCACCTGCATTTGATCGAACCGTTGGGCTTCGAGATGGACGACAAGCGCCTGCGTCGGGCCGGACTCGACTACCACGAGTATGCCACCCTGCAACGCCACGCGGACCTGGCCAGCTGCCTGGAAAGCCTGGGGAACCCGCGGCTGTTCGCCTTCACCACCAAAGGCTCGCGGCCGTTCCACGACGTCAGTTTCGCCCCGGGCGATGCCTTCCTGTTCGGCCCGGAAAGCCGTGGGTTGCCCGCCGAAGTGCTGGATGCCCTGCCCGGAGAACAACGCCTGCGCCTGCCGATGCGCGAAGGCTGCCGCAGCCTGAACCTGTCCAATACCGTGGCGGTGGCCGTTTACGAAGCCTGGCGCCAGAACGACTTCAAATAACACTCAAAACAAATGTGGGAGCGAGCCTGCTCGCGAATGCGGTGCATCAGTCGACATTGAAGTCTCTGACACTCCCTATTCGCGAGCAGGCTCGCTCCCACATTGAAATCGCCTTGGTGCTTTAGACCGTTTACTGAACAGTCTGCGTCTCGCCGGCCGCCTGCATGCGTTGCAGCTCTTGCGCGTACAGCGCGTCGAAGTTCACCGGAGCCAGCATCAGTGCCGGGAACGAACCACGGGTCACCAGGCTGTCCAGCGCTTCGCGAGCGTACGGGAACAGGATGTTCGGGCAGAACGCACCGAGGGTGTGGCTCATCGAAGGTGCATCCAGGTTTTTGATCAGGAAGATCCCCGCCTGTTGCACTTCAGCGATGAATGCCACTTCATCACCGTTTTTCACGGTAACCGACAAGGTCAGCACGACTTCGTGGAAGTCGCCTTCCAGCGCCTTTTGACGGGTGTTCAGATCCAGACCGACGCTCGGCTCCCACTGCTGGCGGAAGATCGCCGGGCTTTTCGGGGCTTCAAAGGACAAGTCACGTACGTAGATGCGCTGCAAGGAGAATTGCGGTGCGGATTCTTCTTCGCCAGCTGCAGTGTTCTGTTGGTCAGTCATCTCAGATCCTTAGTGATCTTGGGTCTTTTATTGGGTACGAAATTCAGGCCTTGAGCAATGCGTCGAGCTTGCCGGCGCGCTCCAAGGCAAACAAATCATCACAACCACCCACATGGGTACTGCCGATCCAGATCTGCGGCACGGACGTACGTCCGGCTTTCTGAGCCATTGCGGCGCGCACCTGCGGCTTGCCATCGACCTTGATCTCCTCGAAGGCCACGCCTTTGTTCTCGAGCAGGTACTTGGCTCGCGAGCAGTAAGGGCAGTAATCGCTGGAATAGACGACGACGTTGTTCATATCACTTCACCAGCGGCAGATTGTCGGCTTTCCAGCTGGAAACGCCTCCGGACAGCTTGGCGGCGGTGAAACCGGCCTTCATCAGTTCGCGAGCGTGGGTACCGGCGGTCTGGCCCAGGGCGTCGACCAGGATGATGGTCTTGGCCTTGTGCTTTTCCAACTCGCCGATGCGTGCAGCCAGTTTGTCCTGAGGAATGTTCACGGCGCCGACGATGTGACCGGCGGCGTAGTCCTTGCTTGGACGGATGTCCACCACCACGCCGGCGTCTTTGTTGACCAGGGCGGTCAGCTCACCAGTGCTCAGGCTGCGGCCGCCGCCTTGCATCTGATAGGCAATCAGCAGGGCCAGCAGTACGACGAAGATTCCGACGAGAATGTAGTGGTTAGTGGCAAATTCAATCAGGTGAGCAACCATCGAAGGAGGTTCCAGGGCGTTAAAATGTCGGCCAGTATACACAGCCCCCATGGTGGGCCAAACCCCGTCCGGCGGTGACGTGGCCGGAACTTCGCTTTAAACTGCCACTCCCTTTTCCATCGCACCTTTTTAACTCAAGCCAGAGTGAATTCCATGACTACCACGCCTAAACCTTTGGTCCTGATGATTCTCGACGGCTTCGGTCACAGTGAAAGCCAGGAAGCCAACGCCATCTATGCGGCTAAAAAGCCTGTGCTCGATCGCCTGTGGGCCACGGTGCCGAACGGCCTGATCTCGGGCAGCGGCATGGACGTCGGCCTGCCGGACGGCCAGATGGGCAACTCCGAAGTCGGCCACATGAACCTCGGTGCCGGCCGCGTGGTGTACCAGGACTTCACTCGTGTGACCAAATCGATCCGCGACGGCGAGTTTTTCGAGAACCCAACCATCTGCGCCGCGGTAGATAAAGCCGTTGCTGCCGGCAAGGCCGTGCACTTCATGGGCCTGCTGTCCGACGGCGGCGTGCACAGCCATCAGGACCATCTGGTCGCCATGGCCGAACTGGCGGCCAAGCGCGGTGCGAAAAACATCTACCTGCACGCTTTCCTCGATGGCCGTGATACACCGCCGAAAAGCGCGCAATCGTCGATCGAACTGCTCGATGCCACCTTCCAGGCGCTGGGCAAAGGCCGCATCGCCAGCCTGATCGGTCGTTATTATGCGATGGACCGTGACAACCGCTGGGACCGCGTATCCCAGGCCTATAACCTGATCGTCGATGGACAAGGCGAGTTCAACGCCGCCTCCGCCCAGGAAGGCCTGCAAGCTGCCTACGAGCGCGGCGAAAGTGACGAATTCGTCAAAGCCACCTCCATCGGCGAGCCGGTGAAAGTCGAAGACGGCGACGCCGTGGTGTTCATGAACTTCCGCGCCGACCGTGCCCGGGAGCTGTCCCGCGTGTTCGTCGAAGACAACTTCAAGGAATTCGAGCGCGACCGTCAGCCAAAGCTGGCCGGTTTCGTGATGTTGACCCAATACGCCGCCAGCATCCCGGCCCCCGCAGCTTTCGCCCCCGGCAGCCTGGAAAACGTGCTGGGCGATTACCTGGCGAAAAACGGCAAGACCCAGCTGCGCATCGCTGAAACCGAGAAGTATGCCCACGTGACCTTCTTCTTCTCCGGTGGTCGCGAAGAACCCTTCCCGGGCGAAGAGCGCATCCTGATCCCGTCACCGAAAGTCGCCACCTACGACTTGCAACCAGAAATGAGTGCGCCGGAAGTGACCGACCGCATCGTCGATGCCATCGAAAACCAGCGTTACGATGTGATCGTCGTCAACTACGCAAACGGCGACATGGTTGGCCACAGCGGTGTGTTCGAAGCCGCGGTAAAAGCCGTCGAGTGCCTGGACCAGTGCGTCGGCCGCATTGTCGATGCCCTGGAAAAAGTCGGCGGCGAAGCGCTGATCACAGCCGACCACGGCAACGTCGAGCAAATGTCCGACGAAACCACCGGCCAGGCACACACTGCACACACCACCGAGCCAGTACCGTTCATTTATGTCGGCAAGCGCGACCTCAAGGTTCGTGAAGGCGGCGTACTGGCGGACGTGGCACCGACCATGCTGAAGCTGCTGGGCCTTGAAAAACCGGCGGAAATGACCGGGACTTCGATTCTCGTCTAATTCCGCTCGCCCAAACACTGCAAAACCCTGTGGGGGGGGGGGGGGGGGGGGGGGGGGGGGGGGGGGGGGGGGGGGGGGGGGGGGGGGGGGGGGGGGTGGGGGGGGGGG
>NZ_JBPKAM010000055.1:0-43507 GCF_051216495.1 Pseudomonas baetica | reverse complement strand
CCTGCTCGCGAATGCAGTGTGTCAGGCAGTAGAGAAGTTGAATCCAACGACGCCTTCGCGAGCAGGCTCGCTCCCACATATAACAAGAACAACGCAGGAGGTTTCATGGAGTGGACCGCAGTCACCGAACACCGCGCCCAACTCGGCGAAGGTCCGTTCTGGGATGCCCCGACCCAGGCGCTGTATTGGGTAGACATCGCCGGCAAGCAAGCGCTGCGGCTGATCGGCGCCAACGTGCAGATCTGGCAGATGCCGGAGCACGTATCGGCGTTCATCCCCTGCGCAAGCGGCGATGCGCTGGTGACATTGAGCAGTGGCGTGTATCGGCTCGATCTGGATTCACCGGGGCTCGAACCGCGCCTGACCTTGTTCTGCGTCGCTGATCCGCAACCGGGCAACCGCGCCAACGAGGCCCGTTGTGATGCCTTCGGTCGGCTCTGGCTCGGCACCATGCAAAACAACATCGGTGAACAAGGCGAAGACTTGCCCATCGAGCGCCGCTCCGGCGGGTTGTTCCGCATTGATCGCGACGCCCGGGTGACGCCGTTGCTACGCGGCCTGGGCATTCCCAATACGCTGTTGTGGAGCGAAGACAGCACCGCCGTGTATTTCGGCGACAGCCTGGACGGCACCCTGTATCGGCATTTCATTCGCACCGACGGCAATCTTGAGCCCGCGCAGACCTGGTTCGGTCCCCATCGGCGCGGCGGTCCGGATGGATCGGCAATGGATGCCGAAGGCTATGTCTGGAATGCCCGGTGGGATGGCAGTTGCCTACTCAGATTGACGCCGGACGGCAAGGTCGATCGGGTGATCGAGCTGCCTGTCAGCCGTCCGACCAGTTGCGTGTTCGGCGATGCGGACCTGAAAACCCTGTACATCACCAGTGCCGCCAGCCCGCTCGAGCATCCGTTGGACGGCGCAGTGCTGGCGATTCGAGTCGATGTCCCTGGCAAGCCATGCATCCTGTTTGCAGGTTAGATCCCAAAATATGGGATGCAAAATTATATATTGAGATTTTTTGCGGGTCGGGTTTATAGTCGGCACCATCGTTCCACGCTCAGTTACACGCACTCACACTTAAAAAAACAAAACAGGTGAAGTGATGCAGCGATATGCCCCCGCACTCCTTGGCGGAGTCAGCGATTCAGACCGCCCCTATGCTGAAACGTTTTCGCGCCTGCCTGTTTCTTCTCCAAAGCTTTCTGACCGGACACCCACAGGAGTCCGGTTTTCGTCGTGCTTTCGTACAGGAGTCCTGATCCATGGCTGAACCTCTTACCTTGCCACCGGTGCCCGAACCGCCGAAGGGCGAGCGCCTGAAAAACAAAGTCGTGCTGCTGACCGGCGCCGCCCAAGGCATCGGTGAGGCCATCGTAGCGACCTTCGCTTCACAGCAAGCCAAGCTGATCATCAGCGATATCCAGGCCGAGAAAGTCGAAAAGGTGGCGGCGCATTGGCGGGACAAAGGCGCCGATGTCGTGGCGATCAAGGCCGATGTATCGCGTCAGGAGGACCTGCACGCCATGGCTAAACTGGCGGTCGAGCGTCATGGCCGCATCGACGTGCTGGTCAACTGCGCCGGCGTCAACGTGTTCCGCGACCCGCTGGAAATGACCGAAGAAGACTGGCGTCGCTGCTTCGCCATCGACCTCGACGGCGCCTGGTATGGCTGCAAGGCCGTGTTGCCGCAGATGATCGAGCAGGGCATCGGCAGCATCATCAACATTGCCTCCACCCATTCAAACCACATCATTCCGGGCTGCTTCCCGTACCCGGTGGCCAAGCACGGTCTGCTCGGCCTGACCCGTGCCCTGGGCATCGAATATGCGCCCAAGGGCATTCGCGTCAACGCCATCGCGCCGGGCTACATCGAAACCCAATTGAACGTCGATTATTGGAACGGCTTTGCCGACCCTCACGCTGAGCGTCAGCGTGCCTTCGACCTGCATCCGCCGCGGCGCATCGGTCAGCCGATCGAAGTGGCGATGACGGCGGTGTTCCTGGCCAGCGATGAAGCGCCGTTCATCAATGCCTCCTGTATCACCATCGATGGTGGGCGCTCGGTGATGTACCACGACTGAGTGTTCGGGATTTCAGGCGCACAGCTACGCCTGAAATCCAATCATCATACGATATGACTATTGGTAGTACGGTTTCGAAGAACGCTTTCAAAGAATGCTCACAAAAATAACAAGGAGTCAGCTTATGAATCGTCGTCATGCCATCCGTTCCCTGTGCGGTGCCGCTCTGGCGGTTACCGCTTTCAGTCTCAGCAGCACGCTGTTTGCAGCCGAGGAAGTGAAAATCGGTTTCCTGGTCAAGCAGGCCGAAGAGCCCTGGTTCCAGACGGAATGGGCGTTCGCTGAAAAGGCCGGGAAGGAGAAGGGCTTCACCCTGATCAAGATCGCCGTGCCGGACGGAGAGAAAACCCTCTCGGCCATCGACAGCCTGGCGGCCAATGGCGCCAAGGGCTTCGTGATCTGCCCGCCGGATGTGTCCCTGGGCCCTGCGATCATGGCCAAGGCCAAGCTCAACGATTTGAAAGTGATCGCTGTGGATGACCGTTTTGTCGACGCCAGTGGCAAGTTCATGGAAGACGTGCCGTACCTGGGCATGGCCGCCTTCGAAGTCGGTCAGAAGCAGGGCAGTGCCATGGCGGCTGAAGCGAAAAAACGCGGTTGGGACTGGAAAGACACTTACGCGGTGATCAACACCTACAACGAACTCGACACCGGTAAAAAGCGCACCGACGGTTCGGTCAAGGCGCTGGAAGATGCCGGCATGCCGAAGGATCACATCCTGTTCTCGGCCCTGAAAACCCTCGACGTACCGGGCAGCATGGACGCCACCAACTCGGCGCTGGTGAAACTGCCGGGCGCGGCGAAAAACCTGATCATCGGCGGCATGAACGACAACACCGTGCTGGGCGGCGTGCGCGCCACCGAAAGTGCCGGATTCGCCGCAGCGAACGTGATCGGCATCGGCATCAACGGCACCGACGCCATTGGCGAACTGAAGAAACCCGACAGCGGCTTCCACGGTTCGATGCTGCCAAGTCCGCACATCGAGGGCTACAACACCGCCAGCATGATGTACGAGTGGGTCACCACCGGCAAAGAGCCGGCGAAGTACACCGCCATGGACGACGTGACGCTGATCACCCGTGACAACTTCAAGCAGGAACTGGAAAAGATCGGCCTGTGGAACTGAAGGCCGGTTGATTTCATCGGCGGCCTCGGCAACGGGGCTGCCTGATCTGTGTGATGAGGTGGTTATGCACGCGCAAACACAAGTACAACAGCAGTCAGCAGGTGGCAGCTTGCGCTTCAACGGGATCGGCAAGACCTTTCCCGGCGTGAAGGCGCTGGACAACATCAACTTCGTCGCCCATCCGGGGCAGGTTCATGCCTTGATGGGCGAGAACGGCGCCGGCAAGTCGACGTTGCTTAAAATCCTTGGTGGCGCCTATATCCCGAGCAGCGGCACGTTGCAGATCGGCGAGCGAACGATGGACTTCAAGTCCACGGCCGACAGCATTGGCAGCGGTGTTGCCGTTATCCATCAAGAGCTGCACCTGGTGCCGGAAATGACCGTCGCCGAAAATCTTTTTCTCGGTCATCTGCCTGCAAGCTTCGGCCTGATCAATCGACGCACCTTGCGCCAGCAGGCGCTGGCCTGCCTCAAGGGCCTGGCCGACGAAATCGACCCGCAGGAGAAAGTCGGGCGCCTGTCCCTCGGCCAACGGCAACTGGTGGAAATCGCCAAGGCCTTGTCCCGTGGCGCCCATGTGATCGCTTTTGACGAGCCGACCAGCAGCCTGTCGGCGCGGGAGATCGATCGTTTGATGGCGATCATCGGTCGCCTGCGTGACGAGGGCAAAGTGGTGCTGTACGTCTCCCATCGCATGGAAGAAGTGTTCCGCATCTGCAACGCGGTAACCGTGTTCAAGGACGGTCGCTACGTGCGCACCTTCGAAGACATGGGCGAGCTGACCCACGATCAACTGGTCACCTGCATGGTCGGTCGCGATATCCAGGACATCTACGACTATCGTCCTCGCCCGCGTGGCGCAGTGGCGTTGAAGGTCGACGGCCTGCTCGGACCTGGCCTGCGCGAGCCGGTGAGTTTCGAGGCGCACAAAGGCGAGATCCTGGGGCTGTTCGGTTTGGTCGGCGCCGGTCGCACGGAGCTGTTTCGCCTGCTCAGCGGGCTGGAGCGCAACAGCGCCGGACGCCTGGAGCTGCGCGGCCATGAGCTGAAACTGCGCTCGCCCCGCGATGCCATTGCCGCCGGGATTTTGCTGTGCCCCGAGGACCGCAAGAAGGAGGGCATCATTCCGCTGGCCAGTGTCGCCGAGAACATCAACATCAGTGCCCGCAGCGCCCACGCCGGTCTTGGCTGCCTGATCCGCGGGCTCTGGGAAAAGGACAATGCCGACAAACAGATCAAGTCACTGAGGGTGAAGACGCCCCACGCCGGACAACCGATCAAGTTCCTGTCCGGTGGCAATCAACAGAAGGCGATCCTCGGTCGCTGGCTGTCGATGCCGATGAAAATCCTTCTGCTCGATGAGCCTACGCGAGGCATCGATATCGGTGCCAAGGCCGAGATCTACCAGATCATCCACAACCTGGCCGCCAGCGGCATCGCAGTGATCGTGGTGTCCAGCGACCTGATGGAAGTGATGGGCATTTCCGACCGCATCCTGGTGCTGTGCGAGGGCGCCATGCGCGGCGAACTGAGCCGCGAACAGGCCAATGAATCCAACCTGCTGCAACTGGCTTTGCCGCGCCAACGCGCTGACGGCGTGGCGAACTGAGAGGTGACTATGATGACGACCCAAAACGAAACCCTGCCGACCGCGCGCAAACCCCTGGACCTGCGGCGTTTTCTCGATGACTGGGTGATGCTGGCGGCAGCGGTGGGGATCTTCGTGCTCTGCACCTTGCTGATCGACAACTTCCTTTCGCCACTGAACATGCGCGGCCTGGGACTGGCGATTTCCACCACCGGCATCGCCGCGTGCACCATGTTGTATTGCCTGGCGTCCGGGCATTTCGACTTGTCGGTGGGCTCGGTGATTGCCTGTGCCGGCGTGGTGGCCGCGGTGGTGATGCGCGACACCAACAGCGTGTTCCTTGGCGTCAGTGCGGCCCTGGTGATGGGGCTGATCGTCGGACTGATCAACGGCATCGTGATCGCCAAGCTGCGGGTCAATGCGTTGATCACCACATTGGCGACCATGCAGATCGTGCGCGGTCTGGCTTACATCTTCGCCAACGGCAAAGCGGTAGGCGTGTCCCAGGAGTCGTTCTTCGTGTTCGGCAACGGCCAACTGTTCGGCGTGCCGGTCCCGATCCTGATCACCATCGTCTGCTTCCTGTTCTTCGGCTGGCTGCTCAACTACACCACCTACGGGCGCAACACCATGGCCATTGGCGGCAACCAGGAAGCGGCGTTGTTGGCGGGGGTCAACGTTGACCGGACCAAGATCATCATCTTCGCCGTACACGGGGTGATTGGCGCGCTGGCCGGGGTGATCCTGGCGTCGCGCATGACATCCGGCCAGCCGATGATCGGCCAGGGTTTCGAGCTGACGGTGATTTCGGCGTGCGTGTTGGGCGGGGTGTCGCTGAGTGGCGGGATCGGGATGATCCGGCATGTGATTGCCGGGGTGCTGATTCTGGCGATCATCGAGAATGCGATGAACCTGAAGAACATCGATACCTTCTACCAGTATGTGATTCGGGGTTCGATTTTGTTGCTGGCTGTCGTGATTGACCGCCTCAAACAGCGCTAACCCCGCAATTCCCTGTGGGAGCGGGCTTGCCCGCGAAGGCGTCGGCACATTCGCTATGTATGTGTCAGATAGATTGCTTTCGCGGGCAAGCCCGCTCCCACAGGTTAGGTGTTAATCCTCCCACCTTCCGTCACTTCCCCTAAATATCCCTTGCCCGCTCCGGGCCTTTTCCGGTATCAATTTGTACATGATTAGACAGGTACGATTCGACAAGAAACAAAGGGTGGTCGACGAACTCATCCGGCGCATTGAAAGCGGTCTCATGGAGGACGGTTTTCATCTGCCGGGCGAGCATCAGTTGGCTCAGGAATTCAAAGTCAGCCGAGGTACTTTGCGTGAAGCCCTGGCCGAATTGAAACGGCGCAATTACATCGCGACGCAAAGCGGGGTGGGCTCCATCGTCACGTTCGACGGTGTGGCGCTCGACCAGCGCAGCGGCTGGGCCCAGGCCCTGGCCGACAGCGGCGCGCTGGTCAATACCGAAGTGCTGCGGCTGGAGGCGGTGACCCGTCCTGACCTGTTGCCACGTTTCGGCACCGACCAATTCATTACCCTCGACCGTCGCCGCCGTTCCAACGACGGTACGCTGGTCTCCCTCGAACGCTCATTGATGCCCGCCTCCGGAGGCCTGGAAAGCCTTCCTCGGGTCGGTTTGATCGACAACTCCCTGACCATCACCCTGGCGGCCTACGGCTATATCGGTGAGCGCGGCGATCAATGGATCGGCGCCGAACCCCTGAATGCCGAAGACGCCGAACTGCTGGGGCGTCCGGCCGGCACGGTATTCCTCAAGGCTTTGCGCACCACCTACGACCGGCAAAACCGCTTCATGGAGCAGGTGGAAAGCTTGCTCGACCCTGTGCATTTCCGTATGCACCTGCAATTTGGAACCATGAAATGACTGCGCTCAACCGTGCCTTGGGCGCGTTCTACGGCCTGGCCCTGGGCGATGCCCTGGGCATGCCGACCCAATCTCTGAGCCGCGACGAAATCAGGGCGCGCTTCGGCAAAATCATCGACTTGCAAGACGCCGGTCCCCTTCAGCCGATTGCCGCCAACATGCCCAAGGGCTCGATCACGGACGACACCGAGCAGGCCGTTCTGGTTGGTCAGTTGTTGGTCGATGGCCAGGGACGGATCGAACCGGCGCTGCTCGCCCAACGACTGATCGAGTGGGAAGCCGAGATGCAGGCCAAGGGCTCGCAGGACCTGCTCGGCCCTTCGACCAAGCGCGCCATCGAGATGATCCTTGCCGGTCATTCGCCGGAAGAGGCGGGGCGCTATGGCACCACCAATGGTGCGGCGATGCGTATCACGCCGGTCGGAATTGCCGCGAATGTGGCCGATCCTGCGCGTTTCATCGACGCCGTGGTGCAGGCCTGCCAGGTCACCCACAACACCACCTTGGGCATCTCCAGTGCAGCGGCGGTGGCGGCGGTGGTCTCGGCCGGAATCAATGGCCTGGACCTGGGCGAGGCGTTGAACCTCGGCCAGCAAATGGCCCAGCAAGCGGAAAGCCATGGCCACTGGGTCGCCGGTGGACGCATCGCATCACGGATAAGCTGGGCAAGGACGATCAGCGTCGATAACGACAAGGCGATGCTCGCCGATCTGCTGTACGACGTGATCGGCACTTCGGTGGCCTCGCAGGAGTCGGTGGTGGTGTCGTTTGCCTTGGCCCAGCAAGTGGCCGTCGGCGAAATCGGCGCCTTCGAGTCGCTGTGCATGGCCGCGAGCCTGGGTGGCGACACCGATACCATCGCCGCGATTCTCGGGGCGATGCTGGGGGCTTGTCTGGGGCTTGAGAGTTGGCCGACGGCGATGATCGAGAAGGTCAAAGCGGTCAATGACCTGGAACTTGAGCCTTTGGTGAAAGGGCTTCTCGCCCTGCGCTGACTGGACTGACGCCTTCCCCTGTAGGAGCGAGTTCACTCGCGATGGACGTTAACGATAACGCAGGGTTCCTGATACCCCGCGTCGTTCTCAGGTCCATCGCGAGCATGCTCGCTCCTACAGGGGGCATTACTGACTGTAAAAATCTGATTTGCCCACAACCACAAGAATGGCAACAGGAGCATTTTCATGAGTTCATCGAACGCCGGGCAGAACGCCGGGCAACTGGAAACCCGTGGCATCGAACCGGTGCCGGAGGCCGAGTGCAATGGTCATCCGTTGCAACTGTTCTGGGTCTGGTTCGCCGCCAACATTTCCATCCTCGGCCTGCCGCTGGGTGCGACCCTCGTGGCCTTTCGCGGGTTGGCGATCTGGCAGGCGATCATCGTCGCCATCCTCGGTGCCGCCGGTTCCTTTGCGGTGGTCGGGATCATCTCCATTGCCGGTCGTCGCGGTCGCGCACCGAGCCTGACCCTGTCCCGTGCGATCTTCGGTGTGCGCGGCAATATCGGCCCGACCCTGGTGTCGCTGATGTCGCGTCTGGGCTGGGAAACGGTCAACACCACCACCGCTGCGTTCGTGCTGCTGTCGCTGTGTTCGATCCTGTTCGGTTCGCCGGTGGAAGCGAAAAGTGCGCCGCTGCTGACGCTGGTGTTCATCGCGATTTTCGTGCTGCTGACGTTGTCGGTGTCGGGCCTCGGTCACGCCACGCTGCTGGTGATCCAGAAGTGGGCGACCTATGTGTTCGGCGCGCTGAACATTCTGGTCGGCGGTTTCCTCTGCGCCACCATCGACTGGAGCGCGGTGTTCAATGCCACCCCTGCACCGATGAGCGCAATGATCATTGGCATCGGCACCATGGCGGCCGGCACCGGGATCGGTTGGGCCAACGCCGGCGCGGACATGTCACGCTATCAACACCGCAGCGTCAAGGCCGTGCGCCTGGTGGCGTCGGCGGCCTTTGGCGCGGGGATTCCGCTGGTGCTGTTGATCACCCTTGGCGGCCTTCTTTCAGTGGGCAACAACGACCTGGCATCGGCCACCGACCCGATCGTGGCGATCCGCGACATGCTGCCGACCTGGATGGCTGTGCCGTACCTGATCACCGCCTTCGGTGGCTTGCTACTGTCGAATAACCTGTCGGTGTACTCCGCCGGCCTGACCACGTTGACCCTGGGGCTGAAGGTCAAGCGCGTCTACGCCGTGGTGGTGGACATCGTCGCGATCTTCGCCGGTTCCATCTACTTCATGCTGATCGCCGACAGCTTCTACGGCCCGTTCATCACCTTCATTTCCCTGTTGGCGGTGCCGATCACCGCGTGGGTCGGGATCTTCGTGGTCGATCTGATCCACCGTCACTACTACAGCCCCAAGGACCTGCTGGACGTCAGCCCGAGCAGCGCCTACTGGTACCGCGGCGGCGTCGAATGGCGCGCGTTCGGTGCCTGGGCGGTGGCGATCGTGCTCGGTTTCAGCTTCACCACCATTGGCACCACGGCTGAAAACGTCTGGTTCAAGGGCTTCCTGTCCGACTCCTGGCTGGGGCACAACGGTCTTGGCTGGATCGTGACCTTTGTCGTCGCCGGTGGCCTTTATTTCGTACTCGGCGGGGCGAAGGATCGTCGTGCCGCGCTGGTTGAGAATGCTCATGCCTAAGTTGTTGTACACCGGCCAGGTCATCATCGACCTGGTCATGGCCGTGGACCAATTGCCCCAAGCGGGCGGCGACGTGCTGGCGCAATCGGCCAGTTTCGAAGCCGGTGGCGGTTTCAATGTGATGGCCGCCGCGCAGCGCAATGGCTTGCCGGTGGTCTATCTGGGCCGCCACGGTACCGGGCGTTTTGGCGATCTGGCCCGCGCTGCGATGCAGGCCGAAGGCATTCGTATCGGCATCGCTCATCCCGCCGAGCGCGATACCGGGTTGTGCGTGGCGATCACCGACGCCTCGGCCGAGCGCAGTTTCGTCTCCTACATCGGTGCCGAGGGCGAACTGACTGCCCAGGACCTGGCCAGTGTGGCAGCCGAGGCGGGGGACTACGTCTGCGTCAGCGGCTACAGCCTGCTGCATGTCGGCAAGGCGCAGGCGCTGGTGGACTGGGTGCTGGACCTGCCGAGCGACGTAAAGGTGGTGTTCGATCCGGGCCCCTTGGTGGATTCGCCGGATGCGCCGTTGATGAAAGCCTTGTTGCCGCGTATCGATCTATGGACCAGCAACAGCGTCGAGGCGCTGCGGTTTACCGGAGCGTCGCAGATCGATGAAGCGCTGGAGCGAATGGCCGAACATTTGCCGACCAAGGTGCTGATGGTGGTGCGCGACGGGCCGCAGGGTTGCTGGGTCAGTCAGGGTTCAGAACGTCGGCATGTGCCGGGCTTCAAGGTCGAAGCGGTGGACAGCAATGGCGCCGGCGATGCCCATGCCGGGGTGTTTGTGGCGGGATTGGCGCAAGGGTTGCTGCCGTTCGATGCGGCGCGCCGGGCGAATGCGGCGGCAGCACTGGCGGTGACTCGGTGGGGGCCGGCGACTTCGCCGGGGACAGCTGAAGTGGATGAGTTGATACGCAAGACTTTCGGCGCCTGATCAACCGCATTCGCGAGCAGGCTCGCTCCCACACTGGATCTGTGAACGACACAAATCCCCTGTGGGAGCGAGCCCGCTCGCGAAGGGGCCCTCTCGACAACAGACTCAGGCGTGTTGCAACGCCCTGGCCGTGGTCCGGCGCCAGATCAACCGACCCACGGTAATCAGCCAGTTGAGCGAAGCAACCGCCAGCACGGTCAGCAGCAATGTCGCCATCCCGTGTTCGACGATGATCTTCCCCGCCAGCAACGGAAAGCCAAACACGCCGATGAAGTACGACAGACTGAACAGCAGCAGGGACTGGGCGGTGGTGCCGCTTGGTGCTTCATTGGCGGCCAGGCCATTGATCACCGAATAGGTCAGTCCGTAACCGACCCCGAGCATCACCGCCGCGAGTACATAACTAAAACCGTCATCGACCATGAAGCCTAACATCAGGATCGAGCTCATCATCACGCCCGACAACAGGCACGATGCACGCAATGGATCGCGCTTGACCACGATGCCGGCGATCAACATGCGACTGCTGATCGCGGCACTCATGAAGCCAAGAAAGAACAGCGAATAGTCGAGTGAGCGTGCGGCGGCGTAGCTGGTCTGGAAACTCGACAGGCCTCCGAAAACACAGCCGCCGAGGCCGACCATGATGATTGGGAAGACGGCCCTGGACGACAGCACCTGGGTTGCCGCACGCCAGGAAATCCGTGAAACGGCCGTCGATTGCACCGAGGCGTTTTTCAAGTGGCGATCCAGTTGCCAGAACAGCACCACGCCGATCAGGCTGGCCAGCGCGGCCAGATAAAACGCTGCGGTCACGGGATAGCCCAAGGCACTTGCGGCGCGACCGAGCAAGGGGCCGCTGCCGATCCCGGTCATCATGCTGCCCGACAGCAAGGCAAAGTATTTGGTGCGCTGTGCAGGGGTGACCAGGCTCGCCACGATGATCGGCCCCAAGGTGTAGAACACCCCCCAACCCAATCCCAGCAAAAGGCCGAAAAACAGCAGCCAATGACCGAAGCCCGGCGTCATCGCAAAGCCCAGGCTGGCGGCCACCAGCAAGAGGCCGAACAGCGCCACGGAACGGGCCGCACCCAGCAGGTCGGACAGGTGACCGGACGCAATCACGGCGGCAAAGGTACTGAGCATCGCCGCCGAAATCACGGTACCGGCATCGTGCTCGTTACCGCCGCGCGAACCGATCAGCAGCGACAGCAAAAAGGTCGAACCATAGGACAGCGAGAGCAGGTAACTGGCCAGGCAAAAAAGGCCGAACAATTTGCCGGAGACACGGGGTGTTGCGGTAGACATGACGCGGTTCCTTGACCTGATAAATGCGCAGGGCATCTATCTAACACGCAACGCGTCAATGTTAGGTCCGAGGTTCACGATGCCAGGGTTAGCGATGACCGGAGTAAAGACCCAGATCCCTCTGTGGCGAGGGGATTTATCCCCGTTGGACTGCGCAGCAGTCCCGTCCCCTAGGGGCGACCGATATCTCCTGAAAGATCAGGTTGTTTGTTATTGGGGTTGCTGCGCAACCCAGCGGGGATAAATCCCCTCGCCACAATGAATTCCCAGGCCACAAGCAAGCGCCCTCGCCACAGGTCCTGCGTCGAATTAGTATGGCGTTTTCCATTTTCAGACAAGGCCCGTCCATGACGATCGAAATCCGCCCGGCGACTCCCAGTGATGCCCCGCAAATTCTCGCGTTCATCACTGAATTGGCCGACTACGAACGAGCACGCCATGAAGTCATCGCCAGCGTGGCCGACATCGAGCGCAGCCTGTTCAGCGAAGGCGCCACCGCCCATGGCTTGATCTGCCTGCGTGATGGCGTGGCGATCGGTTTCGCGATGTTCTTCTTCAGCTATTCCACCTGGTTGGGCAGCAACTGCCTGTACCTCGAAGACCTTTACATCACCCCGGAACAGCGCGGTGGCGGTGCAGGGAAAACCTTGTTGCGCCACCTGGCAAAGATCGCCTGCGCCAATGACTGCGGCCGCTTCGAATGGAGCGTGCTGGAGTGGAATACCCCGGCCATCGAATTCTACAAATCCCTGGGGGCGCAGCCGCAGGAGGAGTGGGTTCGGTATCGCATGGATGGCAAGGTGTTGCGCGAGTTCGCCGAAGGTAATTAATCGGCCTTAAAAGATCGCAGCCTTCGGCAGCGCCTACAGGGGAGCTGCCGAAGGCTGCGATCTTTTTTTGTCTTAATCCCAAAATATGGGATGTGTATTTATATATTGAGATTTTCACCCGTCCGGGTTTATAGTCCGCCTCACTCACTGCCAAAAACCAGAACAGGTGAAGCGATGCAGGCGCAATTGATCGCGCTCGATTGGGGAACAACCTCATTACGTGCTTACAAACTTGCCGAAGGCGGCCAGGTGCTCGAGCAGCGTTCGCTGTCGTCGGGGATCATGCAGTTGCCCAAGGCGCCGCGAATCATCGACGGTCGTGAATGCACCGACGGTTTTGAACTGGCTTTCGATGAGGCCTGCGGCGACTGGCTCGACGCCCAGCCCAATCTGCCGGTAATTGCCTGTGGCATGGTCGGCAGCGCCCAGGGCTGGCGCGAAGCGACCTACCGCGATACGCCGGCGAAC
Organism: Pseudomonas baetica; assembly: GCF_051216495.1. Lineage (GTDB taxonomy): Bacteria > Pseudomonadota > Gammaproteobacteria > Pseudomonadales > Pseudomonadaceae > Aquipseudomonas > Aquipseudomonas baetica_B. The sequence goes on along the minus strand of NZ_JBPKAM010000055.1, from coordinate 30,627 downwards.
GTCGCCAGTCTCGGCACCTCCCTGCAAACCGTGCGCAGCCTTCGGGGCGTCGACGTGCACATCGTGCCAGGGGTGATTCAACGGTCGAGCCTGCCCAATGTGATGCGCGGCGAAGAAACCCAAGTGCTCGGCGTGCTGCAAACCCTGTCGGGCGAAGCGGGCGCCGATCTGCTGATCGGCCTGCCGGGCAGCCATTCGAAATGGGTGGAAGTGAGCGATGGCTGCATCGTCCATTTCGATACCTTCATGACCGGCGAAGTTTTCGCCGTGCTCAGCGAACACAGCATTCTGGGGCGCACCCAGCAGCGTGGTGGGTCGTTCGATGGCGAAGCCTTCGATCGCGGCGTGCAGGTGGCGTTGTCGGCGGACGGCGAAATCGGTGTGCTGTCGACCCTGTTCAGCGCCCGTAGCCTGGGGCTGACCGGTGAACTGAGTGCCACGGCGCAGTCGGATTACCTGTCGGGCCTGCTGATCGGCCATGAACTGTCGGCCCTGGCCAACGTCCAGCGACGCCGCCGCAACAGCGTTCATTTGCCTTCGATCATCCTGATTGGCAATTCCCAACTTTGCACGCGTTACAGCCGGGCCCTCGACGCTTGTGGTTTTGCCCGGGTGACCCTGGCCGAGCAAGCCACCGAACGCGGCTTGTGGCAACTGGCGATTGCCGCCGGACTGGTTACTGCAACCCCATCCCGTTAAACCTGACTGGAGCCCTGACATGCTCAAACAAGCACTGGCGCAAAACGGTCTGATCGCGATCCTGCGCGGCCTGCGTCCGCAAGAGGCAGCCGCCATCGGAGAAGTCCTGTACGCGGCCGGATTTCGCGTCATCGAAGTGCCGCTCAATTCCCCCGAGCCGTACGACAGTATCCGCATCCTGCGCAGTACCTTGCCGGCCGATTGCCTGATCGGTGCGGGCACGGTGCTGACACCGGAGCAGGTCGAGCAAGTGAAGGCGGCGGGCGGCCAGGTGATCGTCATGCCCCACAGCGATCCCAAGGTGCTGCGCGCGGCGAAAGCAGCCGGCCTGTACCTGTCGCCGGGTGTTGCCACGCCGACCGAAGCCTTCGCGGCGCTGGCCGAAGGTGCGGACGTGCTGAAGATGTTCCCGGCCGAGCAGATGGGGCCGGCGGTCGTCAAAGCCTGGCTGGCGGTGCTGCCGGCGGGGACGATTTTGGCGCCGGTCGGCGGTATCACTCCGGACAACATGCAAGTGTTCATCGACGCTGGCGTCAAAGGTTTCGGCCTCGGTTCCGGCCTGTTCAAACCGGGCATGACCCCTGAGCAAGTGGCGGCCAATGCCAAGGCCTACGTCGCTGCCTGGAAAGCCCTTCGCTAAGACTTTTGGCGCTGCGTGCGCTGCATCTAACAAGAGAGACCGACAGATGAAAATCACCAAACTGACCACCTTCATCGTTCCGCCGCGCTGGTGCTTCCTCAAGGTCGAGACCGACGAGGGCGTCACCGGTTGGGGCGAGCCCGTGGTCGAAGGCCGCGCCCACACCGTGGCCGCCGCTGTCGAGGAATTGTCCGACTACCTGATCGGCAAAGACCCACGCAACATCGAGGATATCTGGACCGTGCTGTACCGCGGCGGCTTCTATCGCGGTGGTGCGATCCACATGAGTGCCCTGGCCGGTATCGACCAGGCCCTGTGGGACATCAAGGGCAAGGCGTTGGGGGTGTCGGTCAGCGATCTGCTGGGCGGTCAGGTACGGGACAAGATTCGCGTGTATTCGTGGATCGGCGGCGATCGTCCTGCCGATACCGCCCGTGCAGCGAAGGAAGCGGTCAGCCGTGGTTTCACTGCGGTGAAAATGAACGGCACCGAAGAATTGCAGTTCCTCGATACCTTTGAAAAAGTCGACCTGGCCCTGGCCAACGTCGCCGCCGTTCGTGACGCAGTGGGCCCGAACGTCGGCATCGGCGTCGACTTCCATGGCCGGGTGCACAAGCCCATGGCCAAGGTGCTGATGAAGGAACTCGACCCGTACAAACTGATGTTCATCGAAGAGCCGGTGCTCAGCGAAAACTATGAAGCGCTCAAGGAACTGGCGCCACTGACCAGCACGCCGATTGCCTTGGGCGAGCGCCTGTTTTCGCGCTGGGATTTCAAGCGTGTGCTGAGCGAAGGTTACGTCGACATCATCCAGCCCGATGCGTCCCACGCCGGTGGCATCACCGAAACCCGCAAGATCGCCAACATGGCCGAAGCCTACGATGTGGCGCTGGCCCTGCATTGCCCGTTGGGCCCGATTGCCCTGGCGGCGTGCCTGCAACTGGACGCGGCCTGCTACAACGCGTTCATCCAGGAGCAGAGCCTGGGCATTCACTACAACGAGAGCAACGACCTGCTCGATTACGTGAAAGACCCACGGGTGTTCGACTACGACCAAGGCTTCGTGAAAATCCCGAACGGCCCGGGCCTGGGCATAGAGATCAACGAGGAGTACGTGATCGAACGCGCGGCCGTCGGCCACCGCTGGCGCAACCCGATCTGGCGCCACGCCGATGGCAGCTTTGCCGAGTGGTGAGTGCCTGACACACCACTGAACCCTTGTGGGAGCCAGCCTGCTGGCGATTTGGTCGGCACATCCAGCCTTTATGGTGACTGACACACCGCTATCGCCAGCAGGCTGGCTCCCACAGTTTGATCTCCATGGATAGGGAGATCCTGCGTTCCATATCGACCTCAATAAACATAACAAGAGGCACCCCCCATGCAACCGCAAACCCTGACCGGGCAGGCGTCGTTGGTGACGCCCAGCCGCAAGCGGTTTTTCATCATGGTCCTGCTGTTCATCACCGTGGTGATCAACTACCTGGACCGCAGCAACCTGTCGATTGCCGCCCCGGCGCTGACCAGCGATCTGGGCATCGACCCGATTCACGTCGGCCTGATCTTCTCCGCGTTCGGCTGGACCTATGCCGCCATGCAGATTCCCGGTGGCTGGCTGGTGGACCGGGTGCCGCCGCGCATTCTGTACACCGCTGCACTGCTGCTGTGGTCGATCGCCACGGTGATGCTCGGTTTCGCCGCCAGCTTCATCGCGCTGTTCGTTCTGCGCATGGCCGTCGGTGCTCTGGAAGCGCCGGCGTATCCGATCAACAGCCGCGTGGTGACCACTTGGTTCCCCGAGCGCGAACGCGCCACGGCCATCGGTTTCTACACCTCCGGGCAGTTTGTCGGCCTGGCGTTTCTGACGCCGGTACTGGCCTGGCTGCAGCATGAATTTGGCTGGCACATGGTGTTCGTCACTACTGGTGCGGTGGGCATTCTCTGGGCCGCGATCTGGTACGCGGTGTATCGCGAACCCCGGGATTTCAAAGGCGCCAACGATGCGGAAATCGAGCTGATCCGCGAGGGTGGCGGTCTGGTGGACATTCAGTCGGAGCAGGCCAAGGTCAAAGCCAGGTTCAGCTGGACCGACCTGGGTATCGTGCTGAGCAAGCGCAAACTCTGGGGCATCTACCTCGGCCAGTTCTGCCTCAACTCGACCCTGTGGTTTTTCCTGACGTGGTTCCCGACCTACTTGGTGAAATATCGCGGCATGGACTTCATCAAGTCCGGTCTGTTGGCGTCGCTGCCGTTTCTCGCAGCCTTCATCGGCGTACTGTGCTCCGGGTTTTTCTCCGACTTCCTGATCCGTCGCGGCTGCACTGTCGGGTTTGCGCGCAAGTTGCCGATCATCAGTGGCTTGCTGATTTCCACCTCGATCATCGGCGCCAACTTCGTTGAGTCGACACCGCTGGTGATTGCCTTCCTGGCGTTGGCCTTCTTCGGCAACGGCCTGGCGTCGATCACCTGGTCGCTGGTATCGACCCTGGCGCCGGCGCGTTTGCTGGGGCTGACGGGTGGAGTGTTCAATTTCATCGGCAACCTGTCGGCCATCGCCACGCCGATTGTCATCGGCTTCCTGGCCTCAGGTGATTCCTTCGCTCCGGCGATCACCTATATCTCGGTTCTGGCGTTGATCGGTGCGCTTTCCTACATATTGCTGGTGGGCAAGGTCGAGCGGATCAAGTTGTAGTCGTGGCACGCGGGCGACCATAATGCCGCCCGTTCACTCGCTCAACGGTAAAGGCTGGATATGCAGGAAGACGCCCCAAAAATCGCCAAGGACGCCGCACCGACCGGCACCCAGACACTGCTTCGTGGCCTGGGTGTGGTTCAGGCTGTGGCCAGCGGCGCCCGCGATCTCAAGGAAATCGCCCGGCTGATCGGCACCACGCGCAGCACCACCCATCGTCTGGCCAGTTGCCTGGTGGACGAGCGCTATCTGCGGGTAGTGCCGCAAGTCGGCTATCTGTTGGGGCCAAAGCTGATCGAGCTGGGGTTTCAGGCGCGGGAAGAGTTGCCGCTGGTGACGTTGGCCGGGCCGTACCTGGATGAGTTGTCGGCACTGACCGGCGACACGATTCACCTGGCGATCCGCGAAGGCGATGAGGTGTTGTACCTGCACAAGAACCCCGGGCGCAATGGTCCGGAAATGCGTTCACGAGTCGGCCATCGCATGCCGCTGGCGCGCACCGGGATCGGCAAGGCGCTGATGCTCGACGACACACCGCAAGAGTGGCAACGGCTGTACGAAGTCAGCCTGCCTGCCGGTGGGAAAAATCAGTTCTGGCCACAGCATCCGGAGCAGTCCTGGGAACAGTTCCAGCAGCGCATGCTGGAATACGTGGCCGGGGGCTACGCCTTCGACCTGGAAGACAACGAACCGTCGATCCGCTGCGTGGCCGCGCCGATCCGCGATGCCAGCAAACGCATCGTCGCCGGCATCAGCATCGCCAGCACCGTGCCCTACATGCCGCTGGAAAAAATGGCCGAGCTGATTCCCCTGATCAAAGGGGTCACAGCGCGGCTGTCGGCAGAGCTTGGCCTGAAGGTGTAACTGAGAGTCAGCTTTCAGCTTTCTTCTCTGCCACTCCCAACTCTTTCAGGCGCTGATCGATCAGCTGACACTTGTCCGGCAGATCCTTCGAGGCCGTTTCCAAATCCATCTTCTGCAACTCATCGTTGATTTCCTTGGCCTTGACCGGGTTCTGCTCGGTCAGTTTGGTGACTTCCTTGGCCAGCTGTTCGCGCTTGGCGGTGGCTTCCTCCGGCGTGCAGGCCCAGACGGGCAGGGCGCAGGCGAGGGTCGCGGCGAGGGTGAGTTTCAGCAGGGTCTTCATCGGTCAGGCCTCGGTTCCGGGTAAGGCGGGTTAACCGGTTGAGGGCTGGTGAATGGAAAAAGTTCAGACACAGTAATGGGGCTGGGTAGCGGCAGCAGCTAAAAGACACCACCAACCTACTGTGGGAGCGAGCCTGCTCGCGAAAGCGGTGGGTCAGTCACCATCAATATTGACTGATCCAACGCCTTCGCGAGCAGGCTCGCTCCCACAAAGGTTCTGTGGCGCGGCCTTTATCCGGCATGACAGCAGCTGGATTTCTCTGCGTCCTCATATTTGTCGTGATGTCTCACCCACTCCATGATTTCCTCTTCATTGCGCCCCTTGGGCGTCAGGTCGAGGTAGTTGTAGGCGCCGACCAGCAGGTCCAGGCCACGGGCGTAGGTCGAGTAAGTGTGGAAAATCTCCCCCGCCTCGTTGCGATAAAACACGCTGAGCCCAGGGAGTTCTTCTTCGGCGCCGTCGGTTTTTTCGTAGTTGTAGGTAGCCTTGCCGGCGGCAACGTCTTCGGCCCGGGCCGTGACGCCAAAGTCGTAGTTGAAATCGCAACCGACCGATGACACCCAGTCGAATTTCCAGCCCATGCGCCGCTTGAAGGCCTGGAATTCGCCGTAAGGTGCATGGGAAACCGCGACGACGGCGACGTCGTGATGGGCCAGATGCTGGTTGGCACCGTCGATGTGGTCGGAGAGGAATGAACAACCGGGGCAGCCCTCGTCCCAGCCTTCGGCGAACATGAAGTGGTAGATAACCAATTGGCTGCGACCGCCGAACAGGTCGGCGAGTTTCAGTTCACCGTGGGGGCCCTGGAAGTGGTAGTCCTTGTCGATTTTCACCCAGGGCAGGGCGCGGCGTTCGGCGCTGAGCCTGTCCCGTTCCTTGGTAAATGCCTTTTCGTGGGCCAGGTGCTGTTTGCGGGCGACGAGCCATTCTTCCCGGGATACGACGGGATGATTCTGAATGTTCATGATGATTTCTCCTGCGAGGGGCGGGGAGGCGACTTTCACAGCCTAGTCGTTTGGCCCTTGCGCAATTCGACATACCGCCGGTCGGTCGCGAGAGAAAGCCGGGCTGAAGGCTTGACCGTGAACAGAGTACCTACAGGTGTAGCGTTTAACCCTGTTTCGCCGCTTTCAGGCATTTCAAATCACTGAAGTCCTTCCTGACACCCTCGATTTTCGTCAGCAACCGCTCACGTTGCTGTGGGGTGCTCTGAGCCATCAAATCCACGAACAATGAACGCGCCTGGGCTTCGGTCCTGGTGAAAGCCTGACGGTACTCGGGTGTCCACAGGCGCTCACGATTCACCAGAAGTGTCTCGATGCGTTGTGGGAATTGCGGGCCATGTCTTTGCTCCACGGCCGCACTGAACTGCTTCTGCCAATGGACCCGATTGGCCAGCCACTGGGTATTCTGGTCACCCAAGGCATTGGACCATGCGACGACACGCTGTTGTTGTGGGGGGCTGAGTGGACCTAACCAGTCATTCAGGCGTTTTTCCATGCGCTCGCCGCGCTGCTTGATCTGCTGGTCGAGGGTTGGCTTGAGGTATTGCTCCCGGCGTTTGCGCTGGTCCTTGGCGAAGGCCTCGTTCATTTCAGCGACCTGCTTGTCATCCAGTCCTTGCAGCAACTCGATGGCTGACGGGGTGATTTCCCGGGCGGTCTCGGCGATCGCCTGCTCGGCCTCTTCGGTACGGGCTTGCAGGGCGGTATCGGTAACCTGATTGGTCGCGATCATGGTTTGCAAGCGGTCCAGCCAGTCGAGGTAGCCGGGCATTTGCGTGGTGCAATGCCAGCTCAGGTGTTCTTTCAGGCGTGAACTGAACCAGCCTTTTTGCTCGCCGTTCATGTCCAGGTAATCGCTGAGCGTCCAGGGGATGATCACGTCGAGGTTGCGGTAGGCCAGGCCCATGCGGTTGCACGCGCCGAGGGCGAGGGTGACGGTGAGCACGAAGGCGATGTGTTTCAACCAGCGCGACATGGGCGAATCCTTGCGAAAGCCTGGCTTCGGGGTCTGATTCTCATGTGAACGCAGGATGAACCCGGCAGTTCAGCCGATCAATAGAAGGCGCGTTCGGCCTTGAGGGTCACCAAGCCGTCGCACTGGCTGTTGTGCCCGGAATAGGCTGAGCAATAACTGCCGCTGAGGCTGGAGTCGCTGTAGATCAGATCGAGGTCGATACCCATGAAGGGGCGGGACAATCTCAGCGACCAATCGGTAAAACTGCCTACGTAGCCATCGTCCACAGCCACCGGTGTGTTCAACCGGTGGGTGGTGTACTTCATGCTGATACCGATGCCGAACGGCTGATTGCCGCTCAGGTCGGCGAATAGGGTGTTGTTGCGTTTGTCCGGATCATTGCTGAAAGCGACACCGAAACGGCTGCCCAGCAGGGTCAGGCCGCCGAAGATCTCCTGGCTGTCGAGGGTGTCCACTTCGGGGTAGCTGTAATGGATGACGCCCACTTCGTAGCCGAGGGTTTGGTCGAAAGGTTGTTTGAACCCAGCGTAGGAATCGATTTCCAGATTGTTTCCCGGACTGATGCCCAGGCTGGGTGACCATTGGCCAACATAGAAGCCGCTGTCATGGGTCAGATCCAGGCCTCCGTGGAATGAGCCCACCGCTGACGGTTTGACCAGGCCCTGGGCCATGCTGCGACTGGGACTGGTGCCGAGCTTGAGATCGAAATCCCCCAGCTCGCGCTGAAAGACCTGTCCGTGCGCCATCGGACATGCCAGGGTAAAAGCCAGCAACAATGAGCAGGAAAGTTTGAGCATGCGTCACTCCTTGGCTGCGATCACAGGTTTGAAAACCTGTTGAAACGCTTGATCCAGACGCGTGCAAGGATACCGCGAATGCCCGGATTCGGGGACCGTTCGTCGACTTTTACGGAATTGAATGGATAGCGGCGAGGGTGTTCGTTGAGTCCAGCCCAAGCGCTTCGAAGCTCAAAGCGCTTGTGGACCAGTTGAGGCAGGGGGGCTTACTTTTTTCCCAGCGAAATCTGCTTGGACGGGCCGAAAGTCTGGCCGCTGACGCCCTTGGCAATTTGCTGGATTTCACCGCCGGACTTGAGGAACGCAGCGATCTGGTCGTTGATCGATTCGCTGGTTTCGACGGCTGGAGCTGGCTTTGCTTTGCTGTTGGATGCTTTTACGCGCATGGCGGCCATTAACCTGTAGAAAATTAATTTGGCCAGCCATCGTACAGGAATTGCCCGCAATTTGCTTGGTAAATATCCCATGAATAATTGACGACAGGAGTAGGATAAAGGGCTGATTATTATTTTCAGAGTTCCCTAAGTCGCTGTTTTAAATAAAAACGTGTCTTGGAAAAACAGCGATTTGTGCCCGGAGGGCAGCGAAGAAAATCGAGGGGCTGGTCTGACGAGCGGCCGATCGCTGGAGCGAAACCCAAGGAAAATTAAGGCCTTCACGGGATTTTCTCACGGCAACGGACCGACCACCGAACGCGGTGCGCAAAACCGGGTAGAATGCCGCCCACGTAATGAGGGTATTGGACATGGCTTTAGTCGGGCGTTATAACAGTTTGCAAGTGGTTAAACACACTAACTTCGGTTTATATCTGGACGGTGGTGCGGATGGCGAAATTCTTTTGCCTAATCGTTATATCCCAAAAGATATTCCCAGCGAAGATGAAGACTGGCTAAACGTTTTTGTTTATCTGGACAGCGATGACAAACTTATCGCAACTACCGAGAAGCCGAAAGTTCAAGTAGGTGAATTCGCCAGTTTGAAAGTTGTTGAAGTCAACAGCATCGGCATATTCCTCGATTGGGGGCTGCCGAAGGATCTGTTGCTGCCGTTTTCGGAAGAAAAGCGCCAGATGAAGGCCGGCGAGTATGTCGTGGTGCATGTCTACCTCGACAAGCACACCCGCCGCATCACCGCCACGGCCCGCCTGGACCGCTATCTGGACAAGACCCCGGCCAACTACACCGCGGGCCAGGAGGTTGACCTGCTGGTTGCCGAAGCAACCGACATGGGCTTCAAGGCGATCATCAATAACAAGCACTGGGGCCTGATTCACAAGAACGAAATCTTCAAGTTCATGCGCGCGGGCAAGGAAGAGAAAGGCTTCATCAAGGAAGTTCGTGCCGACGGCAAGATCAGCCTGAGCCTGCAACCGGTTGGCCAGGAAGCGGTCACCAGCCTGAACTCGAAGATCCTCGCCAAGTTGCGCGAGAACAATGGCACCCTGCCGGTCAGCGACAAGAGCGACCCGACGCTGATCAGCAGCATGTTTGGCGTCAGCAAGGGCAACTTCAAGAAAGCCATCGGTGCGTTGTACAAGAACGGCCAGATCGTTATTCATGCCGATCGTATTGAATTGACCTGACACCACCCCTTGTAGGAGCGAGCTTGCTCGCGATGGAGGTGAACGATCACGTGGACTGTCAGATGCCCCGTGGTGCTCTGAAGTCCATCGCGAGCGAGCTCGCTCCTACAAGGGACAATTTCTGTCTTTCTGGTTAATAATCGCCAACATCCTTTCTCGCCCCGGCCCCTGCGTCGGGGTTTTGCTTTTGACGGTCGAGTCTCTGCCATGGATTGTTCGAACGAGGTTTTCCAATGAGCGCCACCCGGCGTAGCACCGATGGTTTTGCCCTGCAAGTGATGCTGGGGTTGTGCCTGGTCTGGGGTGTTCAGCAGGTCATGATCAAGTGGGCGGCACCCGACATCGCACCGGTCATGCAGGCGGCCGGGCGTTCGGGTATCTCTGCGTTGCTGGTGGGGGGGGTGATCTGCTGGAAGGGCGGTTGGGATCAGGTAGGTAGCACGTGGCGCGGCGGCCTGTTGGCCGGTGCCTTGTTCGGTCTGGAGTTCTTCTTCATTTCCGAAGGGCTGCAATTGACCACGGCAGCGCATATGTCGGTGTTCCTCTATACCGCACCGATTTTCACCGCGCTGGGCGTGCACTGGCTGTTGCCGAGCGAGCGTTTGCGGCCCGTGCAATGGCTGGGAATCTTCCTCGCCTTTGTCGGCATCGCCATTGCGTTTGCCGGTGGCATGTCCTGGGACAACCTCGATTACCGCCTGTTGATGGGCGATGCACTGGGCGTACTGGCCGGTGCGGCCTGGGGCGCGACGACGGTTGTGGTGCGGGCTTCGCGGCTGTCGGAAGCGCCGGTCACCCTGACCTTGTTCTACCAGTTGATCGTCGGTTTCGTCGGCCTGCTGTTGATCGCGCTGCTCAGCGGCCAGATCACCCACGTCAGTTTGACGAGTGTGACGGTGACCAGTGTGCTGTTCCAAGGGGTGGTGGTGTCGTTCTTCAGCTACCTGGTCTGGTTCTGGCTGTTGCGCCGTTACCTGGCCGCAAACCTGGCCGTGTTTTCGTTCATGACGCCGTTGTTCGGCGTCACGTTCGGCGTGGTGTTGCTGGGGGAAAAACTGACCCTGAATTTTGTCATCGGCGCGGTGTTGGTGCTGTTGGGTATCACCTTTGTCAGCGCTGAACAGTGGGTGCGCCGCCGTTTGCGCAAAGCGCTGGGGCAGTCCTGAGCGGAGCGAGCGACAAACTGCCGGCGATCAGCAGGCCAACACCGGCAATCACCAGTGCAGGTTGCAAGCCGCCACTGAAATGACTGCTCAATGACGCCAGCAACGGGCCGCTGAGCTGCCCCACGGCGAAGCAGGCGGTCAGCAGCCCTGCGTTGCGCTGGCTGGCCTGGGGCGCCAGTTCCCGGGAGCGCTGCATCACCAGTTGCATGCAGGCCAGGAACGGCGTGCCACACAGGATCACCCCCAAGGCCAGTCCCGCCGCGTTGCCCAACAGGCAGGCGAAGACCCCGGCCGCTTGCATCCACAAGGTCGCCGTCAACCATTGACGGGTCGTGTGGGCGCTTTGCCGGCGCTGGCTCACCAATACCACTCCGGTCGCCGCCGCAAGGCCGAAGCAGGGCCAGAACAGATCCGCTTGCCATTGGCCATCGAACTGCGCGTTGGCCATCTGCGACAGGAATGTTGCCGGGATGATGTAACCCACGCCATACAACGCATAGACCACGCTCAAACGGCCGATGCCCCGGTTGCCCGATGGGGGGACGTTGATGGCGGCAGCTACGCTCACGGGCGGTTGCGGCAGGATGCGCACAACCCCCAGCAGCATGAGCAGGGCGACCACGGCATACACCAGCCATAAGGTGGCGGACGTCTGGCCCAGCAGGTTCGAGCCCAAGGCCAACAACCCCGTCAGAAAAATCCCCAGGCCTGGTCCGGCAAAGACCAGCGCACCGAGGCGTGGGCGTCCCATGGCAGTCGCCAACGGCTGGCTCAGGGCGGTGATCATCACCAGCACCCAGGCGCTGGCCACACCAGTCCCGAAGCGCAGGATCAGGTGCGACCAAAAGCCGTGAGCCCAGAACGAGGCGAGCGTCAGCAGCACACACAACCACAAACCGCCCAGCAGGCGGCGTCGGACTTGCGCGGGATGGCGGGAGAGCATCGCATCCACGGCACCGATGAAGTAACCGAGGTAATTGGCGGCGGCGATGAACCCGGCGGCGGTGAGATCAATCTGACCTTCGCTGATCAGGTGCGGTAATTGCGGTGTCAGGGCGAAACGGCCGATGCCCATGGCCATCATCAGGGCGATAAAACTGGCGAACAAGCGAATCAAGGGAGACATGGTCGAGATTCCGGTACGGGTTTTAATGACCGTCAGGCTAAGATCGATTGACTTTCTTTAAAAATGAATAATATTGAGAAACTTGTTCTTGTTTGGAGAATGCCGTGGAATTCAGCCAGTTAAGGATCTTCCAAGCGGTGGCGCAGGAAGAGTCCATCACCCGTGCAGCCGAACGCCTGCATCGGGTGCCGTCCAATCTGTCGACCCGGCTCAAGCAGCTTGAGGAACAGTTGGGCGTCGAACTGTTCGTTCGCGAGCGTCAGCGTTTGCAGTTGTCGCCTGCAGGAAAAGTCCTGATGGACTACACCGCTAAGTTGTTTGCCCTGCACGATGAAGCCCACGCCGCTGTGCAGGGCGGGCAGCCGGCCGGCGACTTCGTGCTCGGCACCATGTACAGCACCGCCGCCATTCACCTGCCAGCGCTGTTGGCGCGTTATCACCGGCGTTACCCGGCGGTGAACCTGCAAGTGCAGTCAGGGCCCAGTGGTGAGTTGTTCGAGGGATTGATCACCGGCCGGCTCGATGCGGCACTGGTGGACGGTCCGCCGGAGCTGGCCGTGCTCGATGGTGTGCTGCTGTGCGAGGAACGACTGGTGCTGATCAGCGAAGCCGACCATCCGCCGGTGCTGAGCGCGCGGGACGTGGAAGGGCGTTCGGTGTTCACGTTTCGCCAGGGCTGTTCTTACCGGATGCGCCTGGAGTCCTGGTTTTCCCACGATCACGCGGCCATGGGGCGGGCCATTGAGATCGAGTCCTATCCGGGGATGCTCGCCTGTGTGATTGCCGGCTCCGGTGTGGCGCTGATGTCGGAGTCAATGTTGGCGAGCCTGCCGGGCCGTGAAAGCGTGGCGGTGCACCCTCTGGCTGAACCCTTTGCCACGGCGACGACCTGGTTGATGTGGCGCAAGGGCATGGTCGGCGCCAACCTGAACGCGTGGATCGAGGAGCAACAGGCGCTCTTTCCGTCGGCGCAAAGCCAGGCCCGGGCGATTGCGTGATTTAATGCCGTGCGATTGTGATCGATTCAGTAACAGATCATTGCCACTTTGGGTGAGCATTGCTCGGGACTTCGGACTATTATCAGTGCGAAGCGACTTAAGAATTCCGGTCGCTCGGCACTACCCTGAAGGGGGCATCATGAAAGAGAAAATCCAAAACTGGCTGCATGACCTGGGTGTCGCACTCGGTTTGATCGAACCGCCTCTGCAACCTGTGCCCATTCGTACCGACGACGAACAACGCCGACGCCAGCAGCGTCGCCGGTAAGCGAACAAACCGTTGAGAGGGTGCTTTTTTGTGGCGAGGGAGCTTGCTCCCGCTGGGCTGCGAAGCAGCCCCTCTTGATACCTCGGTTTCAGTTGTTGCGCTTGGACAGGTTATGCGAGGGCTTCGCCCTAGAGCGGGAGCAAGCTCCCTCGCCACAAAGGCACACCTGCTCTGATGGCGCATGCTTTCAATGCCGCCCAATCTCCATCAAAAACCGACTCAAGTCATTCACCGTCCTGGCTGACTTGAGCATCCGGTCTTCCTCGGCGGTAAATGCCGTCAAACCGAGTTCGTCTTCCAGATGGAAGATCAGCTCTTCAATATCCGTTTTATCCAATCCCAACTGCACCAGACTGGCGTTGTCGTCGAAGTCATCCCGACCCTCCAGCAAGCGGCTGATGTAGTGATGCACGGCGGCGCGGATGGCGGCTCTTTTCATGAGGGGTCTTCAGGGGCGTTATTGTTGTTGGCCCTGACGTTGAGTACAGCAGGCTTCAGCCGTGCGAGCGTTGCCACTCGTCAATCATGTGACGCAGGTGCTCTCCGGAAAAACTACCGAAATGCCCGCCATGCACCGTGCGGATCGGCAGGGCGCGCAAGCGCTGCAGGCTGCGGGCGTAGTCGTCGAGATTGGAGTGGTAGGCGTCCTCGATCAGCGGGCCGTCATAGATGATGTCACCACTGAACAGAGTCTCGGTTGCCGCTTCATAGAGGCTGATGCCCCCCGGCGAGTGGCCCGGCGTGTGCAGCACTTGCAGCACACGGTCGCCCAGATCCAGCACATCACCTTCTTCGATCATGCCCGTCGCCGGTGCGGCCTTGACCCGATACTCGGCGTAGCACAATGGACAATCGGGGTGCGCCTCGAACATGTCATCGCCGACAAAGGCCCGACTCAAATCGTTTTCGCCGTCCGGTGCGGCAAGGATCTGCGCTTCGGCCGGATGCACCAGGCGTTCGGCGAATTCATGATGCCCGGCAATGTGGTCGAAATGGCAGTGGCTGGCCACCGCCACCAGGGGCCGTTCGGTGATCCACGGCAATTGCTCACGCAGGCTGACCAGCCCGGAGCCGCTATCGAGCAGCAGGTCTTTGTCGCGACCCTGTACATGCCAGAGATTGCAGCGGTAGAAGGGGCGGATGTACGGCTCGTGAATCAGTCGGATGCCGTCGCTGAGTTGCTTTACCTCGAACCACTGATCGCGGGAAACAATCTTCATCAAGGGTTTTCTCCAGGCGAAAAAAAACGGGTGTGGCAACCGACGCCACACCCGTCGAAGAAAGCATCAAGTCGTTATATTCAGCTTAGATGGCGCTGGCCACCGCCACCGGGCGGCGAGACATCAGGCTCACCACAATGAAGCTCACCAGACCTGCAACCAGGCTGTAGTAGATCGGGGTGTTGGCATCCAGACCGTCCTTGACCATGAACAGCAGGGCAGTGGCGAAGCCCAGGCTCATGCTGGCGATGGCGCCGGCGGTGGTGGCGCGTTTCCAGAAGATCGCACCCATCAGCGGGATCAGCATGCCGCCGACCAACAGGTTGTAGGCCAGGGTCAGTGCGCTGATCACGTCGTTCACGACCAGGGCGATACCCAGTACGACAAGACCGGTCAGCAGGGTCACCAGGCGGTTCAGGCTCAGGCTCGACTCTTTACCGCCACGCAGTTTCGGCAGCAGATCTTCGCTCAGAGTGGTGGCCGCAGCCAACAGGCCGGCGCTGGCGGTGGACATCATGGCGGCCAGTGCAGCAGCGATGACCAGACCACGGATACCGTCCGGCAGGGACAGTTTCACGATGGCGGCGAAGGCGTTGTTGACGTTGTCCAGATCCGGGATCAGGACGTGTGCAGCCATGCCGATCAGGGCGCAGACCAGACCGTAGACGATGCAGTAGAGGCCCGCTGCGGTACCGGCGTATTGCGCGACTTTGGCAGTCTTGGCGGTGAACACCCGTTGCCAGATGTCCTGGCCGATCAGGATGCCGAAGAAGTAGATCACGAAGTAAGTGATGATGGTGTCCATGCCGATGGTGGTGAAGCTGAAGCTTGCCTCCGGCAGTTTGGTCACCAGCTCATCCCAGCCGCCGACGCGGTACAGGCAGATTGGCAGCAGGATGAACATCAGGCCCACGGTCTTGATGACGAACTGGACGATGTCGGTCAGGGTCAGGGACCACATGCCGCCGATGGCCGAGTAGACCACCACCACACCACCACCGAGCAGTACCGAAATCCAGAACGGCAGGCCGAACAGTACTTGCAGAACGGTGCCGATCGCCAGGATCGAAACCACGCCGATCATCAGCGCGTAGGCCAGCATGATCACGGCGCTCGCGGAACGAGCCATCGGGTTGTAGCGTTTTTCCAGCACCTGGGTAACGGTGTAGATCTTCAGCTTCAACAGCGGTTTGGCGAGGAACAGGTTCAGCGCGACGATCCCGCAACCCAGTGCGGCGCAGAGCCAGAAACCGGAGATGCCGTGTACATAGCCCAGGCGAACGGTGCCCACGGTGGACGCACCACCCAGGACGGTGGCCGCCATGGTGCCCATGTACAGGGAAGGACCGAGGTTACGACCGGCGACCAAAAACTCCTCGTTGGTCTTGGCCTTGCGCATGCCGTAATAGCCGAGTACCAGCATCGCGGCGGCGTAGATGAGTACGACGAATAAATCCAAAGCCATGATGGCGTGTCTCCGATTGTCTTTTTTATGGTGAAACTAAAAATCAATTCCTGAGCAAACATCAATCCCTGTGGGAGCGTGCGATGCGGCGTCCCGACTTGCCCGCGAAAGGGGCACCGCGGTCCGTCAGGCAGACCGCGTCATCGTTCTTCGCGGGCAAGCCTCGCTCCCACAAGTCATCCGTTGACCACAGGTAATGCGTTTATCAGGCGACTTGTCGCATCGCCGGTTTAGCGAGCGAATCCGTGCTCTTGCTGCGTGGATCATTGGGGGCGAACACCGCAGTCGATTCCGGGAACAGGCTCAGCAGCATCAGGTACACCACCGAGGCCAGGCCCAGGGTCACCGGCAGGCTGATGTCGATACCACCGGCCATTTCGCCCAGTGGTCCGACAAACTGTCCTGGCAGGTTCACGAAGCACAGGCCGACGGCCGCGCTCGGGATCCAGGCACCCAGGCCACGCCAGTTCCAGCCGTGGGTGAACCAGTAGCGGCCACCTTTTTCGCCGCGGGTGAACACTTGCAGGTCATCCGGGCAGTAGAAGCCACGGCGGACCAGCAGGCCGATGATCATGATCACCATCCATGGAGTGGTGCAGGTGATGATCAGCACGGCGAAGGTCGACACGCTCTGCACCAGGTTCGCCGCGAAGCGCCCGATGAAGATGAAAGCAATCGACAACACGCCGATCAGCAGCGTGGCCTTGACTCGCGACAGGACCCGTGGAAACACGCTGGACATGTCCAGTCCGGTGCCATACAGAGAGGTGGTGCCGGTGGACATGCCGCCGATCACCGCAATCAGGCACACCGGCAGGAAGAACCAGCTCGGCGAAACCGCCAGCAGGCCGCCGACATAGTTGTTGGCCGCGATGTAGTCCGGTGCCTTGACCGCTACGATGGTGGCGGTGACCAGGCCGAACAGGAACGGGATGAAGGTCGCGATCTGCGAAATCACCACCGCCGCCATGATCCGGCGCTTGGACGTCTCGCGCGGAATGTAGCGCGACCAATCACCCAGGAACGCACCGAAGGAAATCGGGTTGCTCATGGCCACCAGCGCGGCACCGATGAAGGCGGCCCAGAAACCAGGCTGCCCCATGTTCACGGTGCCGGCGTAGTTCACATCGAATGGACCGGCGAAGGCGAACACGCCCAGCAGGAACAACAGGCTGGCGCTCCATACCGCGATCTTGTTGACCCACAGCAAGAAGCGGAAGCCATAGATGCATACAGTAAGCACCAGGATCGCGAACAGGCCGTAGGCCAGGCCCAGGGTCAAGTCGGTTTCCGGCAGGCCGATCAGGCGTTTCGCACCACCGATCAACGCATCACCCGAACTCCACACCGAGAGCGAGAAGAAGGCGATGGCGGTCAACAGCGACAGGAACGAACCGACGATGCGCCCGTGCACGCCGAAGTGTGCACCGGAAGACACGGCGTTGTTGGTGCCGTTGATCGGACCGAACAGACCCATCGGCGCGAGGATCAGCGAACCCAGCAACACGCCCAGCACAATCGCCAGGGCCCCGGCCTGGAATGACAGGCCGAACAGCACCGGGAAACTGCCGAGCACGGCGGTGGCAAAGGTGTTCGAACCACCGAAGATCATCCGGAACAAGTCCGTCGGGCCTGCGGTGCGTTCGTTGTCCGGGATCTGCTCGACCCCGTGGGTTTCAATTTGCGTAAGGCTTTGGTCGTTGTTTTTGTTATTCATGATCTGCTCCGATCATAAAGGCGCGCTCATCGTGCGTGAGCGTCACCTGTGTTGGCTAAGGGGTTGGCAGCCCTTCCGGCATAGCGGACAAATGTTCGTGACAGGCCAGCCAAAGGCCTTGTTGTTCTTGGCCAGACGCTTGTTTTTTGAAAACAATCGTCTCGCGCTCCTGGCTGAAGTGTTGCTCCCCTTGCATGCGCAGCTCGGTGGCCACGTCATGGATAAAAATCGCCACGTCACCCTGCAGGCTGACAAAGGCGTTGCTTGAAGTGCACGACAGCACCTCGAAGCCATCCTCGGAACGCCAGCTGTCCCACAACGCCTGATAGGCATCGCGAGACAGCAGGGGCTGTTCGAGGGTGTAGAACACGAAGCTGGCATCGGCGCTGAACGCGCCGAAGTAGGCTTCGCGATCGTTACGGGCGAAGGCGGACACCAGGTCGGCGGCCGCTTTCAAGACCTGATCGCGTTCGGTCATGACCAATCCTCAGCGGTGGACGACGCCAGGCAGTACGCAGAGCATTTCGTACAGCAGGTTGGCGGCCAGCAGCGAGGTGTTGCCGGTGGTGTCATAAGCGGGCGAGACTTCTACCAGATCGCAACCGATCAGGTCGAGGCCTTGGCAGCCGCGAACGATCTCGATGGCCTGAATGGTGGTCAGACCGCCGATTTCCGGGGTGCCGGTACCTGGCGCCCAAGCCGGGTCGATACCGTCGATGTCGAAGCTCAGGTACACCGGACCGCCACCGACTTTCTCGCGAACTTCGGCCATCAGCGGTTCCAGGGACTTGTGCCAGCACTCTTCGGCCTGCACCACGCGGAAGCCCTGGTTGCGGCTCCAGTTGAAGTCGTCAGCGGTGTAACCCTGGGCACGCAGACCGATTTGTACAACGCGGTCCGGATCGATCAGGCCTTCTTCGACGGCGCGACGGAAGGTGGTGCCGTGGGCGATTTTCTCGCCGAACATGTGATCGTTCACATCGGCGTGGGCGTCGATGTGCACCAGGCCGACCTTGCCGTGCTTCTTATGAATGGCACGCAGGATCGGCAGGGTGATGGTGTGGTCGCCGCCCAGGGTCAGCGGGATCACATCATGCTCGAGGATATTGTCGTAGGCCTCTTCGATGATACGAACGGCATCGAGCAGGTTGAAGGTGTTGATCGCCACGTCACCGATGTCGGCAACCGACAGCGAGTCGAACGGTGCGGCACCGGTGGCCATGTTGTATGGACGGATCATCACCGATTCGGTGCGGATGTCGCGTGGCCCGAAACGGGTGCCAGGGCGCAGCGAAGTACCGATGTCCAGGGGCACGCCTACGAAGGCAGCGTCCAGACCGGCAGCGGTAGGTACATGGGGGAGTCGCAGCATGGTGGCGATGCCGCCGAAGCGTGGCATCTCGTTGCCGCCCAGTGGTTGGTGAAGAATCTTGTCCACGGGTAGGGCCTCATCGTCGTTGTTTTATTTATGCAGGCAGCCGCACACGGAAGGCATAGACACCTGCTTTGGGCCGATTCTGCGAAATGTAGTGGCCGGGAAGAATCGCTACGGGCAAATACTTAGTTCAGATTTTTCTAAACTAATGGCTGGCAGGGCGATAGACTTGCGGCCATGTGCCGCACTCCAGGGATAGGAAATTTTGTTTCAAAGGGCTTTTGTGGGGGGGGGGGGGGGGGGGTTTCCCCCAAAAAAAAAAGAAAACCAGGGGGGGGGAACGTCCCCTAAAAAACCCCCCCCAACACACACCCCCCCCCCCCCCCCCCACAAAAGCTCGTCCCATGTGAAATGTGCACGCAAAAAAACGCCGACGCTATATCAGCCGTCGGCGTTGGAAACCTTGAAGGGGTTTACCTGGAAAATCAGAACGCCGGCAGTACCGCGCCGCTGTACTTCTTCTCAATGAAGGCTTTGACTTCCGGGCTGGTCAAGGCTTTGGCCAGTTTCTGGATGGCGGCGCTGTCCTTGTTGTCCGGACGGGCCACCAGGAAGTTCACGTAAGGCGAATCAGCACCTTCGATCACCAGCGCGTCTTTAGCCGGGTTTAGGCCCGCTTCCAGCGCGTAGTTGGTGTTGATCATGTCCAGGTCGACCTGATCCAGCACACGCGGCAACATCGCGGACTCAAGCTCTTTGAACTTGAAGTTGTGCGGGTTCTTGGCGATATCTTTCGGCGTTGCCAGGGCATTTTTCGGGTCTTTCAACTCGATCAAGCCAGCCTTCTGCAGCAGGATCAGGGCACGGCCGCTGTTGCTGCCTTCGTTAGGGATGGCAATGGTCGCGCCGTCCTTGAGCTCGGCCAGGGTTTTGACTTTCTTCGAGTAGCCGCCAAACGGTTCAACGTGAACACCGATCACGGTTTCCAGGTGAGTGCCTTTGCCTTCGTTGAAGCTCTTCAGGTACGGCAGGGTCTGGAAGTAGTTGGCGTCCAGACGCTTCTGGTCGACCTGCACGTTCGGCTGAACGTAGTCGGTGAAGACTTTGATTTCCAGGTCCACGCCTTCTTTGGCGAGGGTTGGCTTGATCAGTTCGAGAATTTCAGCGTGTGGAATCGGGGTTGCCGCAACCACCAGTTTCTCGCCAGCCTGGGCCAGGCCCGCGGTCAGGGCAGCCGCCAGTGCGGTGAACAACAGAACCTTTTTCATGCAGTGTCCTTATATGTCGCTTGTGACGACGGCTATCAATACGAGTGCCAGTGAAGTGCTATCGCTGGCGTGAAGCGGACATTACCCGGATTTTTTATTCCCGAACAATATCTTTTATTCACTTTCATATTCCATTTTTCTCATATAGCTCTAGCCCGCGCATTTCCTGTAGGAACGAGCTTGCTCGCGATGGACGCCAGAGCAACGCGGGCATCCAGGAGACCCGCGTTATCGTTGACGACCATCGCGAGCAAGCTCGCTCCTACAGGAGGCCGACGTCCTTAAGTAATTGTTTCAACGCGGCTTTCTCGACGTTAGTTCCATTGTCGAGTATCTGCGTGAGCTGATGCTTGAGCTGCCCCAGCCCCTCATCCGGCAAATTCAAATGCTCCGGCAAAATCTCATCACCGTTACTGACCAACAGCGCGAAGTGGATGACGTTTTCCAGCTCACGGGTATTGCCCGGCCAACTGTGCCGTTCCAGCACGCGCTGTGCTTCTTCACTGATCAGCGGCACCGGCAGGTCCAGGCGCTGGCTGTAGATGCCAAGGAAATATTCGGCCAATGACAGGATGTCGCCCACCCGCTCGCGCAGTGCCGGCAGTTCGAGCTGGCCTTCGCTGAGGTAGTGGTAGAGCCGCTCATGGAATTTTCCGGCGGCGACGGCCTGGGCCAGGTCGATGCTGGTGGCGGCGACCAGACGCACGTCCACCGGGCTCGGCTGATGCGCCCCGACACGGGTGACTTCGTGATTTTCCAGGGCGGCGAGCAATTTGATTTGAATCGGCAACGGCAAGTCGCCGATCTCGTCCAGGTACAACGTGCCGCCATTGGCCGAACCGAACCAGCCGGCACGACTGCTGGCCGAACCGCTGAAACTGCCGGCGGCATACCCGAACAATTCCGCATCGGCGTACGTCGGGCTGATCGCACCGCAATTGACCGAGACGAACAACCCGCCGCGATCGCTGGCGCGATGGATGTGCCGCGCCAGCAACTCCTTGCCGGTGCCGGTTTCGCCACGGATCAGCACGGAAATCGAACGGGGTGCCAGTTGCTCCAGCTCCTGACGCAACTGACGCGAACGTGGATCGACGAACACCAGCGCCTTGGCGCGGATGCTCAGGGGACTTTTTTCGGCGTCGGGAAAGGTCAGCAACGGCTGACCGAAGGTTTCAAAGCTCATGGCAGTCTCCCGCCCAAAACCGCCGGGAGACGGGGGGCGTTGAAAAAAAGGGGTCAGGCACGGCGCAGGGCGTGGTGTTCCATGCGGTTTTGCAGGCGATAAAGATAGGCAAAGCCCTGCTCCCAGCGTTGGTGGCCGGACTTCACGTTGATGTGCCCGGCACCCGCGAGGATCCCCGCCTCCGCGCCCCAGTTGCGCGCCAGCTCCAGCGCCCTTGGCGCACTGACAGCACTGTCGTTGTCGGAGCTGACGACCTGGCTAGGAAATGGCAACAAGTCAGTGGGAATTGGCGCAAAGTTGCGCAACGCCGGTGCGCAGGCCGGGCGCTCCACGTCTGCAGGCGCGACCAGCAAGGCACCGCGAACCTGACGCAAAAACTGTACGGGGGCAGTCGCGGCCCAATGCGCCACGGTTATGCATCCAAGACTATGAGCGATCAGAATCACCGGCGTGCTGTCGGCGGCAATCGCCTCGGCCAATGCCGCGACCCAGTCTTCACGGCGCGGCGTCAGCCAGTCGGCCTGCTCCACCCGTCCACTGTTCGGCAGACTGTTCTGCCAGTGGCTTTGCCAATGGTCTTCTGGCGATCCTTGCCAGCCCGGCACAATCAGGTAGCGAATTGATTCGTTGCGCATGGGGAACTCTCCTGCTGCGTGTCTGTTCCCGGTCGAGTATAGGCAGGAGAGTTATATTCGTTAAGGAATAAGAAGCTATTTATTAATAACCTAAAAGAAGCTTTAAGTTTCTAGCTGCAAGCTGCAAGCTGCAAGCTGCAAGCTCAAAGCCAGGAGCTTTTTCTTGCAGCTTGAAGCTTGGAGCTTGCTGCTGCTTCTGTAAAAAAAAGGGGCCGCACCCTGCCAAGGAGACGGCCCCGGAAACTCAGAATCTGTTCAACAACCTGGCGCTGATGATTGGCGAAATTGGTTATCCAATAAAGGAATATTTAATTACTTTGATAGACCTTAATTGAATAAGCCGATGACCCCACGTCATCCGTCAATCATCGTTGCTTGCGTCACAACCTAACGCCCTTTTGGGTCAAATTGATGACGAAGGCCTTCGCCTCTGGGTTTCCGGGTTGAGTGCATGCCTTAGACCTGAGCGGCACGCGCCTGCTGTGGCTCTGTCGCCTCCTTGCGCACAAAGCGATTCGCCCGGCCGAACGTGCCGAAATCATTGAAGCGCACGCCCATTTCACGCATCACCTTGTGTGCCACCGATGCCGTCATCTGGCGGATGTAAAAGGGTTCCTTCACCACAAAATGATGAATGCCATGGGTGCTGCCGAAGTTGAAGCAGAACGCCTGCAACGGCCACAGCCACCAAGGGTTCAGCACCTGACACTGTTGCATCACATTGCCCGCCTCCACGTCGCCGTAGTAATGCATGTTCGAGCTGATGAAATGCAGACAAAACGTGCGCAACACGTTCGGGCCGATGATCACCACCGCCGCGATGTCGATGACCTGCATCACTGATAGCGTGGTCGCCGACCACTCAATCGGTGCGCCCAAAAGATGTGCGACGCCATTGGTGGCGTGGAAGCCGAGGAACACATACCACGCGCCCCAATGCGCCAGCGCGAGCGGTGCGTAGACCTTCAGCGTGCGCTGGACGATGCTGATTTTTTGCGCCAGGGTTTTCGCCCGCAACAGGCGAATGAACGACGACATCATGTTGTCGCCAACCATCAGCAAGCGTGCGATGCCCCAGGGTTCGCCGTTGGTGATCGCCCGCTCTTCCATGTCGGTTTCCGTTCCGGAAACCTTGTGATGATTGAGGTGCAGATGACGGCGAATCCACGGGTTGATGGTGCTCGGACGCGCCAGCCAGACCAGGCCCATCATCAGGTTGTGCGGCACCCGCTGTTTGCGGAAGTACATGCTGTGAATCAGGTCGTGTTCCAGCTCGTGGGTCAACGAGGCAAAGAAGCCATTGAGCAATAGACATACCCACCACGCCATGTGCCCGGTCATGTAGAGCACCGCCGAACCGATCATCCCGGCCAGCGCGCAGGCCAGAATGCCCGCGCCCAAGGCGTCCTGGTGCTTGAGAATCGGGTAGCGTTCGCGCAATTCGACGCCCTTGGCCAACACCACCTCACGAATATGCGCTGATCGCTGTGCTGCATTCAGTCGCTGGGGGCTTGCAGAAGTACCGTGCATGCTTCCATCCTCTGGTTATTGATGTTCGCATCCTGCCCGCTGCATGCTCCCGTAGCGGTAGCCGTGAACGCCAACCTGTTGACCGGAAGCGCCAATCTGCATGACTGAACCGACCTCCCTCGCCAGCTGGACCCGCGCACTGCGCAAGCAACTCGATGCCCTGGGCCTCGACAGCACGTCTCTGTGCCGGCAAGCCGGGCTTGACCCGCAACTGATGGACGACCCCAACGCCCGCTACCCGTTGTCCGGCACCACGCGCCTGTGGGAGCTGGCGGTACAGGCCAGCGGCGACCCGGCGATTGGCTTGCGTGTCTCGCGCTTCGTCAGCCCTACGACGTTCCACGCCCTCGGTTATGCGCTAGTGGCCAGCGGCAGTTTGCGCGAGGTATTCGAGCGCATCGTGCGTTATC
This sequence comes from Pseudomonas baetica, assembly GCF_051216495.1. Classification (GTDB taxonomy): domain Bacteria; phylum Pseudomonadota; class Gammaproteobacteria; order Pseudomonadales; family Pseudomonadaceae; genus Aquipseudomonas; species Aquipseudomonas baetica_B. Next base: position 6,726 of record NZ_JBPKAM010000055.1, on the reverse strand, counting down.
ACCAGGTGGTCAGCGATGCCCTGGAACTGGAACTGACCCGCGCCGAAGACCGCTACCTGTTCCGCCTGAAAATCCCTGTGGGCAATCTCGCCCCGGCCTTCGAAGCCATCGACGCCTTCACCGCCATTTACGTGCGTACCTGCCGCAATCGCCTGGGCCGCGACTACGCCCCATTGGCGGTGTACCTGCGTCGTCCGGAGCCGGCGGACCCCCATCAATGGCACAAGGTGTTCCGCTCACCGGTGTACTTTTCCACCGACGAAGATCGGCTGGAGTTCGCGCTCGTCGATTTCGACAGCCACCTGGACGATGCCAATCCGGAACTGGCCGAGCACAACGAAACCGTGCTCGAGCGCACCCTGGCGCAGCTCAAGCCGCTGACCTGGGAGCGCAAGGTCCGCGACGCCATCGAAGAGCAACTGCCGGAGGGCGAGCCCAGCGCCGAACACATCGCCAAGGCCCTGCACCTGAGCCTGCGCAGCCTGCAACGGCACCTGGCGGATGAGGGTTGTCGGTTCGATACGCTGCTCAACGAAAGCCGCGAGAACCTGGCCCTGCTGCACCTGCGCGATCCGCAGGTGTCGTTGAGTGAGATCAGTTATTTGCTGGGGTTTGCCGATACCAGCAGTTTCAGTCGCGCGTTCAAGCGCTGGACGGGGATGACGCCGGGGCAATTTCGGGATGGGTTGCGCTGACGGATCCGGGAGATGGATTGTCTGGACTGACCTCTTCGCGAGCAGGCTCGCTCCCACAAGTGATCTTCAGTGAACACAAAGTCCGCCAACAATGCCGAACCACTGTGGGAGCGAGCCTGCTCGCGAAGGGGCCTGTCAGATCGCGGCCAAAGTCCGCAATCGCACAGCATCCAGGATTTCGATTTCGCCGTAACTCAGTCCGATAATCCCCTGCCCTTGCAGCTCCTTGAGGATCTGGTTGGTGGTCTGTCGAGACAGCGACAACATCGCAGCAAGCTGCTCCTGCGGCAGTTGCAGGACGCGTCGTGGTTCGTCGAGCTGGCCATAGCCTTCGGTAATCATCAGCAAACGATGCGCCAGGCGTGCCGGGGCCGGCATCAGGCTCAACTGCTCGAGATTGATGAAGGTCATGCGCAGTTTCTGGCTCATCAGCAGCGCCAGTTGTCGCCAGTGCGCCGGCTGTTGGTCGAGCAATGCGAGCAGTGCGGTTTGCGGGATGTGCAGCAGCGTGCACGGACCGGCCGCAAACGCATCGTGGGTACGCGGCTGGCCATCGAACAGACAAATTTCACCGAACCAGTGCGGCGGCTCCACCAGGCTCAGCAGCGCCTCCTTACCCTGTTCATTCACGGCACCGATGCGCACCGCGCCTTCGAGTACGGCGTACAGGCCACAGGGCGGATCACCGCGCTGGAACAGGCATTGGCCTGCAGGCAACTGCCGAGCCCGCGCGGCATTCAGCAGACTATCCTGTAGGGAAACAGGCAGATGGCTGAACCACTGACCGCGCATCAGGCGCGCACGCCAGACCTGCATATCCATGAAAACTCCTAGAGATTGTCGCCTGGCTGACAGAGCGTGAAACGGCCCGCGAGGCAAGATCAGTCACCCTACAGGAGGAATAACAATGAAAAAAAGCCTCGTTGACCATCTCAGTCAATACGCCGCCTATCACCGTGACCCGCGCAACATTGCCACCCATTTTGTCGGCATTCCATTGATCGTCGTGGCGGTCGCGGTGTTGCTGTCCCGTCCGCAATGGGCCGGAGGCTGGCTTTCGCCGGCGGTGCTGGTGTCGCTGGCGTCGGCCTGGTTCTACCTGCGCCTGGAACTGCGCCTCGGGGTGCTGATGACGGTGTTGCTGGGGCTATGTGTCTGGGCGGGTCAGGTACTGGCGCAGCAAAGCACGCTGGTCTGGTTGAGCAGCGGTGTAGCGATGTTTGTGGTGGGTTGGGCGATCCAGTTTGTCGGCCATCACTACGAGGGGCGCAAGCCGGCGTTTGTCGATGATGTGTCGGGGTTGATTGTCGGGCCTCTGTTTGTGGTCGCTGAGCTGGCGTTCATGCTGGGGATGCGCCATGAGCTCAAAGAGCAGATCGAGGCGCGGGCGGGGGGCGTGCGGATCAATCCGAATCGCGCTGCTGTTTAGATCGCTTTCGCGAGCAGGCTCGCTCCCACAAGGAAGTCTATGTACACATAGACTTCCTTGTGGGAGCGAGCCTGCTCGCGAAGCTTTTGCTTTAGATGTTGGCGACTTTCTGCCAGACCTTGGGCTTGAAGAACAAGGTCTCACCCTTGGCCAACCCGATCAGGCTGTCGTGATCCTTCACCACTTCCGCTTCGATCAGATCGCTCTGCCCTTCGACCTTCAGGGTCACCCGGGTCGTCGCGCCCAATGGACGGATATCCCGCACCTCGGCCGCATGGTGATCCTCCAGCTCATGCCGCGACAGCGACACTTCGTGCGGGCGGAACAACACGTGTTTGTCTTCGCCCAGATGCAGGCGGTTCGAGTCGCCGAGAAAGTGGTACACGAAATCGCTGGCCGGGTTTTCGTAGACATCGCCCGGTGAGCCGATCTGCTCGATCACACCCTTGTTCATCACCACGATGCGGTCGGCGACTTCCATCGCTTCTTCCTGGTCGTGGGTCACGAACACCGAGGTCAGGTTGATGTCTTCGTGCAAACGCGCCAGCCAGCGGCGCAGTTCCTTGCGCACCTTGGCGTCGAGGGCGCCGAAGGGTTCATCGAGCAGCAGCACTTTGGGCTCCACCGCCAGGGCACGGGCCAGGGCGATACGCTGACGCTGGCCACCGGAAAGTTGTTCCGGGTAGCGATCCGACAGCCAATCCAGTTGCACCATGTTCAACAGTTCGTGGACCTTGGTCGCGATCTGGCTCTCGCTCGGGCGTTGGTTCTTCGGTTTCATTCGCAGGCCGAATGCGACGTTGTCGAACACCGTCATGTGGCGGAACAAAGCGTAGTGCTGGAACACGAAACCGACGTTGCGATCGCGCACGTCGTGGCCGGAGACATCTTCGCCATGGAACACGATGTTGCCCTGATCCGGTGTTTCCAGGCCGGCTATGATCCGCAGCAGCGTGGTCTTGCCGCAACCGGACGGCCCCAGCAGCGCGACCAGCTCGCCGCTCTGGATATCCAGGCTGATGTCGTCCAGCGCCTTGAACGCATGGAAATTCTTGCTGACATTACGCACTTCGATCGACATGAAATCATTCCTCCGCGGCGCTGGCGCGCAGGCGGTTAATACGGTTTTCGCTCCACTGCTTGAGCAGCAGGATGAAGAGCGCCAGGATCAGCAACAGGCTCGCCACGGCGAACGCGGCCACGTGGTTGTATTCGTTGTAGAGGATCTCGACATGCAGCGGCAAGGTGTTGGTCACCCCGCGAATGTGCCCGGACACCACCGACACCGCACCGAACTCACCCATGGCCCGCGCGGTGCACAGCACCACGCCGTAGATCAAACCCCATTTGATGTTGGGCACGGTGACGTGCCAGAACATCTGCCAGCCATTGGCCCCTAGCAGGCGCGCGGCCTCTTCTTCCTGGGTGCCCTGCTCCTGCATCAGCGGAATCAGCTCGCGGGCCACGAATGGCACGGTGACGAAAATCGTCGCCAGCACGATACCCGGCAAGGCGAAGACGATCTGGATGTCGTGATCCTGCAGCCACGGACCGAACAGGCCCTGGGCGCCGAACATCAGCACGTAGACCAGACCGGCGATCACCGGCGACACCGAGAACGGCAAGTCGATCAGGGTCACCAGCATGCTCTTGCCACGGAAGGTGTATTTGCTCACGCACCAGGCGGCACTGACGCCGAACACCAGGTTCAGTGGCACCGAGATCAGCACGGCGATCACCGTCAGCTTCAGGGCCGACAACGCGTCCGGCTCGAAGATCGCGGTGAAGAACGCACCCAGGCCATTCTTCAAACCCTGGGACACCACGATGAACAGCGGCAGTAACAGAAACAGCGCAAAAATCAGCCAGGCAAGGCCGATCAGGATGCGGCGCGAGGTGGCACTGCCACGGCGGGCAGCGTTGGCCGAGGAAGCGGCAGCAATAGACGATTGGGACATGTTCTGCGCCTCCTTATGGGGTTTCGATGCGCCGCTGCAGCAAGTTGATCAGCAGCAACAGAATGAAGGAAACCACCAGCATCAGTACACCAATGGAGGTAGCGCCGGTGTAATCGTACTGGTCGAGCTTGACCATGATCAGCAGCGGCAGGATCTCGGTTTTCATCGGCATGTTGCCGGCGATGAAAATCACCGAACCGTACTCGCCGACCCCACGGGCAAAGGCCAACGCGAACCCGGTCAACCAGGCAGGCAGCAGCGCCGGCACCAGGATATGGCGGAAAACCTGCAACGGTTTCGCCCCCAGGCACGCCGCCGCTTCTTCCACTTCACGGGGAATATCGGCCAATACTGGCTGTACGGTACGTACTACGAATGGAAGTGTCACAAAAGTGAGGGCAAGGGTGATGCCCAAAGGGGTGTAGGCAATCTTGAAACCCAGATCCGCGGCAAACTGACCGACCAGGCCGGTCGGGGTGTACAGCGCGGTCAATGCAATACCAGCCACTGCAGTGGGCAACGCGAAAGGCAAGTCGATCATGGCATCGATGACTTTGCGTCCAGGGAAGGTGTAGCGCACCAGCACCCAGGCCAGCAGCGTGCCGATGATGCCGTTGATGATTGCGGCGTAGAGTGCGGTGCCGAAGCTCAGCTTCAACGCCGCCAGCACCCGTGGTGCCGAGATGATTGCCCAGAACTGATCCCAGGTGAGTTGAGCGGCATGCACGAACATCGCCGCCAGTGGTATGAGCACAATCAGGCTGAGGTACACCAAGGTGTAGCCCAGCGTCAGCCCGAAGCCGGGTATGACGGGGGAGATACGACGCGACATAAAAGTCCTTGGTTAAATATTGTTCTGCCAAGTGCAATCATGTGGGAGCGAGCTGTGGCGAGGGGATTTATCCCCGATGGGTTGCGAAGCGGCCCCAAAAAATGGGACTGCTGCGCAGTCCAACGGGGCGGTGCGACGTTTCGCTAAATCCCCTCGCCACAGTTCGCTCCCACAGGCTAAACACAATAGCCAATTGGCATCAGGATTACTGCGCCTGATAAATCTGGTCGAACACGCCGCCGTCATTGAAGAACTTCGGCTGCGCGGTTTTCCACCCGCCAAAGTCCTTGTCGATGGTCACCAGCTCCAGTTTCGGGAACTGATTGACGTATTTGGCGGCAACATCCTTGTCACGTGGACGATAGAAGTTTTTCGCCGCGATTTCCTGGCCCGCCGGGCTGTACAGGTGCTTGAGGTAGGCTTCGGCGATCTGCTCGTTGCCTTTTTTCTCGGCGTTCTTGTCGACCACGGCCACCGGCGGCTCGGCGAGGATCGACAGCGAAGGCACGACGATGTCGAACTTGTCGGCGCCGCCGTCTTCTTTTAGCGCCAGGAAGGCTTCGTTTTCCCAGGCCAGCAATACGTCACCCTGGCCGTTGTTCACAAATGTAATGGTCGAACCGCGAGCACCGGTGTCCAGTACAGGCACGTGCTTGAACAGGGTCTGCACGTATTCCTTGGCCTTGGCCTCGTCACCGCCGTTGGCTTTCAGGCCATAGGCCCAGGCCGCGAGGAAGTTCCAGCGCGCACCACCGGAGGTTTTCGGGTTCGGGGTGATGACCGAGACGTCGTTCTTGACCAGATCGCCCCAGTCCTTGATGCCTTTAGGGTTGCCCTTACGCACCAGGAACACGATGGTCGAGGTGTAAGGTGTGCTCGCTTCCGGCAGGCGCTTCTGCCAGTCGGCCGGCAGGGTCTTGCCGAGTTTGGCGATTTCGTCGATGTCACCAGCCAGGGCCAGGGTCACTACGTCGGCACGCAGACCGTCGATTACCGCCCGTCCCTGCTTGCCCGAACCGCCGTGGGATTGCTGGATCTTGACGGTGTCACCTGGATTGCTTTTCTTCCAGAAGTTGACGAATTCGGCGTTGTAATCCTGGTACAGCTCACGGGTCGGGTCGTACGACACGTTGAGCAGTTCGTAATCCTTGGCAACTGCGGAACCGGCAAACAGGGCACTGGCCAGGGCGGCCAAGGCGAAATGGCGAATCGACGACATGGTGAAAGCTCCTGGAATTCTTGAATGTGTTGGCTTTTCTTATGATCTGAAACCGGGTACCGCTCAAAGATCGCAGTCTGCGGCAGCCCCCGGCCATCCTTTGCAGGAGCTGCCGCAGGCTGCGATCTTTTGATCTTTCACCTCAGCTCGGTTTGTTGCCTGGTTGCTGAAGGCGGAATTTTTCCTTGCGTTCGATCTGAACCACCTGGGCGTTGTGCACGGTGATTTCCACCGCGCCAAACCGCAGATCGCGCAGGGCGCTCTGGATTTCACGCAGGATGGTTGCTTCGTCCTGGCCGTCAACGCTACGTAGAGATGCGCTCATGGTGCTGCTCCTTCGACTGAGAGGTTGCCTGGCAGTGGCGGCACTGCTTGCGGCGTGAAACCAATAGTAGAGAGGCGCGGATATTCTTAAAAAGACTATTTAAGAATGTTTATATAACCAGAAGAGATTATTTGGCGGGACAAGGGTTTGCGGGGATTTATTACTTTCAAACGCACACAAACCCCTGTGGGAGCGGGGGGGGGGGGGGGGGGGGGGGGGGGGGGGGGGGGGGGGGGCGGGGGGGGGGGGAGAGGGGGGGTAGGAGGGG
>NZ_JBPKAM010000054.1:0-44077 GCF_051216495.1 Pseudomonas baetica | reverse complement strand
TGTTTTGTTGTTTGTGGTTGTGGGAGGGGGGGAAGTTGGGTGTGTTTTTGAGCAGCAGTACCTCCCAAAAAGGGCCACCGCAATTTTGGGGGGAATTGATTTTCCCCAAGAAAAGACCTGCACATTCACGGTCTCGCATAAGACTTACAGGGCCTGCAGCGCTCTACGGCCCGTGCATCAACTTCGTGTTACATCTCTCGGTAGAGGTTTTGGTTAACAAATCCGAACCCCGGGCGTAGCGTGTTATCGAAGACCTTGAACACGCCCATGTCGAAGAGGCACCCCATGAACCGATGCGCAAGTGGCGTTATCCTGTTGGCCTTGAGCAGCACACTTGGCCAGTTGGCCTACGCGCAAGACCCATTACCAGCAACACCGTTGCAGGTCGCCCAGAACCTGCCTAACAGCGGTAACAGCAATCCCTACAACAGCCCGATTCGCCGGGCCAACCCCAATAGCATGCAGGGCACGCAACCCAGCGCCCCGCCCATTCGCGGTCCGAACACCGTACCGGTGCCTCGACCGCCGACCCTCGATAACGGCGGAATTGGCAATCGCTATCCGCAAAGTCAACCGGCTCCTGCTGGCGCGCCAAGATTCATTCCCAATCCACCGCCCCGCAATTGAGCGGCCGGGAAACCGTCCCATGACAAAAGGAATCGTGCATGTTGCGTAAAACCCTTCTGTCCACCCTCTGTGCCAGCGCATTGGTTAGCGCTACGTTGCCTGCGCTGGCAACTTCCTCCCAAGAGATGAGCAGCGAGCAGGGCACCCTGGAGGTCACGTCGATCGTCGAGGGATTGGAGCATCCCTGGGCGCTGGCGTTTCTTCCTGACCGCAAGGGCATGCTGGTGACAGAACGACCCGGAAACCTGCGGATGGTGAGTTCCGAAGGAAAACTCTCAGCGCCCATCAAGGGCGTACCCGAGGTCTGGTCCAAAGGACAGGGTGGATTGCTGGATGTGGCACTGTCACCGGACTTCAAACAGGACCGCACGGTCTATCTGTCGTACGCCGAAGGTGGTGGTCAGGGCGGCAAGGCCGGTACAGCCGTCGGTCGCGGACAGCTATCCGAAGACCTGGCGAGCCTGAAGAATTTCACAGTGATCTTCCGTCAGGCGCCCAAACTGTCGGTTGGCAATCATTTTGGTTCGCGTTTGGTGTTCGACCGTGACGGCTACCTGTTCATCACCTTGGGTGAAAACAACGACCGCCCGACCGCTCAGGACCTCGACAAACTGCAAGGCAAGGTTGTGCGGATCTATCCAGACGGCAAGGTGCCGGACGACAACCCCTTTGTCGGCCAACCCGGCGTGCGCCCGGAAATCTGGGCCTACGGCGTGCGCAATCCACAAGGTGCGGCGCTCAATCCCTGGACCGCTACCCTTTGGGAAAACGAGCACGGTCCGCGGGGCGGTGACGAGGTCAACATCATCGAACGCGGCAAGAACTATGGTTGGCCGCTAGCCACCCACGGCATCAACTATTCCGGCCAGCCGATCCCGGAGGCCAACGGGAAAACCGCCGAAGGCACCCTTGGTCCGCATCATGTATGGGAGAAGTCCCCGGGCCTGAGTGGCATGGCCTTTTATGACGCTGATCGATTCAAGGCCTGGCGGCACAACGCATTCATCGGTGCGCTGGTGACCCAGGAGCTGATTCGCCTGCAACTCGACGGCGACAGGGTGGTTCACGAAGAGCGCTTGCTGGGTGAACTCAACAAACGCATTCGCGATGTGCGGCAGGGGCCGGACGGGTATTTGTATGTGTTGACCGATGAAGAGAATGGGGGGGTGTATCGGATCGGCCTGAAACCGTAGGTGCGGTGTAGAAGCTGTGTAGGAGCTGTCGAGTGCAACGAGGCTGCGATCTTTTAATTATTTAACGGCAGCACCTACACATGTGTCGATCAAACCAGGCATTTCTCCATCCGCATCGCGTCAGCATGGTCCTGGTAAAACCTGGGAATCAGGGCAAATTGCCGGTAACCGTTGCGCTCATACAAGGCAATGGCTAGCGGATTATCGACACGCACTTCCAGTCGCAAACATGTGCATTCGCGCTCCAGCGCACAGGCCTCGACACGATCGAGCAACTGCTTGCCCAAGCCGTTGCCCCGTGCCTGGGTCGCGATGGCAATCGAATATAGGCGCGCCAGGGACGTGCCCCGATGGAAAAGCACCACGGCGTAGCCGAGCAGTTGTTCACTACACTGGGCCACCAGAAGTTGTCCGTTGGTGCGGCTGATCATCCATTGAAAGCTGCGACTGCTGAGTCGATCGGTGGTGAAACATTGCTCTTCCAGTTGCAATAGCGCCGGTAAATCTTCGATGACCGCTAAACGAAAAAGCGTATTCATATGACCGCCGTAAAAGTTGCGTAACGAAACGGGACTTTCGAAAAATCTCGTGCTTAATAGGAATGGTCTTGTTCTCCAACGGATCAATCACTATGTCAGCGGTACAGGGTCATTGGCGCGAAGTATCCGGGCAAACTATGCCGGCGGCAACTTTTTTAAATGATGCGAATAGAACTTCCAGTCAGTTGATTATCATCGTCGAACGCAAGGAGGACTGGGCATCCTATTTCCCCAGCGAAGACATCGTCACGGCCCAGGAATACCTGGAACAAACCCGCGATAACGAGCAGGGCAAGCGTGTTCAGGTGATCAACCTGTGCCGCAGCTACAAGTACCTGGGGCATGGTTATTACTGCTCGCTGCTGGCCGAAGCCCGTGGACACAAAGTCATTCCGTCGGTGCGGACAATCAGCGAGCTGACCCGTAAGTCACTTTACGGATTGGCGCTGGATGATCTGGATAAAACGCTGGAAAGAGCCCTTAGTCATCACGCTTATAGTGATACCGAAGGTTTTACTCTGACACTTTACTTCGGCAAGACTAATATCGAACCCTTGCAGGATTTGGCCAGGCAGTTATTTGAAGTGTTTGCTTGTCCGATCTTGTTGGTTGAGTTTCGTCGAACTAACGGTTGGCACATCGAAGGCATCAAGTCCGGTGCGCTGCATAAGTTGCGCGAAGATCAGGAGGATCAATTTGCCCAGTCTCTCGACAGTTTCAGTCGCAAGATCTGGCGCTTGCCGCGTTCAAGGCGGCTGGCCCGTTATGACCTGGCCATCCTGCACGATCCCCAGGAAGCCTTGCCGCCGTCGAATGCCAAGGCGCTGGACAACTTCGTCAGAGTTGGCAGGACACTGGGCATCGACGTCGAACTGATCGAACGCAAGGATTATGCGCGGATTGCCGAATACGACGGTCTGCTGATTCGCGAAACCACCAGCGTCGACAACCACACTTACCGTTTCTCCAAGAAAGCCGAAAGCGAAGGGCTGGTGGTGATGGACGACCCGGCGTCGATACTGCGCTGCACTAACAAGGTCTACCTGACCGACCTGCTCAAGAGCCATCAATTGGGCATGCCTGCCACTGAAATCCTCTACAAGGAGCGACCGGAAGACTTCGAGCGGGTGGGCGAACGCCTGGGATTTCCGCTGGTGCTGAAAATCCCCGACGGCTGTTTCTCAAGGGGCGTCATCAAGGTTGAAAGCCAGCAGGCGCTGCTCGAAGCGACCGCCGAACTGTTCGAACACTCGGTGCTGTTGCTGGCCCAGGAGTTCTTCTACACCGAATACGACTGGCGCATCGGTGTCCTCAACCGTAAACCGATCTTTGCCTGCCAATACTTCATGTCCAAGGGCCACTGGCAAATCTACAACCACAAGGCCAAAGGTCAGGATATCAACGGCGAATGCCGTACGCTGGCGGTTCACGAAGCGCCGCGGGCGGTGGTGGAACTGGCGGTGAAAACGGCCAGCCTGATCGGCGATGGCCTCTACGGGGTCGACCTCAAGCAATCCGGCGACAAAGTGGTGGTGATCGAGGTCAACGATAATCCGAATATTGACGCTGGTATCGAAGACGCCTACCTCCAGGACGATCTGTATTCATTGGTGCTGGAGGAGTTCGTCCGTCGCCTGGAACTCAAGCGTCGCGGCCAGGCGTGGTGAGCGGCCGATGATCAAGAGTTACGAACTGGCTCACGGCGCATTGCACACCGTTGAACGGCTGGATGCCGACGTCATGCTGTTCAGCAATCCCGACGCGGCAGAGCGGGACTTGCTGCACAGTCACTTCAAACTCGATGAACATGCCCTGGCTTCGGCACTTGACCCCGATGAGGTCTCGCGTATCGAGTTCCACCCCGACAACCTGTTCCTGATTTGGAAGCGCCCGGAAAACTATTCGGGGGCCGGCAGTCTTTCCTTCGAAGTGTCATCCTGCGGCCTGCTGTTTTGTCCGGACCGCTTGTTGGTGATCGCCACCGATGACGCACCGCTCTATGGCCTTGGCAGGGGACAGGCACTGAATACACCGCTGGATGTGTTGCTAGACCTGCTGTTCAACAACATCCACCACTATCTGGGCCACCTTAAAGTCATCAAGTTGGTCGCCCGGGAGTTGCAGCAGAAATTCAATGCATCGATGCAGAACCAGCACCTGGTCCAGATGTTCAACCTCAGTGAAAGCCTGATCTACTACATCAACGCCATCCACAGCAACGGCGCGGTCCTGACCCGTTTGCGCAATCATGCGCAAAAGGAACACTTCGATGCCCATGCCATCAACCTGATCGACGACCTGATCATCGAAAACAACCAGTGCTACAAACAGGCGGAAATCTACTCGACGGTGTTCTCCGGGCTGATCGACGCCCGGGGCAATTTGATGAACAACAGCATGAACAACCTGCTGCGCAAGCTGACGCTGATTAACGTGGTGTTTCTGCCACTGAACCTGATTGCGAGCATTGGCGGTATGTCCGAGTTCAGCATGATGACGGCGGGCACGCCGTGGTGGGTGTCGTACCCGTTGTTCTTGGCGGCGATGATGCTGGGGGCGGGAATGATGGTGATTGGGCTCAAGCGGTTGGCGAGATGAGTCGGGTGATTGTCACGCCGCTTTCGCGAGCAGACTCGCTCCCACAATGAGTCTGTGGCGCTTACAGGTCTTGTGGGAGCGAGCCTGCTCGCGAAGGCAACATCGGCAGCGCTGAAAATTGGCCGTTGACTTGCCATCAGCACCCGGCTAATTTCCCGTCATGACTTCCGCCGTATTGCGTTGCCAGCCAAGCATTATTACCGCCATTCCTCATTTGGCGGGCTAGCTCACGACTGCAGCACCCAACCCGCCCTAGAGGCGGGTTTTCATTTTCTGTCTCGGGGTTCTGATCAATGTCAGGAGACGATTATGACCAGCACGCCAGCCCAGCAATCCTTGCTTGAGCACTACGTCAAAAAAATCCTCGCCGCGCCGGTGTACGAACTGGCCGTGCGCACACCACTGCAACCGGCCCCCGCGTTGTCCGGAATGCTGGACAACCAGGTCCTGCTCAAGCGCGAAGATTTACAGCCGACTTTTTCCTTCAAGATCCGTGGCGCCTACAACAAACTGGTGAACTTGAGTGTCGAACAAAAGACCCGCGGCGTGATTACCGCTTCGGCCGGCAATCATGCCCAGGGCGTGGCACTGGCCGCGCGGGAGCTGGGCATTGACGCGACGATTGTCATGCCCGCCACCACCCCGGACTTGAAGGTGCTGGGCGTACGTAGCCGTGGTGCTGACGCTGTGCTGCATGGGGATAGCTTTCCGTTTGCCTTGGCCCATGCTCTGGAGCTGGTTGAGCAAACCGGCAAGACCTTTGTGTCGCCTTTCGACGATCCGGATGTAATCGCCGGGCAAGGCACCGTAGCCATGGAGATCCTGCGTCAGCATCAAGGTGCACTGGATGCGATCTTCGTTCCGGTGGGTGGTGGCGGCTTGATTGCGGGTATCGCGGCTTACGTCAAATACCTGCGACCAGAGGTGCGCATCATCGGCGTCGAGTCGGAACACTCCGCCTGTTTGCAGGCAGCATTGCAGGCCAATGAGCGCGTGGTCCTGGCAACCGTCGGCACATTCGCCGATGGTGTGGCGGTCGCGCAAATGGGGGCGCACGGATTCGAAGTGTGTCGGTTCTGTGTCGATGAAGTGCTGACGGTCAGCAACGATGAGCTTTGCTGCGCGATCCGGAATATCTACGACGATACTCGCTCGATCACCGAACCCTCTGGTGCGCTGGCCGTGGCCGGGATCAAGAAATACGTGGCGCGTAGTGGCGTCAGGGGACAGACGCTGGTGGCCATCGACTCGGGTGCCAACATCAATTTCGACAGTTTGCGACATGTAGCCGAGCGCGCCGCGTTAAGCGATGCGCTGGGTTGATGGGGTCTGGTTCCTTTACGGTAAACGGGTTACTCCGCGACGGCTTTGTCGACCTGGCTCGATGCCGACCAGATCCGATAGCGCACTTCGACGTCCTTGGGGGCATAGATCACAGTGGGCAGCTTGCTGTTGTAGCGCAGCATGAAGCCGTCACCGACCACCGGCACGAAATCCTGTTTGCTGGTGCCGTTCGGGCAGGCTTTTAGCGTACTCATCGGGCCAGTGACTTTTTCCAGGCGGTAGAACGAGTAACCCCAGCCTTCGAGGTTTTTCTCTTCAAGCGTGCCGCCAAGGCGCTGGAGATTGCAGTCAACGGTCATGATCTTACCGGCGAGGACCTCGACCTTGAAATCGTTTTCCTGTGCTTGCGGGGTCAGGTGAATGACCTGGCGGGTGAAGCCGCTTTCGGCTTTTGGATAAGGTGCGACTTCTTCCAGGGTTGACGCGTGAACCATGCCCGACAATGTCGCCAGGATCAAACCGATGGATGTGCGATTGATGAAAGTACTCATGATGCCTCCTTGCGTTTAAGACGGATGGCGAACGTTCGCCTGGCGCGCATTTTTACTGCCGTTGCCAGAGGATGCAAATTCAAAGTGTGTGCAAAATGCAGGTCGCCGACAGACGTTCCTTGCAAACTGCATGGCGGGTGTTAACGGGCTGTTACATAAAACCCTGATTTGCCGATGAACAACCGGGCGCATTTGAAGGCATGTTTTATGCTCTATCTGTTCTCAAGCTGACCGGGGATTTCAAACGAGCCAGCGTCGTTGGTTGATTTGGCAGTCTCACAAAAAGGAGAGGGTGGCCATGTTTCTTTCTGCCTTGGAACTACGCAATATCATTGAAAGCAGTTTTCTCCCGAAACGCTGCCAATGCACGCTGTCGCCGGACTTGTCCATGACGGTAAAAGTGTATGCCGATGGGGAAACCGATCAGCTGGATCTCTTCAAAACGGGTATCGATGCCCGGCAACTCAATGGCTGCCGGGAAATCAACGAACTGATTGCGATATTGCGTACCGATCTTGCGCATCACTACGTGGAACCCATGCACAGTCAGGCAACGCGCAAGGCGCTTTAACCTGCGGTTTCCAGTTCCACCGATACGCGCCGGGTCTGGAAAAATGCCAGGCCCAGCGCCAGTTCGACACCGACAGCCAGCAGAATGCCCGGACCGGCATGACCATTGAGCCATTCGCCGAAGCCCAGTATCGCCAGTCCCCAACAACCGAGCATGAAGCTGTTGCTCACTGCGTTTCGACTGGGAGATGGCGCTTCGTTGCGTACCAGAAAAAACATGATTCCCAACACTGCAAACAGCATCGCTGAGCGCCGCGCAATCAGTCCCGCGGTCAATGAATATTCGATATCCCAGCTGGCCAATATCCAGTCAGGCAAAAAGCCCCAGACAAGCGCCAGTAAAAAACACAAAGCACAGGTGAAAGTCGATAACGTCCGAAACGACAACTGCATGGCCAATCCTTGCGGCAGTGAGGGAGCTAGAGCATAGCGCCTGATCCCCCTCACGAATACCGCAAGGTGATATTTCAGACTTATCCGTCAGTTTTGGTAACTGCACGCGTCAGACAGCTTTCGGTAGGCTAGCTCTGCTGGTTTACCAGACTGTGTATCGATGTACGTCATTGTCGCCGTGACCACTTCACATTCCAGGGTGGTGGGTTCTGTCATGGAAATGACCTTGCCCACATGCAGAGGCATGCCGTAGTGGTAAGAGGGGATGGCTTGGGTGGAAGCGGAATCGTTAGTCTGTGCCATTGCAGCAAGCGGGGCACAGACAAGAGCAGCGGAAACAAGCAGGGCGCGCGAGTTCATGTTGCGATCTCCAGTGCGGACGGAAGTCAGCTCGACATGGTGTCGAACCTGCCGCACTGGGCATCAGAGGACTCTGAAGGCGTGCGGTCCAGTTAATATTGGACTGCACGATTAAGCATTGGTTAACCCGCCTGAACGCCACCTGTCGCTTTGCCACTACCGTTCGGCGGGTGCTGCCTCCTGCAGGAGCGAACTTGCTGCGATGGACGTGAACGATAGCGCGTAATCCTGGATGTTCGGTGGTGCCCGTGATTTCTTCGCAAGCAAGCTCGCTCCTACAGTTAGAGCATTCAGACTAAAGTCGTCTGCAAGGTGAAAAAGCCTTCTGCCATCATTGCCGCTCACCCCCGCGTGTTTACTTCCCCGGTCAGCCATTGATCCGGGCGAAGGCTATTTTTGGCTGCGTGTGCCTTGGCGGTCACGCAGCACTGTTGGAGTTTTTCATGCGTTCCCCCTTTACCTTGATCACCGCGCGCCAGTCACTTGGCTTCGGCGCTCTAGTCCTGTGCGCCGGATTTACCGGGCCGACCCGGGCGAGCGGTTTCATTGATGACACACAGGCCAACATCGAAGCGCGCACGGTGTATTTCAATCGCGATTTTCGTGATGGGCACACCTCCAATGAGCAGGGCGCTTCAAAGCGCGAGGAGGCGGCCCAGGGCTTCATTCTCAACCTGCAGTCCGGTTACACCGAAGGCACGGTAGGGTTCGGTGTCGATGCATTGGGCATGCTTGGGTTCAAACTCGACTCCAGTCCTGACAGCAGCAACAGCGGCCTGTTGCCCTCCAGCGGCAGCGATCCGCGTGGTTCGGCAGACCAGTACGCCAAGCTCGGCCTGACCGCCAAGGTGCGCGTCTCTCAAAGCGTGTTGAAATACGGCGCGTTGTTACCGGATGTGCCTCTACTCAAATACAACGACGGACGCCTGCTGCCAACGATGTTCAACGGCGCGATGCTTACTTCCAGAGAGGTCAAGGATCTGTCCTTTATGGCGGCGCGCCTGGACAAGTACACCGCCCGGGACTCCACCGACTCCCAAGACATCCGAGTGCATTGCAAGAACAAGCGCTATGCCTGCAATATCACGGCCGATCACTTCGATATGTATGGGTTTGACTACAAGATTAATGAGCGACTGACAGCGCAGTATCACTATGCGGAACTGGAAGATATTTATCGTCAGCATTTCGTCGGTCTGCTGGGTAACCAGCCATTGGGTACCGGGATGCTCAAGGCGGATCTGCGCTTGCTCAAGAGCGCCGACAGCGGTGCCGCCCGCGCCGGCTCCATCGACAACCGCGCCCTGAACGGGATGCTCGCTTACGCCGTTAGCGGCCATACATTCAGTGCCGGTTGGCAGCGCATGAACGGCGACAACTCGATGCCGTACCTCGATGGCACCAACCCGTATCTGGTCAACTATGTGCAGGTCAATGATTTTGCCGCCGCGCAAGAGCGCTCGTGGCAGCTGCGTTATGACTACGACTTCAAGGCCATCGGTCTCAACGGCCTGACATTCCTCACGCGCTACGTGAACGGTGACCACATCAAGGTGCCGGGCAGCGATCAGGAAGGCAAGGAGTGGGAACGCGACAGCGAGCTCAAATACGTGGTGCAGAGCGGGACGTTCAAGAATGTCAGCCTGCGGCTGCGCAATGCGACCTACCGCACCAACTACGAGCAGTTTGCCCGGGATGTGGATGAGAGCCGGTTGATCATCAGTTACAACTTTTCGGTGTTGTAACCGATAGACCGCCTTCGCGAGCAGGCTCGCTCCCACAGTGGATCTTTAGTGAACACAGATTCTATGTTCAGTACCGATTCATTGTGGGAGCGAGCCTGCTCGCGAAGGGGTCATGGAGATCAGCGAAGATCCAACTGGTGGCGATACGGCAAATCCGGCCCGGTCTTGCCGCAGGTCAATGCCGCCGCCTGCACCGCAAACCTGACCATCGCATCGATCTTCTCGCGGCCAAGCTGTTGAACCCCTTCAACCGAATCCATCTGCTGTTCGGTCAACCAGGCAATCAAAGCCGCCTGGAAGGTATCACCGGCCCCAACGGTATCGGCGATTTTCACCGCACAAGCAGGTACCGACCACGATCCATGAACCCGACTGTACACCGTCGCGCCTTCACCGCCACGGGTCAGGAACACCAACTGACAGCGGTGCTGCAACCAGCCGTCGATGATCCGCGCAGGATCCTGTCCGGGATACAGCAGGCTCAAATCCTCATCGCTGACCTTGATCAGGTCGGCATGCTTGACCAGGGTGGCAATCCGCGAACGCCACAGCTCGATGTCCGGCTCGGGATTGAGCCGCACATTCGGATCGAGGCTGATCAGGCGCTTGCCGCTTTCCCGGCGCACCAACGCGAGCAGGGTGTCGGCGATCGGTTGCACCACCAGCGAAAACGAGCCGATGTGCAAGCCGCGCACCTCAGGCCCCAGCGCCGGCAAATGCTCTGGTTTCAATTGCCGATCCGCACATCCTTCACCACGGAAACTGTAGTGTGGCGAGCCATTGGCGCCCACCGCGACCATCGCCAGGGTAGTGGGGGCGGCGAAATCCAGCAGGTAGTCCGTACGTACACCTTCATCCTGCAGTACTTGCAGCAAACGCCGGCCCAGGTAGTCGGTGGACAACCCGGCAAGCAACGCCGCGTCCACGCTCAAACGACGCAAACCCACCGCGACGTTGAATGGGGAACCGCCGGCAATGGCCTTGAAATTCACTTTTGAAGCCAGACCGCTGGCGTCGTCTTCACTGAAGAAATCGAACAGCGCTTCGCCACACACCAGATACATAATTGTTCACTCTTCAAAGGGTTGCGACATGCTGTCGATAGCGCTCATAGGCCTGTTGCGAGGCCACCACGTTCTCTGCAATCGGCCGGGTTTCACTGGCGGCGTCGAGTCTTGCGCAACGCTCACAAAGATCCGCCAGGCTGTCCTCATGCCCGTTTTCCCGGGACGTGCACCACGCCGCCTGAATCGCTGCGCCGAGGGCGGCGGCTTCGCTTTGTTCGGCGCAGATCACAGGGGTGTCCATGATGTCGGCGACGATCTGTCGCCATACCGGACTGTTCGAACCGCCGCCAATCAGGCAGATGCTGCGGCTTTGTAAGCCATTGTGGCGCAGCAGGTCCAGCCCGTATCGCAATCCGAAGGTCGTGCCTTCGACCACGGCGCGGCACAGATTGGCCCGGGTCAGGTTGGTCATGGTTAAACCCAGCAGGTTACCGGTGGCGTGGGGCAAGGAGGGGACGCGCTCGCCGTTGAGGAACGGCAGCATGCACACGCCTTCGGCGCCGATGGGCGACTGGGCCACCAGACCGTTGAATTGGTCGATATCGAGCTCGAGCAGCTCGCGAATAGCACCCGTGGCATTGGTCAGGTTCATGGTGCAGATCAACGGCAGCCAGCCGCCACTGGAGGAACAGAAGGTGGCGACTGCCGCGTCCGCGCTGACCTTGGGTGAATCGGCATAGGCGTACACCGTGCCGGAAGATCCCAGGCTCATGGTGATCGCGCCGGGTCGGATGTTGGCGGTGCCAATGGCGCCCATCATGTTGTCGCCACCGCCGCTCGAGACCAGCGCCTGCGGATTGATGCCCAGTTGTTCGGCGATGTCCGGCAGCACGGTGCCGACCGTTGCATGGGCGTCGATCAGTTCCGGCAACGCGGCTTGCAGGCGTCCGCTGGGATCGATATCACGCAGCAACTGCACATCCCACTGCCGGCTGCGCACGTTGAAGTAACCGGTGCCCGACGCATCGCCGTACTCGCTGCACGCGCGGCCGGTGAGCCAGAAATTGAGGTAGTCGTGGGGTAGCAGGAGGCGGGCGATCCGGGAAAAGATCTCGGGGTGCTGCTCCTTGGTCCACAACAGCTTGGACACCGTGTAGCCCGGTGCGATGAGGATGCCAAGACGCTCCAGTGAGCCTTCCTCACCGCCAAGGTGTTTGAGCAGTCGATTGTTTTGCTCGGTGGTTTCGGTGTCGCACCAGAGTTTGGCCGGTCGCAGGACCTGGCCCTGATCATCGAGCAGCACCAGGCCATGCTGTTGACCGGAGACGCCGATGCCAAGGATCTGCTGGCCATCAACGTTGGCCGCCAGCAAGGCGCGGCGGGTGGCGAGCGTGAATGCGTGCAGCCACTGCGCGGTGTCTTGTTCGCGGCGACCGTTGGCGCCAATGATCATCTTGTGCGTCGCAGCGCCCTGGCCCAGGACCTGGCCGCTGAGGGCGTCGAGGACAAGGGCTTTGGTGCCTTGGGTGCCGCAGTCGATGCCCAGGAAGAGTTGTCGGGTTGCCATTGATAAATCCTTGGTGTGTCAGGGCGATTTGGGTGAAGCCATTCGCGAGCAGGCTCGCTCCCACAATTGAAATGCAATCCCCTGTGGGAGCGAGCCTGCTCGCGAAGCCGGCATTTCATTCACCGTCTTGCTTAAGCCAACATCCGCTCCAGCGTCCGCGTTACCCCCACCTCCCGCAAACTGTTGCAACACCACTCGAACGCCGCGACAAACGCTGCGGAACGCGGAATTTCTGTGCCAAAAATCTCCTCAACCGCCAGCAACCGCTGGCTGATCAACGCATCATCGGCCACCAGTGCCTGGCAGAACGTCGCTCGCGGATCAGGAATTGAGTAGGTGTCGCCATTTTCATCCACGCCCTTCAGATACAACGCCCAAGCCGCCACCACCAGCGCCGCCCGTTTGGTGTCCCGGCCATCGGCGATCAGGCGATTGATGGTTGGAATGGTGAACTTGGGAAACTTCGACGAGCCATCCGAACACACGCGTTCCAGTTGATCGGCAATCGCCTGATTGGAGAAGCGCGCCACCAGGGTGTTTTTGTAGTCGGTGAGGTCGATCCCCGGCACCGGCGACAGTTGCGGCGTGACATCGAGGTCCATGTAAGCGCGCATGTAACGCACGAACAATGGGTCGTTCAAGGTTTCGTGGACGAAGCGATAGCCCTTCAAGAAGCCCAGATACGTCAGTGCCAGATGACTGCCGTTGAGCAACTTGATCTTCATCTCCTCATAGGGCGTGACGTCGTCGGTGAACTGCACGCCGACCTTTTCCCAGGCCGGGCGGCCATTGACGAATTTGTCTTCCAGCACCCATTGCACGAAGGGTTCGCAGACCACTGGCCAGGCATCGTCCACCCCATGCTTGTCGGCCAGTTGCAAGCGATGTGAGGGGCTGGTCATCGGGGTGATGCGGTCGACCATGGCGTTGGGGAAACCAACATGGCGTTCGATCCAGTCCCGCAGATCGGCATCGCGCAGTGCGGCGAACGCCAGCAGCGCCTTGCGGGTGACGGCGCCGTTATGCGGCAGGTTATCGCAGGACATCAGGGTGAACGCTGGCGTGCCTGTTGCCCGGCGCCTGGCCAGCGCGGCACAGAGGAAACCGAACACGGTTTTCGGCGCGTCCGGGTGCGCCAGGTCGTGCTGGACCTGGGGCAGGTGGGCCATGAATTCGCCGCTGCTGTCATCCATGCAGTAGCCGCCTTCGGTGATGGTCAGCGACACGATGCGGATCTGTGGGTCGGCGAGTTTGTCGATCAACGCCAGGGCACTGTCTTCGGCCAATAGCATGTCGCGGATGGCGCCGATGACCCGGACTTCGGTGTCGTTGGTATCGCCCAGTTCGAACAGGGTGAACAGGCAGTCCTGTTCTTTCAAATCGTCCCGGGCGCGCCGGTCTTCGGCACGCAGGCCCACGCCGCAGATGGCCCAGTCGAGGCCTTCGCCGGTGTTCATCAGCGCGTCGGTGTAATACGCCTGATGGGCGCGGTGAAAACCGCCAACGCCGATGTGCACGATGCCTTGGCGGATGTCGCTCAGGGAATAGGCCGGCAGAACGACCTCGGGAGCGAGGCGGTAGAGGTTGTGTCGGTTCAGTTTCATTTCAAACACTCGAAAGTCAGGCGGCAGCGCGCAACGGGCGGGTCAGCGTTACACCGTTGGCATCGAACAAATGGCAGTGTGTGGCATCCAGGTGCAGGCTCAGGGTCTCGCCGTAACGGCTCGCCAGGTCACCGCGAACCCGCAGGGTCAGGGCTTCGTCGGAAGTGGTCCGTACGTGGCAAAAGGTGTCGCTGCCCAAGCGCTCGCTGACGTCGGCAGTGACCTGCAAGGTGCAATCACCGGGTTTGGCCAGTTCCAGATGCTCCGGGCGAATGCCCAGGGTGACCGCGCCACCGACGCTCAGGTTGGCGCCGCTCAACGGCAGATTGATGCGGGTGCCGGCATCCAGCGCCACCTCGCAGCTTTGATGGTCGATCCGACTGACCCTGCCCTTGAGGAAACCCATTTTCGGCGTGCCGAGAAAACCTGCGACAAACAGGTTGGCCGGGTGGTGGTACAGGTCCAGTGGCGAGCCGACCTGTTCGATCCTGCCGCCATTGAGCACCACGACTTTGTCAGCCATGGTCATGGCTTCCACCTGGTCGTGGGTCACGTAGATCATCGTCGCTTGCAGCTCTTTGTGCAGGCGCAGCAGCTCCAGGCGCATCTGCACCCGCAACGCGGCGTCGAGGTTGGACAGGGGTTCGTCGAAGAGGAATATTTTCGGGTTGCGCACGATAGCCCGGCCGATCGCCACACGCTGGCGCTGGCCGCCGGACAGCTGTTTCGGCTTGCGCTCCAGCATCGGTCCCAGTTCGAGGATGCGCGCTGCTTCGCCGACTTTTTTCTCGACTTCGGCTTTGGGAACACCTGACAGATCGAGGGCAAACGACATGTTCTTGCGCACGCTCATGTGCGGGTACAGGGCGTAGGTCTGGAACACCATCGCCAGGTCGCGTTTGGCGGGGCTGACTTCGGTGATGTCGCGGCCATCGAGTTCAATGGTGCCGCCACTGACTTCCTCCAGGCCGGCGATCAGGCGCAGCAGGGTGGATTTGCCACAGCCCGAAGGGCCGACGAAGACCACGAACTCACGATCATTCACGTCAAGGTCAATGCCCTTGATGATGGAAAAGCCTTCGAAGCCTTTTTGCAGATTCTTGATTTTCAGGTTGGCCATGGTGATGGGCCTCCGTTTGTTTTTTATTCGGTTAAACCTGTGGGAGCGAGCCTGCTCGCGAATGCGGTGTGTCAGACACATCAACGTTGGCTGACACTCCCTCTTCGCGAGCAGGCTCGCTCCCACAGGGGGAATGCAGATAGGCAGGTCATTTCACGGCACCAAACGACAACCCGCGCACCAGTTGCTTTTGGCTGATCCAGCCGAAGATCAGGATCGGCGCGCAGGCCAAGGTCGACACTGCCGATAACTTGGCCCAGAACAATCCTTCGGGACTTGAGTACGAGGCGATCAACGCGGTCAGGGGCGCGGCTTTGGATGAAGTCAGGTTCAGCGACCAGAACGCTTCGTTCCAGCACAGGATCAGCGACAAAAGCACGGTCGATGCGAGACCGCCCTTGGCGATTGGCAGCAGTACCCGAAGCATTTCCTGTCCCAGCGTTGCGCCGTCCAGACGAGCGGCTTCGAGGATGTCCTTGGGGATGTCCTTGAAGTAGGTGTAAACCATCCAGACTACGATCGGCAGATTGATCAGGGTGTAGATCACGATCAGCGCAATGCGCGTGTCGAGCAGGCCGAAACTCTTGGCCAACAGGTAGATCGGCATCAGCACGCCCACCGGCGGCAGCATCTTGGTGGAGAGCATCCACAGTAGCGTGCCCTTGGTGCGCTGGGTTTCGTAGTACGCCATGGAGTAGGCTGCTGGCACCGCGATCAGCAGGCACAGGGCCGTGGCGCTGAAGGAAATGACTACCGAGTTCCAGGCGAAACTGGCGTAATCGCTGCGCTCGTTGATGTGCAGGTAGTTCTCCAGGGTCGGCATGAAGATGAACTGCGGCGGCGTGGCGAATGCGTCGATTTCGGTTTTGAAGCTGGTCAGCACCATCCAGAAAATCGGGAAGAAGATCAGGATCGCGATGGCCCAGGCCAGGGTGCCGAGCAGCAGGCTTTGCAACCGGCGGGATTGTTGAAGAGTCATGGCTGGCCTCAGGCTTTGTCTGTCAGGTTTTTGCCGATCATCCGCACCAGGACGATGGCCGCGATGTTGGCGATCACTACCGCAATCAAACCGCCCGCCGAGGCCATGCCGACGTCGAACTGCACCAGCGCCTGGTTGTAGATCAGGTAGGCGAGGTTGGTTGAGGCGTAGCCGGGGCCGCCATTGGTGGTGGTGAAGATTTCAGCGAACACCGAGAGCAGGAAGATGGTTTCGATCATCACCACCACCGCAATCGGCCGCGCCAGGTGTGGCAAGGTCAGGTGCCAGAAAATCGCGATCGGCCCGGCACCGTCCAGGCGTGCCGCTTCTTTCTGTTCCTGGTCGAGGGACTGCATGGCGGTCATCAGGATCAGGATCGCGAAGGGCAGCCATTGCCAGGAGACAATGATGATGATCGACAACAGCGGATAGTGCGCCAGCCAGTCCACCGGCTGCGCGCCGAACAGCTTCCAGACCCAGGCGAGAATCCCGGAGACCGGATGGAAAATCAGGTTCTTCCAGATCAAGGCGCCGACGGTGGGCATGATGAAAAACGGCGAGATCAACATGACCCGCACGATGCCGCGACCGAGAAAGTCAGTGGCCTCCAGCAAGGCACTGATCAGGACGCCCAGCACCACGCTGATCAGCAGCACGCTGCCCACCAGCAGCAGGGTGTTGGCGGCGCCGGACACAAATCCCGCGTCGGTCAGGAAGTAGGTGAAATTCTCCAGCCCCACGAACTCGTTTTCGCCGGGATAGAGCAGGTTGTAGCGGATCATCGAGAAGTAAAGGGTCATGCCCAGCGGCACGATCATCCACAACAGCAGTAATGCCACTGAAGGGCTGACCAGAAACCAGCCGGGGTTGGCCGACCGGCTTTTACGCACGGGTTGGACAATGTCCATGTGAGCTTTGGCAGTGGATGTATTCATGGTGTTAAAACCGATTAGATGCAGACAAATGAAGATCAACTGTGGGAGCGAGCCTGCTCGCGAAGAGGCCGGTAAATCCGCTAGATCTTCCGCGACTGGACCGCCGCCTTCGCGAGCAGGCTCGCTCCCACATTGGAATAGCCGGGGTTATTTTGGATAACCCGCGCGCTTCATTTCGCGCTCGGTGGTTTGCTGGGCGGCCGCCAGCGCTTGCTCGTCAGTGGACTGGCCGATCAGTGCCGCGGAGAACAACTTGCCAACCTGGGTGCCCACGGCCTGGAACTCAGGAATGGTCACCAACTGAATGCCGATGTACGGCACAGGCTTGGCGCTCGGTTTGCTCGGGTCTGCGGCCTTGAGCGATTCCAGGGTGATCTTGGCGAACGGCGCGGCGTTCATGTACGCCTCGCTGTAGGTCGAGGCGCGCGTGCCAGGCGGCACGTTGGCGATACCGTCGGTTTTGGCGACCAGTTCGCCGTACTCCTTCGAGGTAGCCCAAGCGCTGAAGGTTTTCGCCGCGTCCTTGGCCTTGGAGCTGGTCGGGATCGCCAGCGCCCAGGAGTAAAGCCAGGCCGAGCCCTTGTCCGTGGTTTCATGGGGCGCGAAGGTAAAGCCGACGTGGTCGCTGACCTTGCTCTGGGTCTTGTCGGTGACGAACGAGCCGGCCACGCTGGCATCGACCCAGATCGCGCATTTGCCGCTGTTGAACAGTGCGAGGTTTTCGTTGAAACCGTTGCTCGACGCCCCCGGAGGGCCGGATTGCTTCATGGTGTCGACGTAGAAATTCAGCGCGTTTTTCCACTCGGGACCGCTGAATTCCGGTTTCCATTGCTCGTCGAACCAGCGCGCACCGTAGGCATTGGCGACCGTGGTAATCAGCGCCATGTTCTCGCCCCAGCCGGCCTTGCCGCGCAGGCAGATACCGTACTGTTCCTTGTCCTTGTGGGTGAGTTTGCTGGCGAACCCGGCGATCTGGGTCCAGGTCGGGCGCTCGGGCATGGTCAGCCCGGCCTCCTTGAACAGGTCGGTGCGGTAATAGGTGATGGAACTCTCGGCGTAGAACGGCAGGGCATACAGCGAACCCTTCACCGACAGGCCTTCACGCACCGAAGGGAACACATCGTCGAGGGCATAACTGGCGGGCAAATCCTTCATGGGCTCCAGCCAACCCTTCGCACCCCACAGTGCTGCTTCGTACATGCCGATGGTCAATACGTCGAACTGCCCACCCTGGGTGGCGATGTCGGTGGTCAGACGCTGACGCAAGACGTTTTCTTCCAGCACCACCCAATTGAGCTTGATCTCCGGGTGCTCGGCCTCGAAGGTTTTCGAAAGCTTTTGCATGCGGATCATGTCGCTGTTGTTGACGGTGGCGATGGTCAGGGTCTGGGCGCCAAGGCTGACGCTGCTGAGGGTCATGCAGGTGAGGGCGAGCAGAGCTTTTGTAGAAGGTTGCATCGTGCACTCCTTTTCTGCTCCCGGCGGGATACAGAAGGACGGTTATTGTTTTTGTGTCTTCCGTGTGTAGGAAGAATCTGCGCTGATTACAGCGTTCAATGGTGGGCGAGACAAATCATCCGTCGCACTTTGTTCGATACTTTTTTGCACTGGGGTTTAGTGCGGGAAACACAGGGAAGGGGGAGGGAGCGCTAGGGCGATATCAAATCCGTACAGGTTTCAAGCGTAAAGGCAGTACATCACCTGTGGGAGCGAGCCTGCTCGCGAATGTGGTATTGCATTCAAAAACGATGGCGGCTGACACACCGCTTTCGCGAGCAGGCTCGCTCCCACAGGGATTGGAGACAGGGTTTTAAGTGTTATCCCAGGTTTTGCTCGGTCAACCGCTGCACCACCAACCGCCGGTAGTGCGATGGGGTCATGCCCTTGAGCTGCTGAAAGCGCCGATTGAAATTGGAAATGTTGTTGAAGCCCGACTCGAAACACACGTCGGTCACCGGTTTGTCGCCATCGGCCAGCAACTCGCAGGACTTGCTGATGCGCAGGCGATTGACGAACTCGACGAAATTGCGCCCCGTGGCCTGTTTGAACACCCGGCTGAAGTAGGTCGGTTTCATCCCCAGATGCTCGGCGACTTCTTCCAGGGTCAAGTCCCGGGCGTAGTGGGCGAAGATGTAATCAACTGCCCGGTTGGTGCGATCGATGTTGTGCTCGTCCGCCAGTTGCGGTGTCGTCGCGCCGGACAGCAACTGGTAATCGTCACACGCCGCGAGCAACTCCAACAGGATGAAAAAGTGCCCCAGACGCGTCACGCCGGTGGTGTCGGCGATGAGCTGCATCAGGTTCATCGCCCGGCGAATGGTGTGCTTGCAGCGAAACTCGATGCCGTACTGCGCACGTTCCAGCAGCGGCGCCAGGGTCTTGAGTTCGGCGAACACCTGATAGCCACTGTCGAACAACTCGTCGGTGAAGTTGACCAGCATGTCGCGCTTTTCCACGACCTCATCCTCGGCCACCTGGCTGATCCAGTTGTGGGGCAGGTTGGGGCCGGTGAGGAACAGGGTTTCAGGGTAGAAGTTGCCGATGTAGTCGCCGATGAACACCTTGCCCGAGCTGGCGACGATCAGGTGCAGTTCGTATTCCTTGTGAAAATGCCAACGGACCAGCGGGCAGGGGAATCCGTGCTGGCGATAGATGATGGACAACCCGTTGTGGTCGTCCATCAGTTCGTAGGAAGGGTCGGTGACTCTGGCGGTACGGGTCATGTCGGCACGCTTTTATTGTTATCGCACCTCGATCATGCCATAGGCCGCTTCCGTGTAGGAGCGAGCCCTGCTCGCGATGGACGTCAACGATGACGCTGTCCACCTGACACCCCGTGGTGTTCTTGCGTACATCGCGAGCAAGCTCGCTCCTACGGGCGGTTCTTCGCTTCGATCCATTGCGACATATATTGCGTGCTTTTGTGATGGTGGTGGCGCAGCATGCTGCCAGTGAAATTGTCCCGTCTGATAGTCGGCAGGTTTTGCAGGCAGTGCTCGATACGGCTGACCAATGCCGGGCCATGAACAGCATGCTGGTAACGCTTGGCCAATAATGCAAAGCCTTGCGTTTGGGCTTGCAGCCATCGGGACTTGTCCTGATAGAGCTGCACGGCATTGTCGGCGAAATCGTGAGCCGTACGGGTAATCGCCCCCGGCCAGGGCTCCTCACCGTGCATCGCCTCTGCACCAACGGGCGTCGTGACATTTGGCGTGCCACAGAGCATTGCATCGACAATCTTGCCCTTGACACCCGCACCGAAACGCAATGGCGCCAGGCATATCCGTGCCGCCGACATGACTTGCAGCGCGTCTTCGGCCCAGTTCATCACATGAAAGCCTTGCGCGGGATTGTGCAGTGCCGTGGCCTTGGGCGGAGTGTAAGCGCCGTAGATGTGCAGTTGAGCCCCAGGCAGTCGCTGGCGGATCAGTGGCCACACAGTGGTTTTCAGCCAGAGCACCGCATCCCAGTTGGGCGCGTGGCGGAAGTTGCCGATGTGCAGAAAGTGCGCACGCTCCTCAAACGGCACGGGCGCAGTCTCCGGTAGATCGATCATCAGCGGGCACCAGTGCAGCAGGTTGCGCGGCACCTTGAACTGCTCAACCAGCAGCTCGATTTCCACCTCCGAGATCATCAGGTTGAGGTCGCAACGATAGATCGCCGCGATCTCCCGCTGGGCCAGATCGGTTTCGGCCATGAACTCGAACTCTTCACTCAACGCTGGCGCGAACAGTTCACTGAAGTCATTGGCGTCGTCGCTGTTTTTCAAGCGCTGCTTGAGCCGATGATGTCGCGCATCGCGCAGGCTTTGCAGGTCGGAGGTCTCAAGCACGCGCAGCGCATTGGGACAGTGTTTTTCCACGCGCCAGCCAAACTGTTCTTCCATCATGAAGCGGTCGAACAACACCACATCCGGCGCCAGTTCGCTGACGAAACTGTCGAAACTGCTGTCATTCAACTCGATCGGCACTTCGTCAATGCCCAGCGTAGTGAGGTCCGCACGATGTTCACCGCTACGAGCCGGACTGCTGAAGGTGATGTCCCATCCTTGCGCCAGAAAGCTCTCGAGGATTTGCATCATGTGGCCGCCAGCCGCCGAAGAGCGGGGCTCGGGCCAGACGTAACCAATGACCAGGACTTTGGTTGCGTGGGGGGAGTTCATCAGCGGCTATTTCCTTGAGGCGGGCAGGGCAGAACAGGCAGGGAGGCAATTAAATCACAGCTACTGTGGAAGGCGGGCTGGTTTGGTTCGTTTCGAACGACGAGGTGAGTCACAGAGGTTGACGCTCCCAGGTGGGGAGCGTCGGTTCTGGTTTGATTCAACCGTTGATTTCAGGGGCTCTTTTTTGAACCCGTTTCTTTTGGTCCAAGAATGACCGGCTCAAACCAGCTCTGTTCCAGCGGACCCGTCCATCGGTTAACCGGTGGGTTGGCTGTCCGGTCGGTGGAAATAATTTTTCTCCCCTCGCGATTCCATTGGGTCATTTTATCCTTGAGTTGCTCCATGTATTGGGACGCCGGACAATGGATACCTACCCATGGGTCGCTAACCCAGATGTTTACATATTCAGGTTCACTAAAGTCGATAGTTGAGCGATAAGTTCCCTGCGGAATCCCTACTACTGTAAAGACATGTGCCCCTGGCATTCTCCAAATGCTTGCGTCACCGCCGTTAGTTATGGCGGTTGCAGCGCTTGCATAAGCCATCTGGTCACAGTTTCCCGCGCCTGTCTTCAGTATCATCTCAGCATAATGGGTGGAGTCACTCCTGAAGTACTCCCACAGGACAATGGGTTGAGCCAAAGCTACTCGTTGTTTGTCACTTACGTCATCATCTAAAAGTTTATTAAAAGACCCCAGTCCAGTGGCCTCGAACTGATCTTCCACTTGCTGCGTTGCGATACTTGCATAAAAGCGGTTTTTGCTGTCTTCAGAGAATGTCGCAAAGCCCGGTGGCTTAGCTGCAATGTTGACTCTGATTTCCGGGATATAGACCTCAACACCTAATTCATTTCCCTTGTTCCAAGTGGTAATAATAAATTCCCGTTTTTGTTCATCGGAAAAAAGCTCGACTTTTTTCTTTAATGCCTCAATATCATCGGGCGTGAAGCCTTTTTTGTCCTCTAGATTTTTATACAGGGTTTCAAGTGACGGCAAGGCTAGAAAAGGCTGATTCGGAATGACGAGTGCAGCACTCAATAAAGGGTCTTTTGCCTTGTGAAATCCTTTGATCAGGTCAGCTGCCAGTCCGTTATCTTCGTAGTCCAGTCGTGTGAATACAATGTTGTCCGTCTTCTTTTTATCATAAGAGCAATAATAAAATAGCCCGGTGTCTACTTCGGCTACCAAGTAGTTGTACTTGCCATATATGAAGCCAGGGATGTCCACTTGGAATGCTCTTACGTCGCGCATATCGTCGACACCGTTGACGATGGCATTCACTCTAACAATTCTCGTCTTCTTTTCCAGTTCATCATCGATGTGTTTATCCGAAAAGCCGAAGTGTTGATCGTCGATGATGCTGCCGGTGGTTTCCGACTTGAAATGCATAGGTACGACATTGGGAGCTGGTTTAGCTTCTCCCAATGTACCGTCAACCTTGTATGCACGCCGCTCATGTATTACTTGTGGGTTTTCTATTGAAGGGTAAAGACGCTTGTGCTCAATTGCCTGCGCCCGTTGTTGCTCCGGCGCTCTAGTGATTTGTATTGATTTTGAGAGACAGGTGATTCCTTTCTTTGATTTACCGCCTCGGCTGCAAACCGCGTCGAATCCATCAAGTTTTCCATTATAGGCAGGTGAGGTTATGTCAGTAAGGGTATTCGGTTGTTCAGGATTGAATCGCAAGACGTTAACACCAACGACTACATCGACCTCTCCGGACAAGCGTTGAATCGTGTGAGGCTCGGTATCGAAAAGTCGTGATGGCGTAAACGCGGTTGACCCGTCACTGAAGGTAGTAAGCTCCAACGGAATCGAGCTGGCGGGCCTGAAATTCTCGAGGGGCGGCCCATAGGGGCGATTGCGGGCGGCGTCAAAGGCATACCATTTACCGTTTTTGAACAACGCGGTCAGCGAATTGCTTTGGCCTGCGATTTTCGAACCGACAACCCCTTCTGCAATATCCGCGCGTTTGAGTAATTGCCCATGGTCTACGGCTTTCGTCGTGCCATACAGATTCTTGATCTGATCGATACCAACGCCAGCGGCCCGGTATGCCGTGGTTCCCAGCTTGCACACTGCGTTTTTCCCGAACCTGAGCAAATCACCCACGCCATCCAGTGGATTGGCGGAGGAGACGAGGCTACTGGTCATGATCCAGGTCATCTTCATTGCCTTGGGGACGAACTTGCCGGTCGTTTTTGCCACTTTGACAGCCTGGCCGGCTGCCACGCCGCCTGGTATGACGAAGCCTGCCGCATCCAACAGGCAGTCAAACACGGCTCCGCCGACATTGCCCTGGCTGATGTTGTCGATACAGGATTTGAAGGGCACAAGACTGGAGAAGAAGTCCAATAACTTGCTCTTGAACGCCTTTTCATTCTCTGAGTTTGTAGAGCCTCGGGCCAGGGATTCCAACTTTTCTCGCCCCACCACGAAATGTTCATCAACAGCAACTTTGGCCAGATAGTCAATCCGTGAGCTTGGAGAAAAAGCATTAGGCGCTTTGTCGAAGTTGTAGCCTTGTGGGTAGAATGTGGCCTGCTGGGTGACGGGTTGTATGTCTTCGATGATGACGTCGGATGTGATCCCGTTGCGTGGCGCCGAACCTTTTTTATAGGCGTCCCAATCAACGGGTTGAGGTGTGGCGCATTGCTTTTGTATATAACCGCTCGGATCGTTCCTGCTGCGAAAGGTTTTAATCTCGCCGTTCAACTTCAGGTTGGCTGGAAGTTGTGTGTTTTTTCGAATCTCAACCGAGCCAGGAAATACTTCATAGTAGGCAACCTTTCCCTTGTATTCCGATCGAATCAATACGCCGTGACGGCCCTTGTGCGCTTCTATTTTCTCAGAAGTTTGAGAGTGGCGGTCTTCGTTAATGGCACTGCGCACCGAATAAAATTTCTGACTGCCATATTCGAGACTTTGTCGATCCTCCAGTGGTAATTGCGAAACAAGGTACTTGAATACAGATTCGGAACCGCTGCGCAAGTTGTCAAAGTACGAGGTGAACGATTTTTTGAAAATCGATTCGGCCGATTTCAGTTGACTGAATTTCCCCTCAAGCTCAGAAACTCGAATCCGAGCATCGTATGATTTCCATATCCCTGGGGTCAGTTGCCCGGTGATATAGAGGTCCAGCAGTGAATACATTGAAATCGGTTGGCCTTGGGGGATATTTCTGCGGCTCAAACACAGTTTTTTGTACGGTAGATCTTTACCGAAAACCCGCTCCAGCTCGGTCAGCGCCAATTGCTCTCTGGTCGGTACATCAGCCGTCAAAGCGTCCCGAGCGTTGGCCATTTCCGTTCTGACGGCGTTGAATTTCTCCCGAGCGATGCCCAGCTGGGTTGTCGTGTAGGTGTCGGAGGCATTCGCCATGAGCACCCCATTGGCTATGGCCCAGTCGATGAGCGGATTCACCGAGACTGATTGTGTGGCTATTTCCTGGCCCGCTGTAATGGGTTGCGTGCTGCCAAAGCTCATCACTTGCTCGAAGCTCATCTTCCTTGTAGCCCCCGGATTGAGCTGTTCGATACGGGCCACCGCGATCCTGAAGCTTGCCCATGTGTGGCTACCGCAGACCAGGTTGTCGGGCATCTTGGTGACCAGAAATTCTGGCGCGAAGGCTGACAGCAAGTGCCAGGCGGCAACTGGCGCGGTTGTGGCCGAGACTTTTCCGATCGCTAAAAGGTGAGCTTCGAGGCGACCCACCACAGTCGAGGGTTTCTCTCCCCAGTTAGCCGATTGCGTGAGGTTGTAACCGGCCACGTGGTTGCGGGGCGTGCCCGGAGTAGGATCAATGTCGAGCAGGAGGGCTGCCATGACCCACTCGGTCGCGCTGCCCGGAGTGCTTATGGCATTGAGGTTCGACTCAAGTGCCGAGCCAAGGAGTTTGCCTTTAGCGCTATTCAACGCAAGGTTCAGACCCTGATCAGGACTGGTCACGGACTGCGATTGCAGGAGATTGACGAGTAAGCCACCAGACATTGGTTTTTCAAGACGTTGAACCGTTTGCCGGATCGTTTGTATATGCGCGGTTGTCAGGGGACTGTCATACCCAAGGGCACCCTTATAGTCCCCCTGTTCAGTACTCTCGGGTAATACGAAAGACAAAACCTTAATTAAATTCAGTACCTCTCCCACGTTCTTCGGCATTTTCCAGCCCATGGCGTCGATAAATCGTTGCGCAGTGACCAATCTCTGGGCTTCTTGCGGGTATCGGCTGGCAAATAACGAATTTTTATCGGTGGCGAATAGACAGGCATTGAGGTTTACGGACGCGCCGTCGGATTTGCCCTTGATAAGGTCGGTCAGTCCCGTAATCAGCGCATGATGGGTGTAGAGATCACCCAGGTTTTGTCGTTGTTTTTCAACGTTTGCTTCGGATCTCAACTCCAGTGGCCTGAGCGGATCGTCGGATGCTATCGGGTCAAAGACCTGGTTTGCCGCCAACTCCCGAGCGCGCTGGCGTGCCTGAGCCTGGGTCGGCGCTGAGCGTTCACCCTGAAACCCGCTCACCAGCGCCAGAGGCGTTGACGAGTCGATCGGGTAAGCCACGCCGATGTAGGTTGGATCGACAATACCGGCCGTCCTCAATATCGGTCCGGCGACGTTACCCCAGCCAGTGTTGTCATCGAGTTTGAACGTTGTCTCGACGCCTTTGACCTTTGCGGTCAGCGTGCTGTCCGCCGTGTTTACCCGAACAGTGGGAAGCTCGATATTCGCCTGTTGGGCCCAGTCTATGAAGAACGGGTTTTTGAACGCGTTGATAAGGTTCAAATAACACTGGCCAAAGGTCGAATGCATGGGGACGACGACAGTCGCGTGGGTGTACTGGACCGTGCCATCGGCAAATTTGTTCAACGCGTGGGCGTAACTGTTAACCAACTGCGTATCGCCCGCGGCCCGAGAATCATCCATCCACGTCACCGCGCGTCTGTGGCGCAGTAAGTGGATCACTTGTTTTGCGGTTCCGGTTGCTGTTTCCGAGGGGCTGTCGTCGGTGGACTGGTCGATATCGGTAGCCACACTCTGCAGCGCTTCCATGGTTTTGAGGTACTGATCGAGGTTCGCTACTTTTTGTTCTTCGCTTTCTTCGCTTTCTTCGATGTCGGGCGTCGGTTCAACATCTTCCTCCCGGGCGTTGAATGACAGGGCTGACGCCTTAAACGCCGCCGTATTGCGTTTGCGAATGTGATGAACGTCCTGTGTTGATTTGACGGAAGTCTGTTCGACATGCTCCGTAGCCTGCAGCTCACGGATCAACTCCAGGTAGGTTTTTTCGGGGGCTTGCGGGCTGGGTTGTTGCAACTCGAGGGCAACTTCCTCGATGAGTTGCTCATCGTCGAGCAGGTCACGTTCTGTGGACTGATACATCAGATTGAGAATCGACTGGGAAAGGACAGGCTCACCTGCCGCTACGGGCTGTGCCAGGATTTGCTCGATGTCGTCCTCCAGCCGCTCCTGGTGCAACGCCGGGCTTTCCGGGGCCGGGGGCAAGGCGGTGCCGGGGGCTGCTGGGTCCGGAAGGGATTGGCGATATTCGTTATACAGTGTCGAGGCCGCGACAAAAGCGGCCGTCACGCTTGCCCCGGGATTGTCCCTGGCCAGTTGCAGGGCTGTGGAGGCCGCTCCGAGCGAGTAAGTCGCGAGAGCTGTAGATAATCGGAGCAGCACGTTGTTTAACTGCTGTGCAATCGGTTCCCACCATGAAGTCGGCGGTACCTGCAAAGGTCCAACGGGCTCAATCTGACGCAGTGCGTCAAGTTCTTCCTGCAACTTGCTCAGGGCTTCGAGGTCCTCCTGCTTTTCTCCCAGAAGCTCTTGAAGTTCATTAGCTGAAGCCGACGGAAAGGTCAGTGCATCGTCGATCCTGCGCAAGATATCGCCGATTGCCCGCGCCATCTGTTCAACGTCAAGTCCGTCCCTTGCCGAAGATGTTGACTGTATGGCTTCTGGTGGGTTCGCGTCGTTGCCAATATCTTCACGAGCTTCAGCCTCTGGTGTTGGTGGCTGCGGCGCTAAAAATTCGTACACCTCCTTTTCCGTTCGCTTTACTCGGTCCAGCAATTCAGCCACTGAAACCGGCGAAACATCTGGCGCTTCTAGCGGTACAACAACAGGTGCCGGCGTCGGAACTGCGGGTAGATGTGGCCGAACTTTATCCGCGATGCCAAGTACTCCAACGGTATCCAGCGCATTGGCAACGAAGAGTACTTTTCCAAGAAATCCTCCGGTGTAGTGTGGTCCCGAGGTGCTGACTTCATCATAAAAACTCGAACGTTTTTCAATCTCTTGCAGCTTCAACAGCAACTCGGACTCGGCGGTTGGGTTGTCAGCCTGTTGCCCGGAAACGTGCACAGATTCACTACCGGCAAAGAAAACGAAACATCCCAAAGTGTCGTACGCCTGTTCCACGACGCTCCCAATCCCATCGGCAACGACTTTCAGGGATATTGCGCCCAGTCTGGTGAGTGCTGCGTTTAGCGGTGTCGCGATTTTCGATAGAGTCGAATGCACCACGTCACTCAGTTCCGGCCGGCTATCGTTGATCTCGATGGCCTGTAAACGGTCCTGAAGCGCTTGAGCGGTGACTGCGAAACGTTCCGGCCAACGCTGACGTTGAGCCGGTTCCGGCGTGTTCAATGCTTCAACGAACAGGGCCACCAGCATTTGGGCGTCCTTGGGAGACGGCCTGACATGAAGGTGATCTTCAAGTTGACGCAAGTGTGTGTTGAGTGGCCCTTCAGCGGACCTGCGAACGTACTGACGCGCTTGTTTGGTGAAGTCACACACCGCTTTCCATGTGTCGTTATCGAGCAACTCGCCATCGGCGATCCGTTGTTCTCTTAGCAAACGTGATTGCGTCAGTTGGTTCTGAATAAATCCATGTACACCTTCGCCATTGTGGCCACGAGGGAAATTGATATGTTCGCCCAACGTATCCGCCCATAGATGCGGGGGCAGTCCACAAATGACTTCGACAATCTCGCGCAGTTGTTTTGGCGTGAGCCCGTCCAGCGGCTTGATCGAACGCAGGATGGCATCTACGAATAACGGGGCCAGCACCTTACCGTGCGGTGTTTGCAGAAAGCCGGCCTTAAGTGTCTGTAGAACGTCTTCCTCCGTGAGCGGCTGTGTCCGTAGTTGCTCTGCGATTGACGTCCAGCTTCTTTCTAGAGATTCCTGGGAGTGGATCACCTCATCTCTCAAACTTTCGGGGATTTCTTCGGTTGTGAGAAGGCCGTTGTACACCGGGCACGAAATCGGCAGCTTTGAATCTTTTGAGGCGGGCTTTTCTACTACGGCATAGGGGGACCAGCGAAGATTGCCGGCCGTTGAATTACGGACACAAGCTCCCGAAAATCTGGATGTCGAAGGTGCCGTTGGCGGGGGAGAGGATACGAAGGCAGGGCGGACGACTGAAGTAGTGTTTGCGGGAAGCATGAATAGGCCTTGTCGAGACGCGGTTCAAAAAATGCCTCAACGCTAAGCACGTTCAGGCATGGATCAACCCGAAACGATAGGTGCCACCGGGGTTTCAAACATGATGAAAATATTGACGCCTCTATTAACTAACCAATGATGCTTTTGACCTTGTCGCGTAACTGATCAATTGAAAACGGCTTGCCAATCACATGCATCCCAGGCGGCACGTCGATGCTTTCGGCATAACCGCTGGCAAACAGGATCGGCAGGCCAGGGCGCAGGGTGCACGCTTCGTTGGCCAGTTCCCGGCCGTCCATGATCGGCAGGCCGACATCGGTCATCATCAGGTCGATGTGCAGGTTTTGGTCCCGGAGTTTTTCCAGGGCCTGTTCACTGCCGTCGGCCTCCAGCACATTGAACTCCAGCTCCTCCAACACATCGATAATCAAACTGCGCACGATGGAATCGTCTTCGACGACCAGAATGGTGGAGGCGTTGGCTGGCATGGTGGGGTTCTCGACAATGGATGGACGGTCACCGGTCGATTGAAATCGCCGACCCTAATCCATGAGTAAGTGGCGGATCCCGACAAGTTCCCGACGCGCTATAAAAGAATAGTGGAAAGGATAACCGCTCCCGTAGTCATGGGAGCAGCTGAATGTAGGACTTTGCTCGAAAAGGCGTGAGAAAAATGGATCCATTCGCCGTTTTTGGGGCAAACTCCTTGGTTTTCACCCGTTCAACAAGGCTGATTTATGACCTCTGCGTCTTCGGTTGATGAGCAACGCTTCCGCAAACTCCTGAGCCGCAACATCAGTCTGCCGCTGGGTGTCGGCGCCATCAGTGCGGTCTTTTTCGTGTCGCTGATTACGTACCTGCTGTCGACGATCCAGTGGGTCGAGCACACGGACCGGGTGATCAATAACGCCAACGAGGCGGTCAAGCTGACGGTCGATCTGGAAACCGGCATGCGCGGCTTCTTGCTCAGTGGCGATGAAAAATTTCTCGAACCTTACGAAACCGCCAAGCCGCGAATCGAAGTCGTGCTCAATACCTTGCTTGAGTTGACCGCCGACAATTCGGTTCAGTCTGACCGATTGCATCGGTTGCAAGGCTTGCAGCAGGAGTGGGTCGAGTACGCGAAAACCATGATCGACTTGCAGCGAACCAGCGGTGACTACCGCAGCGCGGTCAAGGCCGGAAAGGGCAAGCGCCTGACCGACGAAATCCGCAAACAGTTCGAAGACGTGATCGACATGGAGCAGCAGTTACGCGCAGCGCGTAACGAGGAAGTGCGACGCACGACGATCTGGAGCATTGCCCTCTATCTGGTGTTCATCGCTGCGATCAGCGGCTTGCTGGCGTATGTTGGCCGTCGTGACCTGATCAATCTTTCGCAACAATACGGCGCCAACCTGGCCAGACAACAGGCCAGCGCCGGTCGATTGGAGCGCCAGGCTTGGTTGCGCGAAGGTCAGACCGCATTGGCCGAGCAGATGCTGGGGCAGTTGTCCCTGAATATGTTGGGACGCAACATTCTGCAGTTTTGCGCAAAGTATTTGGGCAGCGCCGTGGCGGCCATCTACGTGCGTGAGGAGCACGGTGGTCTCAAGCGCGTGGCAGCGTATGGCATGTCCCGCGAGCAGGAAGAGCGTGAGCAGCAGATTTACAGCGATGAAGGCATTGTCGGTCAGGTGGCGCAACAAGCGCGGCTGATTCGTCTCGATGAAGTACCGAGTGACTATTTCAAGGTCAGTTCCGGGCTTGGTGAGGGACTGCCGCGCAGTGTGCTGGTGGTGCCAACCAGCGACGATGATCGGGTCAACGGTGTCATCGAACTGGGCTTTTTGCGTCCGCTGGACGACCGTGACGTCGAGTTGCTCGAGTTGATCGCCGGCAACATCGGCACCTCCATCGAGGCGGCGCGCTATCGCCAGCGCTTGCAGGAAGTCCTGGCGGAGACCCAGCAGCTCAACGAAGAACTGCAGGTGCAACAGGAAGAGCTCAAGACCGCCAACGAAGAACTCGAAGAACAGTCGCGGATTCTCAAGGAGTCCCAGGCGCACCTGGAAACCCAACAGGTCGAGCTGGAGCAGACCAACGAGCAACTGGCTGAACAGGCCGAGATTCTCGCCGAGCAACGCGACGCCATGGACCTTAAGAACACTGAATTGAATCAGGCCCAGGCCCAGCTCGAGGAGCGTGCCGAAGAGTTGCAGCGTTCGAGCAAATACAAGTCGGAATTCCTCGCCAACATGTCCCATGAACTGCGCACGCCGTTGAACAGTTCGCTGATCCTGGCCAAGTTGCTCGCGGAAAACCCTCAGGAAAATCTCAGTGCCGAGCAGGTCAAGTTTGCCGAGTCGATCTACTCCGCTGGAAACGATTTGCTCAACCTGATCAACGACATCCTCGATATTTCCAAGGTTGAGGCCGGCAAACTGGAAATCCGCCCGGAGAACACCAGCGTGGAACGTCTGGTGGACGGTTTGCGCGGCATGTTCCAGCCGTTGGCGACGGACAAACAACTGCAATTCCACGTCGAGTTGCAGGACGATGCACCGGCCATGATGTTCACCGATCGCCAGCGCCTGGAGCAGGTGATCAAGAACCTGTTGTCCAACGCAGTGAAATTCACAGAACAAGGCAGCGTCAGCTTGAGCGTCGCCAGTGCGCCGAATCAGGGTATCGCTTTCAGCGTCCGCGATTCGGGGATCGGCATCGCCGACGATCAGCAGGAAAGCATTTTCGAGGCTTTCCGCCAGGCCGACGGCACCACCAATCGCCGTTACGGCGGCACCGGATTGGGCCTGTCGATTTCCCGCGATCTGGCAACATTGCTGGGCGGCTCCATCAGCGTGTCCAGCGCGCCGGGGCAGGGCAGTGTGTTTACCCTGGTATTGCCGCAAAACTACGTTGAACCTGGAGATGATGCCATCGAGCCGATGCGGGCATCGGTCATGGCCGTCCCCAGCGTCGCGGCTCCGCAGGCAAAGCCAGTGATCGCTGATGTCCATATCCCGCGTTTCGACGATGATCGCAGCAAGGCGCCGTTTACCTCCCGTTGTATTCTGGTGGTGGAGGATGAGGCGAATTTCGCGCACATCCTCTACGACCTCGCCCATGAGTTGGGCTATCAGTGCCTGGTGGCTCATGGCGCCGACGAAGGCTACGACCTGGCCCGGCAATTCATTCCCGACGCCATCCTGCTCGATATGCGCCTGCCGGACCATTCCGGGCTGACCGTGCTGCAACGCCTGAAGGAACACGCTGAAACCCGGCACATCCCGGTGCATGTGATTTCGGTTGAAGACCGGGTGGAAGCGGCGATGCACATGGGCGCCATCGGCTATGCGGTCAAGCCGACCACCCGGGAAGAACTCAAGGACGTGTTCGTGCGCCTGGAAGCCAAATTGACCCAGAAGGTCAAGCGCGTATTGCTGGTGGAAGACGATGATTTGCAGCGTGACAGCATTTCCCGCTTGATCGGCGACGATGACATCGAAATCACCGCGGTCGGCTTTGCCCAGGACGCGCTGGACCTGCTGCGCACGACGATTTTCGACTGCATGATCATCGACCTCAAGCTGCCGGATATGCTCGGCGGCGATTTGCTCAAGCGCATGTCCACCGAGGAAATCTGCTCGTTCCCGCCGGTCATTATCTACACCGGGCGCAACCTGACCCGGGACGAAGAGGCAGAACTGCGCCGCTATTCACGCTCGATCATCATCAAGGGGGCACGTTCGCCCGAGCGCTTGCTGGATGAGGTGACACTCTTTCTGCACAAAGTCGAATCCCGGCTGTCCCATGAACGACAGAAGATGCTCAAGACCGCCCGCAGCCGCGACAAGGTCTTCGAGGGTCGAAAAGTGCTGCTGGTGGATGATGATGTGCGCAACATCTTCGCCCTCACCAGTGCATTGGAGCAAAAGGGTGCGGTCGTGGTCATCGGCCGAAATGGTCGTGAAGCGATTGCTCGATTGAATGAAGTCGAAGACATCGATCTGGTGCTGATGGACGTGATGATGCCGGAGATGGATGGTTTTGAAGCCACCGTCGAGATCCGCAAGGACCCGCGCTGGCGCAAGCTGCCGATCATTGCGGTAACGGCCAAGGCCATGAAGGACGATCAGGAGCGCTGTCTGCAAGCAGGCGCCAACGATTACCTGGCCAAGCCCATCGACCTGGATCGCCTGTTTTCGCTGATTCGTGTGTGGTTGCCGAAAATGGAACGTATCTAGTGGAGCGCCAGTATTCAGTGGAGCGAAATACCGAAATCGAACTGCGGTTGTTGATCGAGGCCATTTACCTCAAGTACAGCTACGATTTTCGCGATTACTCCGGTGCATCGATCAAGCGGCGGGTGATCCACGCGTTGAGCCAGTTCGAGTGCAATACCATTTCGGCCCTGCAGGAAAAGGTCCTGCACGATCCCGCCGCGTTCATGCAGTTGCTGCAGTTGTTGACGATTCCAGTCAGCGAAATGTTTCGTGATCCCTCGCACTTCCTGGCGATTCGCCGGGAGGTGGTGCCACTGCTCAAGACCTACCCGTCGATCAAGATCTGGATCGCCGGTTGCAGCACGGGCGAAGAAGTCTATTCGATGGCCATTTTGCTGCGCGAGGAAGGCCTGCTCGATCGCACCATCCTCTACGCCACCGACATCAATCCGCGCTCGCTGGAGAAAGCCAAGCAAGGGATTTTCTCCATGGAGAATGTCCGCGCCTACACTGCTAACTATCAGCAGGCCGGTGGCCAGCGTTCGTTCGCCGACTACTACACGGCGGCCTACGGTTACGCAATTTTCGACAAGTCGCTGTGCGAGAACGTGACCTTTGCCGACCACAGCCTGGCGACCGACAGCGTATTCTCGGAAACCCAACTGATTTCGTGTCGTAATGTATTGATTTATTTCAATAAAACGCTTCAGGATCGCGCGTTCGGTTTGTTTCACGAGTCGCTGTGCCACCGTGGATTTCTGGTGCTGGGCAGCAAGGAAACCCCGGATTTTTCAGCCTTTGGCAATCGGTTCGAGCCGCTGGTCAAACAGGAACGGATCTACCGCAAAACATGAACGGCGCAACAGGTTTGCCTTCCATAGAAGCCATCGTGATCGGCGCCTCGGCCGGTGGGGTTGAGGCGTTGTTGAACATCCTCGGGCCGCTGCGGGCAGGATTCACGTTGCCGATCATCGTGGTGCTGCATCTGCCGAACGAACGCCGCAGTCAATTGACGGAAGTCTTCGCCCGGCGTGTTGCGCTGCCGGTTCGGGAGGCTATCGACAAAACCTCGATTGAAGCCGGAACGCTGTATTTCGCCGCGCCCGGTTATCACTTGTCGGTGGAACTGGACCGCAGCTTTTCCTTGAGCCTTGAGGACCGTGTGCATTATTCGCGGCCTGCCATCGATTACTTATTCGAATCAGCCGCCGATGCCTACGGCCCGAAACTGGCGGCCGTGTTGCTGACCGGCGCCAACCGCGACGGTGCCCATGGCCTTGCGCAGGTCAAACGCCATGGCGGCCTGACGATCGTGCAAGACCCTGAGGAGGCTCAGGTGGCGACCATGCCTCAGGCGGCGCTGGAAATTCATCAGCCCGACCATATTCTTACTGTCAGCGGCATCGGCCGTCTGCTTGTCGAGCTGGAACGAATCGCATGCTAAGTAATATCCAGGCCAAACTGCTGATCGTCGACGATCTGCCGGAGAATCTGTTGGCACTTGAAGCGCTGATCAAGCGCGAAGACCGCACCGTATTCAAGGCGCAATCGGCTGACGAAGCCTTGTCCCTGTTGCTGCAGCACGAATTCGCCATGGCCATTCTCGATGTGCAGATGCCGGGTATGAACGGCTTTGAACTGGCCGAATTGATGCGTGGCACGGAAAAGACCAAGAACATCCCGATCGTGTTCGTCAGCGCCGCCGGCCGTGAGCTCAACTATGCGTTCAAGGGCTACGAAAGCGGGGCCGTGGACTTCCTGCACAAGCCGCTGGATATCCATGCGGTCAAGAGCAAGGTCAATGTGTTCGTCGAGTTGTACCGCCAGAGCAAGGCCATGAAGCAGCAGGTCGAAGCGCTGGAGCAGAGCCGTCGCGAG
This sequence comes from Pseudomonas baetica, assembly GCF_051216495.1. Lineage (GTDB taxonomy): Bacteria > Pseudomonadota > Gammaproteobacteria > Pseudomonadales > Pseudomonadaceae > Aquipseudomonas > Aquipseudomonas baetica_B. The sequence continues at coordinate 9,312 of NZ_JBPKAM010000054.1, read as the reverse complement.
CAGGAGGCATTGCTGGCGCAGTTGCAGAGCACGCAAATCGAACTCGAGCAGGCGGTGCGCATGCGCGATGACTTCATGTCCATTGTCGCCCACGAGGTGCGCACGCCACTCAATGGCCTGATTCTTGAAACCCAACTGCGCAAGATGCACCTGGCGCGGGATAACGCCGCGGCATTTACCCTCGATAAAATGCACGCCATGGTCGACCGCGACGAACGGCAGATCAAAAGCCTGATCCGCCTGATCGAAGACATGCTCGACGTGTCGCGCATTCGCACCGGCAAGTTGTCGATCCGGACGACCTGCTTCGATCTGTCGGTGCTGGTACGCAGTTTGTTACAGAATTTTGCCCAGCAGATCGAAGCCGCCGAAGCTTCGGTTTCCCTCGACGCCGAACAACCGGTGGTCGGTAACTGGGATGAATTTCGCATTGAACAGGTGATTTCCAACCTGCTGACCAACGCCTTGCGCTACGGTGCCAAGAGCCCGATCAAAGTGAAGGTATACAGTGAAAATGGTGAGGCGCGGGTCGAGGTCCGGGATTTCGGGATCGGTATCAGCGAAGAGAACCAGCAACGGATTTTCCAACAGTTCGAACGGATTTCGGCCACGCACGCCATCGCCGGCTTGGGCCTGGGATTGTTTATTTCCGAACAGATAGTGACCGCCCATGGCGGAACGATTACCGTCGAAAGCCGGATTGGCGAAGGCGCTCTGTTTCGCGTTTGTCTGCCGCTGTAGGAAAACAGCCCGATAAACGCAACCTCTGATCGACCCCGGGGTCGTATCAGCAGCTATTGAACGAACAAAGGCTTCCCATGAGTGAAGATGCACAAGATGTAGTACTCGTCGTCGAGGACGAGCCGGTTATCCTGATGGTGCTGACCGACTACTTGTCGGGGCAGGGGTATCGTGTGCTACAGGCGGAAAACGGCGAGCAGGCTTTCGAGATCCTCGCCAGCAAGCCGCATCTGGATATGCTGATTACCGACTACCGGCTGCCGGGCGGCATATCCGGCGTACAGATCGCTGAACCTGCGGTAAAGCTGCGACCGGACCTCAAGGTGATTTTCATCAGTGGCTACGCGAAGGAAATCCGCGAAACCGGCAGCCCGATCACGCTGAAGGCGCCGATTCTGGAAAAACCGTTCGACCTGGATGAGTTGCAGGACATCATGCAGGATCTATTGTCGTAGCCCTTGTAGGAGCGAGTTCGCGATGGACGACAACGATAACGCATCCTGTCTGGATGAACGCGTTGTCCAGACGTTTTTCGCGAGCAAGCTCGCTCCTACAGGGAATGGGTGTTTCAAACCCGAATCATCTCCCGCACTTTCGCCGTCAACAGGTCAAAGGTAAACGGCTTGGTGATCATCTGCATGCCCGGATCCAGGAAGCCCCCACGCACCGCCGCGTGTTCGGCGTAGCCGGTAATGAACAACACCTTGAGCCCGGGCCGGTATTGCCGACTGATCTCCGCCAGTTGCCGGCCATTCATGCCGGGCAGCCCGACGTCGCTGATCATCAGGTCAATGCGTTGTCCCGAATCGAGAATCGGCATCGCACTGTCCGCATCGCCGGCCTCGACAAAGCCATAGCCCAACTCGCTCAGCACCGTACTGACCAATACCCGCACGGCAGGATCATCCTCAACGATCAGCACCGTTTCCCCGTTCCCGGCAATCGTCGGGTGCAGGCTTTCTACCGATTGACCTTGCGAGACATGGCCCCGATAACGCGGCAGGAAAAGGCTGACGGTGGTGCCTTCGCCGACTTCACTTTGAATGGCGACGTGGCCACCCGATTGCTTGCTGAATCCGTAGATCATTGACAACCCCAAGCCCGTGCCCTGGCCGATGGGCTTGGTGGTGAAGAAGGGATCGAATGCGCGGTTGATGGTGCTTTGCGGCATGCCGCAGCCATTGTCGGTCACGCTGAGTACCACGAAATCCCCGGGTTCGAGATTGCTGTGGGGTTGGGTGAAGTCGGCGTCCAGTTGCCGGTTGGATGTTTTCACCACCAGTTGGCCGCCATCGGGCATGGCGTCACGGGCGTTGATCACCAGGTTGAGCAGGGCGCTTTCCAGTTGATTGGGGTCGGCCTCCGCCACCCACAGTGATTCGCTCAATTGCATGTCCAGGCAAATGCTTTCATCAATGCTGCGCTGCAGCAATTCGCCCATGGACACCACCAGAGCGTTCATCTCCACAGGTTTGGAGTCCAGCGACTGGCGTCGGGAGAATGCCAGCAGGCGGTGTGTCAGGCCCGCCGCGCGATTGGCGGAGGTCACGCCGAGGTCGATCAGACTGTCCAGATCTTCAAAGCGTCCTCGGGCCAGGCGTCGTCGCAGCAACTCCAGGCTGCCGATGATGCCGGTCAACATGTTGTTGAAGTCATGAGCGATACCGCCGGTGAGTTGGCCGACCGCTTCCATTTTCTGTGACTGGCGCAATACTTCTTCGTTGTGACGCAACTGTGCGGTGCGCTCTTCGACTTGCTGCTCCAGGGTTTCCAGGGTGTTTTGCAGGCGCAGCTCGCTTTGGCTTAAATCGATCAGCCGGTCCCTGGCTTCGTACTGTCGTCGGCGACCACGCAAGGCGGTGGTCACCAGACTGATCAAGGTCACCGGATGAAAAGGGCGCTCAAGGAACGTCACATTGCCCAGTTGTGAGCCGAAACGTGACGTCGAGTTCAGTTCCGGGCCGCCATGGTGCGTCAGCAGAACGATAGGCAAGTCGGACCAGGCCGGTTGTTGTTCGATCAGTTTGAGCAGCGGCAAAAGATCCTGGCCCAGCAAGGCTTCTGAAGACACCAGCAACAAGCCTGCGCCTTGTTCCAGCTCAGCGCACAGTCCGTGCAGATCGCGGCTGATGACCCCGTCGAAACCGGCTTCTCTAAGGATCATCAGGGCAATCTGGCCGTCGCGCCCTAGTGGCGCGAGGATGATCGCGCGCTCGGAGGTCTCTTTTTGGACCATCACGAATGTTCATCCGCGAGCAACGGCGCTCCCGCACCGAGATAGGTCGGAACCCCGCGCAGTACGCCTTGGAAGGCTTCCAGCGGTTCACCGATGGTCATGCCCCGTGAACCGATCCGGTATTCACGGATGGTCGATTCATGGGTGCCGGTACGCTTCTTGATGATCGAAATGGCCCGGCGCACCTTGCCCAGTGCCTCGAAGTAACGCAGCAGGATGACCGTATCGGCCAGGTAGGTAATGTCCACCGGGGCCTGCATGTCGCCGACCAATCCATGTTGGGCGACGGTCATGAAGGTCGCGGCCCCTTTGCGGTTGAGGTACAGCAGCAGCTCGTGCATGTGCAACACCAGGGCGTTTTCTTCTGGCATCGCCGCCTGATAGCCGTTGATGCTGTCAATGACTACGGTCTTGATATCGCCCCCGTCCACACAGCGCCGCACCCGGTGGGAGAACTCGCCGGGGGACAGCTCGGCGGCATCCACTTGCTCGATCAGCAGGTTGCCGGTGTCTTGCAGTGCTTGCAGGTCGATACCCAGGTGCTTCATGCGCTCGAACAGCAATCCCAATTCTTCGTCGAAAATGAACAACGCGGCTTTTTCGCCCCGCGTCACGGCGGCGACGGCGAAGATCATCGAGATCAGCGATTTGCCGGTACCGGCCGGGCCGAGGATCAAGGTGCTGGACCCGGTCTCGATGCCACCGCCCAGCAGGGCGTCCAGTTCCGGGATACCGCTGGTCAATTGCTGCCTGAGGTAGGCGCTGCGGTGTTCGGCAGCCACCAGGCGCGGAAATACATGCACGCCGTCGCCCATGATGGTGAAGTCATGAAAACCGCCACGATATTTCTGACCCCGGTACTTAACCACCCGGATACGTCGCCGCTCGGCACCGTAGTTGGGTGTCAGTTCCTCCAGGCGAATCACCCCGTGTGCGACGCTGTGTACGGTCTTGTCGAGGGATTCGGTGGTCAGGTCATCCAGCAGCAGGACCGTGGCGTCGTAGCGCACGAAGTAATGCTTGATCGCGAGGATCTGCCGGCGATAGCGCAGGGAGCTTTGCGCCAGCAAACGGATCTCGGACAGGCTGTCGAGGACCACGCGGGTCGGCTTGACCCGTTCGACCACCTCGAAGATCTGCTTGGTGGCTTCGCCCAACTCGAGGTCCGATGAGTACAGCAAGGTCTGCTGGTGCTCGGCATTGAGGAGGTTTTCCGGTGGTGTCAGCTCAAAGATGTGAAGGTTGTCGGAAATCTCCCACCCGTGGGACTTGGCCCCCTGACGCAACTCGCGCTCGGTTTCCGACAGGGTGATGTACAAACAACGTTCGCCGGCCAGGGCGCCAGCCAGAAGAAAATGAAGGGCAACCGTGGTCTTGCCGGTGCCGGGTTCGCCTTCGAGCAGGAACACATGGCTACGGGACAGCCCACCATCGAGGATGTCATCCAGACCTTCAATCCCGGTGGCGGCTTTTGCGCTGATGAACTCGTTGGATGTAGACAAAAAATGCCCTCTCTTGACCAGGGGAACGAGGCAGCTGGCGCTTGGGCCGTGAAGGGGCTGCCTGTTCACTTGACCTTTGGTCGAGATGAGCGTTCAAACTTTTGTATTGGCATGTCTGTAGGAGCGAGCATGCTCGCGATGAAGGATAACGATAACGCTGGGTGTCAGGATTCCCGCGTTATCGTTCACGACCATCGCGAGCAAGCTCGCTCCTACAGTGTTTGGTGTTAAAGGCCCTGCTGAAGAGCCGGATCGTCAGGGTTGAGCTGTTCCAGTTGCGCCAACAGAATCTGCACGTTCTGCAGCTGCCCGCTTTCCTTCCAGTAATTGATCAGCAGCACCCGCGCCTTGCGATCATTGGGGTGGCGCTGGACGATTTCCTGCAACTGCTTTTGCGCCGCCTCCAGCTCCTGTTCGCCGTGCAGCGTGGTGGCCAGGTCATAGCGGTAATCCTTGTTGTCCGGCTCAAGTTCTACGGCCTTGGACAGGCCGAGCAGGGCGAACTCGCTTTGACCGTGATGCAGGAGCCAGAGCCCCAAGGCATGTTGCAAGTAAGCCGAGTCGGGCTGTGCCTTGAGCTGTTTGGCCAGCAACTCGCGGGCTGCTTCGCCTTGACCCAGCCGGTCCAGCACCTCGATCTGCATCACCAGTGCCGGTAGATTGTCCGGTGCCAGATGCAAGGTCTTGTCCAGTTCCTGCTGTGCCTCTTTCAATTCGGCGTTGTGCAAATGCAGGCGTGCCATCTGATAGTGGTTATCGGCGGTGTCCGGCGCGCTTTTGAGCAACTGCAGCCAAGCATCGATGGCCTGTTCCAGTGGCCCGAAATACAAGCCAAGGTCATCTGGCGATAGCCCCAACAGTGCATTGACCGCCGCCAGCCGCACGCTCTGATCGTTGTCATCGAGCAACGGCCCCAGCAACAAACTGCGCTGCGCGCTGGTGACAAGGCCACTGATGCTTTTGATCGCTGCAATGCGTACTTCGGGTGATTCGTGCTGCAAATCCGCATCCGCCAGTTTCAGCGCTACGGAGCTGGGGTAGTTGGGCAGTTCGGCATGCAACCAGACGCGCCGCTTGGGCGAAATGTCCGGACGGGCCAATTGCTGGTAAAGCACCCGGGCAGCACCAGGTTGGCCTGCACGGGCCCGGGCCAGCGCTTCGCTGTAGCCGCGCTTGATCGCCTCCGGCACCTCGGGCGTTGTGCTGCGCAGGAACAACCACGCGAGGCCAACAATAAACAGGGCGCAGAGGCTGATGAGCAGGTATCGGCGGGACTTGGGCATGCGGAATCCGGAAGCTGGCAAACTTTTGCAAAGTGAGCAGCTTCGGTCAGGCCGGGCTGTGAGTCAAACCCGGACTTGGCTTGCAGCCGGCTGCGACCACCCGACAGGACCCACGAATGTGCCTGCCGGCGCCGCTGATACTGAAACCCGTCGATGCTCCGAAGCAGTGACTACGCTTGCTGGATAACCGCCCACGAGCGATCCCGATGCAAGCGCTGCTGCAATACTTCAAGGCCATCATCCACCCCAGTCGCGGGGTGTTGCTGTTTGCCTTGAGAACCATTGCGGCCGGTTTATTGACCTTGTACCTGGCCTTCATCTTCGACCTCGAACAGCCCAAATGGTCGATCATGGCCGTGGTCATCGTTAGCCAGCCCCTGGCTGGCATGACGCTGGCGCGCAGTTTTGGTCAGGTCATTGGCACTACCGTGGGTGCGATCGTGGCCGTGGCGATCATGGCGATCTTTCCCCAGGCACCAGTGCCATTCCTTATTACCTTGTCACTGTGGCTGGCACTGTGTACCGCCGGTGGCACCTTGTTGCGCTACACCAGTTCCCAGGCGTTCGTGCTCAGCGGCTACACGGCGGTGGTGGTGGGGCTGCTGGCGGTGCCGGATCAGGACGGCACCTTCCTGCTGGCCGTGACCCGCGTGACCGAGACGCTGCTGGCGGTGGCCTGTGTCTGTGTCGTCAGCTTGCTGACCGCACGCCCGGAGGCCGTGGCCAAGGATTACTTTGCGCGGATCGATCAGGTGATCAAATTGCTGGCGACCCATGCCAGCGCCGTCATTCGTACCGAGGAAAGCGAGGCTGACTTTCACCAACGGCAGATGCAGTTGCTCGGGCAGATCAGCGCGCTGGAGGGGGTACGCCGGCATTTGTATTACGACGCGCCGCGATTGAGCAGTTCCGATGATTTGGTGCAATTGCTCGCGAATCAGCTGTTATTGCTGACGGCGCGGCTGACCGCATTGCGCCACCAGCGTGTGCTGTTGCTCGAGCGCTGGGAAGGTGCGATTCCGGCTGAAATACAACAGCTGCTCACGGAGGAGCTGATTTTTCTTGATGAACTGGCCAGGCAGGGGCGCGCACTGTCCGCCGAGCAACGACGCCAGTTTGCCGTGTTGCAACAGCGTTTCGATGCGCTGGCTTATCGCTCGGAGCAACTGACCGAACCCTTGAAAGCCACCTTGCGCTCGCTGTCCTGGTCGTTGCGCTGGGAACAGGCGCGCATGCTGCAGCAACTGGAAACCATTCTGGAGCTGGCCGATGCGATCCAGAGCGGACGCAAGGCCAGCAGCCTGTATCGCGGCCAAGCCAACCCGCTGCACCTGGATTTCACCTTGGCGGCGATGAACGCTATCCGTGCTTATTGCGCACTGATGGTCGCGGGACTGATCTGGATCGAAACCGGTTGGGATGGCGCCCGGGGTGGCATGGTTGTGACGGGGATTCTGTGCTCGCTGATGGCGACATTTCCCCGACCGCTGCTGGCTGTCCAGAGCTATGCACGGGGACTGGGGCTGGCGCTGGTGGTATCGGCGGTGTTGCAGTTCGCGCTGGTGCCGATGATCAGCAGTTTCGAGCTGTTGGCGCTGTTGTTGGCGCCCTTGCTGTATGCCGTCGCAGTGGGGTTGTCCAGCCCACCCACTACCGGCACGGGGATCGGCCTGGGGTTGACGACGTTTCTGTTGCTGGGTCCGACAAACACCGGGATAGGGCAGAACACCGCGATCCAGTGGTTTGAATTCGCCGGCGCCTATACCTGTGCCGCTGCACTGGCGCTGAGCGTGTATGCCTTGATCTTCCCGTTCCGGCCTGTACTGCGCATCCGCCGGTTGCATCAGGAAAATTGTGAGCAGGTCCATGCGTTGCTGAAAATGCCGGCGACCGACGAAAACCAGTTCGCTTTTGAAAGCCGCATGGTCGACCGTCTGACCACGATGCTGGGGTTGTTACCCGCCATCCAGGACAAACCGGCGCGCGATCTGTACGAGGTCAGCCTCGGCTGCCTGGCCCTGGGCATTGCCTTGAACCAGCTCAGGCAACAGGGGCAGAACAATCGACTGCTGAGCCCGCAGACGCAAACCCGATTGTTCGACACGGTTCGCCAGACCGGGCGGCTGGTCGCCGGACGGCCCGGCAGTGAAGTGGACCCTGTGCTCGATAGCTTGCACGTTTTGGGCGACGAACTGGATGCACTGCATTCCAGCGTCCATGAGCAGTTGTGGTCAGTGTTTCGCATGCGCGTGGCACTGCTGATCGTGGTGTCATTCCTGGAACGACACCGTCGCCACTTCGAACCCGCCACTGCGCAACAGGGAGTAGCGAGCCTTGCCCATTGATCTGGAACTGGGCGGCGTCTACCTGCCGCCGATTGCCCAAGCGCTGTTGCTGGGCCTGCCGATTTTCCTGGTGCTGGACTGGATCCTGCGGCGCCTTGGCGTGTTGCAGTTCGTCTGGCATGAAGCCTTGTTTGAGGGCGCGTTGTACGCCTGTGTGTGCGCGACATTGATTCTGGTGATGGGAGCCTGACGCCTTGAAGAAGATCCTTGCCCACCTCTCGACGCTGGCCGTGGTCGCCCTGGCTTTTGTGCTCGGCTGGTTTGCCTGGGAGCACTACACCCGCGCCCCCTGGACCCGGGATGCGCGAGTGCGTGCCGATGTGGTGACCCTGTCCGCCGATGTCGGCGGTCGCATCGTCACCCTCGGCGTGCAGGATAACCAGCATGTGGAGAAGGGCCAGTTGCTGCTGGAGATCGACCCTTCGCGTTATGCCCTGGCGGTGGAACACGCCAAGCGTTCGGTGGAAGTGGCGAAGGTCTCGTTGGGTCAGTCCGAAGCGACCATCGTGGCGAGTCAGGCGTTGCTCCGACAGCGTCAGAGCGAGGAGCGCCGCCGCAGGACACTCAAGGAGCGTTCGGCGATCTCCGGTGAAGAGTGGGAAAAATCCAGTACCGATGTGTCCGTGGCCCAGGCTGATTTGTTACGTAACCAGGCCAATTTGGGGTTTGCCCAGGCCAACGTGCAATTGGCCATAGCGGCGTTGGCCGAGGCCGAACACGATCTGGAGCGCACCCGGGTCGAATCGCCGGTCAGCGGCTACGTCACCAATCTGCTGACCCGGCAGGGCGATTACGCGACGGCGGGCGGTCCGCTGGTGGCGCTGGTGGACAGCGATTCGTTTTATGTCAGCGGCTACTTCGAAGAAACCAAGCTACCGCGAATCGGGGAGGGTGATCGGGTCGATATCGAGTTGATGAGTGGCGAACGCTTTGGCGGCACCGTGCAAAGCATCGCCTTCGCCATCGCCGACCGGGAAAACCTGCCCGGTGGGCGGTTGTTGGCCAACATCAACCCCAGTTACACCTGGGTCAAACTGGCGCAGCGGGTACCGGTGCGAATCAAGATCGATGATGACTATGGGGGCAAGGACAAGTTGCGGGCAGGGACCACAGCGACCGTGACCGTTCAGGAAGACCACCGCTAACCCTCTGTGGGAGCGAGCCTGCTCGCGAAAGCGGTGTATCAGCCACCATTGATGTTGAAC
>NZ_JBPKAM010000053.1:0-44611 GCF_051216495.1 Pseudomonas baetica | reverse complement strand
ACTCAGAAGTGAAACGATGCATCGCCGATGGTAGTGTGGGGTTTCCCCATGTGAGAGTAGGTCATCGTCAAGATTAAATTCCGAAACCCCAATTGCGAAAGCAGTTGGGGTTTTGTTTTGCCCGCAGAAAAGCCACGGCTACTGGATTTCTATGCAATAGCTCGGCGCGTGGCTATCATGCGGGCCTCATTGTGAGGCGAGACCTGCATGCTGACGTTGTTAAAGCTTCTTAAAGATGGCCGATTCCATTCGGGTCAGGCATTGGGCGCAGCCCTGGGTGTCAGTCGTAGCGCCGTATGGAAGCAGCTTCAGCATTTAGAGGCTGAGTTGGGCCTGTCTATTCATAAGGTTCGTGGGCGCGGCTATCAATTATCCGCACCAATCTCGTTGCTTGATCCTCGTGAAATCAGTGCCCAAGCACTTTCCTGTGATTGGCCAGTCCAGGTTTTTGATTCAATTGACTCCACGAACGCCGAGGCACTGCGGGCAATTGAGCGGGGGCAGGTTGCGCCATTTCTTGTGCTTGCGGAGCGGCAGACGGCGGGCCGCGGGCGGCGTGGTCGCAAGTGGGTTAGTCCATTCGCGGAAAACGTCTATTACAGCCTGGTGCTTCGCATTGATGGTGGGATGCGCCAACTGGAGGGTTTGAGTCTCGTCGTTGGGCTTGCTGTGTTGCAGGCGCTGCGTGAGCTCGGTATCGCATCCGCTGGATTGAAGTGGCCAAACGATGTCCTTGTGGGGCAGAAAAAAATTGCGGGAATATTGCTGGAGTTGGTCGGCGATCCTGCTGACGTGTGTCACGTGGTTCTAGGGGTGGGAATCAATGTGAACATGCAGTCCGCTGACGAGGTGGATCAGCAATGGACTTCCATGCGGCTCGAGTCTGGCAAGTTGTTTGATCGCAACCACTTGGTCGCCAGGTTAGGGGAGATGCTGCAGCGATACCTGACTCGTCATCAGGCGGGCGGTTTTTTGGCCATCCAGTCCGAGTGGGAGCAAAATCACCTCTGGCAGGGGCGAAGCGTGTCGTTGATTGCCGGTGTCAATCAAATTGATGGTGAGGTGCTTGGCATTGATGGCCAGGGCGCCTTGCGCCTGAAGGTGGATGGTGTGGAGAAAGTCTTCAGTGGTGGTGAGTTGAGCCTGAGGTTGCGTGATGATTCTTGAGCTCGATTGTGGGAATAGTTTCATTAAATGGCGTGTGCTTGCCGTAAATGCCGGGCGGCTGCTTGGTGAGGGGGTCGTCGATTCCAATCTCGCATTGCTTGAGGGGTTGGGGCAGCTCAAAGGGCTTTCCCTCACGTTTTGCCGGTTGGTGAGTGTAAGGACCGTGGATGAGACCGGTGCGCTGACGTCTTTGCTGAGGGACACCTTCGGCATACCGGTTGTGTGCGCAACGCCTGCACGCGAAATGTCAGGCGTGCGCAATGGGTATGAGGAGTTTGAGCGGCTGGGTCTGGATCGGTGGCTTGCAATGCTTGGAGGCTTTCATCTGGCTTCAGGTGCGTGCCTGGTGCTCGACTTCGGTACGGCCGTGACCGCTGATTTTATCGCGGCGGATGGGGAGCACCTGGGTGGGTTCATCTGTCCGGGTATGCCGTTGATGCGCAACCAACTGCGCACCCACACTCGCAAGATTCGTTATGGGGACCTCGCGGCTGAGCAGGCTCTGGAAAGTCTTGTTCCAGGTCGTGCGACTGTTGAGGCTGTAGAGCGCGGTTGTTTATTGATGTTGCGCGGCTTCGTGCTGACTCAGCTCGAGTTGGCGCGCAGTTACTGGGGTGAGGACTTTGTCGTATTCCTCACTGGGGGGGATGCAAACCTGGTTTCTGAGGTCGTGCCTCAGGCTAGAGTGGTTCCGGACTTGGTGTTTGTCGGATTGGCCATGGCCTGTCCCTTGTCCTGAGGTTTTTATGCGTTGGTTGTTTCTGCTGCTGCTTGTCCTCAATGGTTTCTACTACATCTGGCATCAACAAGAGGCCCCGCTGCGCGCGAAGGATGTCACGCCCTTGAGCTTGTATCGCGGGTCTCAGCAAGATATCCGTCTGTTGAGCGAAGCAAATGACGTACCCAAAGACAAGGGCAAAGTCACCTCGACAGACAATGGCTGCCTTTATCTGGGGGGATATACACGCCAGGAGTCCGCGCAGGCGGTTGAGCGGCGGTTGAGCGGAATGGAGGTCAAATTCCAGTCTCTGCCAAGAGCGGGGTCGGAAAGTGCCGGGTATTGGTTGCGTATTGCCCCGGAAAGCCGGCGTTGGCTGGACGATCTTCAGCTGATAAACCTTTCTAAAGAATTCAATGAGTTAAAACATAAAATAATGCCGTGCGAGGGGGTTGCACCCATCGAATAGTTTGCATAGAATGGCGCCCGCTCCACAGCGAACACCGGAAACGGTTAGCGATGTGAGGCGAGGTCAACGCAGCTAAGCTCAGGTTTTTAATGAGAAAAATGCTTGACAGAAGGCTGGCATGATGTAGAATGCCGGCTCGCTTAGGAGGGGTTCCCGAGCGGCCAAAGGGATCAGACTGTAAATCTGACGTCTACGACTTCGAAGGTTCGAATCCTTCCCCCTCCACCATTTTAGCGAGAGCTGCAAGCCTCGCGGGTATAGTTTAGTGGTAGAACCTCAGCCTTCCAAGCTGATGATGCGGGTTCGATTCCCGCTACCCGCTCCAAGTTTGCAGGTTTTGCACAGTGTTTCGCTCTTGTAGCTCAGTTGGTAGAGCACACCCTTGGTAAGGGTGAGGTCAGCGGTTCAAATCCGCTCAAGAGCTCCATATAACAAGGCAGATATGAAAATATCTGCCTTTGTTTTAAGTGGTTGGGGTTGTCTTTGGTTGTTCGTGTCGGTGATTTTTGATCGTGCGAGTGTCGTAATCAGGGCTGCCGAGTAAGTTGTTGTAAAGTCTCCTTCGGGCCGGCATAATGGTCGGCCTGATTTTGTTTTAGGTCAGTAGCTCAATTGGCAGAGCGACGGTCTCCAAAACCGTAGGTTGGGGGTTCGATTCCCTCCTGACCTGCCAGATTCACTCGGTGTATCTGGCTTTCTTTTCACAGGATCTTCATAGATGACTCCTAAGGCTGAAGTTCAAGGCTCTCGCTTCGATCTCCTCAAGTGGCTGGTAGTGGTCGCTTTGGTGGTTGTTGGCGTTGTTGGAAATCAGTATTTCTCTGCCTCGCCGATCCTGTACCGTGTACTCGCTTTGCTTGCTATCGCTGCTGTTGCTGCCTTTGTAGGCCTGCAGACCGCGAAGGGCAAGTCTTTCTTTGTACTGGTTAAGGAAGCTCGCACCGAGATTCGTAAAGTCGTTTGGCCAACTCGCCAAGAAACTACGCAGACCACGCTGATTGTTGTGGCTGTAGTTCTTGTTATGGCGTTGCTGTTGTGGGGGCTAGATTCCCTGCTCGGCTGGCTTGTTTCCTTGATCGTCGGCTAAGGGTGTCCCGTGGCTAAGCGTTGGTATGTTGTGCATGCTTACTCCGGTTACGAGAAGCATGTAATGCGCTCGCTGATCGAGCGCGTAAAGCTGGCTGGCATGGAAGATGGCTTCGGCGAAATTCTGGTTCCCACTGAAGAAGTGGTTGAGATGCGCAACGGCCAGAAGCGCAAAAGCGAGCGTAAATTCTTCCCTGGTTACGTGCTGGTTCAGATGGATATGAATGAGGGTACTTGGCACTTGGTCAAGGACACTCCTCGGGTGATGGGTTTTATCGGTGGTACTGCCGATAAGCCTGCGCCAATCACTGATAAAGAGGCAGAGGCGATTCTGCGTCGCGTTGCCGACGGTAGCGACAAGCCGAAGCCGAAGACGTTGTTCGAGCCGGGCGAATCGGTGCGAGTCAATGACGGTCCGTTTGCGGACTTTACCGGTGTTGTTGAAGAAGTTAACTACGAAAAGAGCCGGATTCAGGTCGCGGTGCTCATTTTCGGTCGCTCTACTCCGGTAGAGCTGGAGTTCAGTCAGGTCGAAAAGGTCTAACTGAGCAAGCATCCCAACCCCGCAGCCTTAGGCTGTGGGGTTTTGTCGTCACTGGGATAAACGCGCAAGTAACCGGGGAGCCTTTCGAGGCGTTTGAACCCGTAATTGGAGTGCCTCATGGCCAAGAAGATTACCGCTTACATCAAGCTGCAAGTGAAGGCCGCTCAGGCTAACCCAAGCCCACCTGTTGGTCCTGCTCTGGGTCAGCACGGCGTGAACATCATGGAATTCTGCAAGGCATTCAACGCCCGTACTCAGGGTCTTGAGCCAGGTCTGCCGACTCCAGTGATCATCACTGTCTACAGCGACCGTAGCTTCACTTTCGAAACCAAATCCACCCCTGCTTCGGTTCTGCTGAAGAAGGCGGCCGGTCTGACCAGCGGTTCCGCTCGTCCGAACACCGTTAAGGTTGGCACTGTTACTCGTGCTCAGCTGGAAGAAATCGCGAAAACCAAAAACGCGGATCTGACTGCAGCTGATATGGAAGCAGCCGTGCGTACTATCGCCGGTTCTGCTCGTAGCATGGGCCTTAACGTGGAGGGTGTGTAATGGCTAAGCTGACCAAGCGTCAAAAGGCTATCGCCGAGAAAATCGAAGCAGGCAAGGCCTACAACTTCGAAGAGGCCGCAAATCTGCTGGCTTCGCTGCCAGCTGCCAAGTTCGTCGAGTCGTTTGACGTCGCCGTGAACCTGGGTGTTGACCCGCGTAAATCCGACCAGGTCGTTCGTAGCGCTACTGTGCTGCCGCACGGTACTGGCAAGACCGTTCGCGTTGCTGTCTTCACTCAGGGTCCAGCTGCTGAAGCCGCTCTGGCTGCCGGCGCTGACCGCGTAGGCATGGATGAGCTGGCTGCCGAAATGAAAGGCGGCGACCTGAACTATGACGTAGTAATTGCATCCCCGGATGCCATGCGCGTTGTGGGTCAGTTGGGTCAGATCCTCGGTCCACGTGGCCTGATGCCTAACCCTAAAGTCGGCACCGTAACCCCAGACGTAGCTACCGCGGTTAAAAACGCCAAGGCTGGTCAGGTTCGTTATCGCACCGACAAAAACGGCATCATCCACACTTCCGTTGGCAAGATCGGCTTCGACGCCGTCAAGCTGAAGGAAAACGTTGAAGCCCTGATCGCTGATCTGAAGCGTATCAAGCCAGCTTCCTCGAAAGGTATTTACGTCAAGCGCGTTACCCTGAGCACCACCATGGGCCCAGGTCTGGTCATCGACCAGAGCTCGCTGGACGCGTAAGACAAAAATTGGTGCAAGCGATTGCGCCAGTTTGAAAAAATTGGGGTCCCTGCCTGGCGGGGGCTATCCAAGACCGTAGGCGACGCAAGTCTTAAACCATAAGCCTACGCAGATGGTGCTCCCGATTCCTTACCGAATCAGACACCAAAACGACATCCGGTTCCGACTGGATGAAACGGTAACAAGCAGGAGTTTTACCCGTGGCAATTAAACTCGAAGACAAGAAGGCCATCGTCGCTGAAGTCAACGAGGCTGCCAAAGTCGCTCTGTCTGCTGTCGTGGCTGATGCCCGTGGCGTGACTGTAGGCGCAATGACCGGACTCCGTAAAGAGGCTCGTGAAGCTGGTGTATACGTGCGTGTCGTACGTAATACCCTGCTCAAGCGCGCTGTTGCTGACACTGAATTCAGTGTTCTCAACGACGCCTTCACCGGCCCGACCCTGATCGCATTCTCCAACGAACACCCGGGCGCTGCTGCTCGTCTGTTCAAAGAGTTCGCCAAGGGTCAGGACAAGTTCGAGATCAAGGCAGCTGCGTTCGACGGCAAGTTCCTTGCCGCTAACGAAATCGACGTGTTGGCTACCCTGCCGACTCGCGACGAAGCTATTGCGAAGCTGATGAGCGTGATCCAAGGCGCTACCAGCAAGCTGGCTCGTACTTTGGCAGCTATTCGCGACCAGAAAGAAGCTACTGCTGCCTAAGGCACAGAAAGCACTTTCGAAATCATACGTTTAATTTGATAGCTGCGTAGGCTGTCACCCCAATACAGGATTTAAGTCATGTCTCTGACTAACGAGCAAATCATCGAAGCAATCGGCCAGAAAACCGTTCTGGAAGTTGTTGAGCTGATCAAAGCAATGGAAGAAACCTTCGGCGTGACCGCTGCTGTTGCTGCTGCTGGTCCAGCTGCTGCTGCCGCTGTTGTTGAAGAGCAAACCGAATTCAACGTTGTTCTGGTTGAAGCCGGCGAGAAGAAAGTAAACGTGATCAAGGCAGTTCGTGAACTGACCGGTCTGGGCCTGAAAGAAGCCAAAGAGAAAGTAGACGGCGCTCCTCAGGTTGTAGCTGAAGGCGTTTCGAAAGAAGCTGCTGAAGACGCTAAGAAGAAGCTGGAAGAAGCAGGCGCTAAAGTCGAGCTGAAGTAAGCATCGACTTTGCGTTTCCAGCCCGAGCGTTAAGCGAAAGGCTGATGGCTGGTGGCTCTTGCCACCGGCCTTTTTCCGTTATTGGCAGTCGACTGGGTCGTTGCTGATAACGAGCTGTAACCACCCGATGCGGTGGCGCAAACCATGGGGTTTGCACGATTTTCTGGCTGCTCCCGTCGGGAGGGCCAAACAAGCAGGTGACCAAGCTGGGGAACGCTGATGGCTTACTCATATACTGAGAAAAAACGTATCCGCAAGGACTTTAGCAAGTTGCCGGACGTCATGGATGTGCCTTACCTCCTGGCCATCCAGCTGGATTCGTATCGTGAATTCTTGCAAGCGGGAGCGACTAAAGATCAGTTCCGCGACGTGGGCCTGCATGCGGCCTTCAAATCCGTTTTCCCGATCATCAGCTACTCCGGCAATGCTGCGCTGGAGTACGTCGGTTATCGCCTGGGCGAACCGGCATTTGATGTCAAAGAATGCGTATTGCGCGGTGTAACTTACGCCGTACCTTTGCGGGTGAAAGTGCGCCTGATCATTTTCGACAAAGAATCGTCGAACAAAGCGATCAAGGACATCAAAGAGCAAGAAGTCTACATGGGTGAAATCCCACTGATGACTGAGAACGGTACCTTCGTTATCAACGGTACCGAGCGTGTAATCGTTTCCCAGCTGCACCGTTCCCCGGGCGTGTTCTTCGACCACGACCGTGGCAAGACGCATAGCTCCGGTAAACTGCTTTACTCCGCGCGCATCATTCCTTACCGCGGTTCGTGGCTGGACTTCGAGTTCGACCCGAAGGACTGCGTATTCGTGCGTATCGACCGTCGTCGCAAGCTGCCTGCATCGGTACTGCTGCGCGCGCTGGGCTATACCACTGAAGAAGTGCTGGACGCGTTCTACACCACCAACGTATTCCATGTGAAAGGCGAGAGCCTGAGCCTGGAGCTGGTGCCTCAGCGCCTGCGCGGTGAAATTGCGGTTCTGGACATCCAGGACGACAAAGGCAAGGTTATTGTCGAGCAAGGTCGTCGTATTACCGCTCGCCACATCAACCAGCTGGAAAAAGCCGGGATCAAAGAGCTGGATGTGCCTCTGGACTACGTCCTGGGTCGCACTACAGCCAAGGTCATCGTGCATCCGGCAACCGGCGAAATCCTGGCAGAGTGCAATACCGAGCTGAGCACCGAGATCCTGGCGAAAGTCGCCAAGGCCGGCGTTGTTCGCATCGAGACTCTGTACACCAACGATATCGACTGTGGTCCATTCGTCTCTGATACGCTGAAGATCGACTCCACCAGCAACCAACTGGAAGCACTGGTCGAGATCTATCGCATGATGCGTCCTGGCGAGCCGCCAACCAAAGACGCCGCCGAGACACTGTTCAACAACCTGTTCTTCAGTCCTGAGCGCTATGACCTGTCTGCGGTCGGCCGGATGAAGTTCAACCGTCGTATCGGTCGTACCGAGATCGAAGGTTCGGGCGTGCTGTGCAAGGAAGACATCGTTGCGGTACTGAAGACTCTGGTCGACATTCGTAACGGTAAAGGCATCGTCGATGACATCGACCACCTGGGTAACCGTCGTGTTCGCTGCGTAGGCGAAATGGCCGAGAACCAGTTCCGTGTTGGTCTTGTACGTGTAGAGCGTGCGGTCAAAGAACGTCTGTCGATGGCTGAAAGCGAAGGCCTGATGCCGCAAGACCTGATCAACGCCAAGCCAGTGGCTGCAGCGGTGAAGGAGTTCTTCGGTTCCAGCCAGTTGTCCCAGTTCATGGACCAGAACAACCCGCTGTCCGAGATCACCCACAAGCGTCGTGTTTCTGCACTCGGCCCTGGCGGTCTGACTCGTGAGCGTGCGGGCTTCGAAGTTCGTGACGTACACCCGACTCACTACGGTCGTGTATGCCCGATTGAAACGCCGGAAGGTCCGAACATCGGCCTGATCAACTCCCTGGCTGCTTATGCGCGCACCAACCAGTACGGCTTCCTCGAAAGCCCGTACCGCGTGGTGAAAGAGGGTGTGGTTACCGACGACATCGTGTTCCTGTCTGCCATTGAAGAAGCCGATCACGTGATCGCGCAGGCTTCGGCGACCATGAACGAGAACAAGGTTCTGATCGACGAGCTGGTAGCTGTTCGTCACCTGAACGAATTCACCGTGAAGGCGCCGGAAGACGTCACCTTGATGGACGTATCGCCGAAGCAGGTAGTTTCGGTTGCTGCGTCGCTGATTCCGTTCCTCGAGCACGACGACGCCAACCGTGCGTTGATGGGTTCGAACATGCAGCGTCAAGCTGTACCGACCCTGCGTGCTGACAAGCCGCTGGTAGGTACCGGCATGGAGCGTAACGTAGCCCGTGACTCCGGCGTTTGTGTCGTGGCTCGTCGTGGCGGCGTGATCGACTCCGTCGACGCCAGCCGTATCGTGGTTCGTGTTGCCGATGACGAAGTTGAAACCGGTGAAGCCGGTGTCGACATCTACAACCTGACCAAGTACACCCGCTCCAACCAGAACACCTGCATCAACCAGCGTCCGCTGGTGCGTAAAGGTGATCGGGTTCAGCGCAGTGACATCATGGCCGACGGCCCGTCCACCGACATGGGTGAACTGGCTCTGGGTCAGAACATGCGCATCGCGTTCATGGCATGGAACGGCTTCAACTTCGAAGACTCCATCTGCCTGTCCGAGCGTGTGGTTCAGGAAGACCGCTTCACCACGATCCACATCCAGGAACTGACCTGTGTGGCCCGTGACACCAAGCTTGGCCCAGAGGAAATCACTGCCGACATCCCGAACGTGGGTGAGGCGGCACTGAACAAACTGGACGAAGCCGGTATCGTTTACGTAGGTGCTGAAGTTGGCGCAGGCGATATTCTGGTCGGTAAGGTCACTCCGAAAGGCGAGACCCAACTGACTCCGGAAGAAAAACTGCTGCGTGCGATCTTCGGTGAAAAGGCCAGCGACGTTAAAGACACCTCCCTGCGCGTACCTACCGGTACCAAGGGTACTGTCATTGACGTACAGGTCTTCACCCGCGATGGCGTTGAGCGTGATGCTCGTGCCCTGTCGATCGAGAAGTCCCAGTTGGACGAGATCCGCAAGGACCTGAACGAAGAGTTCCGTATCGTTGAAGGAGCTACTTTCGAACGTCTGCGCTCCGCTCTGGTCGGCCACAAAGCCGAAGGCGGCGCCGGTCTGAAGAAAGGCCAGGACATCACCGACGAAGTCCTCGACGGTCTTGAGCACGGCCAGTGGTTCAAACTGCGCATGGCTGAGGACGCGCTGAACGAGCAGCTCGAGAAGGCCCAGGCCTACATCGTTGATCGTCGCCGTCTGCTGGACGATAAGTTCGAAGACAAGAAGCGCAAACTGCAGCAGGGCGATGACCTGGCTCCGGGCGTACTGAAAATCGTCAAGGTTTACCTGGCAATCCGTCGTCGCATCCAGCCGGGCGACAAGATGGCCGGTCGTCACGGTAACAAGGGTGTGGTCTCCGTGATCATGCCGGTTGAAGACATGCCGCACGATGCCAATGGCACCCCGGTCGACGTCGTCCTCAACCCGCTGGGCGTACCTTCGCGTATGAACGTCGGTCAGATCCTTGAAACCCACCTGGGCCTCGCGGCCAAAGGTCTGGGCGAGAAGATCAATCGCATGGTTGAAGAGCAGCGTAAAGTTGCTGAGCTGCGCACCTTCCTGGATGAAATCTACAACCAGATCGGTGGTCGCAACGAAGCGCTGGATACGTTCTCCGACCAGGAGATCCTGGATCTGGCTCAAAACCTGCGCGGCGGCGTACCGATGGCCACTCCGGTGTTCGACGGTGCCAAGGAAAGCGAAATCAAGGCCATGCTGAAACTGGCAGACCTGCCAGAAAGCGGCCAGATGCAGCTGACCGATGGCCGTACCGGCAACAAGTTCGAGCGCCCGGTCACCGTTGGCTACATGTACATGCTGAAGCTGAACCACTTGGTAGACGATAAGATGCACGCTCGTTCTACCGGTTCGTACAGCCTGGTTACCCAGCAGCCGCTGGGTGGTAAGGCGCAGTTCGGTGGTCAGCGTTTCGGGGAGATGGAGGTCTGGGCACTGGAAGCATACGGTGCCGCATACACTCTGCAAGAAATGCTCACAGTGAAGTCGGACGATGTGAACGGTCGGACCAAGATGTACAAAAACATCGTGGACGGCGATCACCGTATGGAGCCGGGCATGCCCGAGTCCTTCAACGTGTTGATCAAGGAAATTCGTTCCCTCGGCATCGATATCGATCTGGAAACCGAATAACACGTGACGCGAATCGAGAGCGGGGCAGGATTGCCCGCTCTCTGCTCCGCCAGGAGGAAAGGCCTTGAAAGACCTACTGAATTTGCTGAAAAACCAGGGTCAAGTCGAAGAGTTCGACGCCATCCGCATCGGATTGGCATCGCCTGAGATGATCCGCTCGTGGTCGTTCGGTGAAGTTAAAAAGCCGGAAACCATCAACTACCGTACGTTCAAGCCTGAGCGTGACGGTTTGTTCTGCGCCAAAATCTTTGGCCCGGTAAAGGATTACGAGTGCCTGTGCGGTAAGTACAAGCGCTTGAAGCACCGCGGTGTGATCTGCGAGAAGTGCGGCGTTGAAGTTGCGCTGGCAAAAGTTCGTCGTGAGCGCATGGCGCACATCGAACTGGCTTCGCCGGTCGCCCACATCTGGTTCCTGAAGTCGCTGCCGTCCCGTATCGGCCTGCTGATGGACATGACCCTGCGTGATATCGAACGCGTTCTCTACTTCGAGAGCTACGTCGTTATCGATCCAGGCATGACTACCCTTGAAAAAGGTCAGCTGCTGAACGACGAGCAGTACTTCGAAGCACTGGAAGAGTTCGGCGACGACTTCGATGCCCGTATGGGGGCCGAGGCTGTCCGTGAACTTTTGCACGCTATCGATCTGGAGCACGAGATTGGTCGCCTGCGTGAAGAGATTCCGCAAACCAACTCTGAAACCAAAATCAAGAAGCTGTCCAAGCGTCTGAAGTTGATGGAGGCCTTCCAGGGTTCCGGCAACCTGCCAGAGTGGATGGTGCTGACCGTTCTGCCGGTTCTGCCGCCAGATCTGCGTCCACTGGTCCCGCTGGATGGCGGTCGCTTCGCGACTTCCGACCTCAACGATCTGTATCGTCGAGTGATCAACCGTAACAACCGCTTGAAGCGTCTGCTTGATCTGTCCGCTCCGGACATCATCGTACGCAACGAAAAGCGTATGTTGCAGGAAGCCGTCGACGCACTGCTCGACAACGGTCGTCGTGGTCGCGCTATCACCGGTTCCAACAAGCGTCCTCTGAAATCCCTGGCCGACATGATCAAGGGTAAGCAAGGTCGTTTCCGTCAGAACTTGCTCGGTAAGCGTGTTGACTACTCCGGTCGTTCGGTAATTACCGTAGGTCCGACCCTGCGTCTGCACCAGTGCGGCCTGCCGAAGAAAATGGCTCTCGAGCTGTTCAAACCGTTCATTTTCGGCAAGCTGGAAATGCGTGGTCTGGCGACCACCATCAAAGCGGCCAAGAAAATGGTCGAGCGCGAGCTGCCGGAAGTGTGGGACGTTCTCGCTGAAGTGATTCGCGAACACCCGGTTCTCCTCAACCGTGCACCAACCCTTCACCGTCTGGGTATCCAGGCGTTTGAACCGGTACTGATCGAAGGTAAGGCTATCCAGCTGCACCCTCTGGTCTGTGCCGCGTACAACGCCGACTTCGACGGTGACCAAATGGCCGTGCACGTACCGCTGACACTGGAAGCCCAGTTGGAAGCGCGTGCGTTGATGATGTCGACCAACAACATTCTGTCGCCAGCCAACGGTGAGCCAATCATCGTTCCGTCGCAGGACGTTGTATTGGGTCTGTACTACATGACTCGTGAAGCGATCAACGCCAAGGGCGAAGGTCGTGTGTTCGCGGATCTGCAAGAAGTTGACCGTGTGTTCCGTGCTGGCGAAGCCGCGCTGCATGCGAAAGTCAAAGTGCGGATCAACGAAACCGTCAACGATCGTGATGGCGGCAGCGTGACCAATACCCGCATCGTCGACACCACTGTCGGCCGTGCGTTGTTGTTCCAGGTTGTGCCAAAAGGTCTGTCCTTCGACGTCGTCAACTTGCCGATGAAGAAAAAGGCGATCTCCAAGCTGATCAACCAGTGCTATCGCGTGGTTGGTCTGAAAGAGACCGTGATCTTCGCTGACCAATTGATGTACACCGGTTTTGCCTACTCGACCATTTCCGGCGTTTCCATCGGTGTTAACGACTTCGTTATTCCGGATGAAAAGGCACGCATCATCGGTACTGCTACCGACGAAGTGAAAGAGATCGAAAGTCAGTACGCCTCCGGCCTGGTAACCCAGGGCGAGAAGTACAACAAAGTGATCGACCTTTGGTCCAAGGCGAACGACGAAGTTTCCAAGGCGATGATGGCCAACCTCTCGAAAGAGAAAGTCATCGACCGTCATGGCGTCGAAGTCGACCAGGAATCCTTCAACTCGATGTACATGATGGCCGACTCGGGTGCGCGGGGTTCCGCAGCACAGATTCGTCAGCTGGCCGGCATGCGTGGCCTGATGGCCAAGCCGGACGGTTCCATCATCGAAACGCCGATTACTGCGAACTTCCGTGAAGGTTTGAGCGTACTTCAGTACTTCATCTCCACTCACGGTGCTCGTAAGGGTCTGGCGGATACCGCGTTGAAAACCGCGAACTCCGGTTACCTGACTCGTCGTCTGGTAGACGTGGCGCAAGATCTGGTTGTAACCGAGATCGATTGCGGCACTGAACACGGCCTGCTGATGACTCCGCACATTGAAGGCGGTGACGTTGTAGAGCCACTGGGTGAGCGCGTATTGGGTCGTGTTATCGCCCGTGACGTATTCAAGCCAGGTACCGAGGACGTCATCGTTCCTGCCGGCACTCTGGTAGACGAGAAGTGGGTTGAATTCATCGAGCTGAACAGCATCGACGAAGTGATCGTGCGTTCGCCGATCAGCTGTGAAACCCGCTACGGCATTTGCGCCAAGTGCTACGGCCGTGATCTGGCTCGTGGTCACCAGGTGAACATCGGTGAATCGGTCGGCGTTATCGCTGCCCAGTCTATCGGTGAGCCGGGTACCCAGCTGACGATGCGTACGTTCCACATCGGTGGTGCGGCAAGCCGAACCTCCGCAGCCGACAGCGTTCAGGTGAAGAATGGCGGTACTGTCCGTCTGCACAACCTGAAACACGTTGAGCGAGTGGATGGTCACCTGGTTGCAGTGTCCCGTTCCGGTGAGCTGGCCATCGCTGATGACTTCGGTCGTGAGCGTGAGCGTTACAAGCTGCCGTACGGTGCGGTGATTTCGGTGAAAGAAGGTGACAAGGTCGACGCTGGCGCAATCGTGGCCAAGTGGGACCCGCACACTCACCCGATCGTTACCGAAATGAAAGGTACCGTGACCTACGTGGGCATGGAAGAAGGCATCACGATCAAGCGTCAGACTGACGAATTGACCGGTATGACCAACATTGAAGTACTCGATCCTAAAGATCGTCCAGCTGCCGGCAAGGACATCCGTCCAGCCGTGAAGATGGTCGACGACAACGGCAAGGATCTGTTGCTGCCAGGCACTGACGTTATCGCTCAGTACTTCCTGCCAGCCAACGCCCTGGTCGGTGTGGCGGACGGTGCGAAAATTGCGATCGGTGATGTTATCGCTCGTATTCCGCAAGAGACTTCCAAGACTCGCGACATCACCGGTGGTCTGCCGCGTGTTGCCGACTTGTTCGAAGCTCGTCGTCCGAAAGAGGCTTCGATTCTGGCTGAAGTCAGCGGCACCATCGCGTTCGGTAAAGAGACCAAGGGCAAGCGCCGTCTGGTTATCACCCCGAATGACGGTAGCGATCCGTACGAAGAGCTGATTCCGAAGTGGCGCCACCTGAACGTCTTCGAAGGCGAACAAGTGAACCGCGGCGAAGTTATCTCCGACGGGCCGAGCGATCCACACGACATCCTGCGTCTGCTGGGTGTGAGTGCGCTGGCCAAGTACATCGTTAACGAGATCCAGGACGTTTACCGTCTGCAAGGCGTGAAGATCAACGACAAGCACATCGAGACCATCCTGCGTCAGATGCTGCGTAAAGTTGAGATCTCCGAGTCTGGCGATTCCAGCTTCATCAAGGGCGACCAGATGGAACTGACTCACGTACTGGTAGAGAACGAGCGTCTGAACGCGGAAGACAAGTTTGTCGCCAAGTTCACCCGCGTTCTGCTGGGTATCACCAAGGCGTCGTTGTCCACCGAATCGTTCATCTCGGCGGCTTCCTTCCAGGAAACCACTCGCGTACTGACCGAAGCAGCGGTAACCGGCAAGCGTGACTACCTGCGCGGCCTGAAAGAAAACGTGGTCGTGGGTCGTCTGATCCCGGCCGGTACCGGTCTGGCTTATCACAGCGAGCGTAAGCGTCGCCGTGATGCAGACAAACCGTTGCGCGTAAGCGCCAGTGAAGTGGAAGCTGCACTGACCGAAGCGCTGAACTCGAGCGGTAACTGAGTTCTGCGGTAAATGAGCGTAAGGCCCTGGTCGCTCCGTTCATCGAATCGAGACTGTTTGTCGAGATTGGATGAGCGGGGAGGGCGGGGCCTTGCCTTGACTGGGGGCAAGATCCTCTTTAGACTCTTGTACCCCTAAATTTGGCGGGGATTCGTTCCTGCCATTTTGCTTTTCTTGCAAGACAATAGCGTCGCAAGACAACAGTGGAGCTAGTAGATGGCAACTATCAACCAGCTGGTACGTCAGCCGCGCAAGCGTATCGTCGAGAAATCCGACGTTCCTGCGCTGCAGAACTGCCCGCAACGTCGTGGCGTGTGCACCCGTGTGTACACCACCACGCCGAAAAAACCTAACTCGGCACTGCGTAAAGTATGCCGTGTGCGTCTGACCAACGGTTTCGAGGTTTCCTCGTACATCGGCGGTGAAGGCCACAACCTGCAAGAGCACAGCGTGGTACTGATCCGCGGCGGTCGTGTAAAAGACTTGCCAGGTGTTCGTTACCACACCGTTCGCGGTTCTTTGGATACTTCCGGCGTTAAAGGGCGTAACCAGGGTCGTTCGAAGTACGGTACCAAGCGTCCGAAGTAATCGGCCGCTCTGCAGTTATCTATTTTATTGAGTCGATAAGAGTAAGGTCGGGCACGCATCCTAAGGATCTGTCCCGAGCTAACCTGAAGACCGCTTGAGGGCTTATCAATGCCAAGACGTCGCGTAGCAGCAAAGCGTGAGATTCTGGACGATCCGAAATACGGAAGCCAAATCCTCGCCAAATTCATGAACCACGTTATGGAAAGCGGCAAGAAAGCCGTTGCCGAGCGTATCGTTTATGGTGCCCTGGAAACCGTTGCGGCTCGCAAGACCGGCACCGATCCCCTGGAACTCTTCGAAAAAGCACTCGACGCCATCGCTCCGCTGGTCGAAGTGAAGTCGCGCCGCGTTGGTGGTGCTACTTACCAGGTTCCGGTCGAGGTTCGTCCTTCCCGTCGTAACGCGCTGGCAATGCGCTGGCTGGTAGACTTCGCCCGCAAGCGCGGCGAGAAGTCCATGGCTCTGCGCTTGGCTGGCGAGTTGCTGGATGCTGCTGAAGGTAAGGGTGCTGCTGTTAAGAAGCGTGAAGACGTGCACCGTATGGCCGAAGCTAACAAAGCTTTCTCGCACTACCGCTTCTAATTTTAGCTTCACTAATTTTGCGAGGGCTTTATGGCTCGTACTACTCCGATTAGCCGCTACCGTAACATCGGTATCGTCGCTCACGTGGATGCTGGTAAAACCACCACCACCGAGCGCGTCCTTTTTTACACCGGCAAAAGTCACAAAATGGGCGAGGTGCATGACGGCGCCGCGACCACAGACTGGATGGTGCAGGAGCAGGAGCGTGGTATTACCATTACTTCTGCTGCTATCACCGCCTTCTGGAAGGGTTCCGAGAAGCAGTACCCACACGAGCATCGTTTCAACGTAATCGATACCCCGGGCCACGTAGACTTCACCATTGAAGTAGAGCGTTCCCTGCGCGTACTCGACGGCGCTGTCGTTGTGTTCTGCGGTACTTCGGGTGTTGAGCCTCAGTCGGAAACCGTATGGCGTCAAGCCAACAAGTACGGCGTTCCACGTCTTGTTTACGTAAACAAGATGGACCGTGCTGGTGCCAACTTCCTGCGCGTGATCGGTCAGATCAAACAGCGCCTGGGTCACACTCCGGTGCCGATCCAGCTGGCTATCGGTTCGGAAGACAACTTCCAGGGTCAGATCGATCTGATCAACATGCAAGCTGTCTACTGGAACGACTCTGACAAGGGCATGGTTCCAGTTCGCAAGGAAATCCCTGCTGAGCTGCTGGAGCTGGCTGAAGAGTGGCGCAGCAACATGGTTGAGGCTGCGGCCGAAGCCAGCGAAGAGCTGATGAACAAGTACCTGGAAGGTGAAGAGCTGTCGATCGCAGAGATCAAGGCCGCTTTGCGTCAGCGTACTATCGCCGGTGAAATCGTTCTGGCTGTTTGCGGTTCTTCCTTCAAGAACAAGGGTGTTCCCCTGGTTCTCGACGCCGTTATCGACTTCCTGCCTGCTCCTACCGACATTCCTGCTATCAAGGGTTCCAACCCGGATAACGAGGAAGAGGAAATGGAGCGTCACGCGAGCGACGACGAGCCGTTTGCGGCCTTGGCGTTCAAGATCGCTACCGACCCATTCGTGGGTACTTTGACCTTCGTCCGTGTTTACTCGGGCGTGTTGAACTCCGGCGACGGCGTGATCAACTCGGTTAAAGGCAAGAAAGAGCGCGTGGGTCGTATGGTGCAAATGCACGCAAACGCCCGTGAAGAGATCAAGGAAGTGCGCGCTGGCGACATCGCGGCCCTGATCGGCATGAAGGACGTCACCACTGGTGAGACTTTGTGCAACGCTGACAAGCCAATCATCCTGGTTCGCATGGATTTCCCGGAGCCGGTTATCTCGGTTGCCGTAGAGCCTAAGACCAAGGATGACCAGGAAAAAATGGGTATCGCTCTGGGCAAGCTTGCTCAGGAAGACCCGTCTTTCCGCGTCAAGACTGATGAAGAGACTGGTCAAACGATCATCTCCGGCATGGGCGAGCTGCACCTGGACATCCTGGTTGACCGGATGCGCCGTGAGTTCAACGTCGAAGCCAACATCGGTAAGCCTCAGGTTTCCTATCGTGAGCGCATCACGAAGAGCTGCGAAATCGAAGGCAAGTTCGTTCGTCAATCCGGTGGTCGTGGCCAGTTCGGTCATTGCTGGATCCGTTTTGCACCTGCTGACGAAGGTCAGGAAGGTCTGCAATTCCTGAACGAGGTAGTGGGCGGTGTGGTTCCTAAGGAATACATCCCGGCGATCCAGAAGGGTATCGAAGAGCAGATGAAAAACGGCGTTGTTGCCGGTTATCCGCTGATCGGCCTGAAGGCTACCGTGTTTGATGGTTCTTACCACGACGTCGACTCCAACGAGATGGCGTTTAAGGTGGCTGCTTCCATGGCGACCAAGCAACTGGCCCAGAAGGGCGGTGGTGAGTTGCTCGAGCCGATCATGGCGGTAGAGGTTGTTACGCCTGAAGACTATATGGGTGATGTGATGGGCGACCTTAATCGTCGTCGTGGCATGATCCAGGGTATGGAAGACACAGTGTCCGGCAAGGTAATTCGTGCCGAAGTTCCGCTGGGTGAGATGTTCGGTTATGCAACCGACGTTCGTTCCATGTCCCAGGGTCGCGCAAGCTACTCTATGGAATTCAAAAAATACGAAACAGCTCCGTCGCACATCGTCGAAACTGTAACCAAAAAACAAGGCTGATTCAGTCCTTTAGGCAAGGAGTTAATTGTCGTGGCTAAAGAAAAATTTGATCGTTCCCTACCGCACGTCAACGTTGGCACCATCGGTCACGTTGACCACGGTAAAACCACTCTGACCGCTGCTCTGACTCGCGTCTGCTCCGAAGTTTTCGGTTCGGCCGTAGTTGAGTTCGACAAGATCGACAGCGCTCCAGAAGAAAAAGCTCGCGGTATCACCATCAACACCGCGCACGTCGAGTACAACTCGAACATTCGTCACTACGCTCACGTTGACTGCCCAGGTCACGCTGACTACGTGAAGAACATGATCACCGGTGCTGCCCAGATGGACGGCGCGATCCTGGTTTGCTCGGCCGCTGATGGTCCGATGCCACAAACCCGTGAGCACATCCTGCTGTCCCGTCAGGTAGGCGTTCCGTACATCGTGGTTTTCCTGAACAAGGCTGACCTGGTAGACGACGCAGAGCTGCTGGAACTGGTTGAGATGGAAGTTCGCGACCTGCTGTCCACCTACGACTTCCCAGGCGACGACACCCCGATCATCATCGGTTCGGCTCGTATGGCGCTGGAAGGCAAAGACGACAACGAAATGGGCACTACCGCTGTTAAGAAGCTGGTAGAAACTCTGGACAGCTACATCCCAGAGCCAGAGCGTGCTATCGACAAGCCGTTCCTGATGCCAATCGAAGACGTGTTCTCGATCTCCGGTCGCGGTACTGTTGTAACTGGTCGTATCGAGCGCGGTATCGTTCGCGTACAAGACGCACTGGAAATCGTTGGTCTGCGTGACACCACCACCACCACCTGCACCGGTGTTGAGATGTTCCGCAAGCTGCTGGACGAAGGTCGTGCTGGCGAGAACTGCGGCGTTCTGCTGCGTGGTACCAAGCGTGATGACGTTGAGCGTGGTCAGGTTCTGGTTAAGCCGGGTTCGGTTAAGCCGCACACCAAGTTCACCGCAGAAGTTTACGTTCTGAGCAAGGAAGAAGGCGGTCGTCACACTCCGTTCTTCAAAGGCTACCGTCCACAGTTCTACTTCCGTACTACTGACGTGACCGGTAACTGCGAGCTGCCAGAAGGCGTTGAAATGGTAATGCCAGGTGACAACATTCAGATGACTGTTACCCTGATCAAAACCATCGCAATGGAAGACGGTCTGCGCTTCGCTATCCGTGAAGGCGGCCGTACCGTTGGTGCTGGTGTTGTAGCCAAAATCATCGAGTAATCTCTTTATTGAGATAGCTTCGATGCTTTGAAAAAGCCCCCGCTCAGCGGGGGCTTTTTTATTGGGTTGACACCTATCTGGGGCGTCTATAGAATTGCGCCTCCTTTTAACGGGCGTATTGCGCCCGGTGGGAATAGCAGCCGGAGTCTGAAATCCAATGCAAAATCAGCAAATCCGTATCAGGTTGAAGGCTTTCGACCATCGCCTGATCGACCAATCAACCCAGGAAATCGTGGAAACCGCGAAACGTACTGGTGCTCAAGTGCGTGGTCCAATTCCACTGCCTACCCGTAAAGAGCGGTTCACCGTTCTGGTCTCCCCGCACGTCAATAAAGACGCGCGTGACCAGTACGAGATCCGTACTCATAAGCGCGTTCTGGACATCGTTCAGCCAACGGATAAAACCGTTGATGCTCTTATGAAGCTCGATCTTGCGGCCGGTGTGGAAGTGCAGATCAGCCTCGGCTAAGACTCGGTCTTAGTCGTGTAACGCTCTGAAATGGGCGGCCATAGCGGGTGAAAGCCCCGTACACTCATGAGGTTTACAACATGACTATTGGTGTAGTCGGTCGAAAAGCGGGTATGACCCGTATTTTCACCGAAGAAGGTGTCTCCATTCCGGTCACGGTCATTGAGATCGAGCCGAATCGCGTCACCCAGTTCAAAACTGAAGAGACCGATGGCTATCGTGCAGTGCAAGTCACTGTCGGCGAGCGTCGCGCTTCGCGTGTAACAGCAGCTCAAGCTGGCCACTTCGCCAAGGCGAACGTTGCCGCTGGTCGTACCGTAATGGAATTCCGCCTTGAAGAAGGCGAGTACCAGGCCGGCGATCTGATCAACGCTGAAATCTTCGCCGCTGGTCAACTGGTTGATGTGACCGGTCAGTCCAAAGGTAAAGGCTTCCAGGGTACGATCAAGCGTTGGAACTTCCGCGGGCAAGATAACACCCACGGTAACTCCGTATCCCACCGCGTTCCAGGCTCTATCGGCCAGTGCCAGACTCCTGGTCGTGTATTCAAGGGCAAAAAAATGTCCGGTCATATGGGCGCTGAGCGCGTGACCGTGCAGTCCCTCGAAGTAGTGCGCGTGGACGCTGAACGCAATCTGTTGTTGGTCAAGGGCGCTGTTCCTGGCGCTACTGGCGGCAACGTGGTTGTACGTCCAGCAGCCAAGGCTCGCGGTTAAGGGGAAGCTGACATGCAATTAAATGTAAATGACGCTCAAGCGATCGAAGTTTCCGAACTGACATTTGGCGGCGAATTCAACGAGACGCTGGTTCACCAAGCAGTCGTGGCCTACATGGCCGGCGGCCGTCAGGGTAGCAAGCAGCAGAAGACCCGTTCCGACGTTTCCGGTGGCGGCAAGCGCCCGTGGCGTCAGAAAGGTACTGGCCGTGCTCGTGCCGGTACTATCCGTAGCCCAATCTGGCGTGGCGGCGGTACCACTTTCGCAGCTCGTCCTCAGGATCACTCCCAGAAGCTGAACAAGAAGATGTATCGCGCAGCAATGCGTTCCATCCTTGCTGAGCTGGTGCGTACTGATCGTTTGGTCGTGGTTCAGGATTTCGCTGTTGAAACCCCGAAAACCAAAGACCTGCTGGGCAAGCTGAACAACATGAGCCTGACCGATGTTTTGATCGTGTCGGACGCTGTTGATCAGAACCTGTACCTGGCTGCTCGCAACCTGCCGCACGTTGATGTACGTGATGTGCAAGGTTCCGATCCAGTTAGTCTGATCGCATACGACAAGGTGTTGATCACCGTGTCGGCCGTGAAGAAATTCGAGGAGCTGCTGGGATGAACCAGGAACGCGTATTTAAAGTTCTGCTTGGCCCGCACGTTTCCGAGAAGGCTACGGTTCTGGCAGACAAGAAAGGCCAGTTCGTTTTCAAGGTTGCGACTGATGCAACCAAGCTGGAAATCAAGAAGGCCGTCGAAAGCCTGTTCAGCGTGAAAGTGGAGCGCGTTACTACCCTGAATGTTCTGGGTAAGAGCAAGCGCACCGCTCGCGGTCTGGGCAAGCGTAATGACTGGAAGAAGGCAGTTATCTCCCTTCAGCCAGGCCAAGATCTCGATTTCAGCAGCAGTGCTGAGTAAGGAAGGGGTGCATCATGGCAATC
Source organism: Pseudomonas baetica (assembly GCF_051216495.1). Classification (GTDB taxonomy): domain Bacteria; phylum Pseudomonadota; class Gammaproteobacteria; order Pseudomonadales; family Pseudomonadaceae; genus Aquipseudomonas; species Aquipseudomonas baetica_B. Next base: position 23,032 of record NZ_JBPKAM010000053.1, on the reverse strand, counting down.
GTTAAATGCAAACCGACTTCCCCTGGCCGCCGTTTTGTGGTCAAGGTGGTCAACCAGGAGCTGCATAAAGGCGCTCCTCACGCACCGCTGCTCGAGAAGAAGTCGAAGTCTGGTGGTCGTAACAACAATGGCCGCATTACCACTCGTCACGTTGGTGGTGGTCATAAGCAGCATTATCGTCTGGTCGACTTCCGTCGTAACGACAAAGATGGCATCGCTGCCACTGTCGAGCGTATTGAATACGATCCAAACCGTACTGCTCACATCGCTCTGCTGCTGTACGCAGATGGCGAGCGTCGCTACATCATCGCCCCTAAAGGCGTGAGCGCTGGTGACCAGCTGATCGCAGGTGCTCTGGCACCGATCAAGCCGGGTAACGCTCTGCAACTGCGTAACATTCCAGTTGGTAGCACCGTACACGGCATCGAATTGAAGCCAGGTAAAGGCGCTCAGATCGCTCGTTCCGCTGGTGCTTCGGCTCAGCTGATCGCTCGTGAAGGTGTCTACGTGACCCTGCGTCTGCGTTCTGGTGAGATGCGTAAAGTGCTGGCTGAATGCCGTGCGACCCTGGGTGAAGTCTCGAACTCCGAGCACAGCCTGCGTTCGCTGGGTAAAGCTGGTGCCAAACGCTGGCGTGGCGTTCGCCCAACCGTTCGTGGTGTTGCCATGAACCCGGTTGACCACCCACATGGTGGTGGTGAAGGTCGTACCTCTGGTGGTCGTCATCCGGTATCGCCATGGGGCTTCCCGACTAAGGGCGCGAAGACTCGTGGTAATAAGCGTACCGACAAAATGATCGTCCGTCGTCGCAAGTAAATAGAGGGATACGACAGTGCCACGTTCTCTGAAAAAAGGTCCTTTTATCGATCTTCACCTACTGAAGAAGATCGAAGTGGCGGCGGAAAAGAACGATCGCAAACCAGTGAAAACCTGGTCGCGCCGTTCGATGATCCTGCCACAAATGGTCGGTCTGACCATTGCAGTACACAACGGTCGTCAGCACGTCCCAGTTCTCGTGAACGAAGACATGGTCGGCCACAAACTGGGCGAGTTCGCCGGTACCCGCACTTATCGCGGGCACGTGGCAGACAAGAAAGCCAAGCGTTAAGGGGTTAGGAAATGGAAGTAGCCGCTAAGTTGTCGGGCGCTCGAATCTCCGCCCAGAAAGCCCGCTTGGTCGCCGACCAGATCCGCGGGAAGAAGGTGGGCGAAGCGCTCAACCTGTTGGCTTTCAGCAGTAAGAAAGCCGCCGAGATCATGAAGAAAGTGCTGGAGTCGGCCGTAGCCAACGCCGAGCATAACGAAGGCGCAGACGTTGATGACCTGAAGGTCAGCACCGTTTTCGTTAACGAAGGGCGTTCGCTGAAGCGCATCATGCCGCGTGCCAAAGGCCGTGCTGATCGCATCGTCAAGCGGTCTTGCCATATCACTGTCAAGGTTGCTGACAAGTAACGGAGTCGAAGAGATGGGTCAGAAAGTACATCCCATTGGCATTCGCCTGGGAATCGTCAAGGAGCACACCTCCGTCTGGTACGCAGACGGTCGGACTTATGCGGACTATTTGCTCGCAGATCTGAATGTGCGTGAGTATCTCCAAGACAAACTAAAAAGCGCGTCCGTAAGCCGTATCGATATCCATCGTCCGGCCCAAACTGCACGCATCACCATCCACACCGCTCGTCCAGGTATCGTTATCGGGAAGAAAGGTGAAGATGTTGAGAAGCTGCGTCAGGACCTGACCAAGCAAATGGGTGTGCCTGTGCACATCAATATCGAAGAGATCCGCAAGCCGGAGCTCGACGGTATGCTGGTTGCGCAGAGCGTAGCTCAGCAGCTGGAGCGTCGCGTAATGTTCCGTCGCGCCATGAAGCGCGCTGTACAGAACGCCATGCGCATTGGTGCCAAAGGCATCAAAATCCAAGTGAGCGGTCGTCTCGGCGGTGCTGAAATCGCACGTACTGAATGGTATCGCGAAGGTCGTGTGCCACTGCACACCCTGCGTGCCGATATCGACTATGCCACCTACGAAGCTCACACCACTTACGGTGTGATCGGTGTGAAGGTTTGGATCTTCAAGGGCGAAGTAATTGGTGGTCGCCAAGAAGAACTGAAACCACAAGCACCAGCGCCTCGTAAAAAAGCTGCTAAGTAAGGGGTACGCAAAATGTTGCAACCAAAGCGTACGAAGTTCCGCAAGCAGATGACCGGCCACAACCGTGGTCTGGCACTGCGCGGTAGCAAGGTCAGCTTCGGCGAGTTCGCGCTGAAGTCTGTTGCCCGCGGTCGTCTCACCGCTCGTCAGATCGAGTCAGCGCGTCGTGCTCTGACCCGTCACGTAAAGCGTGGCGGCAAGATCTGGATCCGTGTATTCCCGGACAAGCCGATCTCCAAGAAGCCTCTCGAAGTGCGGATGGGTAAAGGTAAGGGTAACGTGGAATACTGGGTTGCCCAGATTCAGCCAGGCAAAGTCCTGTATGAAATCGAGGGTGTTTCTGAAGAGCTGGCGCGTGAGGCTTTCGCCCTGGCTGCTGCAAAGCTGCCGCTCGCCACCTCCTTTGTTAAACGGACGGTGATGTGATGAAAGCGAATGAACTTCGTGAAAAATCCGCACAGCAGCTGAACGAGCAACTGCTCGGCTTGCTGCGCGACCAGTTCAATCTGCGCATGCAGAAAGCAACTGGCCAGTTGGGGCAGTCTCATCTGCTCTCGCAAGTTAAGCGTGACATCGCTCGCGTGAAGACTGTGCTCAACCAGCAGGCAGGTAAGTAATCATGGCTGAAGCCGAAAAGACTGTCCGTACGCTGACTGGCCGTGTTGTCAGCGACAAGATGGACAAAACCATCACCGTTCTGATCGAGCGTCGCGTTAAGCACCCGATCTACGGTAAATACGTTAAGCGTTCGACTAAGCTGCACGCGCACGACGAAACCAATCAGTGCCACATCGGCGACAAAGTCACTATTCGTGAAACTCGTCCTTTGGCCAAGACCAAGTCTTGGGCGCTGGTTGATGTTCTCGAACGCGCTGTGGAAGTCTAAGGACTAGGGGTCGGAGAAATTATATGATTCAGACTCAATCCATGCTCGATGTGGCCGATAACAGCGGCGCTCGCCGCGTTATGTGCATCAAGGTGCTGGGTGGCTCCCATCGTCGTTACGCTGGTATCGGTGACATCATCAAGGTTACCGTCAAGGAAGCAATTCCTCGCGGTAAAGTGAAAAAAGGCCAAGTGATGACTGCTGTTGTAGTCCGCACTCGTCACGGCGTACGTCGTGCTGATGGCTCCATTATCCGCTTTGATGGCAACGCTGCTGTTCTTCTGAACAACAAGCAAGAGCCGATCGGCACCCGTATCTTTGGGCCAGTGACCCGTGAACTTCGTACTGAGAAGTTCATGAAGATCGTCTCGCTCGCCCCAGAAGTGCTGTAAGGAGATCCGACATGCAAAAGATTCGTCGTGACGACGAGATCATCGTGATCGCCGGCAAAGACAAAGGTAAGCGCGGTAAGGTGCTGAAGGTTCTTGCTGACAACCGTCTGGTTGTTGGTGGTCTGAACCTGGTCAAGCGTCATACCAAGCCTAACCCGATGTCGGGCGTACAGGGCGGTATCGTCGAGAAAGAAGCGCCTCTGCACGCTTCCAACGTCGCCATCTTCAACGGCGAAACCAACAAGGCTGACCGCGTTGGTTTCAAAGTAGAAGACGGTAAGAAAATTCGTGTCTTCAAGTCGACCCAAAAAGCGGTTGATGCTTGAACACTGCTAGGTAGATAAGACCATGGCACGACTGCAAGAGATTTACCGGAAGGAAATCGCCCCCAAGCTTAAGGAAGAACTTAAGCTCGGGAACGTGATGGAAGTTCCGCGCGTCACCAAAATTACCCTGAACATGGGTCTGGGCGAAGCGATCGGCGACAAGAAAGTCATCGAGCACGCTGTTGCTGACCTGGAAAAGATCACCGGCCAGAAAGTCGTTGTGACCTACGCTCGCAAATCCATCGCAGGCTTTAAAGTCCGTGAAGGTTGGCCGATCGGCGTCAAAGTGACCCTGCGCCGTGAGCGTATGTACGAGTTCCTGGATCGTCTGCTGTCGATCTCCCTGCCTCGGGTTCGCGACTTCCGCGGCCTGAATGCCAAGTCCTTCGATGGTCGTGGTAACTACAGCATGGGCGTGAAAGAGCAGATCATCTTCCCGGAAATCGACTACGACAAGATCGATGCTCTCCGCGGTCTGGACATTACCCTGACCACCACTGCCAAGAACGATGACGAAGGCCGCGCTCTGCTGCGTGCTTTCAAATTCCCGTTCCGCAACTGATTGGAGTAGGAAAATGGCCAAGAAGAGCATGAAAAACCGTGAGCTGAAGCGTCAGCTCACCGTTGCCAAGTACGCCAAGAAGCGTGCAGCACTGAAAGCAATCATCGTTGATCTGAACGCAAGTCCAGAAGCGCGTTGGGAAGCTACAGTTGCTCTGCAGAAGCAGCCACGTGACGCCAGCGCTTCGCGCATGCGTAACCGCTGCCGCCTGACTGGTCGTCCGCACGGCGTTTACCGCAAGTTCGGCCTCGGCCGTAACAAACTGCGTGAAGCGGCAATGCGTGGTGACGTACCAGGTCTGGTTAAAGCCAGCTGGTAAGTACTGTCAAAGTCTCGGTGTTCAGGTTTGCAAGATCCTGACCACCGGTGGCCTTGAATCTGAATCAAGCCCCTTTTGGGGCTTGATTCATTTCTGGGGTGTGTCTAGAATACCCGGCTCGCCTGAGCCCGTGTTTTTTATGCCCGGAGATTCTCGGCGACACGTAGTAGCCGCAAGGCTAATTTTTCTGTATTAGGAGCGTCTAGCCCATGAGTATGCAGGACCCGTTAGCGGACATGCTAACTCGAATCCGTAATGCCCAGATGGCTGAAAAGTCCGTCGTAAGCATGCCATCTTCCACGTTGAAGGTAGCTGTTGCCAAAGTCCTGAAGGACGAAGGTTACATCGCGGGTTATCAGATCAGCAGCGAAACCAAGCCACTGCTGTCTATCGAGCTGAAATACTTCGAAGGCCGTCCGGTAATCGAAGAAGTGAAGCGCGTTAGCCGTCCAGGCCTGCGTCAGTACAAGTCCGTCGAAGATCTGCCGAAAGTTCGTGGCGGTCTCGGTGTGTCTATCGTCTCCACCAACAAGGGTGTGATGACTGATCGTGCTGCGCGCGCTGCCGGTGTCGGCGGCGAAGTTCTTTGCACTGTGTTCTAAGGGGGGATAAGCATGTCTCGCGTCGCTAAGAACCCCGTTAAGCTGCCAGCCGGTGTCGAAGTCAAATTCGCAGGCCAACAGCTTTCGGTGAAGGGTGCCAAGGGCACTCTCGAACTGAACGTCCATTCGTCCGTTGAAGTCGTTGAAGAAGCTGGTGAGCTGCGTTTCGCTGCTCGCAATGGCGATCAACAGACTCGCGCGATGGCTGGTACCACTCGTGCGTTGGTAAACAACATGGTCCAGGGCGTAAGCCAAGGCTTCGAGCGCAAGCTCCAGCTGGTCGGTGTTGGTTACAAAGCGCAAGCAAAAGGTCAGGTGCTGAACCTGGCTCTTGGCTTCTCGCACCCAGTGGATTACGAACTGCCGGAAGGCATCACCGCTGAGACTCCTAGCCAGACCGATATCCTGATCAAGGGCATCGACAAGCAGCTGGTAGGTCAAGTGGCCGCCGAGATCCGCGACTTCCGTCCACCAGAGCCGTACAAAGGCAAAGGTGTGCGCTACGCGGACGAAGTCGTCCGTCGTAAAGAAGCCAAGAAGAAGTAGGGCATAGCAAATGACCGACAAAAAAGTTACTCGACTGCGTCGCGCTCGCAAAGCACGCCTGAAAATGCACGAACTCGAAGTCGTGCGTCTCTGCGTGTTCCGCTCTTCGCAGCACATCTACGCCCAGGTCATTTCGGCCGACGGCAACAAAGTCCTGGCAAGCGCCTCGACTTTGGATAAAGAACTGCGTGATGGCGCCACTGGCAACATCGACGCGGCCACTAAGGTTGGCCAGCTGGTCGCTACGCGTGCTAAGGCCGCTGGCGTCTCGCAGGTGGCTTTCGACCGCTCTGGCTTCAAGTACCATGGCCGCGTTAAAGCGCTGGCTGATGCTGCTCGTGAAGCTGGGCTGGAGTTCTAAGTTATGTCAAATAACGACCAAAAGCGCGACGAAGGCTACATCGAGAAGCTGGTTCAAGTTAACCGCGTAGCCAAAACCGTTAAAGGCGGCCGTATCTTCACTTTCACCGCGTTGACCGTGGTTGGTGATGGTAAAGGGCGTGTTGGCTTCGGCCGTGGCAAGTCGCGTGAAGTGCCTGCTGCGATCCAGAAGGCAATGGAAGCTGCTCGCCGCAACATGATCCAGGTTGATCTGAACGGCACCACCCTGCAGTACGCAATGAAGTCCGCTCACGGCGCTTCGAAGGTGTACATGCAGCCTGCTTCTGAAGGTACCGGTATCATCGCTGGCGGCGCAATGCGTGCCGTTCTCGAAGTTGCTGGCGTTCAGAACGTTCTGGCCAAGTGCTATGGCTCGACTAACCCGGTAAACGTGGTTCACGCCACTTTCAAAGGTTTGAAGGCTATGCAATCCCCTGAGTCCATTGCTGCCAAGCGCGGCAAAACTGCAGCGGAGATCATGTAATCATGGCTACCGTAAAAGTTACGCTGATCAAAAGCATGACCGGCCGTATCCCTAACCACAAACTGTGCGTTAAGGGTCTGGGTCTGCGTCGCATCGGTCACACTGTAGAAGTTCAGGATACTCCCGAGAATCGCGGGATGATCAACAAGGCTTACTACATGCTGCGTGTCGAGGGTTAATCGATGAAACTCAATGATCTGAGTCCAGCGCCGGGTTCCCGTCGCGAAAAGCATCGTCCGGGCCGTGGTATCGGTAGTGGTTTGGGTAAGACTGGTGGCCGTGGTCACAAAGGTCAGACTTCCCGCTCCGGTGGCACCATTGCTCCAGGCTTTGAAGGCGGTCAACAGCCGCTGCATCGTCGCCTGCCGAAGTTCGGTTTCGTTTCCCTGAAGGCTATGGATCGCGCAGAAGTGCGTCTGTCCGAGCTGGCTAAAGTGGAAGGCGACATCGTCACTGTGCAGTCTCTGAAAGATGCCAACGTGATCAACGTCAACGTTCAGCGTGTAAAAATCATGCTGTCCGGTGAAGTGGCTCGCGCTGTAACCATCGGGAAGGGAATCGGCGCCACCAAAGGTGCGCGTGCGGCTATCGAAGCAGCTGGCGGCAAGTTCGAGGAATAAATGGCTAAGCAAGGTGCTCTCTCTGCGCTCGGCAAAGGCGGTATGTCTGAACTCTGGGCTCGTCTGCGTTTTCTGTTCCTGGCGATTATCGTCTACCGAATAGGCGCACACATCCCGGTTCCAGGTATCAACCCGGACCGACTCGCGGACCTGTTTCGACAGAATGAGGGGACCATTCTTAGCTTGTTCAACATGTTTTCCGGCGGCGCGCTGGAGCGGATGAGCATCTTTGCACTGGGGATCATGCCGTACATCTCGGCATCGATCATCATGCAGCTGATGACCGCCGTCAGCCCGCAGCTGGAGCAGTTGAAGAAGGAAGGTGAAGCTGGCCGTCGCAAGATCAGCCAGTACACCCGCTACGGCACTGTCGTCCTCGCTCTCGTTCAGGCCATTGGCATGTCCATTGGTCTGGCGGGGCAGGGCGTAGCGTTCACTGGTGACTTTGGCTTCCATTTCGTCGCGGTATCCACTTTTGTGGCTGGTGCGATGTTCATGATGTGGCTGGGTGAGCAGATTACTGAGCGTGGTGTTGGCAACGGTATCTCGATGTTGATTTTTTCGGGTATCGTCGCCGGTCTTCCGAGAGCGATCGGGCAGTCTTTCGAGTCTGCGCGTCAGGGCGATATCAACATCTTCGCCTTGGTTGCCATCGGTTTGCTGGCAGTAGCGATTATCGGTTTCGTGGTGTTCATTGAGCGTGGTCAGCGTCGTATTGCTGTTCACTACGCCAAGCGTCAGCAGGGCCGTAAGGTCTTCGCTGCGCAGACCAGCCACTTGCCGCTGAAGGTGAACATGGCCGGTGTTATTCCGGCTATTTTCGCGAGCAGCATCTTGCTGTTCCCGGCTTCGTTGGGTGCCTGGTTCGGCCAGTCTGAAGGTATGGGCTGGTTGCAAGACATCTCGCAGTCGATCGCTCCTGGTCAGCCGTTGAATATTCTGCTGTTTAGTGCAGGGATTATTTTCTTCTGCTTCTTCTATACGGCGTTGATGTTCAATCCGAAAGACGTAGCGGAAAACCTGAAGAAGTCCGGTGCCTTTATTCCGGGCATCCGTCCAGGTGAGCAGTCTGCGCGCTACATTGATGGCGTTTTGACTCGCTTGACCATGTTCGGTGCTCTTTACATGACGGCCGTCTGCCTGTTGCCCCAGTTCCTGGTGGTTGCAGCCAACGTACCGTTCTACCTTGGCGGGACCTCGTTGCTGATCGTGGTCGTGGTTGTGATGGACTTCATGTCCCAAGTACAATCGCACCTCGTTTCGCACCAGTACGAATCCCTGATGAAGAAAGCCAACCTGAAGGGTTACGGCAGCGGCATGTTGCGCTGAGTACCCATAAGGTTCGAGGAGTTGGTGATGAAAGTTCGTGCATCGGTGAAAAAGCTGTGCCGTAACTGCAAGATTATTCGCCGCGAAGGTGTTGTTCGAGTAATTTGCAGCGCGGAACCGCGTCACAAACAGCGCCAAGGCTGAGTGTGATTGTGCTTCAAACCCGGCAGCTAGTGCGCTGCCGGGTTGATTATTTGTTATTACAGCGATATTATCTCGCGCCCTATTTCTTGGCTTCCGGGGCGTAGGTAGCTGTCAATTGGAGTCCCACTGAATGGCCCGTATTGCAGGCGTTAACATTCCAGATAACAAGCATACTGTTATCTCGCTGACCTACATCTATGGTGTCGGTCGCACTACTGCACAGAAAATTTGTGCAGAGACTGGGGTAAACCCAGCAGCAAAGATCAAGGATCTGAGCGACGAGCAAATTGAACAGCTGCGTGGCGAAGTGGCGAAGTTCACCACTGAAGGTGACCTGCGTCGCGAAATCAACATGAAAATCAAGCGCTTGATGGACCTCGGTTGCTATCGCGGTCTGCGTCATCGTCGTGGTCTGCCAGTACGCGGTCAGCGTACCAAGACCAACGCGCGTACCCGTAAAGGTCCGCGTAAGCCGATCCGCAAGTAATCGCCCCAGCGAATCGACAGGAATTTAATCATGGCAAAACCTGCTGCTCGTCCTCGTAAAAAAGTTAAAAAGACAGTGGTTGATGGCATCGCCCACATCCATGCCTCTTTTAACAACACCATCGTGACCATCACCGACCGTCAAGGTAACGCTCTTTCCTGGGCTACCTCCGGTGGTTCGGGTTTCCGCGGTTCCCGCAAGTCCACCCCGTTTGCTGCTCAAGTAGCTGCTGAACGTGCTGGTCAAGCTGCGCTGGAATACGGCCTGAAAAACCTTGACGTTAACGTCAAGGGCCCAGGTCCAGGTCGTGAATCCGCAGTCCGCGCTTTGAACGGCTGTGGCTACAAGATCGCCAGCATCACCGACGTGACGCCAATCCCGCACAACGGGTGCCGTCCGCCGAAGAAGCGCCGCGTGTAATCCAGGAGATTGTAAAGAATGGCTCGTTACATTGGTCCAAAATGCAAACTCGCTCGTCGCGAAGGCACCGATCTCTTCCTGAAGAGCGGCGTGCGCGCGATCGAATCGAAGTGCAACATTGAAGCAGCACCTGGTATCCACGGCCAACGCCGCGGTCGCCAGTCCGATTACGGTACCCAACTGCGTGAAAAGCAGAAGGTACGTCGTATCTACGGCGTTCTCGAGCGTCAGTTCAGCGGCTACTACAAAGAAGCTGCTGGCAAGAAAGGCGCAACCGGCGAAAACCTGTTGCAACTGCTCGAATGCCGTCTGGACAACGTCGTATACCGTATGGGCTTTGGTTCGACTCGTGCCGAATCCCGTCAGCTGGTATCGCACAAGTCGATCAGCGTAAACGGTCAAACCGTTAACGTCCCGTCCTACCAGGTTCGTGCTGGTGACGTGGTTGCTGTTCGCGAGAAAGCAAAAAATCAACTTCGCATTGTCCAAGCTCTCGATCTGTGTGCTCAACGTGGCCGCGTAGAGTGGGTAGAAGTAGACGCTGAGAAGAAGTCGGGCGTTTTCAAGAACGTTCCTGCTCGCAGTGATCTGTCCGCCGACATCAACGAAAGCCTGATTGTCGAGCTCTACTCCAAGTAAGGGCTAGAAAATAGGTGCATCCATGCAGATTTCGGTAAATGAGTTCCTGACACCCCGCCACATTGATGTGCAGGTTGTCAGTCCAACCCGCGCCAAGATCACTCTCGAGCCTCTCGAGCGTGGTTTTGGCCACACCCTGGGCAACGCGCTGCGCCGCATCCTGTTGTCCTCAATGCCCGGCTGCGCAGTAGTCGAGGCCGAGATTGACGGTGTGCTCCACGAGTACAGCGCCATCGAAGGTGTACAGGAAGACGTAATTGAAATCCTGTTGAACCTTAAAGGTCTGGCTATCAAGCTGCATGGCCGTGACGAAGTTACGCTGACCTTGTCGAAGAAGGGTTCGGGGGTGGTTACCGCTGCCGATATTCAGCTGGATCATGATGTCGAGATCGTTAACCCCGATCACGTAATCGCTAACCTGGCGTCTAACGGCGCCCTGAACATGAAGCTCGTAGTAGCTCGTGGTCGTGGTTATGAACCGGCCGACTCGCGTCAGAGCGATGAAGACGAAAGCCGCAGCATTGGTCGCTTGCAGCTTGACTCTTCGTTCAGCCCGGTTCGCCGTATCGCATACGTGGTGGAAAACGCCCGTGTCGAACAGCGTACTAACCTGGACAAGCTGGTTATTGATCTGGAAACCAACGGTACTCTGGATCCTGAAGAGGCTATCCGCCGTGCTGCAACCATCCTGCAACAGCAGTTGGCTGCGTTCGTCGACCTCAAGGGTGACAGCGAACCAGTGGTAATCGAGCAGGAAGACGAGATCGATCCGATCCTGCTTCGCCCGGTTGACGATCTGGAACTGACTGTACGTTCGGCTAACTGCCTTAAGGCGGAAAACATCTACTACATCGGCGACCTGATTCAGCGTACCGAAGTAGAGCTGTTGAAGACTCCGAACCTGGGCAAGAAATCCTTGACCGAAATCAAGGACGTTCTGGCCTCCCGCGGTCTGTCCCTCGGCATGCGCCTCGACAACTGGCCGCCTGCAAGTCTTAAGAAGGACGACAAGGCGACTGCCTGATCGTCGTAATCACCGAACGTAGTGTTTGGTAAGGAATGAACCATGCGTCATCGTAAAAGTGGTCGTCACCTCAGCCGCACCAGCTCGCACCGCAAGGCCATGTTCCAGAACATGGCGGTGTCGCTGTTCGAGCACGAGCTGATCAAAACTACTCTGCCAAAAGCTAAAGAACTGCGCCGCGTTGCTGAGCCGCTGATCACTTTGGCCAAGACAGACAGCCTGGCTAACCGCCGTCTGGCTTTCGACCGTACTCGTTCGAAAGCTATCGTTGGCAAGCTCTTCAACGACCTGGGCAAGCGTTACGCTACCCGTGAGGGTGGCTACCTGCGCATCCTCAAGTGCGGTTTCCGCGCTGGCGACAACGCGCCTATGGCGTATGTCGAGTTGGTTGATCGTGCTACTGGCGGTGAAGCTGTATCCGCTGAGTAAGACGTCAGTCTGAAACGAAGAACCGGGCCTAGTGCCCGGTTTTTTGTGTGCGCGTGAAAAGTGCGGCAAGCTCAGTTCAGGGTTCTATTAGGTATTTTCTATCGATTTGCATGATTCAATGAATTAGAAGGTGTCATGTGGATCATCAATACTTCCTTACAGCCGATTAGCCGGCAGTTCGAGACCGATAAAGGAAGAGATCGCATGAACCAGAATAAAACGCTAACCACCGCCAGTGGCGCGCCTGTCGCTGATAACCAGAATTCCCGATCCGCCGGTCCCCGAGGCCCGCTGCTGCTCGACGACTTTCACCTGATCGAGAAGCTCGCTCACTTCAACCGTGAAAATATCCCCGAGCGTCGTGTACATGCCAAGGGTTCGGGTGCTTACGGTACGTTTACCGTGACTCGCGATATCACCCAATACACCAGCGCCAAGTTGTTCGAATCCGTTGGAAAGCAAACACCAACATTTCTTCGCTTCTCTACCGTGGGCGGCGAGCGTGGCTCGGCGGACACCGAGCGCGATCCACGTGGCTTCGCATTGAAGTTCTACACCGAAGAAGGCAATTGGGACATCGTGGGCAACAACACGCCGGTGTTCTTTATCCGCGACCCGCTGAAGTTCCCGGACTTTATCCACACCCAAAAACGTCTGCCACAAAGCAATCTTAAAAGTGCCCAAGCGATGTGGGATTTCTGGTCGCACTCTCCCGAGGCGCTGCACCAGGTCACTATTCTGTTTTCGGATCGCGGCATCCCTGATGGTTACCGCCACATGCACGGCTTCGGTAGCCACACCTATAGCGTGATCAACGCCAACGGCGAGCGTCACTGGGTAAAGTGGCACTACAAAACCAAGCAGGGGATCAAGAACCTGGCGCCTGCGGAAGCTGCCCGATTGGCCGGTACTGACCCTGATTACGCCCAGCGCGACCTGTTCGAGGCTATTGAACGCGGTGATTTCCCGAAATGGCGTGTGTGCATCCAGGTCATGACCGAGGCCCAGGCCGAAGCTCATTATGAGAATCCGTTCGATGTCACAAAGACCTGGTCTCAGAAGGAGTTCCCGTTGATCGAGGTCGGTGAGCTGGAACTGAACCGTAACCCGCTCAACTACTTCGCTGAAGTCGAACAAGCGGCTTTTGGTCCAAGCAATATGGTGCCGGGTGTCGGTCTGTCGCCAGACCGCATGCTGCAAGGCCGGGTGTTCGCCTACGCTGATGCACATCGCTACCGTGTAGGTACCAACCACCAGCAGCTGCCAGTGAACGCCCCGCGCAGTCCGGTAAACAGCTACCAGCGCGATGGATCGATGGCGTTTGGCAGCAATGGCGGCGCAGCGCCGAATTACGAGCCGAACAGCTACGTCGATTCGCCGAAGCAGGCCCCTCGTTACGCCGAACCGGGGTTGGCTTTGAATGGAGCGGCTGATCGTTACGATCATCGCGAAGATACAGACTACTACAGCCACGCTGGAGCGTTGTTCCGCCTGATGAGTGATGAGCAGAAAGCCTTGCTGGTTAGCAACATCGCTGGAGCCATGGCGGGTGTTTCGAGCGATGTCGTTGACCGTCAACTTCAGCATTTCTTCAAGGCCGATCCGGCGTACGGAGAAGCAATCGCAAAGCTGCTCAACGTACAGCTTAACGAAGTCTAAATGAGAAGCAGAACCGCCCTTATTTGGGCGGTTTTTGCGTTATTTAAGCTGCTTTTCTCAGAATATCTTCGCTTTTATTGCGTCCGTTGAGTGACGTTATGGCCGGGTTGGTTCAAACTATAACTTTCAAGCAGGGAGATGTAGGGCGATGCAAGGCCACCCAGACGTAATCGATTACCTCAACACGTTGCTGACCGGCGAATTGGCCGCGCGTGACCAGTATTTTGTTCACTCGCGGATGTATGAGGACTGGGGATTCACCAAGCTCTACGAACGAATCAACCACGAGATGGAAGAAGAAGCCGGGCACGCCGATGCGCTGATGCGCCGGATTCTGATGTTGGAAGGCACTCCGCGCATGCGTCCTGACGATCTCGATGTCGGCACCACGGTGCCGGAGATGCTCGAGGCGGATCTGCGTTTGGAGTACAAAGTTCGTGCTGCCCTCTGCAAGGGCATTGAGCTCTGTGAAAAGCACCAGGACTACATCAGCCGCGAAATCCTAGAAGTTCAGCTCAACGACACCGAAGAAGATCACACTTACTGGCTGGAGAAGCAGTTGGGTCTGATCAAGTTGATCGGTATTCAGAACTACCTGCAATCTCACGCCTCCTGATTGCAATCGATACAAAAAAGCCCCTGTCGCTGATGGAGTGACAGGGGCTTTTTCTTGGTCCGGATTCAGGCCCGGTCGCGTACCAGTAGAGGTTTGAGGTAGTAGCCGGTATGGGATTGCTTCATCTCGGCGACTTCTTCCGGCGTACCGACCGCGATGATCTGCCCACCCTTGGAACCGCCTTCCGGCCCCAGGTCCACCAGCCAATCAGCAGTCTTGATCACATCCAGGTTGTGTTCGATCACCACCACCGTATTGCCGTGGTCGCGCAGTCGGTGCAGGACGTCGAGCAATTGCTGGATATCCGCGAAATGAAGTCCGGTGGTCGGTTCGTCGAGTATATACAGGGTCTTGCCGGTATCACGCTTGGACAGTTCGCGGGACAGCTTGACGCGCTGAGCCTCGCCTCCGGACAAGGTGGTCGCGGACTGCCCCAGCTTGATGTAGGACAGGCCCACGTCCATCAATGTTTGCAGCTTGCGCGCAAGTGCCGGTACCGCATCAAAGAATTCCCGGGCTTCCTCGATGGTCATCTCGAGGGTTTCGTGAATGCTCTTGCCCTTGTATTTGATTTCCAGCGTCTCGCGGTTATAGCGCTTGCTCTTGCACACGTCGCACGGCACATAGATGTCCGGCAGGAAGTGCATTTCCACCTTGATCAAGCCATCACCCTGGCAGGCCTCGCAACGTCCCCCCTTCACGTTGAAGGAAAAACGCCCCGGGCCATAGCCGCGAGAGCGGGATTCCGGCACGCCGGCGAACAGCTCGCGAATTGGCGTGAACAGGCCGGTGTAAGTCGCCGGGTTGGAGCGCGGCGTGCGTCCGATCGGGCTTTGGTCAATGTCTACGACCTTATCCAGATGCTCCAGGCCCTTGATGCTGTCGTGAGCTGCGGCTTCTAGCGTGGTTGCGCCATTAAGTGTCGTGGCACTCAATGGAAAGAGTGTGTTGTTGATCAGCGTCGATTTGCCCGAGCCGGACACACCCGTTACACAGGTCAGCAGGCCAATCGGAATCTCCAGATCGACATTGCGCAAGTTGTTGCCGCGGGCGCCCTTGAGTGACAACGACAGCTTTTTGTTGCGTGGTGTGCGTTTGGCCGGGACTTCGATTTTTACCCGGCCCGACAGGTACTTGCCGGTCAGGGATTCCGGATGTGACATCACCTCGGCTGGCGAGCCTTCGGCAACGATATGCCCGCCATGGACGCCGGCACCCGGGCCGATATCCACGACGTAGTCAGCCAAGCGAATCGCATCTTCGTCGTGCTCGACCACGATCACCGTGTTGCCGATGTCGCGCAGGTGTTTCAGGGTACCGAGCAGTCGGTCGTTATCGCGTTGGTGCAGGCCAATCGATGGTTCGTCGAGGATATACAGAACACCGACCAGGCCGGCGCCGATCTGGCTGGCTAGACGAATACGCTGTGCTTCACCACCGGACAGCGTATCCGCGCTGCGATCCAGAGACAGATAGTCGAGACCGACGTTGACCAAGAACTGCAATCGTTCGCGAATTTCCTTGAGGATCTTGTCGGCAATCTCGCCGCGGCGACCGGTCATCTTCAGCTCGCCGAAGTATTCGCAGGCATCGCCGATGGGCAGATTGGTCACCGCCGGCAGGGTTTTCTCGCCGACCCACACGTGCCGCGCTTCCCGCCGCAGTCGGGTGCCACGGCAGTCTGGGCACGATTGGGTGCTGAGGAACTTGGCCAGCTCTTCGCGTACCGACGCCGACTCGGTTTCGCGATAGCGGCGTTCAAGGTTCGGCACGATTCCTTCGAAAGGATGCGAGCGCTTGACGATGTCGCCGCGATCGTTCAGGTATTTGAAGTCGACGTTTTGCGAGCCACTGCCGTGCAGGATGTTTTTCTGCTGATCGGCTGGCAGTTCATTGAACGGTACTTCCAGGCTGAACTTGTAATGGGTGGCCAGCGAGCCGAGCATCTGGAAGTAGTAGACGTTTCGTCGGTCCCAGCCGCGAATCGCGCCTTCGGCCAGGGTCAGCTCACCGTTGACCAATCGCTTGATGTCGAAGAATTGCTTCACCCCCAGGCCATCGCAAGTCGGGCAGGCACCGGCCGGGTTGTTGAAGGAAAACAGTTTGGGCTCGAGTTCGCTGATGGCATGGCCACAAATCGGGCAGGCGAAGCGCGCTGAGAAAATCATCTCCTCGCCCGGCTCATCGTCCATCGGTGCCACAAGGGCGATGCCGTCCGCCAGCTTCAGTGCGGTCTCGAAGGATTCGGCCAGTCGCTGTTGCAGATCGGCGCGCACCTTGAATCGATCGACTACTACATCAATGGAATGCTTTTTCTGTTTGTCGAGCTTGGGTGCTTCGTCCAACTCATAGAGCTTGCCATTGATACGGGCACGGACGAAGCCCTGCGCTCGAAGCTCTTCAAAGACCGACAAGTGTTCGCCTTTGCGCTCGCGGATCACCGGGGCCAGCAGCATCAACTTGCTGCCCTCGGGTTGGGCGAGAACCAGGTCGACCATCTGGCTGACGGTTTGCGCTTCCAGCGGAATGTCGTGATCCGGGCAGCGTGGGGTGCCCACGCGTGCATACAGCAAGCGCAGGTAGTCGTAGATTTCGGTGATGGTGCCGACGGTCGAGCGCGGGTTGTGCGAGGTCGACTTCTGCTCGATGGAGATCGCCGGTGACAGGCCTTCAATGGTGTCGACGTCCGGTTTTTCCATCATCGACAGAAACTGTCGGGCATAGGCCGACAGCGATTCGACATAGCGGCGCTGGCCTTCGGCGTAGAGAGTGTCGAAGGCCAGGGAGGACTTTCCAGAGCCGGACAGGCCGGTGATGACGATCAGCTTGTCCCGTGGCAGGGTCAGGTCAATGTTCTTCAGGTTGTGGGTTCGAGCCCCACGAATCAGGATCTTGTCCAAGGTGGCCTCGCTCGGCGGGCGTCGAAAACATAGGAGTATACGGCCAAATACTGGATGGATGCACACTATCGAATGCTGTCATTTCAGCCTTACATGAAAGGTCTGTCATCTACACGCGGCAAAGCGTCGCGATATACCCAGTCAATCGATGGGACTGGTAGAATCGCCGCCGGTTCACATGAGGTTTTTCCATGCACGATCCCCACAGCGAACGCATGAGTGGCAGCGAGACCCGCGCGGCGAGCGGTCTGGCCCTGGTGTTCGCCTTCCGTATGCTTGGCATGTTCATGGTGTTGCCGGTCCTGGCGACCTACGGCATGGACCTGGCGGGAGCGACCCCGGCTCTTATCGGGCTGGCGATTGGCGCTTACGGCCTGACCCAGGCGGTTTTCCAGATTCCTTTCGGCTTCATTTCCGACCGTATCGGTCGCCGCCCGGTGATTTACCTGGGCTTGATCGTTTTTGCCCTTGGCAGCGTGCTGGCGGCCAACGCCGATTCGATCTGGGGTGTGATCGCCGGACGCATCCTGCAAGGTGCGGGTGCGATTTCCGCTGCGGTCATGGCGCTGCTGTCGGACCTTACCCGTGAGCAGCATCGAACCAAGGCCATGGCCATGATCGGCATGACCATCGGTCTGTCGTTCGCTGTCGCGATGGTGGTGGGCCCCTTGCTGACGCGTGCTTTCGGTCTGTCTGGGTTGTTTCTTGCTACGGGCGGCATGGCGCTGCTTGGCATCGTAATCGTGATGTTCATGGTGCCGCGCTCCACAGGCCCGCTGCAGCATCGCGAGTCCGGCGTTGCGCGCCAGGCATTGATACCGACACTCAAACATCCTGACTTGTTGCGTCTGGACCTGGGCATTTTTGTGTTGCACGCGATGTTGATGTCGAGCTTCGTCGCCTTGCCGTTGGCCCTGGTGGAAAAAGCCGGGCTGCCCAAGGAGCAGCACTGGTGGGTGTACCTGACCGCGCTGCTGATTTCTTTCTTCGCCATGATCCCGTTCATTATCTACGGCGAGAAGAAACGCAAAATGAAACGAGTTTTGCTGGGCGCCGTCATGACGCTGATGCTCACTGAGCTATTCTTCTGGCAGTTCGGTGACAGCTTGCGGGCTCTGGTGATCGGTACGGTGGTGTTCTTTACCGCGTTCAATCTTCTGGAAGCTTCGCTGCCGTCGCTGATCAGCAAGGTTTCACCAGCGGGTGGAAAGGGCACGGCGATGGGGGTTTATTCCACCAGCCAATTCCTCGGATCGGCATTGGGCGGGATACTTGGCGGCTGGTTGTTCCAGCACGGCGGTTTGTCGGTTGTGTTCCTCGGATGCGCCGGTCTGGCTGCCCTCTGGCTGGCCTTTGCTGTTACCATGCGTGAACCTCCCTACGTGACAAGCCTGCGCTTGCCGTTGTCGCCTGAGGCGATCCGCGAAGCGGGTCTGGTAGAGCGCCTGAAGGCCGTCGTAGGGGTAACAGATGCGGTGATCGTCGCGGATGAAGCGGCGATTTACATCAAATTGGACACCCAACTATTGGATCGCACCACCCTGGAAGACCTGGTGAACAACCCGGCCGGGGCAGCGTGCGTAGCCTAGGAGAATGTAATGGCCCGTGGGGTTAACAAAGTCATATTGGTAGGCACTTGCGGCCAGGATCCTGAAGTTCGTTACCTGCCAAACGGCAACGCCGTGACCAACCTGAGTCTGGCGACCAGCGAACAATGGACCGACAAGCAAACCGGTCAGAAAGTCGAAAAGACCGAATGGCACCGTGTGTCGATGTTCGGCAAAGTGGCGGAAATCGCCGGCGAATACCTGCGTAAAGGTTCGCAGGTGTACATCGAAGGCAAGCTGCAGACCCGCGAGTGGGAAAAAGACGGTATCAAGCGTTACACCACCGAGATCGTGGTCGACATGCAAGGCACCATGCAACTGCTGGGCGGCCGTCCACAACAGGGCGATCAACAGGGCGGTGGCAACAACTACCAGCAGTCCGCTCCACGCCAGCAGGCTCCGCGCCCACAGCAGTCGGCACCACAACAGTCGCGCCCGGCGCCACAGCAGGCCGCTCCGCAGCCAGCTCCGGACTTCGACAGCTTCGATGACGATATTCCGTTCTAAGCCTCTGCTTTCCCGAATGGCATAAATAAAAGGCCCGTAGCGATCAGTCGCTACGGGCTTTTTGCGTTTCCGGGTTTTAGTCAGCCCTTGGCTATCTGTTATCAGCTCGCCCCGAGGAACTCGTCGGTGGACACAACCTTGGCGTAAGCAAAACCCAAGGCCGACATGAAGGCGGCGTGAACCTGGGCTGCCGGAACGGTCAGGCCATTGAACTCAAGATCACGGGAGGCACAGGCGTCATGGATCACCGTGACGCTGTAACCGAGATCGTTGGCGGCGCGGGTAATACCGTCGACGCACATGTGGCTCATGCTGCCGACGACCACCAGCTCCTTGATGCCTTGCTCGTCGAGGATCGATTGCAGTTCGGTTTCGCGGAACGAGTTGACGAAGTGCTTGAGCACCACGGGTTCGTTGCCTTGATTCTGGACTTTGGGGTGCAGCTTGGCGCCGTCGGAGCCAGGGGTGAAGAACGGTGCGGCGTCTGAGGTGAACTCGTGGCGGATGTGCACCACCGAATCACCCGCCTCGCGAAAGGCCTTGAGCAAGCGGACGGCGTTGTCGGCGGCGGCGTCGGCACCGACCAGCGGCCACTTGCCTTGTGGGAAGTAGTCCTTTTGGATATCGACTACGATGAGTGCTTGCTTGGCCATGACTGTTTCCTCGAAGTGCGGTTTGGGTGTGGAATGAAGTATTGGCTCTGGCGAATCGTCCGGGGATTGGCCGCACCGACAATAGAAGGGGGAAAACTGACAATGGATGCACAAAGGGCAATCGCTGAACTGGGCGTGTTGATCTATCCCGGCGCGCAGATGGCGGCGGTGCATGGGTTGACCGATCTGTTCGGCGTGGCCAACCGGATTGCCGCTGAGCACCAGGCAGCGCATTTACCGCTGTTGCGGGTCAGCCATTGGCGGGTCGAGGCTGAACAGCCGCCTGCCCGGGTCTTCGATAGTCATCCCAATGTGGACGGCCCACTGGTGGCCGTGTTGATTCCACCGTCGATTGCCGGGTTCACTGAAGGCCAAGCGCCACAAGCATTGATTCACTGGCTCAGGCAGCAACACGCCAAGGGCGCGACCCTCGGCGGCGTCTGTGTGGGTTCGATTCTGTTGGCCGAGAGTGGTTTGCTTGATGGTCGCAGTGCCACCACCCATTGGACCTCGGCCAAAGCCTTTGCCGAGCGTTACCCGGCGATCAAGCTCAAAGCCGATACGCCCATCGTCGATGACGGCGACCTGATTACCACTGCCGGGCTGATGGCTTGGTCCGAACTGGGTTTGCGCCTGGTGGATCGCCTGCTGGGGCCGAGCATCGCCACCGGTACTGCGCGTTTTCTGGTGGTGGAGCATAGCGACAGTGCCAGTGAGTGCGGCAGCAACTTTGCACCGATCCTCAGCCATGGCGATGCTTCGATTCTCAAGGTGCAGCACTGGCTGCAAAGCACCGGGGCTACCGATGTGTCGCTGGCGACGATGGCCGAGCGGGCAGGGCTGGAGGAGCGTACGTTCCTGCGTCGCTTCCGTGCGGCGACAGGACTCAAGCCCACGGAGTATTGCCAGCACCTGAGAGTCGGCAAGGCCCGGGAAATGCTCGAATTCACCAACGGCACCATTGATCACATTGCTTGGACCGTGGGTTATCAGGACCCGGGGGCGTTTCGCTCGACGTTCAAGAAAATTACCGGGCTGGCGCCGAGTGATTACCGAACGCGGTTTGGGATCGCACCGATTGCAGCAACACGCTAAGTCCGAACCCATGTTCCTTTGTGGGAGCGAGCCTGCTCGCGAATAGGCCCTTTCAGTCGATATTGATGTTGGATGTAAGAGCGCTTTCGCGAGCAGGCTCGCTCCCACAAGGGGTCGTGCAAAATGCCGGATTTTGGAGCGTCCTCGTGCAGAATCAAACAGGCTTCATGCCATCACGCTGTGTACAACTGTTTGATTTAAAGAGCCATTCCCGAAAGCCCCGCTTGGCCTGATCCCTGCACCCCTTCAATCACATTCATCCCGCACCGATTGAAGGGGGACGCATGACCCCGACAAACCGCAAGAATTGGGTGGTCGCCCATTCGGTAAATGCCGACGCACCTTTGCATGAAGTCGAAACCAATCGCGCGCTGGCCAAGTGGCTGGCGCACATCCTCGAGCTCAAGTTTGGTGGCAGTTACGATCCGCAGCAGCATCGCGGTCGAGACATTTACCTGTTGCCCACTCAAACGCTGGTCGGTGCCGAAGCCGCCCGGCAACTGGGCGTAAAAGGTCCGGAAGACTTGTGGGGTGGCTACGTCGACCATGACTTCATCTGCACCAAGGCCATCAGCCACGGTTTGCTGGATCATCATGCCCATGCGCCACAAGGCTGGGCGCCGTTGTTTTCCGAGCGGGTGCGCGGTGTCGTACTCGATGGTCTTAGTGTGTTCTCCTTCGAGGATGCACGGCCGGCGGCGAAACATCTGCTCCACAGCGGACCGATCCGCCTGAAGCCCATTCACGCCTGCGCCGGGCGCGGTCAGGAAGTGATCAAGAGCCTCGACCAGTTCGACGAAGTCCTTGCACGGCCAGAGGCCAAGCCCCTGTTCAACGAAGGCGTGGTGCTGGAACAGGATCTGGACCAGGTGATCACCCACAGCGTCGGACAGAGTTTCATCGGCGACAAAGTGCTGAGTTACTGCGGTGAGCAATACTTGACCCAGGATGCGCAAGGCGACGAGGTCTATGGCGGTTCTGATTTGCTGGTCGTGCAAGGTGGATACGACGATCTGCTGGCACTGGATCTGCCCGAGGACGTGCGATTGGCGATCCGGCAGGCACAGGTGTTCGACAGTGCCGCCGATGAAGCCTATCCCGCTTTCTACGCCTCGCGGCGTAACTACGACATTGCCCAGGGGGTGGCCTGCGATGGTAAACAGCGCAGTGGCGTGCTCGAACAGTCCTGGCGCATGGGCGGCGCCAGCAGCGCCGAAGTCGCGGCGTTGCAGAGCTTCGTTAACGATCCGCAGATGCGTGCGATTCGAGTGTCTTCGGTGGAAACCTATATCGATCAACCGCTGCCGGCGGATGCCATTGAGGTGTATCGCGGGCCCGCGCAGAACGGTGATTTCCTGCGCAAGTACGTAACGGTCAAATCCTATGACGGCTAGAAGCGAAAGCATTCAAATCGACATCGACGATGAACAGATGAGCGGGACGTTTCTCAGTCCCAAATCGAAAGTCCCCGGCGTGCTGTTCGTGCATGGCTGGGGCG
This sequence comes from Pseudomonas baetica, assembly GCF_051216495.1. Taxonomy (GTDB): domain Bacteria; phylum Pseudomonadota; class Gammaproteobacteria; order Pseudomonadales; family Pseudomonadaceae; genus Aquipseudomonas; species Aquipseudomonas baetica_B. Next base: position 755 of record NZ_JBPKAM010000053.1, on the reverse strand, counting down.
GCAGCCAGGAGAGGGACCTGGACAGGGCCAAAGGCATCGCCGGCCTGGGTTGCGTGTGTCTGACCTTTGACTTGCGCGGGCACACCGGCGGCACCGGCATTTCGCTGGCCCGTGTGACACGCGAAGATAATCTGCGCGACCTGCTGGCGGCTTACGATCGCCTGCTTGCACACCCCGCGCTGGATACCTCGGCGATTGCCGTGGTCGGCACCAGCTACGGCGGCTACCTGGCCTCAATTCTCACGTCGTTGCGCCCAGTGCGCTGGCTGGCGCTGCGGGTGCCGGCGCTGTATCGAGACGATCAATGGCATGCGCCCAAGCGCGATCTGGACAAGCTCGACTTGCGCGATTACCGCAGCACGCTGGTACGCGCCGACAGCAACCGGGCGCTGCATGCCTGTTCGCAATTTACCGGGGATGTGTTGCTCGTGGAGTCGCAAACCGATGACTACGTGCCCCACGCGACCATCATGAGTTACCGCGCGGCGTGTCAGCAGACCCATTCGTTGACGCACCGGATTATCGACGGTGCCGATCACGCGCTGAGCGATCCGGTTTCCCAGCAGGCCTACACTTCGATCCTGGTGGACTGGATCACGGAAATGGTGGTGGGTGAGCGGTTGAGCATTATTCAGTCCCAATGATTTTGTGGTGTCTTCTCGGACGCCTTCGCGGGGGGGGGGGGTCTCCCCAGGGGGGGGGGGGTCACACGTAGGGGGGGGATGTCTTCTGAAAAGGAAAAAAACATCACACCA
>NZ_JBPKAM010000052.1:0-45036 GCF_051216495.1 Pseudomonas baetica | reverse complement strand
GCTCGCGAAAGCAGTCTGTCAGTCACATTGATGTTGGATGTGCCATCGCATTCGCGAGCAGGCTCGCTCCCACAATTGATCGGTGGTGAACACGGTATTTGTATAGTGGCCACTGTTCCCGTGAGGCGACGATGCAGGCAAGATGAAGCTCTGCAAGTCAGAACACAGGATGCTGATCGTGACCGAAGCTTTTATTGTCGTTCAAACCGCCGAGCAAGCCGTGGATCAGCTTGCGTATCTGCACAATCGTGCAACCACCGCGCTGAGTCAGGCGCTCAAGCGTTACCTCAAGGATCGCGTCGAGCCCGATGCCGAGCAGCGATCGATGTTCCGTTATCCCGAACTGCGCCTGACCTATCACTGCCAGGGCGAGGTTCCGCAGACCACCCGCGCTTACGCCAAGGTCCAGCTGCCGGGCACTTACCGGGTCACCGTCACTCATCCCACCGCGTTCCGTAAGTACCTGCTGGAGCAGTTGGTCCCGCTGATGCATGACTTCACCGTGACCGTGGAAGTCGGAATCAGTGAGCAGAACATTCCTTATCCGTACGTGGTCGAGCAGGGCGATGAACTGGCCGGCTCAGGCGTCACCGCTGCGGTGCTGGCGCGAGTGTTCCCGAGTACTGACCTATCCGCGGCCAGTGATGGCATTGCCGATGGCCTGTACGACTGGGAAAACACCGATCCGCTGCCCCTGGCCTTGTTCGACGCGGCACGGGTGGACTTCTCCCTGCGCCGTCTGGTGCATTACACCGGCAGCGACTGGCGCCACGTGCAGCCCTGGATCCTGCTGACCAACTACCACCGTTACGTCGACCAGTTCATCGTCCATGGTCTGGAGCAACTACGCAGCGACCCGCGGTTCGTGCGCATGGTGTTACCGGGCAACGTGATCATCGAAAAGAGCATGGACCACGGCGAAGCTTCGGCGATTGCCGCCGGCGTGGTCTGGCACCGGTATCAGATGCCGGCCTATCACCTGATCGCTAGCGACGGTCACGGCGTGACGCTGGTGAACATCGGTGTCGGCCCGTCCAACGCCAAGAACATCACCGACCACCTGGCGGTGCTGCGTCCGCATTGCTGGCTGATGATCGGTCACTGTGGCGGCTTGCGTCAGTCGCAGACCATCGGCGATTACGTCCTGGCGCACGCTTACATGCGCCGCGACGGGATTCTCGATCGTGTGGTGCCGCCGAACATTCCGATCCCGGCCCTGGCCGAAGTGCAGATGGCCTTGCAGCAAGCGGCGGCGAACATCACCGGCGAGAAGGGCGACGAACTGAAGAAACGCCTGCGCACCGGCACCGTGCTGACCTACGACGACCGCAATTGGGAGCTGCGCTGGGCCCAGGAGCGTCCGCTGATCAACCTGTCCCGCGCGGTGGCGGTGGACATGGAAAGCGGCACCATCGCCGCCCAGGGTTATCGCCTGCGGGTGCCTTACGGCACGCTGCTCTGCGTCTCGGACAAACCGCTGCACAGTGAAATCAAGCTGCCGGGTTCGGCCAACGCCTTCTATGAGCGCGCGGTCAGCCAGCACTTGAAGATCGGCCTGGAGGCGGTGGATCTGTTGCGTACCGAGCTCAACTCGCTGCACTCGCGCAAACTGCGCAGCTTCGACGAGCCGCCGTTCCGCTGATTTGCCGATGGTCATTTAACGGTTGGGCTACTAGCATTAGCAGCCCTGACCGTTAGATGTTCCTTTTCCCATGTCCCGTCCTCAACGTCCCGTTTCCCGCCGTCCTGGTGCGAAGCCTTCATCACCGTCCTCAGCCCCGCGCCGTGTCGCCAAAGCGCCACCGGCCGAGCCGAAGCTGATCCTGTTCAACAAACCATTCGATGTGCTGACGCAATTCAGCGACGGCGAAGGGCGGGCGACGCTCAAGGATTTTATCGAGATCCCTGGCATCTACCCGGCAGGGCGGCTGGACCGCGACAGTGAAGGCCTGTTGCTGCTGACCAACGACGGCCAGCTTCAGGCGCGCATTGCCGACCCGAAACACAAGCTGGCCAAGACTTATTGGGTACAGGTCGAAGGCGAGCCGAGCGCCGAGCAATTGCAGCGTTTGCGCGATGGTGTGGAGTTGAACGACGGCATGACCTTGCCCGCCGAGGCGCGGCAGTTGGATGAGCCCGAACTGTGGCCACGCAATCCACCGGTCCGCTTCCGCAAAAGCGTGCCGACGAGCTGGCTGGAGTTGGTGATTCGCGAAGGGCGCAACCGGCAGGTACGGCGCATGACGGCGGCGGTCGGGTTGCCGACGTTGCGGCTGGTGCGGGTCAGGATCGGCGACTGGACGATCGAAGGGCTCGATCAAGGCCAGTGGAAGGAAGTGCCGGCGCGCTTATAACGTGCCGGTTTCGATCAGGCCGATCACCACGCTTTTGATCACGAATGCCGCGACACCCAGCCCGAGCACGAAGAACAGGATGAAGGAACCAAAGCGGCCGGCCTTGGACTTCTTCGCCAGATCCCAGACGATGAAACCCATGAAAATGATCAGGATGCTGACAAGACCAGTCATCATCCACTCTTCGAATACTGCAGGATCCATTGGACATCTCCAGCGCGGGCGGGGCTAAAAGGGCGCTGGAGTATAAGGCATGGAGGTGGTGTGCAGTGCGGGCCTGCGGCGGTGTGTCGCAGCTATTCGTCGCCTGTCCTGGCCTCTTCGCGAGCAGGCTCGCTCCCACAAGGATCTTGCATACACTGAAGATTCACTGTGGGAGCGAGCCTGCTCGCGAAGGCGTCATCAGCTTCGCAGATGAGTCAATGGCAGTTCGGTACTGTTGAGTACCTGGTTCAACACAAAGCTGGAACGCACACTGGTCACCCCTTCAATCCGCGTCAGGTGACCGAGCAGCAGTTTCTGGTAATGGTCCATGTCCGGCACCACGACCTTGAGCTGGTAGTCGGCGTCCATCCCGGTCACCAGGCTGCATTCCAGCACCTGCGGCAAGGTGCGAATGGCCGCTTCGAAGTTCTCGAAACGCTCCGGGGTGTGGCGGTCCATGCCGATCAGCACATAGGCTGTCAGGCTCAGCCCCAGCATCTTGCGGTCGAGCAGGGCGACCTGGCGGGAGATGTAGCCGTCGTCTTCCAGCTGCTTGACCCGACGTGAGCAGGGTGAAGGCGATAGGCCGATGCGTTCGGCCAGCTCCTGATTGGAGATGCGCGCGTCGCGCTGCAATTCAGCCAAAATGCTCAGATCGTATCGGTCGAGTTTGCTCATCAAACGGCTCCTTGTTGTAACTATTGCGACAGATTATCTATCCAGGGTTAAAAATTGCGCAAGCAATGTTTATTTGAGCAATCTTCGCAATCCTCTGCCGGCGCCTCCGGCCTATTCTTATCACCAGAATCACTGCTCGGACAAACAGTCCAATGCGGCTCGCCCAAACAGGCCAGCTGCGGTCGCCACCCCCACAGGGGATGTGCCGGCCCCCGAGCTACACACTGTCCAGAAGACGGCGTGAGGTGAGCCGACGTCAAAAGCGTCGAGCACGGACGAAGTTCACTAAGGGGAGGCCGACGGGTCTCCCCTTTTCTTTGCCTGGAATTTACCTCCTGGCCTCAATAAATAAGTTGCGCGACTGATAACCTGTTGCAGAACCGGCCCAGGCATTTCCAGTCTTAAGTACAAACGCGGTTCGCTTCACTGTAGGAGCGAGCTCGCTCGCGATGGACGTTAACGATGACGCGAGTTTTCTGGTTAAACGCGTCGCCCTTGAGTCCATCGCGAGCAAGCTCGCTCCTACAGAATCCTTATCCCGACAGCCATTACCCGCAATGAGGAATAGCATGAAGTCGCGCATCTGGCGTTTGGCCGGTGTTGGATTGTTGTGTATTTGTGCCACTGCTCAATCGCAAGCCGATGAGCCGCAGAATCGTGGTCCCGATGGCGGTCATCAGGGCAACAACCAGCCGCGCCAGCAGAACAACGACGTCATTCGCGGCGATAATAGCCGCCAGTTCGAGCACAACGGCCAAAATCAGAACAACGGCCAATGGCAGAACCGTCCACAGCCCGACTTCAACAACCCGGTGCGATCGCCGCCGCCACCGCCACAATTACCGGCCAATGACCTGCCGATCCAGCCACGTCCCGATGCGGTGCAACAGACTCAACCGCCACGGCGTGGCTACTATCAGGACCAGCCACAGCGCAATTACCCCAACCAGCAGTGGGGTGGCTATATCGGCGCGCCCTCCAACGACAATCATTGGCAAGGTCGCCCCAGTGGTCACGGCAATGGCTGGGGTCCCGGTCCGAGGTATCAGCCCGGGTATGTGATCGATCGCTTCCCGGATCGCGACTACCGCGTGCCCTATGGTGGTCGTGATTATTTCTACTCCGGTGGCTACTGGTATCGCCCCCAGGGTCAGCGTTATGTCGTGGTGCAGCCACCGCGCGGGATCCGCATCCAATACCTGCCCGATTACGCCCAAGAAGTCTTGATCGGCGGTTCGGTGTTGTTCCTGGCGGCGGGCTCCTATTACGCCTATCAGGAAAGTACTCAGGATTACATGGTGGTCGAACCGCCCGGTCAGCCACTGGCGAGCGCTAACGGTATCGACGTGGAGGCTTATCCGGCCAACGGCCAGACGCCGGAACAGGTCAATCAGGACGGCTACGATTGCTATCGCTGGGCAGTCGAACAGAGTGGTTTCGACCCGCGGGTGGACACCTATCAACCCGACCCGAGGGTGGTGCAAACCTACCGTCAGGCCCAGGGTAACTGCCTGAGCACCCGCGGTTATCGTGTGACGTTCTGAGCCTTGGCGGCTTTCACCACTTCCTGCGGGTCGGCGTGCACCAGCACTTCGGCTCGCGGATAGGCGGCGTGAATCGCATCGGCGGCCTGGTCGCTGATGCCGTGGGCGACTGACAAGGTCAGCTCGCCGGGCAGTTCCAGGTGCAGTTGCACGAACCATTGATTACCGGAAATCCGCGTGCGCAGGTCGTGCGCGCCCAACACACCGGGCACGCTGCAAGCCAGTTCGAGCATGTGCTGGCTGACCTCCGGCGGCAGTTCTTCGTCCATCAACACCGCAAAGCTTTCCCGGGCGATGGTGATTGCACTCCAGAGAATGTAGGCGGCAATCCCCAGGCCGAACCAAGGGTCGACCTGATGCCAGCCAAACCCGGCCAGTACCAGCGCCACCAGAATGCTGCCGTTGAGCAGCAGGTCCGAACGATAGTGCAGGGAGTCGGCGCGCACCGCATTGGAGCCGGTGGCCTTGACCACGCGATGTTGCAACATCAGCAACGCCAGGGTCAGGACCAGCGAAAACACAATCACCGCGATGCCGATCCACGGCGCGCCCACCGGCTCAGGGTGCTTGATCCGCTCGAACGCCTGCAACGCAATCAGCACCGCACTGCCACCAATGAACAGCGCCTGGGCCATGCCGGCCAGTGATTCGGCCTTGCCGTGGCCATAGCGATGATCATCGTCGGCCGGACGCAGGGCGTAATGCACGGCCAGCAGATTGAGTAGCGATGTCACGCCGTCGAGAGCCGAGTCGGTCAACCCGGCGAGCATGCTCACCGAGCCGCTCAGCCACCAAGCGATGGCCTTGGCGATGATCAGCGTACAGGCGACCGCCACCGAGGCACGGGTCGCCAGCCGCAGCAGGCGGGCGTGTTCGGAGCTGGAAGTCATAAGAGCGGTTGTTCCCTGAAAGGCACCGTTTAAGCGGCAGGTTGCAGGCCGAACATGGCCAGTTGCTGGGTGCTGCCCTTGTGCTGGATCAGACGAGGATCGTCCAGGGGCAAGCGGCGGCCCGTTTCACGCTCCAGAATAGTCTGCAACTTGAGGTTATCGACCTTGCCGTCGGCGCCGATGGCTTCCTTGAGCTTTTCCGGCGCCACTTGTGCAGTCTCGCCCGGCGCGAAGTAAATCGCGCCGGTGGCGAAGTCCACGCCAAACGCGATCAGGCCGGGGATGATGTAAAACAGCAGGCCCACCGCATCGAGCACGGCGATGGCCGGGTCGATCTTGCCGTCGATCTGGCCACGGCGATCGGGGTAGAAGATCGAACCGCACGCGGTGACCTGGGTCAGCAGGGTCGCAATCAATACACCGCCCATCAGGCGAAAGGGAGCACGCATATGAAATCTCCTTGGGTCATCTCAAAACGAAGCGTCGTCGATACGAATTAAGACCGCAACGAACACTGCGCAGTTCGCCGTTATACTCGCCGCTCTGTTTGGGAGCCAGCATGATTTCTTTGCCGATCGATGAAGTTTTACCCGCCCTGCGTGAAGCCCTCGCGACGCGCCACGAAGCCGTGCTCGAAGCACCGCCCGGCGCCGGTAAAACCACCCGCGTGCCCCTGGCCCTGCTCGATGAGCCATGGCTGGCCGGGCAGACCATCCTGATGCTCGAACCGCGCCGTCTGGCAGCGCGGGCGGCAGCGGAGCGGCTGGCCAGTGAGTTGGGGGAGAAGGTCGGCGAAACCGTGGGTTATCGTATTCGCCTGGACAGCAAGGTCGGCCCCAACACCCGCATCGAAGTGGTCACCGAAGGCATTCTCACCCGGCGCTTGCAGGACGACCCGGCGCTGGAAGGCGTGGGCCTGCTGATCTTCGACGAATTCCACGAACGCAGCCTCGATGCCGATCTGGCCTTGGCCCTGAGCCTCAACGGCCGGGAGCTGTTCCGTGACGATCAGCCACTGAAAATCCTGTTGATGTCCGCCACCCTGGAAGGCGAGCGCCTGGCCGGTTTGCTCGACGATGCGCCAATCCTGCGCAGCGAAGGCCGCATGTTCCCGGTGGCCATGCGCTGGGGCCGACCGTTCCAGGCCGGTGAGTTCATCGAGCCGCGACTGGTGCAGACCGTTCTAGAAGCGCTGAACGATGAAACCGGCAGCGTGTTGGTGTTCCTGCCGGGGCAGGCGGAAATTCGTCGTGTCCATCAACAGCTGGCGGATGCGTTGGGTGATAACACGCAGATTTTGCTCTGCCCGCTGCACGGTGAGCTGGACTTGGCCGCGCAGCGTGCGGCGATCGATCCGGCGCCAGAGGGCAAGCGCAAAGTGGTGCTGGCCACCAACATTGCAGAGACCAGCCTGACCATCAACGGCGTGCGGGTGGTGATCGATGCCGGGCTGGCGCGGGTGCCGCGCTTCGATCCTGGCAGCGGCATGACCCGTCTGGATACGCAACGCATTTCCAAGGCCAGCGCCACCCAGCGCGCGGGCCGGGCCGGGCGTTTGGAGCCAGGCGTGTGTTATCGCCTGTGGTCGCAGGATCAGCATGAGCAATTGGCAGCCTACGGCAGTGCGGAAATACTCTCGGCCGATCTCGCCGGGCTGGCCTTGCAACTGGGTCGTTGGGGCGTGGCTCCAGGGCAACTGGTCTGGCTCGATGTGCCACCGGCTGCGGCGTACTCCCAGGCTCAGGATCTGCTTGAGCGCTTGGGCGCATTGGACGGCGAGACATTGACCCGCCACGGCCAAGCCATGGCCGAATTGCCAGCGCATCCGCGCATCGCCCATTTGCTGTTGCGTGGTCAGGCGCTGGGGCTGGCGGACATGGCGTGCGATGTCGCGGCGCTGCTCGGCGAGCGCGATATCCTGCGCGGTGCCGGCGCCGACTTGCACAGCCGACTGGTGTTGTTATCCGGGGAAGAGCGGGCCGCTCGCGGCGCCCAGGGCGGGGTGCAACGGGCCCGGCAACTGGCGCGGCAGTATCGCGGTTATCTGCGTGGCAAAGCCTCGGAACCGGTCGGCGATCCTGATCATCCGCGTTGGCTCGGCGCACTGCTGGCGCTGGCCTATCCCGATCGCGTCGCCCAACAGCGCCGTGCTGGGGGCGCTGAGTATCGCCTGGCCAACGGCCGCGCCGCGTTGTTCGCCGAGGCCGACAGCCTGATGAAACAGCCGTGGTTGGTGATTGCCGATCTTGGCAGTCGTCAGGGCCAGCGAGAGGAACGGATTTACCTGGCGACGGATTTCGATCCGGCGCTGTTCGACTCGGTGCTCGCCGAGCAAGTGCGTTGTGTCGATCAACTGGATTGGGATGAGCGCGAAGGCGTGCTGCGCGCCGAGCGCCAACGCAAGGTCGGCGAACTGATCCTCAGCCGTGAACCGCTGACCGGTCTCGACGAAACCGCTCGCAGTCAGGCACTGGTCAATCTGGTGCGGCGCAAGGGGCTGGAGTTGTTGCCGTGGACGCCCGAGCTGCGTCAATGGCAGGCGCGGGTGGCGTTGCTTCGCCAGCTGGATCTGGCGGGTAAAGGCGACAGCGAATGGCCAGACGTCAGCGACGCCGCCTTGTTGAAAAGCCTCGAACACTGGCTGATGCCGTACCTGGGCAAAGTCTCGCGGCTCAGTCATTTCGCCAATCTGGACTTGTCGAGCATCGTCCACAACCTGCTGCCATGGCCGCTGCCGCAACGGCTCGACGAGCTGGCGCCGCATCACTTGAGCGTGCCTTCGGGGTCATCGATTCGTCTGGATTACAGCGAGCAACCGCCGATTCTGGCGGTGCGTTTGCAGGAGCTGTTTGGCCTGTCCGACACCCCGCGCATTGCTGGAGGCCGGCAAGTGGTCAAACTGCACCTGCTGTCCCCGGCACGGCGACCGGTGCAGGTGACCCAGGATCTGGTGAACTTTTGGCGCAGTACTTATGCCGAGGTGAAGAAGGATTTGAAGGGGCGGTATCCGAAGCATTATTGGCCGGATGATCCGTTGGTGGCTGAAGCCACTGCCCGCATCAAACCGCGCAAATAAACCCCAAACCCTGTAGGAGCGAGCTCGCTCGCGAAAAACCAAAGGACGCCACTGGGCATCTGGTTTCACGCGTTATCGTTCACGACCATCGCGAGCGAGCTCGCTCCTACAGGCGTCTTTGTAGCGCGTGTTTAAGCGGCCTCAACATTACTTCCTGAAAGCCACAATTCCTTGCGCCGTTGCCTACCGTTACGCCAGAATCCGCCGGCTTGTGCGCCTCTGGGCCGCTGGGTAACTTGATTCGCGTCACTGCCCATCAGTGATCGGGTTTAGCAGCTCGGCGACAAACTTGGTTGTGCGTGCATCAGTCATGCAGGTTTTTTATTGCCTGTACTTGATGGTAGCTGTACGTGGGGCGCCCTCGGGCGCGCCGGATTTCTGAGTTTGCCGGTCTGCTAACCTGCGTGCAGCTGCCACCCCTCTCCGTTTAGCAGCGGGAAGGTTGGCAACCATTAAGGAAACTCATGATATGAAAAAGCATTCACCCAACCCCCCGGACATCGATCCAGCCTCCCCATACGAACCCGATTCAAACAAACTCAACGAAGCCGCTGAACGCGCCCTCGACTTCCACTTCCCTTCGACAGCCGACATCAAGGCCACGCCGCGTAAACCCAGCACACTGTTTACCGTGAACCCGGAAACCACCACCGAAACGCTGATGGTGTACCTGGTCGAAACCCTGGCCTCGGTCGATGTGATGGTCCATCAGTTGGTGGATCATCTGGACGGTGGCGATCGCCATGCACTGCTGGGCATTTCCAACAGCGTGATGCTGGCGGAGATCACGGCGAACCGGGTGCTGGATCAGATTGATCCGGCGGAGTAGGAAAATGGGGACATCCATTGGCCTGGTTTGATATTGCCAAGGGATGTCCCCTTTGCATTCCTGAAAGCAGCAGGCAAAGAGCGGCGTTTGTTGGGTATTTCAGCTGACCGGCCAGGCTGCTGTAGGAATTGGGTTCGTGTATTTGCAGAATTTTCCTAATCGCTCTTGAGGGGCGCGCCATGGGTATTGCCCCTTAAAGCGCCCGGACGTTCTATTCCTTGTCGCCCCGATATTCATCCGGCGCAACGCTATTGCCGACGTGAACGGTGGACGCAACTCAATACCGACAAGGAGGAAGAACATCAATGAACGAAGGACATTTCATTGGCCTGCATGACAAGACCACCTGTGGCGGCGAGGTCCTGGATGGTCATGACGGCATCATCATGTTTGGCATTCTCCATGCCCGTGAAGGTGATCGGGTCACCTGTGGCAAGGACGGCAAGACTTACAAGATCGTCGGTGGCATCTCGTACATGATCAGTCATGGCGCGGCCTTAGCAGGCACGCTGGATAGCTATAGTGATTGTCCCTGTAAAGCCCGATTGATCCCCTCGGTGTTTGAGGCCACCTATCAAAGCGATAACTCCGCACCGCAAATGGTTAGAGGCGCCGAGCAATCCGTTTCCAATGCTGCGACCAGTCAACCGGCCGCGCCGCGTCACTCCGGTTTCGCCCCTTCGAACACTCCAGCACCTGCGATTTTTGCCCGCCCAGAATCTCAGGAGCCGGGCTTCTACGTGGTGCCCAAAAGCATGACCCGCGAAACCTTGGAGGCAACGCTTTTCGCCACGCCCGATGCCGCCGTGATGCGCAAGTTTCGAGCGCTAAATCCTGAGCAAGGCGATATCAAGGCCGGTTCGCTGATCGTGCTGAGCGATCCGAACAACACTTCCTGCACTTGTCAGGAAGCCCAACTGATGCAGGCTGCGCAGCAGGTCAAGGCAGCCCTTGATCCGTTGACGCCGGACGAGGCTGAGTTCATGCACCGCAACGCGGCTGAAATCGCCAGCTTTACCGGGCAAACCTCAACCTGGCTTGGCGTCAGCGCGGCGATGATGGAACAACATGTGAACCGAATGCGCGACACGCTGCTCGCCATGGAACGCCTTCACCAGGACAGCTATCGCCAACACGGTCATCTGAGGTCACCTCAGTTCCTCCAGGACCGCAAACATCTGCTGAGCCAGCTCGATGCCCAACTGCTGAACTCTACCCGTCTGCGCAGTCACACAACCCTTGGCGATCACCCGAAGCTTAAAACTGCGCTGGGCATTTCGAGCCGCAGCCTGGTGCATCGCTGGGATAAGGCCGGTGGGCCGGGGCAGATACCGGGTTATGCGACGCACGTGGACGCCACCAGCCGCGCGGCCAAATACATGCAGACCGGTGGTTACATCGGGATCGGGCTGGGTGCGGTTTCTTCGTTGCTAGCTATTCAGGAGGTTTGTAATGGTGGGTCGCAGGAGGCTTGCGAAAAGATCTGGTTTACCGAGGGTGGGAAGTTTGTCGGGTCGACCGTGGGCGGCTCTTTGGGTGCATATTTTGGACAAACTGTCAGCAAATCAGCTTGCATGGCACTTAAGCTTACGCCAGTTGGCGGGGTTATCTGTGTTCTGATCGGGACAGGGGGTGGTGCATGGACAGGTGCGACAGTCGGGGGCGACCGCGGTGAGAGAATTGGTGAACTGTTGTACGAAACAACACTGCAATGATGGTTGAGTACTTTGGTTCTCACTGGCTTGCTATTTTGTTTTTAGGTAGCCCATTCGTCATGGCTATTTTCAGTCTCGGATTCGCCTTTTATCTGAGCCGGCGTTATCTGGATGCGATGATAGAAGCCTTGCCTAATAGTCGATACCTCTACGTCTGGGGGCCGTTCTTGCGAAGACCGGGATGGTTTGAACGATTCTGGCTTATGAATAGCATCGCAGCGATGGTGGTGTGGGCTCCGATACATATTCGTAGCGGTGAAATCGACCCTGTCGATATCCAGAAATTTCCTGCGCATCTCAAGCGATTGGTGCTTATCGATATAGCGCTGCTGTATGGCGCGGTGATCTGGATGCTTGTTGTCTACGTACTGAGCAAGTAGGCATGATTATTTGGGCAACCTAGCAGTGCATAAAAAAAACGGGCGCCATCAAGGCGCCCGTTTTGATTTACCCATCAACGCACCCCAGTTTTTTCCTACCCCAAAACCACAAAAAACCTGCTTTCTCCCTTTCCCGTGCATGAACAGAATGCACTCACGCAGGCACAGCAAACCTAGGGAGTGAGCCATGACGTTCTCAATTATCGGGCGCTGCCCTGAAACCGGGCAGCTCGGTATTGCCATCAGCTCTTCAAGCATTGCGGTAGGCGCGCGTTGCCCTTGGGCGCGGGCGGGGGTTGGGGCGGTTTCGACGCAGAACATTACGTTGCCGGCCTTGGGGCCGCAGATTCTGGATCTGCTGGAGCATCAGCATCTGGATGCTGACGCGGCGCTGGACAAGGCGCTGACGTCCAATGGCTGGAGTCAGTACCGGCAGGTCACGGTGATTGATGCGTCAGGGCGTATCGCCTGTTTCAGCGGCAAGGAATCGCTGGGCGTGCACAACGCGGTCAAGGGCGAACACTGTGCGGCGGCGGGCAATCTGCTCAGCGATGTGCGGGTGATCGAGGCCATGGTCGAGGCGTTCGAGGTCGAGCCGGGTCAGTTGGCCGATCGGTTGTTGGCGGCCATGCACGCTGCCATGGCCGCCGGTGGTGAGGCGGGGCCGGTTCACTCCGCGGCGTTGAAAGTGGTGGGCGACTACACGTGGCCGATTATCGACTTGCGGGTCGACTGGGCGGATGAAGATCCCATCGGGCAGCTTGATGGTCTCTGGCAGGCGTATCGACCGCAAATGCAGGACTACCTGACCCGTGCACTCAACCCGACGGCTGCGCCAAGTTACGGAGTGCCGGGGGATGAGTAATGCCTCCAGCCGCGACCTTCTGGAGCGTCTGGTGGGCTTCGCCACCGTCAGCCGGGATTCCAATCTGGAATTGATTCGCTTCATCGAGGCGTATCTGGCCGGGCATGGTGTGGAAAGTGAACTCTTCTACAACGATGAAGGCACCAAGGCCAATCTGTTCGCCACCATTGGCCCGCTCAAGTCAGGCGGAGTGGTGCTCTCCGGTCACACCGATGTGGTGCCGGTCGAGGGGCAGGCCTGGACGGTCGATCCGTTCCGCCTGACGGAAAAGGACGGGCGTCTGTACGGTCGTGGTACGGCGGACATGAAAGGCTTCATTGCCTCGGTGCTGGCTGCGGTTCCCATCTTTGTGCGGCGTCCCCTTAATGCTCCGGTGCACCTGGCGTTTTCCTACGATGAAGAAGTGGGGTGTCTGGGTGTCAGGCCGATGCTTGCCGAACTGGAGAGACGGCCGCACAAGCCCAAGCTGTGTTTGATTGGCGAACCGACCGAACTCAAACCTGTGCTGGGCCACAAGGGCAAGCTGGCAATGCGCTGCGAAGTGCGCGGTGCCGCGTGTCATTCGGCGTATGCGCCTTACGGGGTCAACGCGATCGAATATGCCGCGCAGCTGATTGGGAAACTGAGCACCATCGGTGCCGGACTTTCGCATCCTGATCATCACGACGAGCGTTTTGATCCGCCGTATTCAACGGTGCAAACCGGTGTGATCAAAGGCGGTCGGGCGCTGAATATAGTGCCAGCCGAATGTGAGTTCGATTTCGAGGTGAGGGCGCTGCCGGACTTCGATGCTCAGGAAGTTGCCAATCAGTTGCAGATGTACGCCGAGGAACAGCTGTTGCCCAGGATGCGGGCGGTACAGGCGGACACCGATATTAAACTGCGGCCGCTGAGTGCCTACCCCGGTTTGGCGACTTCGCCCGAAAGTGAAGCGGCGCGGCTGCTGGCGCACTTGAGCAACTCTTCGGTGTTTGGAACGGTGGCCTTTGGCACCGAGGGCGGTTTGTTCGATCAGGCTGGCATCCCCACGGTGGTCTGCGGCCCGGGCAGCATGGATCAAGGGCACAAGCCTGACGAGTTCATTGCGCTGGAGCAATTGAGTGGTTGCGATGCGATGTTGATTCGATTGGCCGGTTACCTGTGCTCCGATGCGGCACATCCGGCCCCGGAATCGTTGTAGGAGCGAGCATGCTCGCGATGGATTCGAACGCGCCGCGTTAAACCAGTAAGCAAGCGTTATCGTTAACGACCATCGCGAGCAAGCTCGCTCCTACAGTATTGATTTCAATTCGAAACCTTCTGGCTCAGTTGTTCGCGGCAAAAGTCCACGAACAGCTGCGCAGGTTTGGTCAGTTGGTTGCGTTTGAGGCGGGCGGATGCCAGGCCGGAGGTTGAGACCGGTTCCTTGATATCGACAGTGACCACCTTTTTCCCATCGTAAGTGCATTCCGAGTGCGGGCGGGTCACCAGGATCGAGAAACCGAACCCCTGGCCGACCATGCCGCGCACCATCTCGATCGAAGGCGAACTGAACACGATGTTTGGCGTCAGTTCCAGTTCGTGGAACAGGCTGACGAAGTAGGTCCGGCTCGGTTGCACATCGAGCAGAATCATCGGCTCCCCGCACAAGTCCCTCAGCGACACCTCTTTCTGGTCCGCAAAACGGTGCCCTTCAGGCAGCAGGACGTAGGGCTTTTGCGGTGGCATCAGTGGCGTGGTTTCGATGGTGCTGTCCAGCCCGTGATCGTAGAGGAAGGCCACGTCGAAGGTGCCGGCGGTCAAGCCCTGGACCAGATCCTGTTGCTCGCCGTCGCGAATGCGGATGTCGACGCCTGGATACAGCTTGCGGAAGTCGGCGATCAGCCGTGGCAAATACAGCGGGGCGACCGTCTCGAAGCAGCCGATGTCGATTTGCCCGGACACTGTGTCGTTATCCGCCAGTGCATTCTGTTCGAACTCCCGGGCCATGCGCAGCAGTTCTTGCGCCTTGTGGTAGAAGCGCGTGCCGGTGGGTGTCAGGGACACGCCCTGGGCATGGTGTCGGATGAACAGCTGGACGTTGAACGACTCCTCCAGGCTCTTGATCGCCGTGGACACCGAGGGTTGCGCGATATAGAGCTGTCTTGACGCTTCTGCCACGCTGCCGGCTTCCACCGTGGTGACGAAGTACTTGAGTTGCCGCAAGGTATAGGAAGCCACACGCACCTCTTTTTGCTCTTGTTTGCGGTGAGAGCCTGGATGGCCCTTGTCGCATGAATGCTTGACCGAACCTTACCTTATGACGCTGGTTGGCTGGTCAGGCACTTGCCCAGTTTTTTCTTATGTCCCGAGCATATTTTTAATAATTTTCCTCTTTGCCCGGTTGACGCACTATCCCTGCCACCTCTGATAAAAACTCTGACCACCCCGGCGGTCGCAAAGGGAGCGTAGCGTGTTCGACCTCGACTATTGGCAGCAAAGCGCTGCCCGGCAAACCTTCCCGGACAAAGCCTTGATCGATGGCCGGCAGGTTTCTGCCTCTTCGGGCGCAACATTCGATTCCATCAACCCAGCCACCAACCAGTTGCTGGCCAGGGTGGCCGCGTGTGGTGAAGCGGAAGTGGAGCTGGCGGTGCACAGTGCTCGCAAGGCCTTTAACGAAGGCCCTTGGGCACGCATGGCGCCGGTTGAGCGCAAGCGGGTGATGCTGCGTCTTTCCGAGCTGATGCTGGCGCATCGCGAAGAACTGGCATTGCTGGACTCGCTCAACATGGGCAAACCGGTGATGGATGCCTACAACATCGACGTCCCCGGCGCCGCCCATGTGTTTGCCTGGTATGGCGAAGCGCTGGACAAACTCTACGACCAGGTCGCGCCCACTGCGTCATCGGCGCTGGCGACCATCACCCGTGAAGCGCTGGGTGTCGTCGCGGCGGTCGTGCCGTGGAACTTCCCGCTCGACATGGCGGCCTGGAAGCTGGCGCCAGCCTTGGCGGCCGGCAATAGCGTGGTACTCAAACCGGCCGAGCAATCACCGTTCTCGGCCCTGCGCCTGGCGGAGCTGGCCCTGGAAGCAGGCTTGCCGGCCGGTGTGCTGAACGTGGTGCCGGGGCTGGGTGAATCCACCGGCAAGGCGCTGGGCTTGCACCCGGATGTCGATTGCCTGGTGTTTACCGGGTCGACCCAGGTGGGCAAATACTTCATGCAGTACTCCGCGCAATCGAACCTCAAGCAGGTTTGGCTGGAGTGTGGCGGCAAGAGCCCGAGCCTGGTGTTCGATGACTGCAAGGATCTGGACCTGGCCGCGGAGAAAGCCGCTTTCGGCATCTTCTTCAATCAGGGTGAGGTCTGCTCGGCCAACTCTCGACTTTATGTCCAGCGTTCGATCAAGGACGCGTTCATCGAGCGGCTTGTGGAAAAAGCCAAGGCCTGGATGCCGGGCGATCCACTGAATCCGGCAAGCCGCGCAGGCGCCATCGTCGATGCGGGGCAGGCGGCCCGTGTGATGAGCTTTATCGAGCGTGCCCGGGAGGATGGGGCGACATTGCTCACCGGCGGCCGTCGCTTGAGCTTCAACGGTTCGGACAATTTCATCGAACCGACCATTTTTGCCGACGTTGCCCATGATTCGCACCTGTCGCGTGAAGAGGTGTTTGGACCGGTGCTGGCGATTTCCACGTTCGACACCGAAGAGCAGGCGGTGCAGTTGGCCAACGACAGCGTCTATGGTCTGGCCGCCTCCGTATGGAGTGATGATCTGAGTCGCGCGCACCGCGTCGCCCGGGCGCTGAAGGCGGGCACGGTTTCAGTGAACACCGTGGATGCCTTGGACGTCACCGTACCGTTCGGTGGTGGCAAACAATCGGGTTTCGGTCGAGACCTGTCGTTGCACTCGTTCGATAAATACACCCAACTGAAGACCACCTGGTTTCAGTTACGTTGACGTAAACAACTGAGCGCACGCTGAAGTAGCGTGCGAATCAAAAACAACAAGATGTCATCGCGCGGATGGATATGCGCATATTTGCGGCCACATGGTCGTGACTGCCTCAGTAACTAATCACAATTAAAAAGTGAGGGAGATTCTATGTTCAGCTATTCATCTTCGAGCGTTAAAGCGGCTGCTGGTTTTACAGCATTATTTGTATTAAGTGCGCCACTGGTCGCACATTCAGAAAGTATTACGGTTATTTCATTTGGCGGTGCCACAAAAGCAGCGCAAGAGGGTGCTTACTTCAAACCCTTTGAAAAAAGTGGTGCCGGCAAAGTGGTGGTCGGTGAATACAGCGGCGAACTGTCCAAGGTGAAGGCCATGGTCGATGTGGGCCAGGTCAGCTGGGACGTCGTCGAGGTTGAAAGCCCGGAACTGGTGCGTGGCTGCGAAGAGGGGTTGTTCGAGCGGCTCGATCCGGGGCTGATCGGGGAGGCCGGCAACTACTTGCCTGGTGCGGTGAGCGAATGCGGTGTGGCCAGTTACGTGTGGTCGATGGTGCTCGCCTACAACTCGAGCAAGGTGGGCGCGGCGCCAACGTCCTGGGCTGCCCTGTGGGATCTGCAGCAGTATCCGGGCAAGCGCGGCCTGCGCAAAGGTGCCAAGTACACACTGGAAGTGGCGCTGCTCGCCGATGGCGTCAAGCAGGCAGACCTTTACAAGGTCCTGGGGACCAAGGAAGGCGTGGATCGGGCTTTCCGCAAGCTTGACCAGATCAAGCCCTCGATCCAGTGGTGGGAAGCCGGCGCACAACCTCCTCAATGGCTCGCGGCAGGCGATGTCGTGATGTCCGCCGCCTACAACGGCCGAATTGCCGTGGCGCAAAAGGAAGGTTCGAAACTCGCCATTACATGGAACGGCCACCTTTACGATCCTGATCACTGGGCCATCGTTCGCGGCAGTCCGAACAAGGCATTGGCCGAGCGCTTCATCGTGTTTGCCAGCCAGGCGAGCGGGCAGAAATCCTTCTCCACCCAGATTCCCTACGGCCCGATTCGCAAGGATGTGCTGGCGCAGTTGCCAGCGGATACCCTTTCCCAGCTGCCTACGGCCCAGGCCAATCTGGCTGAAGGTCAGTTGGTGGAGGCCACGTTCTGGGTCGATCACGGCGAAGAGCTTGAGGAACGTTTTAATGCCTGGGCTGCACGCTAAGCCGCACGGGCGCCTATTTTCCGGGAACTGAATCCTTACTCAATTCAGGAGCATTTGAGATGACAACAGACTACAAGCCGCAGCGGGAAACCAGGGACTATCAAGCCGGTGACGCTGCCCACCACATTCATGCCTTCCTCGATCAGAAGGCGTTGAACGCCGAAGGGCCTCGCGTCATCGTCGGTGGCGAGCGCTTGCACCTGTGGGACAACGATGGCAATCGCTACCTCGATGGCATGTCCGGCCTGTGGTGCACCAACCTCGGTTATGGGCGTAAGGATCTCGCCGCGGCGGCGACCCGTCAGTTGGAGCAGTTGCCTTACTACAACATGTTTTTCCACACCACCCACCCGGCGGTGGTCGAGCTGTCCGAGTTGCTGTTTAGCCTGTTGCCCAAGCACTACAGCCACGCGATCTACACCAACTCCGGCTCCGAAGCCAATGAGGTGTTGATCCGTACCGTGCGCCGCTACTGGCAGATTCTCGGCAAGCCGCAGAAGAAGACCATCATTGGTCGCTGGAACGGTTACCACGGCTCGACCCTGGGCGCCACCGCACTGGGCGGCATGAAGTTCATGCACGACATGGGCGGTGTGATTCCCGATGTCGCGCACATCGACGAACCGTACTGGTTCGCGCACGAGGGTGAACTGACCCCGGCGGAATTCGGCCTGCGCGCTGCCCGTCAGCTGGAGACGAAGATTCTCGAACTGGGCGCCGAGAACGTCGCAGCCTTCATCGCCGAGCCTTTCCAGGGCGCCGGCGGCATGATTTTCCCGCCGGAAAGCTACTGGCCGGAAATCCAGCGCATCTGCCGCCAGTACGACGTGCTGCTGTGTGCGGACGAGGTGATCGGTGGCTTCGGGCGTACCGGCGAATGGTTTGCCCACCAGCACTTCGATTTCCAACCGGACACCCTGTCCATCGCCAAAGGCCTGACCTCGGGCTACATCCCGATGGGCGGCCTGATCCTGAGCCGGCGCATGGCCGAGGTGTTGGTGGAGCAGGGGGGTGTGTTTGCCCACGGCCTGACCTATTCCGGTCACCCGGTGGCGGCCGCGGTTGCGATCGCCAACCTTACAGCGCTGCGCGATGAAGGGGTGGTCACCCAGGTGAAAACCGACACCGGCCCCTACCTGCACAATTGCCTGCGCGAGGTGTTCGGCAATCACCCGTTGGTGGGCGAGATCCAGGGCACAGGGCTGGTGGCCGCGCTGCAGTTCGCGCAAGACAAGGCGACCCGCAAGCGCTTTGCCAACGAAAACGACATCGCCTGGCGCTGCCGTACCATCGGTTTCGAGGAAGGCGTGATCATTCGTTCGACCCTGGGTCGCATGATCATGGCACCGGCATTGATCGCCACGCGTGGTGAAATCGACGAACTGGTTTCCAAGACGAAGATTGCGGTTGATCGGACGGCCCAGGAAATCGGCGTGCTTTAAATAATTGTAGGAGCGAGCTCTGCTCGCGAAAAACGTCCAGACAACGCGTTCATTCAAGTTGCGCGCGTTATCGTTGACGTCCATCGCGAGCAGAGCTCGCTCCTACAAGGTTTGTGTCATTACATATTGATTGAAATTGCCACGCAGTTTTTTTCTGGCTAACAACTACAAAAATCATAATTTCGCTATTTGCACTTACCGCACAGAATAAAACCATCCCGCAAGCAAAGTTATAAGTGCGGAACTAACACATAAACATGACTGATCTGTAGCGACTTGGCGCGCCATAGTTGCCTCAATGAAGGGCACAAGCATGACTGTAAATAAGATAGAAATAGATACGCTTGTTGTCGGAGCCGGCCAGGCTGGCGTCGCCATGAGTGAGCACCTGAGCAAACTCGGTGTTCCCCACCTCGTTCTTGAGCGTAATCGCATCGCTGAAGCATGGCGCACCGGACGCTGGGATTCGCTGGTGGCCAACGGTCCGGTCTGGCATGACCGTTTCCCCGGCCTGGCGTTCGAAGACCTAGAGCCCGATGCCTTCGCTTCGAAAGATCGCGTCGCGGCTTATTTCGAAGCCTATGCCGAGAAATTCGAAGCGCCGATCCGTACCGGTGTCGACGTCAAAAAAGTGATACGCAACGCCGATCGCCCGGGCTTCACCATCGAGACCTCCGAGGGCGTGATCGAGGCCAATCGCGTGGTGGCGGCTACCGGTCCATTCCAGCGTCCGGTCATTCCGCCGATTGCTCCAAAAGACGATCGCATCACGCAAATTCACTCGGCCCAATACTTCAATCCGCAGCAACTGCCCGAGGGCGGTGTGCTAGTGGTGGGTGCGGGTTCTTCCGGTGTTCAAATCGCTGATGAACTGCAGCGCGCTGGTAAACAGGTTTATCTGTCTGTCGGCCAGCATGATCGTCCGCCTCGCGCCTATCGCAACCGTGACTTCTGCTGGTGGCTGGGGGTGTTGGGGCTGTGGGATGCCGAGGTCATGCAGCCGGGGCGCGAGCACGTGACCATCGCGGTCAGCGGTGCCCGTGGCGGCAACACCGTCGATTTCCGGGCGCTCGCCAGGCAGGGTGTCACGCTGGTGGGGCTGACCCAATCCTTCAACGACGGCGTGGTGACGTTCCAGCAGGATCTGGTGCGAAACATCGCGGCTGGCGACGAAAATTACCTCTCGTTGCTGGACGCCGCGGATGCCTACGTGGCGCGTAACGGCCTTGATCTGCCGGAAGAGCCCGAAGCCCGGTTCATGCTGCCCGACCCTGATTGCATGACCAACCCGATCCTGGAGCTTGATCTGGCTGAGGCGGGCATCACCTCGATCATTTGGGCGACCGGCTATGCCGTCGACTACAGCTGGCTGCAGGTCGATGCGTTTGACGACAAGGGCAAACCTCGCCACCAGCGCGGTGTATCGAGCGAACCGGGCGTTTACTTCGTGGGGCTGCCGTGGCTGTCGCGTCGTGGGTCGAGCTTTATCTGGGGTGTCTGGCATGACGCCAAGCATGTCGCAGGCCACATTGCCACCCAGCGCCAGTACCTCGAATACCGCGACCGGTCGCAGCGCTAAGAGTCGATCATAAATCAAGTTTCAGGGGAGTCAGTTGATGCCTACTCACACGCGAATTCGCATGTTCAATACCAAAGACACCTATCCCAATCAGTCTTTGGACAACGACCTTTGCCAAGCCGTACGGGCGGGCAATACGGTGTATGTCCGGGGTCAGATTGGCACCGATTTCGAGGGCAACCTGGTGGGGCTTGGCGACCCGGCAGCCCAGGCCGAGCAGGCGATGAAAAACGTCAAACAGCTGCTGGAAGAGGCGGGCAGCGATCTTTCGCACATCGTCAAAACCACCACCTACATCATCGATCCCCGTTATCGCGAACCGGTTTACCAGGTGATTGGCAAGTGGTTGAAGGGTGTGTTCCCGATCTCGACGGGACTGGTCATTTCCGGGCTCGGCCAGCCGCAGTGGCTGATGGAGATCGATGTGATCGCGGTCATCCCGGATGACTGGCAGGCAAACTGAAGGCGTGATCCTTGTGGGAGCGAGCCTGCTCGCGAAGAGGAATTGTCAGCCGACATTTGTAGTGTCTGACACACCGCTTTCGCGAGCAGGCTCGCTCCCACAGGTCACTGCCCAGCGGGCAGCAGGAACCGTGCAATCACCGGCAAGTGATCGGAGATGCGCAAGGTATCGTCCTGCCTCACCATCGCTTCGACCCGTTTGATGCGCGGGCTGTAGAACAGGTAGTCGACAGTACGGTCCGGACCGTTCAGGCCCGGATCGTTCGGGTAGTGAGTCAGCCAGCGCGCACGGTCAATGCCGCTGGCTTCGTTGTTGGTGGGGATCATCGGGTATTTGTCCCACAGCACATGCAGCGCGCTGTCGGCGGAGTAGGGCGTGCGTTGTTCGGCAGGCAGGCGTTGGTATTGCCCCAGCGGCAGCAGATTGAAGTCACCGCCGATCAACCACGGCGTGCCGCGGCCTTCGAGCTTGTCCAGGGTCTTGGCCACGGCGCTCACTTGGGCTTGCAGCGTTTCGTCAGGCTGCGTCACGCGATCCAGATGGGTGTTGAGCACCGCGATCTGGCCACCCTCGCTGAGCGGTAAGTAGGCCACCAGCACAGCGTTTTTGGGTTGGAACTGGCGGCTGATCAGGTTGGCTCGCGCCACCGGCAATTGCAGGCGCTGGGCATGTTCGATCTGGTAGCGGCTCAGGGTTGCCAGTTGCCGGCCAACGCTGCCGAAGATATGCGGATCAGGGACGAAGTCAGCCTTCCAGTCGAAGGCATGAGCACTGCACGGATACAGATCGGCAACCCGTTCCTGCAACAATTTGAGCTGGTTCTGGTAGTCACTGGCCTTGGCGCCGTCATCGAGTTCCTGCAACAGCACGACGTCCGGTTGCTCGTCACGAATCACCCGCGCCACTTCATCGAGGCTGAAGGCCATGTCATCAGGTGTAGGGGTGTCGTCGTTGCCGGAAGCCAGGTCATTCCAGAAGACATAGCGCTTGCCCGCCAGGTACTGGACGTTCCAGGTCAT
Organism: Pseudomonas baetica; assembly: GCF_051216495.1. Taxonomy (GTDB): domain Bacteria; phylum Pseudomonadota; class Gammaproteobacteria; order Pseudomonadales; family Pseudomonadaceae; genus Aquipseudomonas; species Aquipseudomonas baetica_B. Next base: position 22,876 of record NZ_JBPKAM010000052.1, on the reverse strand, counting down.
CACCTTCAGTGCCTGGCCGGTCGCTAGGGTTGGCGCCTTGGTGCTGCAACTGACCGGCAGCACTTCACGGGCCGCGGGGCGCCAGGTCAGGCTGTGGATCATTGCCCCGATCAGGCCGATAACGATCAGCAATCCCGGCAAGGTGTAGCGCAGCAGTCGGGTCATGGCTCGGCTTATCGCGTTACGGAAATTGAGCCCGAGCATACCCGACTGACGGTCGGTCACCCAAGGTCAGAGTGGCCCGTCGATTTTTTCCGGTACATCGCTGATCAACATGAACAGGCGGAACAGCACCACGCTGGTGAACAGTTGCAGGAAACTGTGGGCACTGTCGATCAGCAGCGAGATCACCGGGTTCTGCGGCTCGGGATAAACCGCCAGGGTGGCACCCTTGAGCAACCACAACGGCCCCATTACACACAGAATGCTCACCAAGATGCGGATGAAGTGCCCACGGGTCAGGCGCAGGCTTTCCTTCATCGCTGCCAGCGGCGCCAGGCCACGCAGCACCAATAGGTATTCGCCGAACGCCAGGGTCACCATCAGATAGATGCCCGGCAGGAAATACAGCGACAGGCCAAGCAGAATCAGCAGGGTATTGAGGGCGGTCAGCAGGGCGAAGCGTGGCCACAGGTAGGCGGATCGCGACAGCAACTCGCGGTTGCTTGGCGACTCGCCACGGCTGCGGGCATCAAGGAACAAAATCAGCGCGGCGGTGTACAGCGGATACACCAGCAGGCCGACGATCACGCTGATGCCGGGGAAACTGCCCGGCTCGGTGGAGTGGTCGACCACTTGTTGCAACAGGGCTTCGATGATCACCAGCGGCAGGCACAGCTGCACGATCTGGCCCAGATTGCGTTTGAAGAAATACAGGGAGTCACGCAGAACATCGAACGGATTCATCAGTCGGTATCGCAGGTCATAACAGGTTACACACTGTAACCGATGATGTACGGGCACAAGCAAACGTAAACGTTCGGTAAAGCTCATTGAAACAACTTGTTTCAGCCTCCATTAAGGTCGGGCGCCTTATCCTCAAGCGGACAAGGGCAACGATTTCCCCCGGCAATCTACGAGGTCGCCATGAACAGCGAAGAACAAACCCTGATCGATGGACTGTTTTCCCGCCTGCAACAGGCCGAAACGGAGGCAGCCCCGCGCGACGCCCAGGCCGAGGCGCGGATCAAGGAACACCTGACGCGCCAACCGGCGGCAGGTTATTTCATGACCCAGGCGATTCTGGTGCAAGAGGCGGCGATCAAGCGCCTCGATGAACAGAACAAGCAACTGACTGCGCAAGTCCAGCAATTGGAGGCCGACCTGCAACAGGCCAGGGCGCAGACAACGGCGCCGGCGCCAAGCAGCGGTGGTTTCCTGTCGAGCATCTTTGGCGGCAGTTCCCGTGATCCTCAGCCTGCGCCGAGCCAGAGCGCACCTGCGTCGAGCGGTGGCGGCTGGCGTGAACCGGGACGGTCTTCGTTCAATTCGCAGCCACCGCAGCAGAACTTCGGCGCGCCACCTCAACAGAACTACGTACCGCAACAGCAGGCTCCGTCAGCCGGCAGCAGCTTCCTCGGCGGAGCACTGAAAACCGCCGCCGGTGTCGCTGGTGGCGTGATGCTGGCGCAAGGCATCAGCAGTCTGTTCCATCACAATCAGCAACCGCAGGAAATCGTCGAAGTCATCAAGGAAGAACCAGCCCAGGTCAATGATCAGGGCAACAACGGTTGGGGCGATGACCAGCGCATGGCCGGTAATGATTCCTGGAGCAATGACCAGGGAGGTTTTACCGACGCTGATTACAGCGATGACAGCTCATCGTTCTTTGGCGGCGACGACGACACCTTCGTCTGACACCCTGTGGCGAGGGGATTTATCCCCGTTCGGCTGCGCAGCAGTCGTAATCCGAACAACTCCGTCTGTCTGAACGGACGCAGGGGGGGCTGCTTCGCAGCCCAACGGGGATAAATCCCCTCGCCACAATCCTCCTTTAGACTGGCATACTGGGCGCCTTTTCGGGCCTGGTGCCTGATCCTGCCTGCGCTCTGATGAAGGTGTCCGGTGAAGAAAATCGCAGTGTTCGCCGATGTCCAGAACCTCTATTACACCGTGCGTCAGGCTTACGGGTGTCACTTCAACTATGCCGCGCTGTGGGCTGAAATCAGCAAACAGGGGCAGATTGTCGAAGCCTACGCCTACGCCATCGATCGCGGCGACAGCAAGCAGCAGCAGTTCCAGCAGATCCTGCGCAACCTCGGTTTCACCGTGAAGCTCAAGCCCTACATCCAGCGCAGCGACGGCTCGGCCAAAGGCGACTGGGACGTGGGCATTACCCTCGACGTCATGGACGCGGCGGACCATGTCGACGAAGTGGTGCTGGCTTCCGGCGACGGTGATTTCGACATGCTGTTGGAGCGCATCATCAGCAAGCACGGCGTGCAAGCGGTGGCTTATGGCGTACCGGGCCTGACCGCCAACTCGCTGATCCGCGCCGCCAGCCGCTACGTGCCGATCGAAGGCGCCTTGCTGCTCAAGAATTGATCATTACGGAGTTGAAACAGGTTTGGAACGCATCGCAGTCATCGACTTTGAAACCACCGGGATCTCCCCGAGCAGCAGCTGCCGGGCCACGGAAATTGCCGTGGTGATCCTTGAACAGGGGCGCATCGTCGAGCGTTACCAGAGCCTGATGAACGCCGGCGTGCGCATCCCGGCCTTCATCGAACAACTCACCGGCATCAGCAACGCCATGTTGCGTACTGCGCCCTCGGCCGAACAGGTGATGAACGAGGTCAACGAATTCGTCGGCACCACGCCACTGCTGGCGCACAACGCCGCGTTCGACCAGAAGTTCTGGGATTTCGAACTGGGGCGGATCAAACGCACCCGCCTGCAGAACTTTGCCTGCTCGCTGCTGCTGGCCCGGCGCCTGATGCCGGCGGCACCGAACCACAAGCTCGGCACCCTCACCACGTTCGCCAACCTTCCCCATACCGGCAAGGCTCACCGGGCCATGGCCGATGCGGAAATGGCGGCCAACCTGACGGCGCATCTGGCTGAAGAGTTGCGCCAGAAGCATGGACTGCGCGAGTTGTCCCATGATCTGCTGTGCAAATTGCAGAAGGTGCCGGCGGCGAAGGTGGGCGAGCATCTCAAGCGTTACCGCGGGTTCTGACAACGACACAATTCCCTTGTGGGGGGGGGGGGGGGGGGGGGGGGGGGGGGGGGGGGGGGGGGGGGGGGGGGGGGGGGGGGGGGGGGGGGGGGGGGGGGGGGGGTGGGGGGGGGGTGGGTGGGTCTCCCCTCCCTCCCCCCCCCCCCCCCCCCCCCCCCCCCCCCCCCCCCCCCACAGGGTACCCTCTCAAAAAATTAAATCGCCTTACCATTCCCTTCCAGCTGCCCCAACGGCACGCGCTTTTCGATGGCGCTGGACAACACGATCGACGTCTTGCTGAACCCGAACTGGGCGACGCGATTGATCAGCTCTTCCAGTTCCGGCATCGAGCCCACCGCTGCTTGCATGATCACGCACGGATCCCCTGTCACCCGATGGCATTCGGTCAGTTGCGGGATCTGGATCAGCTCGTCGTAGGCTTTCTGGTTGCCGTGCTGGTTCAGGCGCAGTTCGATCACGCACTGGATCGGTAGCCCGACCTTGGACATGTCGACTTTGGCCTGGTAGCCGGTGATCACGCCGCTGGTTTCGAGCTTGGCCACGCGCTCGGCCACGGCCGGGGCGGACAGATTGACCTTGCGCGCCAGGTCGGCGTAGGACGCGCGGCCGTTTTCCAGCAGGGCGCTGAGCAGCATGCGGTCGTACTTATCCATCGGGGTGACTCCTGAAAAATGGCCGACTTTCGAAAACACGGTTTATAGCCATCAACTCCGTGTTTTGAAAAGTGTACGGGCGCTTTAAACAGGTTTTGTAACTTATTTTCCCGCGCCAGCCTTTCTAGAATAGCCGTTCATCTGTTCTGCCTGCGAGCTGCCCATCATGTCCAGCCTACGTCGCTTTCCCTTACCGTTGATCGCTGCCTTTTTCGCCTTGTACGTGATTTGGGGCTCGACCTATCTGGTGATCCGCATCGGCGTGGAGTACTGGCCGCCCTTGCTGCTCGCAGGTATCCGTTTCGTGATCGCCGGCACTTTGATGTACGCCTTCCTGCGCTGGCGCGGGGCGCCGGCACCGACCTGGGCACAATGGAAGGCTGCTGGGATTATCGGTGTGTTGCTGCTGGCGTGCGGCAACGGGGCGGTCAGCGTGGCCGAACACACGGGCGTGGCTTCCGGGGTGGCGGCCCTGGCGGTGGCGACGGTGCCGCTGTTCACCTTGCTCTGTGGCTACTTCTGGGGCGCGCGCAATACCCGTCTGGAATGGGCGGGTGTCGTGCTCGGAATGATCGGCATAGTGATGCTCAACCTCGGCTCCAACCTGCAATCGAGCCCCTTGGGCGCTGCCCTGCTGATTTTTGCCGCAGCCACTTGGGCGTTCGGTTCGGTGTGGAGCAAACACCTGCCGTTGCCGCAAGGGGCCATGGCCAGCGCTGTGGAAATGCTGGTGGGCGGCGTGGTGTTGCTGATCGGCAGCGCGGTCAGCGGTGAACACCTGGAAAAAATGCCACCGATCGAAGGCTGGGCCGCGCTGGCATACCTGACCGTGTTCGGTTCGATCATCGCCTTCAATGCCTACATGTACCTGTTGAAACACGTGCGTCCGGCGGCGGCCACCAGCTATGCCTACGTCAACCCGGCGGTGGCGGTGTTGCTGGGGATCGTGTTTGTCGGCGAGACCATCGGTATCGAGGAAGCGCTGGCGATGCTGGTGATCATCAGCGCCGTGGTGTTGATTGGCCTGCCGCAGTGGCGTCGTGCACCGGAAAAGCCAGTAGCGAAGGTCGTGCCGCCCGTGGTGTCGGCGGAATCCCGTGTGAATTAGGGTAAACTGCGCGCCATTGCACTCTTGTTTTGCGCAATCGCGCTGAATTTTCCTACGGTACTCCCATGACTTTCGCCACCCTTGGCCTGATCGATCCCTTGCTGCGCTCCCTCGAGAAGCTCGGCTACCAGACGCCGACGCCGGTTCAGGCGCAAGCCATTCCGGCGGTGTTGGCCGGTCGCGACCTGATGGCCGCCGCCCAGACCGGCACCGGCAAGACCGCCGGCTTCGCCTTGCCGCTCCTGCAACTGCTGGCGATGGAAGGGCCGAAAGTCGCCGCCAACTCGGTGCGCGCACTGATTCTGGTGCCGACCCGGGAATTGGCCGAGCAGGTTCACGAAGCCGTGCGCCAGTACGCCGAGAACCTGCCGCTGCGCACCTATGCGGTATACGGCGGCGTCAGCATCAACCCGCAAATGATGAAGCTGCGTGGCGGCGTGGACCTGTTGGTCGCGACCCCGGGCCGTTTGCTCGACCTGTTCCGTCAGAACGCGTTGAAGTTCAACCAGTTGCAAACCCTGGTACTGGACGAAGCCGACCGCATGCTCGACCTGGGTTTTTCCGAAGAGCTGGCGAACATTTACCGCGCGTTGCCGAAGAAACGTCAGACGCTGCTGTTCTCCGCGACCTTCTCCGATGACATCCGCCTGCTGGCCGGGCAAATGCTCAACGATCCGCTGAGCATCGAAGTCAGCCCGCGCAACGTGGCGGCCAACACCGTCAAGCAATGGATCGTGACGGTCGACAAGAAGCGCAAGCCGGAACTGTTCGTGCACTTGATGCGCAAGGGCAAGTGGAAGCAGGTGCTGGTGTTCGCCAAGACCCGTAACGGCGTGGATGCGCTGGTGGAAAAACTCCAGGGCCTGGGCGTCAATGCCGATGGCATCCACGGCGACAAACCCCAAGCGACGCGCCAGCGCGCACTGGACCGCTTCAAGGCCAGCGAAATACAGATCCTGGTGGCCACCGACGTTGCCGCCCGAGGCCTGGACATCGAAGACTTGCCGCTGGTGGTCAATTTCGACTTGCCGATCGTGGCCGAGGACTACATCCACCGGATCGGTCGCACTGGCCGTGCGGGTTCGACGGGTGAAGCCATTTCGCTGGTATGTGCGGATGAAGTGAATCTTCTGTCAGCCATCGAGATGTTGACCCGTCAGACGTTGAAGCGGCAGAACGAACCCGAGTTCGAACCCGAGCACCGCGTGCCGGAAACCGATGCCAGCGGGCAGGTGATCAAGAAGCCGAAAAAACCGAAGAAACCGAAAACTTCCGGTGGTGGCGGCAAGCGCAACCTTGGCAAGTGGGTGGACAGCGGGGAGGTTTCTGCGCCGGAACCTGCGGTCAAGCCGGTGCGCAAGGTGCCGGTGTTCAACACCGGGCCGCGTAAGCGCAAGCCTTGAATATTAGCGGGGGCTGTTAAGCCGCCTTGGGGGGGGGGGGGGGGGGGGGGGGGGTGGAGGGGGGGTGGGGGGGGGGGGGGGAGGGGGGGGGAAGGGGGGAGGGGGGGGTGGGGGCGTGGTGGGGGGGGGTTGTGAGTCCTTTTTCTGGGGCGGTTTCGCTCCAGCGTTGGAAGGATGTTCTGGTGGGGGAGAGGTCTTTCTCGCGAACGGCGCGCCTCGGTCTTCAACCCGTGCGCTGCAACCACTCCACCATCCCCAACCCCGCCGCACGCCCACTGGCGAAACAGGCGGTCAGTAGATAGCCACCCGTCGGCGCTTCCCAATCGAGCATTTCCCCTGCGCAGAACACGCCTGGCAATTGCTTGAGCATCAATCGCTCATCCATCGATTCGAACAGCACACCGCCAGCACTGCTGATGGCTTCGTCCAGAGGCCGGGTTTTAACCAGCGTCAAAGGCAGGGCCTTGATCGCCTGGGCCAGCAGCGCCATGTCGGCAAAGGTTTCGGCAGTGGTCAGCTCCCGTAACAGAGCGGCCTTTACACCGTCGATTCCAAGTTGACTGTGCAGATGCTTGCTCATCGAGCGTGAGCCACGGGGTTTGCTCAGCGCCGCCTGGACTTTATCCACAGGTCGGCCCGGCAACAGATCGAGATTGATCGTCGCTGAGCCGTGCAGGTTGATGGCCTCGCGGATCGGTGCCGACAAGGCGTAAATCAGGCTGCCTTCGATGCCTGTCGCGGTGATCACGCATTCGCCCAGCCGTGGAATGTCATCGTTCAACCCGATGGCGATGTTTTTCAGCGGGGCACCGGCGAATTTGCTGACCATCAATTCGCTCCAGGCCTGCACCTCGAAGCCACAATTGCTGGGTTGTAGCGGTGCCAGTCCTACACCGTGTTGTTCCAAGGGCAACATCCAGGCGCCGTCCGACCCCAGGCGTGCCCAGCTGCCGCCGCCGAGGGCGAGCAGGGTGGCGTCGGCCCGGACGGTTTTTTCGCTTTCGGGGCTGTGGATAAGCAAGTGGCCGTGTTCATCCCAGCCGAGCCAGCGATGACGGGTGTGGATAACCACACCGCTGTCACGCAGGCGCTTGAGCCAGGCACGCAACAATGGCGCGGCTTTCATGTCGGTCGGGAAGACCCGGCCGGAACTGCCCACAAAGGTTTCAATCCCCAGGTCATGAATCCATTGGCACAACGCGTCGGCACCGAAGCCGCGGAGCAACGGCGCAATCTGCGGTGCCCGCTCGGCGTAGCGCGAGAGGAAGGCCGGGTAGGCTTCAGAGTGGGTGATGTTCATGCCGCCAACGCCGGCCAGGAGGAATTTTCTTCCCACTGAGGGCATGGCGTCGTACAGGTCGACCTTGATCCCGGCCTGGCTCAGCACTTCGGCCGCCATCAATCCGGCGGGGCCGCCGCCGATGATGGCGACGCTGGGAGGGGAGGAGGTCGACGGTTGAGTCATGATGAGAGCTGCGGTGTGGCTGAATAGCCGCGCATTCTAGCAGTACGCGATCCCTGTGGGAGCTGGCTTGCCAGCGATAGCAAGCGGTCTGGCGACAAAGATGTTGAGTGTGCCGACGTCATCGCGGGCAAGCCCGCTCCCACAGGGATCGATGATGAATTCAATATCTGGTTAAAAAACAACCACCGCTCTGTAGCTCAAGGTCAGTAAGGGCTGTAGTCCCTTTCGCTCAGGTTATCCACAGGCGGTTCCACAGGCATTGTGGGTAAAGCATCCACAACTCAGTGACAACCTGATGACTGCCACACCCGTTGCGCGCTGTGGTGGAGAATGCCGTGACGGCGAGCCAGGGCCTTGCGGTCCTTGCTGTAACCACCGCCGATCACCCCGACCACCGGGATATCCCGGCCCAGGCAATGGCGCATGACGCTTTCATCGCGGGCAGCAACGCCTTGGTCTGTCAGTTTCAGATAGCCCAACGCGTCATCTTTGTGCACATCGACACCCGCGTCATACAGCACCAGATCCGGCTGGTAGAGCGGCAGCAAGTAGTTGAGCGCGTCGTCCACCACATTGAGGTACTCGGCATCGCCCATGCCATTGGGCAGTGGAATGTCCCAGTCACTTTCGGCCTTGCGTGCGGGAAAATTCTTTTCGCAATGCAGGGAAACGGTAATCGCCTCCGGGGTGTTGTGCAGGATGCGGGCAGTACCGTCACCCTGATGCACATCGCAGTCGAAGATCAACACCCGGTTGACCCGGCCGCTTTCCAGCAGGAAATGGCTGATCACCGCCAGGTCATTGAAAATGCAGAACCCGGCGGGGTAATCATAATGTGCATGGTGGGTGCCGCCTGCCAGGTGACAGGCCAGACCATGTTCCAGTGCCTGTTCGGCTGCAAGCAGGGAGCCGCCGACCGCCCGAACCGTGCGCCGGGCCAGGGCTTCGCTCCAGGGCAGTCCGAGGCGTCGCTGATCTTCCCGGGACAATTCGCCCCCCATGTAGCGCTCGATATACGAAGGGTCATGGGCGAGGGCGAGAATCTCCGGCGGGCAGAGTTCCGGGCGCAACAGATCGGCGTCGCGGGCCAGGCCACTGTCCACCAGGTGATCGCGCAGCAGGCGAAACTTGTCCATCGGGAAACGGTGATCCGCCGGGAACTCAGGACTGTAGTCTTCGTGATAAATCAGCGGCAGGGGCATGACTGCATTGTCTATAAAAGGCGTACAGGAGTGAGAGACGAATCCTACCAGCGTTGTAGACTGGCGACATCCTGACTGAGGGGGCGGGGGACGATGGAACCGATATTGGAGCTCGAGAGTGCGCGGTTGTTGTTGCGCCAGTGGCGCGACGAGGATTTGCCGGACTTTGCGGCAATGTGTGCCGACCCGCAGGTCATGCGCTATTTTCCGGCGCCTCTGAGCCGGCTGGAAAGCGCGTCATTGATCGGGCGAATCAGAGGTCATTTTGCCGAGCACGGGTTTGGCCTGTGGGCACTGGAGCGCAAGGACACCCGGCAGTTCATCGGTTTTACCGGCCTTGGCGTGGTCGGATTCGAGGCGCCGTTCACCCCGGCCACGGAAATCGGTTGGCGCCTGGCTCGGGAGCACTGGGGGCTCGGCTACGCCAGTGAAGCGGCGTGGACCGCTCTGCGTTGCGGCTTTGACCGGCTGCCGTTGAACGAAATCGTCTCGTTCACCGCAGCTAACAACCTGCCTTCGCAAAAGGTCATGCAGGCCATCGGCATGCACCATGACGCCTTTGATGACTTCGAGCATCCGAAGCTCGCCATCGATCATCCCCTGCGTCATCACGTGCTCTATCGCATTAGCCGTGAACAATGGCTGCAAACGTTGCATGGATAACCTGACACGGACGTTTACAATGGCCCCATGTTGGCAGTGGCCAGAATCTGAATCGACCGACGCAGCCAGGACTGCGCGGCATTGCGTTGTGTTAGGAGAGTCTGAATGAGCCAAGTGTTGGAAGATCTGGTGGACTTGCTGACCCTGGAGCCCATTGAAGAAAACCTGTTCCGTGGCCGCAGCCAGGACCTGGGATTTCGTCAGTTGTTCGGCGGTCAGGTGCTCGGCCAGTCGCTGTCGGCGGCCAGTCAGACCGTAGAGCAAACACGTCACGTGCATTCGATGCACGGTTACTTCCTGCGCCCGGGCGATGCCGGGTTGCCGGTGGTGTATCAGGTTGACCGCGTTCGCGATGGCGGCAGTTTCAGCACGCGCCGGGTGACGGCGATCCAGAAGGGGCAGCCGATTTTCACCGGCAGCGCCTCGTTCCAGTACGACGAAGTGGGATTTGAGCACCAGTCCGAGATGCCGCAGGTGGTCGGCCCGGAAAACCTGCCTTCGGAACTGGAGCTCACCCAGCAGAGAGCGCACCTGATTCCGGAAAAAATGCGCGAAAAGCTGTTGTGCCCGAAGCCGATCGAGTTTCGCCCGGTCACCGAGAAAGACCCCTACAATCCACTCCCTTCGGATCCGATCAAGTACGCCTGGTTTCGCGCCGACGGTGCGCTGGCTGACACACCGGCATTGCACAAATACCTGCTGGCCTATGCCTCGGATTTCGGCTTGCTGACCACCTCGATGCAGCCCCATGGCAAATCGGTCTGGCACAAGGACATGCAGGTCGCCAGCCTCGACCACGCCCTGTGGTTTCACCAGGATCTGCGCGCAGACGACTGGTTGCTCTATGCGATGGACAGTCCCTGGGCCGGCAACTCCCGTGGATTCTCCCGTGGCAGCGTGTTCAACCGCGCCGGGCAACTGGTGGCGTCCGTCACTCAGGAAGGCCTGATTCGCCACCGCAAGGATTGGGCATGAGCCTGGCCGATGTGCGTCATTGGGTGTTCGACATGGACGGCACCCTGACGGTGGCTGTGCATGACTTCGCCGCGATTCGCGTGGCGCTGGCGATCCCGGCCGATCACGACATCCTGACTCACCTCGCCGCGCTGCCCGCCGATGAAGCAGCGGCCAAACACGCGTGGCTGCTGGAGCACGAACGGGACCTGGCGTTGGGGTCGAAGCCGGCACCGGGCGCTGTGGAGCTGGTACGCGAGCTGGCCGGACGCGGGTACCGACTGGGCATTCTCACGCGCAATGCCCGTGAGCTGGCGCACGTTACCCTGGAAGCCATCGGCCTGGCCGACTGCTTCGCCGTGGAGGATGTACTCGGTCGCGACGAAGCGCCACCAAAACCGCATCCCGGTGGTTTGCTGAAATTGGCCGAAGCCTGGAACGTGCCGGCGAGCGAGATGGTCATGGTCGGCGATTATCGCTTTGATCTTGATTGCGGGCGAGCGGCGGGGGCGCGGACGGTGTTGGTGAACTTGCCGGATAATCCGTGGCCGGAATTGACCGATTGGCATGCACAGGATTGCGTCGCGCTCAGGCAGATGCTGTTGGCTTGAGGGCCTCTTCGCGAGCAGGCTCGCTCCCACAGTTGATCGCATTCCTCTGTGGGAGCGAGCCCGCTCGCGAAGGCATTAGATCAAGCACCGCAAAACTCACTGTCCAAACAATGCCTTTTGCCCCTCAGGCGAGGTAAACATCCCATCCCCGTTATGCCCCACCCCGGGCACTTCGATCAGTTGCTGTTCCAACCCCTGCGGTTGCAGTCGCTTCAGATAATCGAAGTAAAACCGCCCACGGGCCAATCGATTCGGTCCTTGAGCCTTGGCTTCGCAGCTTTTATCCAATGCCGGATGATTCGGGTCGATGTCCTGCTGCCCTAACAGGTAAACGATGTCGCGATTGAGGTATTTTTCCTGCAGTTGCGCGGCGGTTTGTCCTTCGGCATAGGCCGGTAGATCCGCCAGCCCGTACTTCCAGCGATTGAAGTCCGGGCAGCCGGCGTGGCTGAAGGCGACTGGCCGGCGTTCGTCGAAATAGGCATAGGAGGAGGGGTTGGCGATCACGTAGCGCACCTTCACGCCAGCGGCTTGCAGTGCAGGTTGATCGTGACCCAGCAGAGCGTAGCGCTGAACCACCTGAGCGCCGCCGGAATGCCCGGCGATGACGATTTGTTTCACGTCCGGAAACTGCTGGCGATCACCCAGTCGGGCGATGATCTCGTCCAGTGCTTCGTAGGAACTCAGGCGAAACGGTGCGGTGGAATCGCCGCCGGCCATCCATTCATTGCCTTGCCAGCGCAACACGGTGTCGGCTACCGGCTGTAGCGCGACGTCGGTTTCATTGAGGAATTGCGGGGCGATCACCAGGGTCGTTGCGCTTTGCCCGGCCAGTTCGGCCGTGTGCTCGCCGCTCTGCAGATAGGTTTGTGCATTGCGCAAGCGACCGTGGACGATGATCAATACGCGCTCGATTTTTGTCGGGGCGGGGCTGATACCCACCGCGATCTCGCCTGATTTCAACAACAGACGTCCTGGACTGATCTCCTTGACCCCCTGCTCGGCGGCCCAAGTATTTGTGAAAGGAATCGCGCAAGTGAACAGCCACATCAACAACCGTTTATTCATTTACAAATTTTTCGTCGAGAAGGTATCGCACTGGCCGACCTGGCCCTGGGCGAATCCGGTTTTGAACCAGCGCACCCGTTGCGCTGACGTACCATGGGTAAACGAGTCCGGGACCACGCGGCCCTGACCCTGTTGTTGCAAGCGATCGTCACCAATGGCGTTGGCGGCGTTCAGTGCTTCTTCGATGTCGCCCGGCTCCAACCAGTTCAGGCGTTGCTGCGCATGGTTGGCCCAGACCCCGGCCAGGCAGTCAGCTTGCAGTTCCTGACGGACCAGCAGGCCGCCGTCGCCTTCCATTTGCCGGCCCTGTTGACGCGCGGCCTGGATCTTCGCCGAGACGCCGAGCAAGGTCTGCACGTGGTGGCCGACTTCATGGGCGATCACGTAGGCCTGGGCGAAGTCACCCGCGGCCGCGAAGCGTTGTGACATCTCCTGGAAGAACGACATGTCCAGGTAAACCTTCTGATCCGCCGGGCAGTAGAACGGACCGGTTGCCGAGGTCGCCAAGCCGCAGGCCGAGTTGACGCGGTTGCTGAACAGCACCAGGGTCGGGTCCTTGTATTGCCGGCCGGCTTGTTGGAACACCTGACGCCAGGTGTCTTCGGTATCGCCGAGGATCGAGCGCACGAATTCGGCGCCTTCATCGTTGGCCGGTGGTGTCTTGCGGGTCTGGTTGGTGGCCGGTGCCGATTGCTCGCCCATCTGGCCAGCCAGCTGTCCGAGGATCTGCATCGGGTCCTGGCCGGTGATCCAGCCGATCCCGACAATCAGCAGGATCGCCGTCAGGCTCAGGCCCTTGCCGCCACCGAAACGCATGCCGCCACCGCCACCGCCAACATCATCGCCACGGGCATCGACCACGTTGTCGCTGCGTCGGCCTTTTTTCCATAGCATGTGGGAATCCTCTTGTGTTCCGGGTAAAGAACCGTGCGATGAGTGTTGCTGCTGAGTGGAAGCGGCGCCAGTCCGGTCGTCTGACCGCCTTGTGTGGCGCCGGTTCTATGCTGGGGGTGATATCAGTGATTGGGTTGACAGGCGGGTGTTACAAATCCACTGCGGTGAAGGTGTCGCATGCGTCCGTTTGGCCTGTGTCAAAACCGGTTTTGAACCAGCTAACGCGCTGCTCGGAGGTCCCATGGCTGAACGTCTCTGACCGAACGGGGGCGTTCTGGGCGCGCTGCAGGTTGTCGTCGCCGAAGGTCGCAGCGGCATGTAACGCGGCTTCCATGTCGCCGGGCTCAAGCCACGCGAGGCGTTGCTGCGCATGGTGCGCCCAGACGCCGGCGAGGCAGTCGGCCTGCAATTCGCCGCGTACTTCCAGGCCTCCGTCGCCGGTGACGGGTTTCTGGTCCAGCAAGGCTTCTTCAAGGGGGGCGGACATTCCCAGTATCAGTTGCACGTGATGCCCGATTTCGTGAGCGATGATGTAGGCACGCGCAAATTCTGCGACCACTGAAAATTGCTGCTCCAGCTTCGCGAAAAATGCCAGGTCGAGATACAGCTGTTGATTGCCCGGACAGTAGAAGGGACCGATAGCGGAACTGGCATATCCACAGGCCGAGCTCACGCCATTGTCGAACAGCGTTAACGAAGGCGGGGGGTAGTTCCGCCCTGCTTGCACAAAGATTTGCTTCCAGGTGTCTTCGGTTTCACCCAGCACTGACTGGATAAACATCAGTTGCAGATCCTGCTCGAGCTTGGCTTCGAAGGAAGCGACGGGTGGGCCCGATATGTCCGAAGGGGCGGGCGGAACGTCACTCAGCAACGAGTAAAGTCCAGCGCTGGCCAGCGCGACAGAGGCCAGTCCGGCGCCCAGGGTTTTCCCTGTGTAGGTACGGGCATCCTTGCCCTTGCGCGTGTCATTCACGTTGTCGCTGCGTCTTGCCTTGTTCCATAGCATGTTGACGGTCTCTCATGGATTGATGGGGCGGGTATCACCGGCTCCATGAATAACCGCACTGGCAAAACGCTGTGGGAGAAATGTGTAAGGGTTGGTTAATCGTCGAACGCATCCCACACCGGCGCGAAGTCCGGGCTGACCTGACGTTCACGCTTGGACAGGCCGGCGATCAAGCGGCGATCCTCGTCATCGAGTTGTATGTCGAGCGCGGCGAGATTGGCCCGTTGATTGGCCTCACTGCTGGCCTTGGGAATCGCGGCCACGCTCGGTTGATCCAGCAGCCACTTGAGCGCGACCTGGGTTGGCAACACGCCATGCTTGGCGGCGATCTGTTGAATGGCCGGGAGCTCCGACACCTTGTTGCGTGCCAACGGCGTGTAGGCTGTCAGTGCTATGTCGTGTTGACGGGCGTAATTCAGCAAGGCGTTTTGTCCGAGCAGCACGTGGTATTCGAGCTGAATCGCTGCCAGTGGCGTGCCCAGCTCCTCGACGACTTTGCGCAGCAACGGCAGCGGAAAATTCGCCACACCGATGCTGCGCGCCAGGCCTTGCTCCTTGAACGACACCAGGGTTTCGAGGGTACGCGGCAAATCCCAATCGGGGTTGGGCCAATGGATCATGAACAGGTCGACGTAATCGCTGTGCAGGGCCTTGAGGCTGCGGTCCATGGAATGGCGCATGGCATCGGGTTGCAGCTGATCCCACCAAACCTTGGTGGTGATGTGGATCTGATCACGGGGTGTCGGACTGTTCAGCAGCGCCTGACCGACTGCGTCCTCGTTGTTGTAGGCCGCCGCCGTGTCGATATGCCGATAGCCCAAGGCCAGCGCTTGTTCCACGGCACGGGTGCATTCTTCGCCCAGCATCGGCCAGGTACCGAGGCCGAGTTTGGGCATGTTCAATCCTTGAGCATTAACGATGTGCTGCATGGTCGATCTCCTGTTCGTAAGCGGTGATTCCTGCGATGTGGCGTGCTGCGATGTAGCCGAATGTCAGTGCCGGACCGATGTTGATGCCGCCGGCGGGGTAGTGGCCGCCCATGATGCTGGCCATGTCGCCACCCGCTGCGTACAGCCCGGCGATGGCTTGTCCCGAGTTGTCGAGGACCTGGGCGTGCTCATTGACCTTGAGCCCGGCGAAGGTGCCGAAGCAGCCGGGCTGGACCTTCACGGCGTAGAACGGGCCGTGTTCGATGGGGGCGACGCACGGGTTGGGTTGTTGCGATGCATCACCCTGTTTGCGGTTGTAGGGCGTCGAGCCACGGCCGAATTGCGGGTCTTCACCATGGCGTGCGTGGCGGTTGTATTCCGTTACGGTGGTGCGCAATCCCATCGGATTGATGCCGCAAGCCTGCGCCAATTCCTCAAGGGTGTTGCCGGTTTTCAGATAGCCACTGCGGATGAAGGGTGACAGCGGCACGGGAAATGGCCGAGAGATGCCCAGGCCATAACGTCGCTGAAAACCGTGGCTGCAAATCAGCCACGAGGCGACTTCTTCATCGGGCGGGGCGGCGGCGACCATGGCCGTGACGTAGTCGTAATAGCCGTTGGCTTCATTGACGAAGCGCTGGCCGTTGCTCAGCACGCCAATGATGCCCGGTTTGCCACGTTCGATGATGTGCGGGAAGTGACCGGTGCTGCCGTCGCTGTGCGGCACCCGAGACACCGGTGCCCAGGCGACCGGCGACTGCATGTCGGTGTCCAACTTGGCACCTACGCTTTCACCCAATCGCAGGCCGTCGCCGGACACACCCCATGGCGGCAGGGCCAAGTGCTCCTGACCTGTGGGTGTGCGCGGGAACAGGGCCTTGCGACGTTCGATGTCATTGGCGAAGCCACCGGCTGCGAGTACCACGGCTTTGTGTGCGGTGATGCGCACCGAACCTTTGGAGGTCCTGACCACGGCGCCGCGTACCTGATCGTTTTCACGCAGCAATTCAGTGACCGGTGCCGACTCCCAAAGCAACACGCCAAGGTCTTCGGCGGACTTTGCCAGGCGCGCCACCAGCGCCACGCCGTTGACCAGTTGCATCGCCCGACCATGGACGGCGAGATCGAACAGGTGGCGGGTAAAGCGCCGGGTGACATGCCAGGCCGCGGACACCGAACGGGTCAGGTTGAGAAACGCGGAGAGGTCGGCGCCTGCCATGATCGGCATGCCCATGAAGGACGTTTCGCGCATGGTTTTGCGCAGACGCTTGAGCAGCTTGCCGACTTTTCTGGCGTCGTACGGGGCCGCGATCACAGAGCGCCCCCCGGTGCCGGCGCCCGGCGTATCGCCATGAATGTCGGCAATTGCGTTGCCGTCGGCGAATTGCAACGAGGTGTACTGTTCGAAGAAGGCGACCATTTGCGGGCCAGCCTCAAGGAATGCATCGATCATCGCTGGCTGGTAGCGCTCGCCCAATTCGTGTTTCAGGTAGGTGCGCGGTTGTTCCACGTCTTCGACGATGCCGCCGCGCCTGGCCAGCGGGTTGCACGGCACCCACGCCCAACCGCCCGACCAGGCCGTGGCACCGCCGAACACCGGGTCCTTTTCGACCACGATGACTTTCAGCCCATGCCACGCTGCCGTCACCGCCGCTGACAGCCCGGCCGCGCCGGAGCCAACAACCAGCACATCGCAGTCAATGTCGGGAAGAAAGTGCGGTTCGGCAGGCATTGTTCGGGCTCCGGCGTTTTATTATTTTGGAATTTAATTCCAGAAAATATAAGAATCGGTTGAGAGCAAGGCAAGGACGCAGCGCGTAAAACGGGCGGTTATCGGACAGTCAGTTCCAGATTTTGGATTCCGACCGTTGTCTTCTAGAATCGAGCAAATTTTGCGTGGAAACCCCCATGGCCGGCAGTCAGATCGAACGTGTTTTCAGTGTGCTTGAGAGCCTCACCAGCGACCCGCGCGGGCTGCCGATGCAGACCCTGGCGGAGCAACTGGACATCCCTAAAAGCGCCACCCACCGGCTACTCGCCGAACTGATCCGCCTGGGTTACGTGCGACAGAATCCGGAGAACCTGCGCTACCACTTGTCGACCAAACTGGTGGCGATGGGGTTCCGTTATCTGTCGAGCAGTGGCGCCGATATCGTGCAGCCGGTGCTCGACCGGTTGGCGCAGGAAACCGGCGAACTGGTGCGCCTGGGCGTGATTGAAAGTGACCGGCAGACCTGGATCGCCAAGTCCCAGGGCGCCCGATCCGGGCTGCGTTACGACCCGGACATGGGTCGTGATGCGCCGCTGTTCTATACCGCGTCGGGCCATGCCTGGCTGGCGACCATGAGTGATGCCGAAGCCCTGTCGCTGGTGGAACGCCAGGCATCGGATCGGCCGCTGGAGTTGGGACCGAATGCGCCGCGTTCCAACATCGAACTGTTGGAGCGCTTGCGCCTGGCGCGGGAGCAGGGCTACGCCTGTGTCGAGGAAAGTTCGGCCGTGGGCACCTCGGCGATAGCCGCGGTGGTGCGTCATCCGGGGGATGGACGGGTGATCGGCGTGCTCAGCATCGCCGGGCCGAGTGCGCGAATGCCGGGGGCGCGGCTGCATGAGTTGGCGCCGTTGCTGCTGGCGTTTACCGAGGAGCTGTCGGCGGCGAGTGTGGCGTCGGAGTTGTTTAGCTGATTCAACCAACACAAAAAAACTGTGGGAGCGGGCTTGCCCGCGATGAGGGACTCACATCCGACATTTATGTCGGCTGACAATCCGCTATCGCGGGCAAGCCCGCTCCCACAGGATTCTTGGTTGTCCTGAAAATGTGCGCTGTTCGAACACTTTCTATCCATGTCTATGTGAGAAATTGGAACTCGGTTCTAAATTGTTGGAATTCCCCCTTCCAACAATAACCACAAGAGGACCGCAGCATGAGTTCGCCCCTTCGCATCGCCTTGATCGGTGCCGGCAACATGGGTCAGCAGCATTACCGGCATCTGAAATCCCTGACGGAAGCCACCTTGTGTGCCGTGGCCGATCCCGGGCCGCAAGCGGCCAGTCTCGCAGCCGAATGGGGTGTGGCGTATTTCGCTGACCACTGTCAGATGTTGGAGCAGGCAAGGCCGGACGCTGTCATCGTCGCCAATCCGAATAATCTGCACGTCAGCACCGCGCTCGATTGCCTGGCCGCCGGTGTGCCGGTGTTGCTGGAAAAACCGGTGGGCGTGCACATGGATGAAGTCCGCGAATTGGTGGCCGCAACGAAAGCCACGGGTGTTCCGGTGCTGGTCGGTCATCATCGCCGTCACAATCCGCTGATCGTCCGGGCCCATGAGCTGGTCCATAGCGGCGCCCTGGGTCGGTTGACCACGGTCACGGCGCTCTGGCAGTTGCGCAAACCCGACAGCTATTTCGAGACAGCGTGGCGTCGCGAGGCCGGGGCGGGGATGCTGTTGACCAACCTGATCCACGATCTCGATCTGCTGCGGCATCTGTGCGGTGAAGTGCGTCAGGTGCAGGCCATCACCAGCAATGCGATCCGCGGATTTGCCAACGAAGATTGCGCGGCGGTGCTGCTACAGTTCGACAACGGAGCGTTGGGCAGCCTGACCGGGTCCGATGCGGTGGCGGCGCCCTGGAGTTGGGAGCTGGATGCGGGGGAGAACCCGGTGTATCCCCGTCAGGCCGATCAGCCGTGTTACTTGCTGGCCGGGACCGGTGGCGCGTTGAGCATCCCGCAACTCAAACGCTGGCACTACGCCGAGGCCGATGGCGGCTGGCACGAACAATTGCAGGCGACTCAAGAACGCTTCAGTGCCGATCAGGCCCTGCGCTTGCAGTTGCGGCACTTCGTGCGCGTTGCGCGCCGGGAAGTCGAACCGCTGGTAAGCGCCGCCGACGCGGCACGCACGCTGGCGCTGATCGAAGCCATTCGCGTAGCCGCCGACACCGGTCGCGCTTGCGCGCCATCCTTGATCGAGGGTTGACCATGAGCGAACGGATCTTTTCCCTGGCCGCCCTGACGGTGCTGGAGTTGTCGCCACCGGACATGGTCGAGGTGGCTGCGCGTGCGGGCTACAGCCACGTCGGCTTGCGTCTGGTGCCGGCGACGCCGGAGGAACATCACTTTGCGCTGGTGGCTGATGCTGATTTACGGCGCCGGACCCTGATGCGTCTGCGTGACACCGGCATTGGTGTACTGGACGTCGAAATCCTTCGGCTTAAACCAGACACCGTCGTCGCCGATTTCGAGAACATTCTGGCGGTCGGTGCTGAATTCGGTGCCAGTGAATTACTGGTGGCCGGTAACGATTCTGACGAGCAGCGCATGACGGAAAATTTTGCCGAACTTTGTGATCTGGCGGCGTCTTATGGGTTGCATCCACACCTGGAGTTCATGCCCTGGACCGACGCGCGCAATCTTGAACAAGCTGTGCGCATCGTCGAGGCTGCCGGGCGCGAAAACGGTGCGGTACTGGTGGACGCGTTTCACTTCGACCGATCGGGTTCGCGGCTGGAAGAACTGGCCAGGGTTGCGCCTTCACGGTTACGGTATGCGCAGTTGTGTGATGTGGCCGGACCGCGACCGGCCGACATGGCCGAGATCTTGCGTCAGGCGCGCAACGAACGACGTTTTCCCGGCGACGGCGATTGTGATTTGCCGGGGTTGTTGCGTTGTTTGCCGGCTAACATTCCCTTGAGCCTGGAGATTCCCACGGTGCAGCTTCTGGAGCAGGGTGTGAGCGGGTTGGAGCGGGCGCAGATGGCGTTAGATAAAACCCGGGATTTGTTGGCGCGGCTGTAATCGGTGCTGCGCATTGTTCACCTGTAGGAGCGAGCCTGCTCGCGATGGACCACAGATCGCCGCGGGGTATCAGGTACCCCGCGTTATCGTTTTCGACCATCGCGAGCAGGCTCACTCCTACAGATTAAAGATGTGAAAAAGGAAACCCAATGACCGTCAGCACCCCGCTTTCCGGCGTCAATCAGCCCTTCAAAGGGATCCTGCTGATCGTTGTCGCCACCTTCCTGTTTTCCAGTCATGACGCGATATCGAAATACCTCTCCGGGTTTTATCCGATCGTCATGGTGGTGTGGGCCCGATACGTGGTTCATACCCTATTGATGGCGGGGATTTTTCTGCCGCAATCCGGGTTGCGGGTGCTGCGCACGAAGCGACCATTGCTGCAGGTGATCCGGGCATTGTGCTTGCTGGGCACCAGCCTGTTTTTCACCACCGGCCTGATGTACATCCCATTGGCCGAAGCCACATCGGTTAACTTCCTGGCACCGGTGCTGGTCACCGCGTTATCGGTGCCGCTGCTGAAAGAGCGGGTGACGCGGGGGCAATGGCTGGCGGTGATTTGCGGCTTTGTCGGGGTGCTGATCGTCGTCCATCCCGGCGGCGATTTGTTCACCCCGGCGGTGCTGCTGCCGTTCTGCTCGGCGTTGTTTTTCTGCTTCTACCAATTGCTGACGCGCAAGCTCAGCGAGATCGACAGCCCGACCACCAGTAACTTCTTCGCCGGGCTGTGCAACACCCTGGTGATGAGCGCGCTGGTGCCGTTCTTCTGGCAAATGCCAAACCTGATCCATGGCGCGATGATGCTGGCGCTGGGGGCCTGCGGGATGACCGCACACTTGTTCCTGACCCAGGCCTTCCGTCTTGCGGCTCCGGCACTGCTGGCGCCGTTCAGTTACTGCCAGATCGTTTTTGCCGGCCTGCTGGGTTGGCTGGTGTTCTCCCACACGCCGAGCCTGACCACCGTGATCGGCATCGCCGTGATCTGCTGCAGTGGGCTGGCGGCGGCGTGGCAGCAAAGTCGCCGCTGAGCGCAAGCCTGATTAGCCACAAATCGCGGGCAAAAAAAAGCGCAGGCCCGATCAAGGGCCCGCGCCGAGGGAACATCATTCTTCTACTTTCGGAATCTTGCGCGGTGCCATGAAGTACATCCAGGTCAGCGCGATGAAGTACATCGCCGGAATCAGGGTGAACAGCACGGTGTAGTTGTTGTTGGTGACGGTCAGGATGTGGCCGACCAACTGGGTCATGAACATCCCGCCAATCGCGGCACACATGCCCCCGAAGCCGAACACCGTACTCATCATGTGCTTGGGCGTGTAGTCCATCACCAGGCTCCAGATGTTCGCGGTCCAGGCCTGGTGCGCGCCGATGGCCAGGGAAATCGCGGCGACCGCGACCCACAGGTTACTGGAACCGGCCGCCACGATCACACCGATGATGCAGCAGGCGAACAGGAACATGGACATCAGTCGCGCCTTGATCGGATTGACCCCACGGCCGATCAGGAACGAAGACAGGATCCCCCCGCCGACACTGCCGAAGTCGGCGGTGAGGTAAATGATGATCAGCGGAATGCCCATCTGGGTCACGTTGATGCCCAGGTTGTATTGCTGGTTGAGGAACGGTGGCAGCCAGTACAGGTAGAACCAGAACACCGGCGCTGTCATCGAATAGGCCAGGGCAAAGGCCCAGGTGCCACGCATGCGCAGGATTTTCGAGAAGGGTACGCGGGCTTGTTCCGGCTCGACTTCGTTCTGGATGTAGTCCAGTTCCGACTGTTTGACGCTTGGGTGATCTTCCGGGTTGAAATACTTCAGGCCCCAGAACAACAGCCAGATACCGCCCAGTGCCGACATGCAAATGAAGGCCGCTTGCCAGCCCCAGGCGTGCAGGATCAGTGGCAGCAACATCGGCGTGAACATCGCACCGACGTTGGTCCCGGCGTTGAAAATGCCGGTGGCCACGGCGCGCTCACCGGCCGGGAACCACAGGCGCGTGGTCTTCACGCAGGCCGGGTAGTTGGCGGCTTCGGTCAGGCCGAGGATGAAGCGGCAGACCATGAAACCCGCCGCCGAAGTGGCCAGGCCATGGGCGCCGGTTGCCAGGCTCCAGAGCAGCACGGCGCAGAAGAACACACGCTTGACGCCGACCCGGTCGATCAGGCGACCTTGCAGTACGAAGCCGATGGCATAGCCAACCTGGAACCAGAAGTTGATGTTGGCGTAGTCCATCGCCGTCCAGCTCATTTCCTTGGCGAGGATGGGCTGCATGACACCGAGGGCGGCGCGGTCTATGTAGTTCAGGGTGGTGGCGAAGAACACCAGCGCCAGCATGCCCCAACGGGTTTTGCCGACGGCCATGGCGCCGCGGATTTTGTCGCCGATGCCGCCAGTGGCGACACTCATGGCCGGAGCCATGCGAGAGCTTTGAGTAGGATTCATCTGTGCCATCCGTTCAATGACTGACAAGCGAGGCTCGTCGGGACTTCAAGGGCGCGTGATCAATCGATGGCGACGGGCGCGAAAGGACTGATCGGCTGTTTTCGTCGGCTGACGGGTTATTCAGCGAGCGGCACGGGGATGCCGGCGGTGCGCAAGGTTCGGATGGACGCCAGGCAAGGCGTAATGATGGTGGTTCGAGCGAGCAGGGCGTTGAATGAGCGCATGAGCGTATACCCGTTTTTTGAAATTTTTATGTGGTGTTCTGGGTCTGGTTACCTGAGACCGGCGGTTTGAAACCGGCCTCAATGTGGTGTTGATGTTGCGCAGTGAACAAAAAATCGTCAATTCGCCAAGGGTCATTTTGTTCGATAATCGAACACAAAACTAACCGGGTAGTACACTTTAAATTGCTGTGTTGGATCGCGCAGCCAATAATTCACCTCAAGACAAACGCGATCCCTGTAGGAGCCGGGTTGGGGGGGGGGGGGGGGGGGGGGGGGGGG
>NZ_JBPKAM010000051.1:0-45976 GCF_051216495.1 Pseudomonas baetica | reverse complement strand
ATTTCTTTTCCTCTCCTTTCGGTGGGCTACATTTCTCCGGGGAAGATGTGCACACGTCGGTTCTTTTTTCTTCTCAACCCCCCCCCTCCGCCCCCCCCCCCTCCCCCACAAGGGAATGTCCGGCACCCTCGAATTCATGACGTCCAGGCCTCGATCACCGACGCCAAAAACTGCTGCGCCAACTCAGGCTTGTCCACCGCCCGGGCGATGAGCATGGCGCCGGCAATCGATGCAATCACCTGCTGCGCCTGCTGACGTTTTTCTTCCTCGCTTTCGCCTTCCACCAAGGGCATCAGGATGTCGATAAAATCCTCAATGCCCTGGGTGAAGGACTGGCTGATGCTGCCGCCATTGCGGGCGACATCGGCGGCCAGCGCGGGAATCGCGCAGCCTTCGGTCCAGTTGTCCAGGTGCTTCTGGGTCAAGTAGCGCTTGACCAGTTCGGGGACCGATTTGGCGTTTTGCCAATTGCGGATGTTGGTCTCGAACGTCCGGGTGACGGCCTCCGAGGCCAGCTGTTCCTTGCCGCCCGGAAACTGTCCGTAGAACCCGCCATGGGTTAATCCGACCGAACGTGAAAGTTCGCCGATCCCGATGCCATCGATGCCTTTTTCCCGATACAGCCTGGAAGCGGCGGTGAGGATCGCCTCCTTGTTCGCCGCGGCTTGGTCTTTCGTCACTTTCATGAGCTGCTCCTGAGGCCAGGAAGGCCTGCCGTGTGCAAGTCGTCGCCAAATGTCTTGTAATGATTATGGTCGTAATATATCGTCGGCGCAAATACATGACAGCAATCATCAATAGCGATTTCCACGTTCATTGCAATCCATTCGTCGACGCTTCGCACCGGGCCGAGACTGCGCACATTCCTAACCTCTGGCGGATACAGCTCATGGAACTATCACTCAACGCTTTTCGTTTCCCCGTTGCCGCATTGGCCCTGACGATGCTCAGCGCGTGCGATCGCGCGCCCGTTGCCGCCAATGCGCCGGGTGCACCGCATGTCACCGTCGCCAAGGTGATCGAGCAGCCCATCACCGAGTGGGATGAAGTGACTGCGCGACTGGAAGCGCCGGAAACGGTTGTGGTGCGTCCACGGGTGTCGGGGCAGATAGATCGGGTTGCCTTCACTGATGGTGAGTCGGTAAAGCGAGGCGATTTGCTGTTCCAGATTGATCCGCGGCCTTTCGAGCACGAAGTGCATCGTCTCGAAGCCCAGTTGCAACAAGCCCGGGCCACGCTGGTTCGTACCGCCAACGAAGCGCAGCGGGGACAACGCTTGCTGGGCAGCAACGCGATTTCTGCGGAACTGGCCGACACCCGTACCACCACCGCGCAAGAAGCCAAGGCCGGCGTCGAGGCCATCCAGGCGCAGCTCGACCTGGCACGCCTGAACCTGAGTTTCACCCGCGTCACCGCGCCGATCACCGGCCGGGTCAGCCGCGCCGAAATCACCGCCGGCAACATCGTCACCGCCGACGCCACACCGCTGACCAGCGTGGTCTCCACCGACAAGGTCTACGCCTATTTCGATGCCGACGAGCGCCTGTTCCTCAAATACACCCAGCTCACCCGCCAGGGCCAGCGCAGCCAGACCACACCGGTGTACATGGGCCTGTCGAACGAGGAGGGCAACACGCATTTGGGGCAGATGAACTTCGTCGACAACCAGGTCAACCCCAAGACCGGCACCATCCGTGGCCGCGCCGTATTCGATAACGCCGACGGCCAATACACCCCGGGTTTGTATGCCCGCTTGAAGCTGGTGGGCAGCGCCGCCTATGCCGGTCTGCTGATCAAGGACGAAGCCGTGGGCACCGACCTCGGCAAAAAATTCGTGCTGGTGGTCGATCAGGACAACAAGACCGTGTACCGCAGCGTCGAGCTGGGGCCGAAGCTCGAAGGCCTGCGCATCGTGCGCAGTGGCCTGCAGAAAGAGGATCGGATCGTCATCAACGGCCTGCAACGGGTCCGCCCCGGTGCCGTGGTCACCCCGCAGGATGCACCTATGGCCGATCCGGAAACCGTCGCGACCCTGACCCGCCAACGGCAGGCCATCGAAGCCGGCAATCAACCGTCCATCCAGGCTCCGGCCTCCGTCAAATCACCCGCGCTGGTGAAGACGGATGCCGCGACTTCACCTCGCGGATAAGGGCACACCGACATGAAATTCTCCCAGTTCTTTATTACGCGCCCGATTTTCGCGGCGGTGCTGTCGCTGTTGATCCTGATCGCCGGCGCCATCTCGCTGTTCCAGTTGCCGATCAGCGAATACCCCGAGGTGGTGCCGCCGACCGTGGTGGTGCACGCCAACTATCCGGGGGCCAACCCCAAGGTCATCGGCGAGACTGTGGCCGCGCCGTTGGAGCAGGCGATCACTGGCGTCGAAAACATGTTGTACATGTCCTCGCAGTCCACGGCGGACGGTCGCTTGACCCTCACCGTGACCTTCGCCCTGGGCACCGACCTGGATAACGCCCAGGTCCAGGTGCAAAACCGTGTGACCCGCACCGAGCCCAAGCTGCCGGAAGAGGTGACGCGCATCGGCATTACCGTCGACAAGGCCTCGCCGGAGCTGACATTGCTGGTGCATCTGGTCTCGCCGGACAAGCGCTACGACATGCTCTACCTGTCCAACTACGCGATCCTCAACGTCAAGGATGAGCTGGCGCGCCTGAACGGCATTGGCGATGTGAAGATGTTCGGCATCGGCGACTACTCGTTGCGTATCTGGCTCGACCCGGACAAAACCGCCTCGCGCAATCTCACGGCGACGGACGTGGTCAACGCCGTGCGCGAACAGAACTGTCAGGTCGCCGCCGGGCAACTGGGCTCGCCGCCGGCACCGAATGCCACCAGCTTTCAGATGTCGATCAACTCCCAGGGCCGCCTGGTCACTGAAGAAGAGTTCGAAAACGTGATCATCCGCAGTGGCCCGAACGGCGAAATCACCCGCCTCAAGGACATTGCCCGCATCGAACTGGGCTCCAACCAATACGCCTTGCGCGCCTTGCTCAACAACCAGGAAGCGGTGGCCATGCCGATCTTCCAGCGCCCGGGCTCCAATGCCATCGACGTCTCCGACCAGGTGCGGGCGAAGATGGCCGAGCTGAAGAAGAGCTTCCCCGAAGGCATGGACTACGAGATCGTCTACGACCCGACCATCTTCGTCCGTAGCTCCATCGAGGCGGTGGTGCACACGTTGTTCGAAGCGCTGATCCTCGTGGTGCTGGTGGTGATCCTGTTCCTGCAAACCTGGCGCGCTTCGATCATCCCGCTGGTGGCGGTGCCGGTGTCGCTGATCGGCACCTTTGCGGTGATGCATCTGCTGGGGTTTTCGCTCAACGCGCTGTCGCTGTTCGGTCTGGTTCTGGCCATCGGCATCGTGGTCGACGATGCGATCGTGGTGGTGGAAAACGTTGAGCGGAACATCGAGTCCGGGCTGGAGCCGGTTGAGGCAACCAAGAAAGCCATGGGCGAAGTCACCGGGCCGATCATCGCCACAGCGCTGGTGCTGTGCGCAGTGTTCGTGCCGGCGGCGTTCATCTCCGGCCTCACCGGGCAGTTCTATAAACAGTTCGCGTTGACCATTGCCATCTCCACGGTGATCTCGGCGTTCAACTCGCTGACCTTGTCGCCTGCCTTGGCGGCGGTGCTGCTCAAGGCTCACGGTGCGCCAAAGGATCGCTTCTCAAAAGTGTTGGATCGTTTGCTCGGTGGTTGGCTGTTCAAACCGTTCAACCGCTTCTTTGAAAAGGCCAGCCACGGTTACATGGTGGCCGTGGCTAAAGTCATTCGCGGTAGCAGCGTGGCCCTGCTGGTCTACGCCGGCCTGATCGCCATGACTTACATGGGTTTCAGTACCACGCCAACCGGCTTCGTGCCGACCCAGGACAAGAAGTACCTGGTGACCTTCGCGCAACTGCCGGATGCCGCGAGCCTTGATCGCACCGAGTCGGTGATTCGCCGCATGAGCACCATCGCCATGAACGAGCCGGGTTTCGACAGTGCGGTGGCATTCCCCGGATTGTCGATCAACGGCTTCACCAACAGCCCGAACGCCGGCATCGCGTTTATCGGCCTGAGCCCGTTCGATGAGCGCAAGGATCCGAGCCTGTCGGCCAAGGCGATTTCCGCTTCGCTCAACGGCAAGTTCGGTGGCATCCAGGACGCCTACATCGCCGTGTTCCCGCCACCACCGGTGCAAGGCCTGGGCACCATCGGCGGTTTCCGCCTGCAGATCGAAGACCGCGGCAACCTGGGGTACGACGAGCTGTACAAAGAGACCATGAACATCATTGGCAAGAGCCGCAGCGTGCCGGAATTGGCCAATTTGTTCACCAGCTACACCGTCAACGTGCCACAGGTCGAAGCCGCCATCGACCGGGAAAAAGCCAAGACCCACGGCGTGAAGATCAACGACATCTTCGACACCCTGCAGGTCTACCTGGGATCGTTGTACGCCAACGACTTCAACCGTTTTGGCCGGACCTATCAGGTCAACGTGCAGGCTGAGCAGCAGTTCCGCCAGGAGCCGGAACAGATCGGCCAATTGAAGGTGCGCAACGATCGGGGCGAGATGATCCCGCTGTCGACGTTCGTGAAGGTCAGTCCGACCTCGGGCCCGGACCGGGTCTCGCACTACAACGGCTTCCTCACCGCTGAAATCAACGGCAGTGCCGCCCCTGGCTACAGCTCCGGCCAGGCACAAGCTGCGATTGAAAATCTGCTGAAGGAAGAACTGCCCAACGGCATGACCTACGAATGGACCGACCTGACCTACCAACAGATCCTGTCCGGTAACACCGCGCTGCTGGTATTCCCGCTCTGCGTATTGCTGGCGTTCCTCGTGCTGGCGGCGTTGTACGAGAGCTGGAGCCTGCCGCTGGCGGTGATCCTGATCGTGCCCATGACCCTGTTGTCGGCGATTGCCGGGGTGATCATTTCCAAGGGAGACAACAACATCTTCACCCAGATCGGCTTGATCGTACTGGTGGGCCTGGCGTGCAAGAACGCGATCCTGATCGTCGAGTTTGCCAAAGACAAACAGGACCAGGGCCTTTCACCGCTGGATGCCGTACTGGAGGCGTGCCGCATGCGTCTGCGGCCGATCCTGATGACCTCGTTCGCTTTCATCATGGGGGTTGTGCCGCTGGTGACCTCCACCGGCGCAGGTTCCGAAATGCGCCGGGCCATGGGGGTGGCGGTGTTCTCCGGCATGCTCGGTGTGACCTTCTTCGGCCTGTTGCTGACCCCGGTGTTCTTCGTCCTGATCCGCCGTTACATCGAACGCAAGCAAGCGCACAAACAAGCCCACGGGCTGAAACTGGAGGTGCAACCATGAATGCTCTGAAGTTGTTTTTACCCAGCCTTCTGGTGACCGCGCTGGCTGCCTGCACGGTGGGACCGGACTACGAAACCCCAGACACACCACCGGCCAACAGCCTGTATGCCAAGGCTGCCAACTACGATCAGACGCGCTTTGAATCGGTGTGGTGGCAGCAGTTCGACGACCCGACACTGAATCAATTGGTTGGTAAAGCCCTCGAAGGCAACCGCGACCTGCGCGTGGCCTTTGCCCGCTGGAAAGCGGCTCGGGCGATTCGCGACGACATCAGCAACGACAACCTGCCGGTGGTCACCAGTCGTGTCAGCAGCGTGCAAGGTAAATCACAGGTGCCGGGCCTGACCGAAAGTCGGGTCAATACCGAGCGTTACGACCTGGGACTGGACATGGCCTGGGAAATCGACCTGTTCGGGCGCATACAGCGAGCACTTGAGTCGAGCGATGCCCGGGAAGACGCGGCCGCGGCGGACCTGCATCAACTGCGGGTGACCATGATCGCTGAATTGGTCGACGCCTACGGGCAACTGCGCGGCGCGCAACTGCGGGAAAAAATCGCCGTGGCCAACCTCAAGAACCAAAGCGATTCACGGGCCGTGACCGTCAGCCTGCGCGATGCCGGCGTCGGCAATGAACTTGACGTGGTACGCGCCGATGCGCGGCTGGCCGCCGTCGAGGCGAGCGTGCCGCAACTGCAAGCGGAACAGGTTCGGCAGCAAAACCGCATTGCCACCTTGCTCGGCGAGCGACCGGACCAATTGAGCGTATCCCTGAATCCGAAAGACCTGCCGGCCATCGCCAAGGCACTGCCTATCGGTGATCCGGCGGAACTGCTGCGCCGTCGCCCCGATGTGCTCGCGGCCGAGCGCCGACTTGCCGCCGCCACGGCGGACGTCGGCGTTGCCACCGCCGATTTGTTTCCCCGGGTCAGCTTGAGCGGCTTCCTCGGCTTCACCGCCGGGCGCGGTTCACAAATCGGTTCCGCCGCGGCCCGTGCCTGGAGCCTCGGTCCGAGCATCACCTGGGCCGCCTTCGATCTGGGCAGCGTACGCGCGCGGATTCGCGGTGCCGATGCCGACGCTGAAGGCGCGCTGGCCACCTATGAACAGCAAGTGCTGCTGGCGCTGGAGGAGTCGGAGAACGCGTTCAGTGATTACGGCAAGCGTCAGCAACGGTTGTTGTCGTTGATCAAGCAGAGCGAATCGAGCAGGGCGGCGGCGGACCTGGCGGCGACCCAATACAGGGAAGGCGCCGTGGACTACCTCGTGCTGCTCGATGCCCAGCGTGAACGCCTCAATGCCGAGGATGCGCAAGCGTTGGGTGAGACCGATCAGTACCGGGCGATTGTGGCGATCTATAAAGCGCTGGGAGGCGGGTGGGACGCCGGTGGTAACAAGGTTGTGATGGTGAACTGAGGCCTAAAAATTTCGCAGCCTTCGGCAGCTCCTACATTTGAAATGCATTTCCCTGTAGGCGCTGCCGAAGGCTGCGATCTTTTTTGGGGGCGCGAGGCCATCATCACTTGTTTGCAGTGGTCGCCAAATGGTGCGCGACCAGGGCATTGGCATGGCCATGGCCCATGCCATGTTCGGTTTTGAGAATGGCCACCATTTCCATGTGCTTCTTGCCCTCCAGGGTTTTGAGAAGGTCCAGCCAATGAGTGACTGGGTGTCCGTACTTCTTTTCAATCGAGGGGAAATACGATGCAGGGCCTTTGACTTTTGCCTCTTCGGTCATGATGCAAACTCCATTTTTTGCGGTTCAGTGAAGCAGATTAGTTGTTTGTAGTAACGCCATTCGTCCATTGAACTTGGGCTGATAGTACCTCTCTAAATAAAATGTGGGAAAATATCCCACGTAAAGGTGCCAGCTGGCTTCGAAGGATCGTGCGCAATTCGCGGTGGCGCTTCAGTACTGCGGATTTAAGGCCGTGCCGGTTGGCTGGTCGCACTATGGGCGGCTGGAAACTCACTGGATTTTGCGTTCGATACGGAGATGACTACGCAGCTCCAAGTGGAGGTGCATCATGCATATCAATAAATGTTTATTGGCGCTGGCCATTGGCGGCGTATTGTCGGCATCGACTGTCCTGGTACCGGATTACATCAGTGGCTTCTCCAGCGCGTACGCCAGAGATGGCGGTAGCGGCGGGGGAGGCGGTTCCGGTAGCGGTGGTGGCGGTAGTGGTCACGGTGGTGGCGGCTCCGGTAGCGGTGGCGGCGGTAGTGGTCACGGCGGTGGCGGCGGCTCCGGTAGCGGTGGCGGCGGTAGTGGTCACGGCGGTGGCGGCGGCTCTGGTAGCGGTGGCGGCGGTAGTGGTCATGGCGGTGATGGCGGCTCCGGAAACGGTGGCGGCGGTAGTGGCCACGGAGGTGATGGCGGTGCCGGCGCTGGCAATAGTGGCCATGGAGGCGTGTCTGGCAATAGCGGTCCGGGCAATGCCCGTGATAACGATGGCGCCAGGAACGCGGCCAGAAACGACGCAGATGCAGCCCGAGACGCAGCCCGCGCTGAGGCGGACGCCACTCGCGATGCCGCCCGAGCCGATGCGGACGCCGCCAGGGCCGCTGCGAGAGCGGCTGGCGATCCGAATGCGGACGCCACCCGAGATGCCGCCAGGGCCGCGGCCGATGCAACCCGGGATGCGGCCAGAGCCGCAGCTGATGCGACCCGAGATGCCGCCAAGGCTCAGGCGAACGCCGCCAGGGATGCGGTGGATGCTCCGGACGCTCCGGACGCTCCGGATGCACCGGATGCACCGGATACGGACGTGGCCGAGGCACGGAACTAGGGCAAAAATGGAGACACCCCTAAGCCGATCTGGAGTCAACGTCAAAAGATCGCAGCCTGCGGCAGCTCCTACATTTAAAACGCGTTCCTCTGTAGGAGCTGCCGCAGGCTGCGATCTTTTTGCCGTTATGGCGTCACCCCCCCCAAATTAAAAATGGGGACGGATGTATTTACCGGGTGAGGCTCGCTCTCGGGCAGGCATATTTACGCAATAATAAATCTGCCCCCATTCTTCCTTCCGCAACAAACACCGCCGAACCATTCACAAATTCGACCTAGTCGGGTGGCTTTGCGCCATCACTGGTTCTCATCTAGATTCCATAACGGAGCAATCGCTCACGTCGAGCGCAGGCTTACCTGAGGGTTCTTGCTATGCGAGTGTCTGCGGTTAATCGATTTGCCAAAACCTATAGTGCAGTGGCCCTACTGACCATTTTATCTGCATGCGTGAACTTGGAGGAGGTTCAGAAGTTTTCTAGCCAGTCTGCAGCTCTAACAGCTTCCAACGAAATAAATAGCTACTTAAAAGAGGGGCCGGAACGACAAAAGGAATATGAGTATATTAGCCAAAGATTAGTTGAAAGTGTTGATTGTAGTGCAGTGGCAAACGATGATGAGCCCTGTCCGCCTGTGTTAAAAGCCCCGCTTTTCCCGTTTGGCCTCACCAGTGATAATCAAAGGGCGATTGCAAGTCTACATAAGGTTATATCGAAGTACATGGCGAATTTGGCCGTTCTTGCCGGTGACAACCTTGTTTCTGTTGAAGGGAGTGTCAATGATTTAGTCAGCAATTTAAATAATCTGCCCTACACCGTAAATGCTGACTCTAAGGAGAAAAAAGAAAAGCAGAATGCTGCATATGGCGCAATTTTAAAGCTTATCAGTATCCCCCAGGACATCTGGCGGCAATATGAGCTGAAGAAGGTGATAGAGGAGAATGACGAAAGCGTTATGACGTTAACTGTCCTGCTTTCTCAGGTATTGAAAGATCAGTCCGATCAAATAGAGAAAGAAAAAGTGGTTGTTGACAGTTGGTATGATGAAGCCTTGGCAAAGTTTCCGCCAAAATCTATGGATGGCCTACTCACCGTTGCGCAATCCAGGAATGCCAAGCTGGCAGATATTCTCGCCAAGAAAAATGCTGCACTGAAATATTCGGCAGCACTTAAGGAGATAGGAGATACCCATCACAAGCTAGCCGTTGAGTCTGGCTCGTTGGATTCGGACTCAGGCAAGAGAATCATCGCCTACGTTAAAGCTGCAAGAGAAAAGGTCGTAGCCGCTCGAAAACAGTATGACGAAGCATTCAAGGGAGAGTCTGAAAAATGAGCCAAGACAAAATCGATGCAGCCAGCCTATACAAGATATACCAAGGCTACATGAAAGCTCATACTGATCTAGCTAAAAAAATAGCTATCGAATACAAAAAAACCAAGAAAGATCGCATCAAACAAAGCATATTAGACAAGCGCCAGGATGAAGCAGCTCAAATTTTGAAAGGTGCAGCGGATGCCTATAATCTTTATATAGCTAAAGCCGTAAGCGAGATTGAAGGTTCAGTTACGACGATCAACGAAGGGATCGAAGACGCAGCGGATGTCATTAAAAAGCTGAAAATTGCAGATCAAACAATTAAAGTTATTTCTAAGTTGGTTGAGATTGCGCTGGTGATCGGAGCATCCGCCGGCAATTGGACAAACCTTGGGAAGCTACCTGGTTTGGTAAAGGATCTTGCGGAACTAGTCAAAGAGGCGAAAGAAGCTGAGCCGGTTTAGCTGAGGGCGAGGGCTGTTGACGTAGTCCCTTAATAATCATGCAGTTGAGCGTTTCTCATGGATACATTGCATGGTGTTCTCTGCGGAGGCACACCCCTAGACTGGAGAGACGCCGATGCAACCGGGATGCGGCCAGAGCCGCTGCTGACGCGCAGAATAGGGACGTGGCCGAGGCACGGAACCAGGTCTGTCAGTTCAGCAATGAAATGGCGGCAGCTCTTACAGAGGAACGCGTTTTAAATGTAGGAGCTGCCGCAGGCTGCGATCTTTTTGCCGTTATGGGGTCACCCCCCGGCTTCAGCGCTTGATCAGAGAAATCTTCGTACCCTCGATGCTGATGCCCGCCATCAACCCTTGCTGGTCGAAGATGAACGCATACGCGTCTTCCTTCAGCGTCGAACTGGACAAGTTCTTCGCAACCCCCTCATCAACCATGACAACCGTTGGGCCTACGCCGATTTCCCAGCCTTTGGTCTCTGCAATGTATTTCACCGCTTTGTCGGTCATGAGAAAGACTACATAGCCATAGGATTGGGCGCCGGCCTGCAGCCCCCATGAGCCGCTGACGGAGTTGTAATAGTCTTCCACTTTCGTGCCTTTCATGAGTACGCCTTCACCATAGCTGCCGCCGAACACAAGACCGGCCTTGATGATTTTCGGGAAGACAAGCACCGCTTTGGCTTTTTGCGAGATGGTTTCAGAGAAGGGATGGGTCTTGTAGAGCGTATGCAACGCTTGCCGAGAGTCGGCATTGAGGTCTTCGGCGGTGGCCGCTCCCGCAGTGTTCAGGAGACTCGCCGAGACCAATGACGCTGCTGCGAGGAAGAGCGAAAGGAAGAACCGCATGGATTGATTCATTTCCGTACTCCGTTAAGAGAGCATTGGATCAAAGCAGTGGCGAGCACCTGCCTTGGACAGGCGTCGAACCCACTGAACGTTATCCGGCGCACCCTGAAGGCGCACCCTGAAGTGTGCGGATTGCAAGCTTCGCACTTGAGTTAAGCCTAAACGGGGCTGTTCATCAGTCGCGATGCCATCATTGGTTGTGACCATTGCGCGGAGATCGGGTTCGTCTTCAGCAGCGAGGGCTGGTCATTACCTGTACCTGTCGATTTTCTTTTTCGACGCGCAGCGGTGAACGCAATGCAGCAGCGGTATAGCACTAAAGGGACTTGTGGCGGTCAATGAGACCGTATTTTTGACCAAGGACAGTGAAAGCATGCTCGCCGCCCCATAATCTGCAACAGCCTCCAAATGGCTCCATTGATCGGGGCCCACCCCACGTTTACCTCTCAATCCCATTCGAAGATTTAACGCATGCACCTACGCAACATTGCAGTCGGGCTGTCGGCCCTTGTTTTGCTTTCCGCCGGGGCAGAAGCCCGCAGCCTGCTGGACCTCATCAAGCCGCCCACCCAGCATCAGGAACACGTTTCCCGCTCGGGCTCGATCAGCCAGAGCGCGGCGTTGGACCTCTATTCCAGCAAACAGAAGCAGGCCTCGTTCGACGGCTGTGCCGATCTGTTCCCGGCCGCCAGGCCGATCAACCTGGCCACTGTGCCGGCAACCATGAACCCCATGGCCCTGTGTTCCGACAACTTCGCGGTGTTGTACTCGCAAACCAGCAAGACGCCGCTGGTGGTGGTAGAGCGCCTTAATGCAGCGCAGTTGCAGGACGCCAAAGGAGAAGAGCGCACCAATCAGTTCTATCCGGACCCACGCATCCCCAAAGGTGGACGGGCAGAGTTGAGCGATTACCGTAGCCAGCATCCGGCAGTGGACCGGGGTCATCAATCCCCGGCGGCCGATGCGCCGAACCCCAATGCCATGGCCCAATCTTTCGCGCTGTCGAACATGGTGCCGCAGGACCCCACCAATAACCGCAAGGTCTGGAGCAAGGTCGAGTCCGATGTCAGAAAGTTTGCCCAGCGGGCCAACGGCAATGTGTTTGTCTTCACGGGCCCGCTCTTTGACCCGGATCACACCACCGTCGGCGACAACAAGGTCTGGGTGCCGACTCGCCTGTTCAAGCTGGTCTACGACGCTTCGTCCAAGCGGGCCTGGGCTTATGTATTACCCAACGCAGAAACCCGTGTTGAGCGACCGATGGACTACGACACGTTCGTGAAAACCACAGGGCTCAAGTTGCTGGGCAATCTACCGGTGACAGGTTCCGTGGGCCGTACTTGATGGCTTGCACATGAACGCAATGCACCCCCGAAGGTAGGGGGGGGCATCCCACGGGATGCGATCCAAATCGCACATCCAGCATAAAACCATTGAAAAAAGCCGCGATAAGCTTTAAACGGAAGCGTCATTGGCACATTGCTAGCAAATAAAAAAGGTCAGTGACTATCGCCATTCTTGGCTCAGGGAGTGCTAATGAGTGTTCGTCCATTGACCGACTTTCCGCGGCAATCGAACGATTGCGACGTTGTCGCATCTCAACCCAAAGGGAACCTGGATACCGTTGGCATGGCCTACGCTGGCAATCAGGACACAATCGAGCAGTTGATGGACTCGGCGCGCAGTTGGGCCCATACCACTTCGTGGGCGGTTTATCGCGCCGGTGAACAGATGCATTGGGTCGGTCAGGGCGACCCGCAGGCGCAGTGGCCGTCAAGCGTCGCCAATGAAGAGTTCGAAGCCTTTTGCCGGACGCGGAATCTGCATCGCTGGCCGACCGGCAAAGGTGAGAGCGTGCTGGGATGGTTGCTCGCGCCAATCGAGGATGCCGCGCAGCCAGCGCTCGCCGAGTTTGCCCTACGCCTGGGCATCGAAGTGCAGACCAATACCCTTGCCCGTGCGCAGATTACCCAGCGCGTACTCTATGAAATTACCTACCTGGCCAGTTCGACCCGTGACCGCTCAGTTTTTCTGGTGGGGGTTCACCGGCTGCTGGCCAGCCTGATCGACGCCGAGAACTTCTATCTCGCGCTGTATGACCCGCACACCGGCAAGATTGACTACCCGTACTACGTCGACATCATCGATGTTGATGCCGTGGAGTCCTCGCACTACGAATACCTCGACCCGTCGCACCTGTCGTTGACCGGCCAGGTGTTGACCAGTGGCCAGCCATTGCTGATCGACGCGGCCGGCATTCTCACGGCCCAGGCCCAGGGCCGTTTCCACTGCATCGGTGATCGCCCCGAGTTCTGGATGGGCGCACCGTTGAAAAATGCCTCGGACGAAGTGTTTGGCATGCTGGCGATGCAGGTCTACGACGTTTCTCGTACCTACAGCGCCGAGGACCGTGCGCTGTTTCTGGTGGTGGCCCGCCATGTGGCGATGGCGCTGGATCGACTTCTGCACCGGGCGGACCTGGAAGAAACGGTGATGCGTCGCACCCTGGAGCTGTCGGCGCTCAACGATGCCTTGAGGCAGGAAGTGGCAGACCGTGAGCGCGCCGAACACCTGCAGAGTGTGCTGTTCCAGATTGCCGAACTGTCGAGCCAGCCCGGCGACATGGCTGAGTTGTTTCAATCCTTGCACGGCATCGTCGGTGATTTGCTGTTCGCGCAGAACTTCTACATCGCGCTGTTCGATGACGCGACCACTGAAGTGACCTTTCCGTATTACGTTGATGAGCGGCAGACGATCTGCCCGGCGGCACGGCGTGGGCGCCGGGGACTGACCGAGTACGTTATCCGTCAGCGTCGACCTTGCCTGATTGATGTTGCCGAAGCAGAACGATTGTCTGCGCAGGGTGAAATCGAAATCGCCGAGGAGTATTTCCGGTCTTATTCCTGGCTGGGTATTCCCTTGTTCGAGGGCGATGCGGTGCGTGGTGTACTGGCGGTGCAAAGCTATACATCGCGGGTGCGCTACACCCAGCGCGATCAGGAACTGCTGACATTCGTGTCGCGGCACATCGACACCGCCTTGTCGCGACGCACCGCCGCCGAGGCGATTCATGCCGCCAACCTCAAGCTGGAAGCCCGGGTGCAGGACCGCACCCGTGAGCTCGATCACGCCAACGCCAAACTGCAACACGAAAACGCCCACGATGCCCTGACCGGACTGCCGAATCGTACCTACCTGCAACAGCGCCTCCACCAGGCCTGGTCACGGTTCGGCAGCGAAGGCGGGCACCTGGCGGTGATGTTCATCGATCTCGACCGTTTCAAGATGGTCAATGACAGCCTCGGCCACCATTTTGGCGATCTGCTGTTGATGCAGGCCGCCCACCGTTTACGTGGCTGTCTGCGAGAAACCGACATGCTTGCGCGCCTGGGAGGCGATGAGTTTTCGGTGCTCGCGCCCGAAGCGACGCTGGAAGTGCTGATCGAAATCGCCGAGCGGATCCTGGTGGCCTTCGACTTGCCGTTTTTCATCAACGGCCATGAAGTGTTTTCCTCGTGCAGCATCGGCATCGTCAGCGCCGATACCCAGTTCCATCACGAGCCCGCCGACTTGCTGCGCGATGCCGATGCGGCGATGTACCGGGTCAAGAGTGCCGGGCGCGACAGCTACGCGGTGTTCAACCAGGAAGTGCGGCGGGAAGTCTCGGACCAGGTTGAACGTGAAGGCGCCTTGCGTAACGCGCTCAAGCGCACTGACGAACTGTTGCCGTATTTCCAGCCGATTGTCAGCGTCGACAGCGGCGAACTGGTGGCCCTCGAAGCGCTGATCCGCTGGCATCAACCGGGTGGGCGGGTAATCGCGCCGGGCGAGTTTTTGCCGGATGTCGAGGGCCTGCGGCTGATCGGCCGACTGGATCTCTACATGCTCAACAGCATTGCATTGATCCTCGCGCAACCCGAGCACGCCAACTGGCCGCCGGTGCACGTCAATTGCTCCAGCTACAGCATGGCGCGCCCGGAATTCGCGGGTGAAGTGCTGGCCTTGTTGGCGCGGCACCGGGTCTCGCCGTCGCGGATCTGCCTGGAATTGACCGAAGGCGCGCTCGTCGCCGAACCGGCGATTGCCCGGCAAACCATGCAGCAATTGGCGGATCACGGCATGTCCGTGGTGCTCGACGACTTTGGCGCAGGCTTTTCATCCCTGAGCTATGTACACCAATACCGTTTCAGCGGCTTGAAGATCGACAAGTCGTTCATCCTCGAACTGACCAGCAGCCCCCGCAGCCGTGCCATCGTCCGGGCGATCGTGCGGATGGCCGAATCGCTGGACTTGAATGTGGTCGCCGAAGGTGTCGAGGACGTCGCGACGCTGGACTTGCTGCGGGAAATGGGGGCAGGGCAGGCCCAGGGTTACTACTTTGCCAGGCCGATGGGGTTGGAGGCGTTGCTGGCGAGTTCGCTGGTGGGGCGCTAAAGGGGCTCCGGATTAATCGACCTGATCAGGCGTTTCGTCGCTTACCGTGGCGCCGAGGCCACTCATCCCGGAACTTCAACGGGGCGGTCCGGTCGATAGTGGCCCCTTCAACTCACTCCAGCCGAGCGGCGTAGGAGGGCCGTGCTGCCCAGAGACCTGCCGAGTCCGTCCCCGATGCCAACCAAGCGCTATCTTCTAGGTTTCCTCGTGGCGTTCTACGCCGCCGCGTCGCATTGCTCTTTCGCGGCAGAACGAAAAACCACCCCGCACAGCAACAACGCCTCAACCGCCCTGATTGAATCGGCCTCGCAGCTATATGCCAATGGCCAACTGGACCAGGCCGCCTCCACCCTGGAGCGCGCCCTGCATATCCAGCCGAACAACCCCGCAACCCTGCATTACCTCGGCGTGTTGCGTCTTCAGCAGGGGCAATACCAGCAGGCTGAAACCCTGGCGGTGCGCTCGAACATGCGGGTCGGTCAAAACGTCGCGCTGCGCAATCGCAACCTGCAATTGATCCAGGCCGCGCAAAACGCCCAGGCATCGAACAACCCGCCTAACGCCGGCGAGCGTCTGGCCGCGGTACAGCAGGGACTGGAAGAAGAGGTTAAACAGCGCCGCGAAGCAGAAGGGGCCGCTGCAGGCAATCTGCGTGAGACGGGAGCCCTTACTCTCGAACCAGCGACACAGGTAGCGGCCCAGCCCACAATGGATAGCTCGCCGGCAGAACGGAACGTGCCAATGGCTGCTGTTCAGCCAGCCCCGGTCTACGATGAGGTGGAGATTCCCCGCGGTCATTGGCCGCCACCGGGTAAATGCCGAATCTGGTTCCCCGATCGCCCGCCGGGGCATCAACCTAAGCCAGGGAAGTGCAAGAAGCTGAGGGATCGGGTGCCGGCGGGGGCTTATTTGGTGCGGGGGTGAATTTTCGAATGCCCGCATTCAATACTTGATATCCCTGGCTTTTTGACGTCCTTCCTGCTTCGTTTGCCGCTTATCCTGCCGACAACGGGGATTGCTCTGGACATCGGCCGCTCGACAATCCTGTTTCGTCTCACGTGCATCCTGGCGCGTTTCCTGCCTGACATCGCGCGCGGCACGGCGTTTCTCGGCTCGTTCGGTGGCCGCCCAGGATGCCCCGTTCGCCACCAGAAGAAAAATCATGGCCATCCAGCCAAACGTCCTGTGCGTTTTCATAATCTGATCTCCAGGAACTCGATGTCGGATTTTAAGTACAGCTGATTTCCAGGCGTCCCGCAGATTATGGAACTGCCATTCATCCAAGCGATGTCCATTGCTCGCGTCCGAGGGTGCATCCGGTGAGCCTGTCGATGATGTCCCTTTACGGTCCCCTTTATGCGTCCAGCTGCAATCGACCCAAAAACTGCCAAATGCATTCAAGGCGAGGACATCCAGTTCAACTCCAACCTGCTGATCGAAGACCTGATGAAGACGGAGAACAACTTCGTCGACACGGTGACCGGGCGTCTGGGCAATCAATGACTATGCTTTGACCTAATGCGCAAACCGCTCCGACCTGTGATCCATAGCGTTGATCTACCCGCCAATACCAGAAAGACAGGCCCATGAAACCGACTCCCTCCCTTGTCGTTGTTGCCCTTGCCTCAATCATGGCCGCTATCGGCTTCACGGCGGATGCAGCCGAGGTGCCACTAGGTAGCCATTCCATGGAAAGTCACATCATTACGCGGGTGCTGGCCGTTGATCCGGGAAATCATCAAGTCACCATCGAGGACGCCAATAAAAGCCCGGTATCCATACAGCTCACGGAAAAAGCCAAGGCTCTGGACAACCTGAAGGTGGGCGACAAGGTCGATATCCACGTTGTTCGCTCAGTGGCCTATGTACTTGACACGAATGTCGACGCTGCACCAGGGGTAAGCAGTGAATCAATGACTGTCCGTGCCACACAGGACAATCCTGATCCGGGCGGCGAGGCGGTTCGCAGGGTCAAGGTCACGTCAAAGATCACTCGCATTGACTTGAAAAAGCATGAAGTGACCTTGCTACCTCCAGAGGGCGAGCTGACCGTCCTGAAGGTAGAGGACCCCAAGCTTCAGGCCCGTATGAAGAAACTCCAGGTGGGACAGACGATCAACGCCATTTACACCGAGGTCATGAAAATCAAAACCTCGCGCTAACAAAAAGGGGACACCCACTATGACCTCGGCCCGTAAACTGTTTGTCGGCGTCGCACTGACCAGCCTGCTTCTCGGCGGCTGCACCTCCCAGGTCACTGAGCGCGAGCAGTACTCCGGTTTCCTGTCCGACTACAACAACCTGGAGGAAGTGACCACTGCCTCGGGTGAGAAGGCACTGCGCTGGGTAAGCCCGTCGTGGAATCCCAACGCGTACGACACCATAGCGTTCAGAACACTGGAGTTTTATCCCGCGCCAAAACCCGATGAGCGGGTCAATCGGCAGACACTGGCCGAATTGCAGGACTTCATGTCCAGAAAGGCCAAGCTCGCGCTGGGCCAGAAGTACCAGCGGGTGTCTAACGCGGGCGCAGCACGGGCCGGGTCACGCCCTCTGATCCTGCGTGCGGCCATCACGGGCGTCAGCGCTTCGAACGAGGGCATGAAGTGGTATGAAGTGATGCCGATCGCGGCCGTTGTAGGCGCGACACAGGCCGCTACAGGTTACCGGGATCAAGACACCAATCTGTTTATCGAAGCCGAGTTCATTGATGCGAAAACCAACCAGACAATGGTCAAAGTGGTGCGCAAGCTGTTCGGAAGCCAGCTGGAGAACGAGAGCCAGCGAATCACCACCAAAGACTTTAAAGACGCTATTGAGAAATTGAGTAGCGATCTGCGGGCGTTTGTCCGCAATTGAATTCACGGCCAATCGGATGTTGGATCAGATTGATCCGCCTGATGCAGAAAACCTGTAGGCGCTCTGTAGGAGCTGTCGAGTGCAACGAGGCTGCGATCTTTTAAAGGCAAGATCAAAAGATCGCAGCCTTCGGCAGCTCCTACAGGGGATTGCGTGAATCCCGGTGCAAATGCTTAAACCGTCACCACAACCTTCCCAACCTGCTGGTTAGCCTCCAGAAACCGGTGTGCCTCCTGAATCTCGTCAAGCGTGAACGTTCTGGCGATGATCGGCGAAAGCGCACCCGAGGCCAGGCCGTCGAGGATGAAGGTTTTGGCCCGGGCGAGGGTGGCCGGGTCCGAGACGATTTCCGAGTAGAGGTAGCCCTTGAGGGTCAGGCTTTTGCCCAGCACGGTGAACAGCGGGAACGGCGTGGGTTCGGGGCTTAAGGCTCCGTACTCCAGCAGAATGCCACCCCGGGCCATGCTCTGGGTGAGCGGTTCGAAGGACGGGCCGCCCACCGGATCGAATACCACGCGAGCACCCTTGCCGTCGGTCAATGCCATGACCGCTTCGACCAGGTCCTCTTCATCGCTGACGATGACATGGGCCGCACCGGCGTCCAACAGTGCCTGTTTTTTAGCGCGGGTACGGGTGACGGCAATCGCGGTGGCGCCGACCATTTTGGCGATCTGGAAGGCGGCCAGGCCGACGCTGCTGGAAGCGGCGGTGACCAGTACAAATTCATCCTTCTGCAGTTTGGCCTGTTCGACCAGGGCGCCCCAGGCAGTGACGTATTGCATCCAGGACGCCGCGGCCTGTTCGAAGGACAGGTTGTGCGGGTGCTTGACGGTGAGGTGAGCGGGGACGTTCGCCAGTTCGCCGTAAGTGCCCCAGCGCGCGATGTCCAGTGGCGGAATTACGCTGACCGCATCGCCGGCCTTGAAGTCGCTGACGTCGGCACCGACGGCGACCACGACACCGGCCGCTTCATAGCCCAGGCGACTGGGGAATTGCGCTTCCTGCAGGTAGGCGTGGTTGCGGAACATGACTTCCGCCCGATTCAAGCCAATGGCCCTGACTTCAATTTGCACTTCGTCCGGCGCTGGCGCAGGCACATCCACCGCCTCCAGTTTCAAAACGCTTGCGTCGCCGTATTCGTGAATCCTGACAATGCGTGCCATGTTGACCTCTTCTGACATTAATGAGGTCGGTGTTTGCCGACCTGAAACCCGGTGAAAGCCTAGTCCCGATTGCGCCCGATGGGCTCGTGTGCGTCGCTGACATGGCCGTCAATTTAGGCGTTGGTCCGTGTCGGATAAAGGCCTACGATGGCGCAACACTAGAAACATAGGGTTTCCAATGGATCGCCTTACCTTGATGGCCACCTTCGTCAAAGCAGTGGAGATGGGCTCCTTCAGCGCGGTGGCGGATGAGCTCAATCTGTCTCCGCAACTGGTGGGCAAACAGGTCAAAATGCTGGAGCAGCATTTGGGCGTGTCCCTGCTCAATCGAACCACCCGCAAGCAAAGCCTCACCGATTTTGGCCGCACCTTCTACCAGCGGGCCAAGCTGATTCTGGCCGATATGGACGCCGCCGAAGAAATGGCCGCCGTGACTCGGGGCGTTCCCAGCGGTCGCCTGCGGATCAATGCCCCGGTCACCTTTGGCGTGACCACGCTATCGCCGCGCTTGCTGGAGTACATGGTCAGGTATCCGCAGGTGTCCGTGGATTTGACCTTATCCAACGAACTGGTCGATCTGGTGGAGGGGGGCTATGACGTGGTGTTTCGGATAGGCGAGCTATCGGACAGCGGTCTGAAAGCCTTGCCCCTGACGCCTTACCAGATGGTGCTCTGCGCGGCGCCGGCCTATCTGGCGCGGCGGCCGCCCATCACCACGCCGTGGGACCTTCAGGAGCATGAATGCCTGGCGTTTGCCTATTCGGACGGGCGCTCGCACATCCGGCTCGAAGGGCCGCAGGGCATTATCGATGTGCCGATTAAAAGCCGTTTGACGATTAATCAGGGCGATCCATTGCTGGCCGCCGCGGTGGCGGGACTGGGTGTGGTGCTGCTGCCGTCGGAACTGGTCAGGGATGCGCTGCGAAGC
This sequence comes from Pseudomonas baetica, assembly GCF_051216495.1. GTDB lineage: Bacteria > Pseudomonadota > Gammaproteobacteria > Pseudomonadales > Pseudomonadaceae > Aquipseudomonas > Aquipseudomonas baetica_B. The sequence continues at coordinate 25,840 of NZ_JBPKAM010000051.1, read as the reverse complement.
GGAACCCTGGTGAGCCTTCTGCCGGATTACACCGTGCCGGTGTCGCCGATGAACCTGTTGTACGCCCCTGACCGCCGTTTGACGCCCAAGCTTCGAAGCTTCATGGACTTTGCCAAGGCTGTGTTTGGCGCTATCCGTTAAAGCCCCAGCTTGCGCTTGAGCTCATCCTCGCTCCAGGCACCGCTGAGCGGGCCGCCCGGCAGGCCTTCATTGGCACGCGCCAACGGCAAGAGCACAGGCACGAATCCGGCGTCGCGCACCAGGCGGGCGCCCAGCTCCCGGGCTTGGGCGTCGTCGGCGAACACCGGAATCGCCTTGCCCTGGCCAGACAGGTCTTTCATTGAGGCGAAACCGATGGCGTTGAACCCTCGCGCCAGGTGTATCCCGGGAAAATACTGCTGGTCCGCCGAGGCGACGCCCAGCTCCAGCGCCTTGCGCCCGATGTCGCCGTCTCGGCCGCTGAAGGGGTTGCTGGTGCTGAACACCACCTTGCCGTCGAGCTTGCCCTTGAGCTGGTCGGACAGCACCGGCATGGCGCCGTAGGGCACGCTCAACACGATCACATCGCCCCAGTCCGCGGCGTCGCTGACCGAGCCCGCCCGGGCGTTGGGGCCGGCGGTCTCGACCAGACCTTTCAGTTCCTCGGGGTGGCGTGAAGAGAACATCACCGAATGCCCGGTCTTGGCCCATAGCGTGCCCAGCGTGCCGCCGACCTTGCCGGCGCCGATCACGCCGATCTTGAGACTGTCTGCCATGGCCAGGCTGGTGCACAGGGCCAGGCCGGCCAACATCAAAAAGAGGATTCTGGACATGTGCAGGCTCCTGTGTTGGAAAGCGATCCAGTCACCAACGTAGTAGAGCCCGTGCATAAACGAAAGCTACGAGCGCGACCGTGCGTCAGCCAGGCGACCCAGTGACCTCCATAGAGTGCTTTGCCAGCGGAATCATTAAGTTACATAGCGGTCATAGTTATAGCTGAACGTTATCCCGAGCAGCCATAACCCTTTAATACCTCCCACGTTTAGGGCGTTACCATGAATCGCGCAGTCCTCATGATCCTGGCCATTTTCACTACCTTGTTGTTAGGAGGCTGCGGTCCTCACTGGGACGATGGAGAGCGGTACGGCCGCTATTACGACCATGATCATCGGCGTGGTTACGACCAGGGGGATGACGATGATCAAGGTTATGGCCGCCGATACGATCGTCGTGGCTATGATCGTAGCGACTATGATCGAGATCACCGCCGTTACCGCGACCGCGACGACAACGACGACTGATCCGCGACAGCCATGCAGTGCCTGAATCCATCAGGCACTCAGAGCAAACTCCACGACACCCCTACATACACCCCAAAACCTTCACCCGGCGTCGATCGTGCCGCGTCCAGCCCTTTGTCGTCGTAGCCCGGCGTGACGGTGGCGGCGTAGTGCTTGTCCGTCAGGTTGCGCATATCCACCCAGGTCTGCCAGTCGCCCTTGGGCGCGTTGTAGCCCAGGGTCGCGCCGAATAGCGCGTAGGGATCGGCGTAGTAGCTGTTGGCGTAGTCCACCGCGACCTTGGATACCAGCTGGGTGTTGAGCGCAGCGAAGAAACCCTGGGGCCAGTCGTAGCGCAATTCACCCTGGTAGTAGTGCATCGGCAGGCCTGGCAGGCGGTTGTCGCCGAAGCGATCGTCGTCGCGGTAGTGGAAGTCACTGAAGGTATAGCTCTGGCGCAGGCTCAACTGGCCGCCATCGTCCCGTGACCACAGGTTGCTTTGCAGGCTGGCTTCCACGCCCTGGTGCACAGTGGGGCTGGCGTTGAGTTCGTAGGGCGTGGTGGCGTTGGCGTCCGGCAACACCGAGAGCAGTTCGTGGCGCACCTGGGCGTAGTACCAGGCGAGCGTCCATTGGCCCATCGTGCTGTCGCCGCGTCCTCCCAGTTCCAGCGTGGTAGCGGTCTGGTTTTGCAATTCAATCGGGTCACGCTGGGTGCCGGTGGCCGGGCCGCTGCCCGCCGGGAAGCGCTGATTGGCGCTGTAGATCAGCGACCACGGATGCGGTGCCTCGACCGAGCGACTGAGATTGCCGAACAGCTGCAGATCGGGGGTCACTTGATAGCGCAGCCCCAGGCGCGGCGCGTAATCCCAATCGCCCATGCTGGTCTTGCCGCCCCCGTCCGGGAAAGTCACCGCGCTTTCGCGTCGGGTATAGATGGCGGCCAGGCCGGTGGTCAGCCACAGGTCCTCGGCGATCTCCAGGTCGTTGCCCGCATGCAGGACCGTGTCGGAACCCTGATAGGTGAAGTTGCGCATGTGGGTGCCCGGCGCGTACCCGGCAGTATTGCCGGTGGGAATACGCACCAACTCGCTGGCGCCGTCGTTGGGCAAGTGCTTGGTCACGCGCAGGCCTACGGTGCTCTGGCTTTCCATGCCCCACAGCGTATCGCGCCGATGGTAGTCGAAGGTGCCGCTGACATCGGTGTACGCCACCTTCAAGCGGTTGGGGCCCTCGCGCAGATCCATTGGATAGTCGTGGTAGACAAGGCCGGTCTGAATGCTCGAGTCGTCATCCAGATAGAACGTCGTCTTGTTACCGATAAAGGTGCTGCCGGGCTGCTTGCGGCTGTCGTCGCGCGATACGTAGGCCGGGTTGGCCGCTCGCGGGTCGTGTTCGATGGAATGCTTGGTGACGCGCCCGGCGAGGTCGTTGTCGGTCTCGCGGTAGCGCAGGTAAAAGCGCGTTTCCAGGTTCGGGTTGAAGCGATAACCGAAGTTGGCGATGACGCCCTGGCTCTCGCTGGCCGTGTGATCCTGATAACCGTCGGACTGCGCGTCGGTCACCGCCATGTAGTAGTCGAAGTCGCCCAGCACCTGCCCGGAACTGACCTGGCGTTGCTGATAACCGTGGCTGCCCGTCGCGTAGCGTACTTGCAACTTGGGGGCGTTGTAGCCGGTGTGGCTGACGTAATCGATGGCCCCGCCCAGGGCCAGGGCACCCCGGTCGATACCGTTGGCGCCGCGCAGCACTTCCACGTGGTCGAGCCACAGCGGTTCGAGCAATTCATAGGGCGTGCCGCCGGGGCCGGTCAGCGGCAGGCCGTCGAGCATCGTGTACAGCCCCGAGGCATGGGCGCCCGGTGCCCGGTTGATCCCCGATCCACGAATCGAAATCTTCACCCCTTCATTGCCCGCGGACTGGGCATAAACCCCCGGCTGATAGGCCAGTACATCCTGATTACTTGCCACGCGACCCTGCAACGGGCGACGCATGTCCACGACGTTGGTGCCACCGGGTACTTCGGCCAACCGGGCCTCGGCGTCCTCGACCGACTGGTCTTCGCCGCCGGGGTCCTCAGCGCCGATCAGCACTTGCCCCAGTTCCAGGCCCTGGGCACAGGCGATGGCCGGACAAGCAAGGGCCAGACCCAGCAACGCGGCGGGCAGGGATGTGGGCGAGGGCATTGGGAGAACTCCAGACGTACAGGAACAGGCAGTGAAGAACTGCGACGTATGGAGGAACGAATGGAGCACATGGGGATTTTGTTTTTTTTCAATCACCTACGCGGTTTATTGTGGGAGGCTGTGTTGAACAAAAAATGTGCGTGCGATCGAGATCAAATGTGGGAGCGAGCCTGCTCGCGAAAGCGTTAGTTCATTCAGCACTGATGTTGAATGTGCCGCCCTCTTCGCGAGCAGGCTCGCTCCCACAGAAAAGCAATCCCGGGGCCTTCAGGCCTCGATAGCCTTCCCGGCGCCTTTCTCCTGCGTGGCCACGTCATGCAGCGAAATCCGCGACGTCTCGTGCAAGGCCAAACCACCCGCCAGTCCCAGCAGGGCCACCAGCATCAGGTAGAACGCCGGCGAGAGGTTGCTGCCGGTGGTGCTGATCAGCCAGGTCGCCATCAGCGGCGCGGTGCCGCCAAACAGGGTGTAGGCCATGTTGTAGGTCACGGCCGACGCGGTGTAGCGGGTGCGGGTCGGGAAGGTTTCCGAGAGCAAGGCCGCGGTGACCACGTTGCACAGCACCGCGCCCGTGGCCAGCAACATCACGCCTGCGACGGAGGCGGCGAACGAGCCGGAGCTGGCCATCAGGAACGACGGATACACCACCACGATCAGCAAGGCGCAGGCGCTCATCACCGTTTTACGACGTCCGACCCGGTCCGAGTACAGTCCGGCAAGCGGGCAGACCAGCGCCGCGAACATCAGGGCAATCAGCGACACCAGCAATGCGGTGGCGCGGCTCAGGCCACCGGCGACTTGCAGGTAGGTCGTGAAGTAGGTGGTGAACATGTAAAACGACAACGCCGTGAGTGACACGAAAGCGCCCAGGCAGCACATCGCTGCACCGTGGTTGCGCAGGGTTTCCTTGAGCGGGGAATGGGCAACGTCGCTTTCCTGGGTCACCGCCTGGAACGCTGGCGTCTCGTCCAGCTTCCAGCGCAGGTAAAGACCGACAAGACCCAAAGGTGCCGCCACCAGGAACGGCAGACGCCATCCCCAACTGGCCATCGCCTCGGCGGACAAGGAGGATTCCAGCGCATAGGCCAGCACCGCGGCCGAGGCGAAGGCGGCAAAGGTCGACACCGGTATGAAGCTGCCATACCAGGCGCGTTTGTCGTTCGGTGCGTGCTCCATCAGGTAGGCGCAGGCACCGGCGTATTCGCCCCCGGCGGAAAAGCCCTGGGCGCAACGGATCAGTGACAGCAAGATCGGCGCAGCGACCCCGATTGCGGCATAGGTGGGCAACAGCCCGATCAAGGTCGTAGCCGCAGCCATCAGCAGAATCGTCGCCGCCAGGGTGCGCTTGCGGCCGATCTTGTCGCCCAGCATGCCGAAGAAAATCCCGCCCAGGGGCCGAAACGCAAAGGCCACGGCGAACACCGCAAAGGTCTTGAGCAACGCGGCATTGGCATCACCGCTGGGGAAAAACTGCTGGGCGATGGTGGTGGCCAGGAAACCGTAGACGGCGAAGTCGAACCACTCGACGAAATTACCGATGCCGGCGGCGACAATCACTTTCCTCAGGGTTTGTGGGCTGACCTGTTGCGCAGGGGTGTTCGTCATGCTTGACCTCGGCCATTCGTCAATGAGCGTTCGATTATCGGGGTAGCCACCGATGCGGCTCACTTCAAAAGTGTCATCCACATAGTCAGTACCGACGTTTTGCCACTGAACGAAGCAGGATTCGCGCCAGCGTTTTTCAGAACGTCAGGCACCTGCGCAACTGCACTGGGCTGATGCCAAGCCGTTGCTTGAAGGCAGTCGCCATGTGCGCCTGGGAGTTGAAACCGCAGGCAAGGGCGATGTCGGCCAGTCCGGCGGCAGAGTCGCGCATCAGGGCCCGGGCCCTGGCGAGGCGTCGATCGATGACGTAACTGTGCGGGCTCTGGCCGGTCGCTTGCTTGAAGGCACGCATGAAATAACCTTCGGACAACCCCAGCAAATCCGCCATGACCTTCACACCTAGCGCCCCATCGAGGCCAGCGTCGATGAACTCATCAAGCAGGCGCATCCGGCTGCCGGTGATCGAACCCAGGGGCGCAGGCGGCAACGCCTGGTCAACCTGCGTCCGTTGCGCCAGCGCCAGGGCCCAGCCCTCCCAATCGTCCTCCACCGAGGGCCGCAGCAATGCGGCGCGCATGCGCAGTGCGAGGGTAATGGCCTGCGGATCGATGCGATTGTTGAAGGCACGCTCTCCCTTCAGCGCCATACCGTCGGTGCGCATCATCCGCAGGTATTCACCGCCCTGGGACGACTCGGACAACACGTCACAACCGGCGGGGACGAATGCCAAACCGTTGGGCAGCGCCTCGAAGGGTTGCACCCGGTCGCTGCCGATGGCGTGCAGGCCCCGCTGGCTGTCGACGGCAAAGCCGATTGCCGACTGGGGCGCGACATAGCGGGTCGCGTAGGCGGCGCCGGGTAGCAATTCGATCGCCCAGGGGCCGGCCTCGATACGACGGACCGGTTCGGCGGGCAGCGGCAGCAGGCGGCGGTTTCGATGGCTCATGGGCACCATAGTAGTGAAACCGGGACGCAAAAGTCAGGTCAGTTTTTTGAAAGTCTGCGCGATGCGCTCATGTCTAGACTGGGCAACACCCCAGGGAGAACGACCCATGCACAGACTGACCCTCGACGATATCGAACAAGCCGCTCGCCACGTGTACCAGGTCATGCCGGCCACCGCCCAATACGCTTGGCCCCTGCTGGCCGAGCGGTTGGGGTGCACGGTTTGGGTCAAACACGAAAATCACACGCCCACCGGTGCCTTCAAGGTGCGCGGTGGCATTACCTTCATGCACTGGCTCAAGCATGCGCACCCGGACATCAAGGGAATCGTCAGCGCGACCCGTGGCAACCATGGGCAGAGCCTGGCACTGGCGGCCGGCGCAGTCGGTTTGAAGGCGTTGATTGTGGTGCCTGAAGGCAACTCGATAGAAAAGAACAAGGCGATGCGCGCCTTTGGCGGCGAAGTGGTCGAATACGGTCGCGATTTCGACGAGGCCCGCGAAGAAGCTGCACGCCTGGCGCATGAACATGGCCTGTATCTGGTTCCGCCATTCCATGCCGAGTTGGTCAAAGGCGTGGCCACCTATGCGCTGGAGCTGTTCAAGGCCGCGCCGGATCTGGATACCGTCTACGTGCCGATTGGTTGCGGGTCCGGCATTTGCGCAGTGATCGCCGCCCGCGATGCACTGGGCCTGAAGACCCGGGTCGTGGGCGTGGTGTCTACTGAAGCCGAGGCCGCCAAGTTGTCGTTCGACGCTGGAGAAATACGCGAAACCGCCTCGGCCAACACCTTTGCTGACGGCCTTGCCGTGCGCAGGCCCATTGCAGAAGCCTTCGCCGTCTACGCGCAAGGTGCACAGCGCATCGTCTCGGTCAGTGAGGCGCAGATCGCCGAAGCCATGCGTGTGTATTACACCGACACCCACAACCTCGCCGAAGGCGCGGGGGCCGCGGCCCTGGCTGCGCTCATGCAGGAGCGTGAGGCCATGGCCCGCAAAAAAGTGGGAGTGATTCTGTCCGGCGGGAACGTTGACCGGGCGGTGTATGCCAGAGTGATTGGGTGAATAGGATCACACCTACAAAGGGAATGTGTACCGACTCCGTCGCATTCTCACTGAAAGCACAATACATCCCGCGCAAAACCCGGATAATGGCGGCCACGTTTAGCTCGTTATTCTGGTAATCCCGCATGGAAATCAAGGTCAATTTTCTCGACAACCTTCGACTTGAAGCCAAGTTCGACGACTTCACGGTCATCGCCGACCAGCCTATCCGCTACAAGGGCGATGGCTCGGCACCGGGACCGTTCGACTATTTCCTGGCTTCGTCGGCGTTGTGTGCGGCTTACTTCGTGAAGTTGTACTGCGAAACGCGCAACATCCCCACGGATAACATCCGCCTGTCGCAGAACAACATCGTTGACCCGGAAAACCGCTACAACCAGATTTTCAAGATCCAGGTCGAATTGCCGGCGGACATCTCCGACAAGGACCGCCAGGGCATTTTGCGTTCCATCGACCGCTGCACGGTGAAGAAGGTGGTGCAGGCCGGGCCTGAGTTCGTGATCGAGGAAGTGGAAAACCTTGATGCCGATGCCCAGGCGTTGCTGATGCCGGGCCATGCTTCGGACGCGAGCACTTACATCGTCGGCAAGGACCTGCCGCTGGAGCAAACCATCGCCAACATGTCCGGGATTCTGTCCGACCTGGGCATGAAGATTGAAATCGCTTCGTGGCGCAATATCGTCCCCAATGTCTGGTCGCTGCATATCCGCGATGCGCACTCGCCGATGTGTTTCACCAATGGCAAGGGCGCGACCAAGGAAAGCGCGCTCGCGTCGGCATTGGGCGAGTTTATCGAGCGGCTCAACTGCAACTTCTTCTACAACGACCAGTTCTGGGGCGAAGACATCGCCAACGCGCCGTTCGTGCATTACCCGGACGAGCGCTGGTTCCAGCCGGGCCGCAAGGATGAGCTGCCACCGGAAATCCTCGACGCGTACTGCCTGAAAATCTACAACCGCGATGGCGAACTGCGTGGCTCGCATCTGTTCGACACCAACTCCGGCAATGAAGCGCGCGGCATCTGTTCGCTGCCGTACGTGCGCCAGTCGGACGGCGAAGTGGTCTATTTCCCGTCCAACCTGATCGAAAACCTGTACCTGAGTAACGGCATGAGCGCCGGCAACACCCTGGCTGAAGCCCAGGTGCAATGTCTGTCCGAGATCTTCGAACGTGCGGTCAAACGGGAAATCATCGAAGGCGAATTCGCCCTGCCAGACGTGCCGCAGGAGGTGCTGGCGAAATACCCGGGGATTCTGGCCGGTATCGAAGCATTGGAAGCGCAGGGCTTCCCGGTGCTGGTGAAGGATGCGTCGCTGGGTGGTGAGTTCCCGGTGATGTGCGTCACCCTGATGAACCCGCGTACCGGTGGTGTGTTTGCCTCGTTTGGCGCTCACCCAAGCTTTGAAGTGGCGCTGGAACGCAGCCTCACCGAACTGCTCCAGGGCCGCAGCTTCGAAGGCCTGAACGATTTGCCGCCGCCGACCTTTGAAGGTCATGCGGTCACCGAACCGAACAACTTCGTCGAGCACTTCATCGACTCCAGCGGTGTGGTGTCGTGGCGCTTCTTCAGCTCCAAATCCGATTACGAATTCGTGGAATGGGACTTCTCGGGCCAGGGCGAAAACTCCAACGCCGAGGAAGCCGCGACCCTGTTCGGCATCCTCGAAGGCATGGGCAAGGAAGTCTACATGGCGGTGTATGAGCATATCGGCGCAACCGCCTGCCGCATCCTGGTACCGGACTACTCGGAAATCTATCCGGTGGAGGACCTGATCTGGGACAACACCAACAAGGCCCTGTTCTTCCGCGAAGATATCCTCAACCTGCATCGCCTGGACGAAGCCGAGCTGAATGCGCTGGTCGAGCGCCTGGTGGAAAGCGAGCTGGACGACTACACCGACATCACCACCCTGATCGGCATCGAATTCGACGACAACACTGCCTGGGGGCAGCTGACCATCCTGGAGTTGAAGCTGCTGATCTGGCTCGCCTTGCAGCAATACGAAGAGGCGAAGGAAGCGGTTGAAATGTTCCTGCAGTACAACGACAACACGGTCGAGCGCGGCTTGTTTTACCAGGCGGTGAACGCGGTGTTGGAGATGGAACTGGACGAGGATCTGGAACTGGCTGACTACGAAGCCAACTTCCGCCGGATGTTCGGCAACGAACGGATGGATGCCGCGATTGGCTCGGTCAACGGCAGCGTGCGCTTCTACGGCCTGACGCCGACCAGCATGAAGCTGGAGGGCCTCGACCGGCACCTGCGCTTGATCGACAGCTACAAAAAACTGCACGCGGCGCGGGCCAAGGTGGCGAACCTGTCCCGTTAACCACATTCCCTGTAGGAGCGAGCTCTGCTCGCGATGGACTTCAAGACAACGCAGTCATCCAGACAGTTCGCGTTATCGTTGACGTCCATCGCGAGCAAGCTCGCTCCTACAGGGAGGGTGGGCGCCAGTCAACGAGGACACAGTCAGTGCGCTACGACATCACCAGCCTGGACCTGTTTATCGCGGTGGCCGATGAGCGCAACCTGACCCGTGCCGCCCGCCTCAAGCATCTTGCGGTGTCCGCCGTCAGCAAGCGGATCACCGAGCTTGAAATGCAGGTGGGTTCGCCACTGCTGATCCGTAATGCGCGAGGCGTGGACCTGACGCCGGCGGGGCAATCGTTGCTGTTTTACGCCCGTCAGGTGAAGCAGACGATCGAGCAACTGGACCAGGAACTCGGCGATTACGCCACCGGGATCAAAGGCCATATCCGCCTCCATGCCATCACCTCCGCGCTGTCTCAATTCCTGCCCGACGACGTGTCGCGCTTCGTGGCGCTCTACCCGCAAATCAAGTTCGATATCGAGGAACGGGTAGGGTCGGCCGTGATTCGCGCGGTGGCCGACGGGCGCGCCGACCTGGGCATCATCGCCGCGCAGACACCGGCACAGGGGCTGGAAACGCGGCCTTATCGCCATGACGAATTGACCCTGGTGGTACCCGGCGGGCATCCGCTGGCCACGCGCGAGTCGGTGCGTTTCAAGGAAGTGCTCGAGCATGAGTTTGTCGGGCCGCACCTGGAGAGTTCGATGCATGCGCTGTTGACCAGCGAGGCGGAAAAACTGGGGATGGCGCTCAAGCTCAGGATCCGCATCAGCAGTTTCGACTGCATGTGCCGCATGGTCTCGACCGGCCTCGGGTTGGCCGTGCTGCCGCGCAGCGTCATCAACCAGTATTTGCGCAGTCACAAACTCAAGGCCGTGACCCTGGACGAGCCCTGGGCACGGCGGGCACTGCTGCTGGTCTTCAAGAAATACGAAAGCGCGTCGCCCACGGTGAAAACCCTGATCGACCAGTTGAGTCTTGCATAACATCCTCGAGCGTTCTCCATTGGAGAACGCTGCTGTGGTAATTGATCAATTTTCAGCAGTACGGCTTGCTCCTAATATCGGCTCAACAGCGGTCACGATCACCGCGATTCTTATAAAAAAGCCTGAGCGATATGAGCATGACCGAGACTGCCCGCGACCTCATCAATCATCTGGTGATCGATAACGCGTCGTTCGCCTACATCGATTTGAACAAGCTGCTGACCCCGGCGCAGGTATCGAAGCTGCCGTATTCGATCCGCATCCTGCTGGAGAACGTGGCGCGCTGCTCGCCGCAATCGCTGCCCTCGGTACTGGCGCGCGCCGTGGGACAGGGTGACGACTGTGAAGTGCCATTCCAGCCCAACCGCCTGATGTTCCATGACACTACCTGCCTGCCGGCCCTGGCCGACTTTGCCGGCATGCGTGATGTGGTGGCCGAACTGGGCGGCGATCCGAGCGCCATGAACCCGCTGATTCCGGCGGTGCTGACCATCGACCACTCGGTGATCGTCGAGCGTTACGCCGAGGCCGATGCGGTCGAGCAGAACCTGGACATCGATTTTCGCCGCAACAGCGAACGCTATCGCTTCATCAAGTGGGCGCAGAAGAGCCTGGATAATTTCGGCGTGATCCCGCCAGGCACCGGCATCATCCATCAGATGAACATGGAAGCGCTGGCGCAGGTGGTGTGGGAGAGTCGCACTGAAGACGGGCAACGTCTGCTGCACCCGGACGACATGGTCGCCACCGACAGCCACACCCCGATGATCAACGCCATCGGCGTGCTGGGCTGGGGCGTGGGCGGTCTGGAGGGGCAGGCCGCCATGGTCGGCGAGCCGGTGCCGATCAGTTTTCCCAAGGTGGTCGGGATCCGCGTGACCAACGCGTTGCGCCCCGGCGTCACCGCCACCGACCTGTCGTTGCACGTCGCCGAGATCCTGCGCCAGCGCTCTGTGGTCGGCAAGTTCGTCGAGTTCACCGGTCCCGGCCTGTCGGCCTTGAGCTGGGCGGCCCGTGGCACCGTGTCCAACATGGCCCCGGAATATGGCGCCACCGTGGTGTTTTTCCCGTTCGACGATGAAACCCTGTCCTACCTCAAGCTCAGTGGTCGTTCCGAACCCCTGTGCAACAAGGTCGTCAGCTACATGAGTGCCCAGCCGCTGTGGCGTCGCGATGAGCTGGCCGAGCCGCAGTTCGACGAACTGATCGAGCTGGACTTGAGCTGCATCGAAGCCAGCGTCGCCGGCCCCCACCAGCCGCATCAACGGCAGAAGCTGTCCAGCGCCGCGACTTCGTTCCGTGAACAAGTCATGGGTGGTGCTGGCCTGATCGCCGGTCTCGCCGACCAGCGCTTTTACGAACCGGCGTTCGGCGAATCGATTACCCATGGCGCGGTGGTCATGTCGGCGATCACCAGTTGCACCAACACCGCCAACCCTGCGCAGATGATCCAGGCCGGGTTGCTGGCGCGCAAGGCGCGTCAGTTGGGGCTCCAGCGCAAGCCGTGGGTCAAGACATCCTTGTCGCCGGGTTCCCGTGTGGTGGCTGACTATCTGGCCGAGGCCAACCTGCTGGAAGACTTTTCGGCGTTGGGTTTTGATCTGGCCGGCTTCGGTTGCATGACCTGCATCGGCAACTCCGGGCAGTTGGAAAAGCATGTCGAACGCTTCGCCGATGAAGGCCTCAAGGGTGTGGTGGTGCTGTCCGGCAACCGTAACTTCGAAGGGCGGGTCAATCCCAAGGTGCCTGCCGGGTACCTGGCGTCGCCGGCCCTGTGCGTTGCCTATGCCATCGCCGGGACCATCGACATAGACCTGGAGTCCCAGGCCCTGGCCCATGACCGCGCCGGCGATCCGGTGTACCTGCATGACCTGATGCCTTCGGATGCGGACATCGCTGCGCAGGTGGCCCGGGTGGTCAAGCCCGAGTTCTTCCAGCAGCGCCTGGCGAAGGTGTGGGAGGGCACGCACCACTGGCAGGCGCTGTCGGCTGAAGGCAGCGTTCGCTTCCCCTGGAGCCCGGACTCGACTTACCTGCGACGCCCGCAGTACCTGGCCGATATCCCGGCCCTGGCGAAAACCACCCTGGCCATCAGCGGTGCACGCCCTCTGATGGTGTTGGGCGACAACGTGACCACCGACCACATCTCGCCGGCGTATTCCATCCCGGCCGACAGCCTGGCGGGGCAATGGCTGTTGGCGCGTGGCGAGGATCCCAGGGATCTCAACCAGTACTCCACCCGCCGCAGCAACCATGAAGTGATGCTGCGCGGAGCCTTCACCAACAAATCAGTGAAAAACCGCCTGCTGGGCGATAACCAGCCGGGGCAGGGCGCTTGGGCCTGGAATGCCGACCGCACGCAGTGCTTGCCGCTGTACGAAGCAGCCAAGAGTCATGCTGCGCTGCAGACACCCATGGTGATCTTTGCCGGCATCAACTACGGCGCCGGTTCCAGTCGCGACTGGGCTGCCAAGGCCCAGGCATTGCTCGGAGTCAAAGCCGTTGTGGCGCAAAGCATTGAGCGGATCCACCGCAGCAACCTGATCGGCATGGGGGTCATCCCATTGCAGTTCCCAACCGGTCAGTCGGTGGACGACCTGGCGCTGCAGGGCGATGAGCGTTTCGATTTTCTCGGACTGGATGACCTTGGCGTTGGTGAGAACCGGGTGACGATGGTCATTCAGCGTGCCAACGGTGAGCAGCAACAGGTAGACCTGGGCGTGCGCATCGATTCCCTTCAGGAAATCCGCTACCTGATCAATGGCGGCGTCCTGCCCTTCGTGATCCGCAAAGTGGTGCAGCGAACGCGGCTCTGATTCGGGCTCCAATCCCGAACCCTGGCATTTGCCTTCAACAATAATAAGGAACAGCTACCATGCGAAGCGACGATAACGACGCAGGCCTGCCCGTGCCTGCCATTCAACCCGACGAGCCCCCGTTCACCGGCGCAACCCGCCGCACGGTGCTCAAGCAGATGAGCACGATTGCCGGGGCGTCCCTGCTGGGAGCGTTGTTGCCCGGCGGTTTTGCCCACGCCAGTGATACCCCTGAAAAACCAACTGATGCACGGAGAACCACCCCTATGTACGCCTATGTCGGATCGCGCACGACCAAGGAGCGAAACGCTCGCGGTGAGGGCATCAGCGTTTATAAAGTGGATCAGGAAGCGGGCACGCTGGCGCTGGTTCAGGTGGTGAAGGATCTGGTGAATCCGTCGTTCCTCGCCCTGAACAAGGCGGGCGACCGGTTGTACACCGTCCATGGCGACAAGAGCGATGTCAGCGCCTTCAGCGTCGATAAGGCCACCGGCAAACTGACCTTCCTCAATCAGCAAAGCTGCGAAGGCAAGAACCCGGTGCACCTGGCGCTCGACCCCAGCGAACGCTTCCTGGTGGTGTCCAACCACATCACCGGCTCCCTGGCGGTGATGAACGTAGGCGAGGACGGTGCGCTCGGCACGCTGAACCAATTGCTCAAACTGGAAGGGCCAATGGGGCCGCACCGGGTCGAGCAGCCGTTTTCCAAGCCGCATTTCAACCCGTTCGACCACAGCGGTAACTATGTACTGGTGCCGGACAAGGGCCTGGACCGGGTGTTCAGTTTCCGCTTCGACAACGGCAAGTTGCTCCCGGCAGATCAACCTTTTGTCGTCAGCCGCGAAGGGGCGGGGCCGCGTCATCTGGCGTTCCACCCCCGTGCCGCGTTTGCCTATGTGATCAATGAGCTGGACTCAAGCGTCACCGCCTACCGTTTCGATGCCCGCAACGGCGGGCTGACGCCGATGCAGATCCTGCCCTCGCTGCCGGCGACCTTCACCGGCAACAGCCGGGCATCGGAGATCGAAGTCGACCGCAGCGGCCGCTTCCTCTACGCCTCCAACCGTGGCTACGACAGCGTGGCGGTGTTTGCCATCGACCAGGGCACGGGGATGCTGAGCCCGGTGGAGTTCATGCCCACCGACGGCAAGACCCCGCGATTCTTCACACTGACCCCCAACGAGCGCTACCTGTTCGCACTCAACGAGGACAGCGACACCATCATTTCGATGGCGGTGGATCCGCAGAAGGGTGGGCTGCGCAAGACCGGGTTCTCGGTCTCCACCGGCAGCCCCGTGTGCATGGTCTTTTCGGCCTGAACCCATGCTCCGTTGAATCGAAACGTTGAATAGAAACAAGCAGGCGCACGCCTGCTTGCAGTGAGGTCACCATGAACAACAATAAGACGCTCGACGAAACCGCGATTGTCCGCAAGGTCACGCTACGCATCATTCCCTTCGTATTCCTGCTGTACATCGTTTCTTATCTGGACCGCGCCAATATTGGCTACGCCGCCCTGCAAATGAACAAGGAGCTGGCGCTGTCCAGCGAGGCCTTCGGCTTCATCTCGGGGATCTTCTTTATCGGCTACTTCCTGTTCGAAGTGCCGAGCAACGTGATGCTCAACAAGTTTGGCGCCCGGGTGTGGATCGCCCGCATCCTCGTGACCTGGGGCGCCATTGCGGCGCTGACGGCCTTCGCGCAAACCGCCAACCAGCTCTACATCCTGCGGTTTTTCCTTGGGGTGGCCGAAGCCGGTTTCTTCCCGGGGATCATCGTTTACCTGACGTTCTGGTTCCGTTCCCGAGAGCTGGCGACCACCGTGGCGCTGTTCACCGCCGCCATTCCGGTCAGCTACATCATCGGCGCGCCGATGAGCACCTGGATCATGGACAACATCGGCTGGCTCAATTGGAGCGGCTGGCGCTGGATGCTGTTTCTCGAGGGCATTCCCGCGGTATTCCTCGGTGTTGCCTGCTACTTCTTCCTCACCGACAAACCCGAGCAGGCCAAGTGGCTCAAACCTGAAGAAAAAGAATGGCTGATCGCCGAATTGGAGCGCGACCGCCAGAGCCGCAAGAACGTCAAGAGCCTGAGCGTCTACAAGACGATGACCAACCCGAAGGTGCTGTACCTGTCGTTCATTTACTTTGTGTACCAGTGCGGCAGTCTCGGCGTCGGCTACTGGATGCCGCAGATCATCAAGAGTTTTTCCGAGTCCCTGACTCATACCCAGATCGGCCTGATCGCCATGCTGCCGTACATCGTGGCCACGGCGGCGATGATCCTCTGGTCGCGCAGCTCCGACCTGCGCAATGAACGCAAACTGCACTCGGCCGTGCCCTTGCTGATTGCAGCGCTGGGCCTGGTGGGCGCAGCGGTACTGGCCAACCCGTTTGTGGCCATGGCGATGATTTGCCTCGCGCTGTCCGGGCTGTACAGTTTCAAGTCGCCGTTCTGGGCCTTGCCGACGCTGTTCCTCAATCGCGCCACGGCGGCGGTATCGATTGCGGTCATCAATTCGATCGGCAACCTCGGCGGCTTCGTCGGTCCCTCGCTGATCGGCATGGTCAAGGGCAACAGCCACAGCGCCGCCAATGGCCTGTTGTTCCTCAGCGCATTGTTGCTGGTGGGCTTTTTGATGACGTTGTTCATGCGGGTGGCCAATAAGGAGGGCGCGCCAGAAGCCGTTGCCCTGGGCGGCGAGACGCACTGAGACCTTGAGCCAGCATGGTTTTTTGTAGGAGCAAGCTTGCTCGCGATGGTCGTTAACGATGACGCGTGTTTACTGGCTCATCGCGACGCTCTTGAGTCCATCGCGAGCAGGCTCGCTCCTACAGTTACGTTCAGTGAGCCGTATTAGCCCTTAAGGCAGGCATTTCACAAAAAAAATGGGAGTAAAAAAATGAATGCGATCAACCCTGCGGTAATCGAGGATCTGGCGCCACACGGTGTGCTGCGTGCCGCCATCAACTTTGGCAATCCTGTCCTGGCACAAAAAGGTCAGGACGGATCGCCGCAGGGTGTGTCCGTCGCCCTGGCAAAAGCCCTGGCTGAAGAGCTTGGCGTGGATTTGGAGATGATCACGTTCGAGGCCGCCGGCAAGGTCTTCGCGGCCCTGGAGGAGGGCGCCTGGAACCTGGCCTTCCTGGCCATCGAGCCGGTGCGCGAGCAACAGATCACCTTCAGCGAACCCTACGTGATCATCGAAGGCACTTACCTGGTGACGGCTGACTCGCCTTACCAGGCGGTCGAGGATCTGGATCAGCCTGGCCTGAAATTGGCGGTCGGCAAAGGTGCGGCCTACGATCTATTCCTGTCTCGCACGTTGCAGCATGCGCAGCTTGAGCGCGCTGAAACCTCGGCGGGTGCCGTGGATCTTTTTGTCGAGCAGGGGCTGGATGCGGCGGCGGGGGTGCGTCAACCACTGGAGCAGGTGGCGGCTGGCAACCCGGCGTATCGGGTTATAGTGGGTGCGTTTACCGCCATTCGACAGGCCATGGCAGTCCCACGCCATTGCGTCGCCGGTGCAGCCTATGTCCGGGACTTCATCGAGCGCAAAAAGGCAGAAGGGTTCGTTCATGCCGCATTGGCCCAGAGTGGTCAGGCCGACGTCACGGTAGCGCCGTCCGTGTGAAACAGTGGGGCATGCCCCATGATCGATCATCGCCAACGCGCGTGAGCGCCCACAGATATTGAGGTAGCGAAATGGCCAAGGCCGCAGATGTCGTCGTGCAATGCCTGGAAAACGAAGGCGTCGAGTATGTATTCGGCATTCCGGGTGAAGAAAACCTGGACCTGCTGGAGTCGTTGCGAAAATCCCCGATCCAATTGGTGCTGACCCGTCACGAACAGTCCGCTGGCTTCATGGCAGCGACTTACGGGAGGCTCACCGGCAAAACCGGTGTCAGCCTGTCGACCCTCGGCCCGGGCGCGACCAACCTGGTGACCGCCGGTGCCTACGCCTACCTCGGCGGCATGCCGATGCTGATGATCACTGGCCAGAAACCGATCAAGAAGTCCAAGCAGGGTCGCTTCCAGATCCTCGACGTGGTCGGCATGATGCAACCGTTGACCAAGTACACCCATCAGCTCGCCTCCGCCGACAACATCCCGTCCCGCGTGCGTGAAGCCTTTCGTCTGTCGCTGGAAGAAAAGCCCGGCGCCGTGCACCTGGAACTGCCGGAAGACATCGCCGCCGAACAAACCGACAGCATGCCCATCCCGCCAAGCCTGGTCCGTCGTCCCCTGGCCGAGCACAAGTCCATCGAAGGCGCCGTAGAAAAGCTCAAGGCCGCCCGCAGTCCGATCCTGGTCATCGGCGCCGGCGCCAATCGCAAGATGACCTGCAAGGTCCTCAAGCAACTGATCGATAAGACCGGCATCCCCTTTGTCACCACGCAAATGGGCAAGGGCGTGGTCGACGAGCGTCATCCGCGCTTCCTCGGCAACGCGGCGCTCTCCGCCGGCGACTTCGTCCACCGCGCCGTCGAAGCCGCCGACCTGATCGTCAACATCGGCCACGACGTCATCGAGAAACCGCCGTTTTTCATGGTTCGTGGCGGCACCGAAGTGATCCACATCAACTTCCGTTCCGCCGAAGTCGACCCTGTGTACTTCCCGCAGATCGAGGTGGTGGGGGACATCGCCAATGCTGTTTGGCAGATCGGTGAAGCCTTGAATGACACGTCACACTGGGACTTCACTCGCCTGATGACGATCCGCGAAGCCAACGAAGCCCAGGTGATCGAGGGGGCGGACGACAACCGCTTCCCGATCTACCCACAGCGTTTCGTTGCCGACGTGCGTCGTGCCTTGCCGTCCGAGGGCATCGTGGCGCTGGACAACGGCATCTACAAAATCTGGTTCGCCCGCAACTACAAGGCCCATAAGCCCAACACTGTGCTGCTGGATAACGCCCTGGCGACCATGGGCGCAGGCCTGCCGTCGGCGATGGCCTCGCACCTGGTCTACCCGGACCGGCCGGTGGTCGCGGTGTGCGGAGACGGTGGCTTCATGATGAACAGCCAGGAGCTGGAAACCGCCGTGCGCCTGAAGATGAACCTGACGGTCATCATCCTGCGCGATGACGGCTACGGCATGATCCGCTGGAAACAGTCGAACATGGGCTTCACCGATTTCGGCCTGGACTACGGCAACCCGGACTTCGTCATGTATGCGCAAAGCTATGGTGCCAAAGGGCATCGGGTAGAAAGCGCCGAAAGCTTCCTGCCGCTGCTGCAGCGCTGCATCAGCGAGCCGGGGGTGCACGTGATCGATTGTCCGGTGGACTATTCGGAGAATGACTTCATTCTCAACAGCGAGCTCAAGCGCAGGAGTGCGCTGGTCTGATTTTCTCTCAGTGCCGCCGGAGCAGGGCGGATTCGATGCAACTGAGCAACCGGTCGGCATCGCAGGGCTTGGGCAGGCAGGCCACCAGTTCTGGCGCGTGAGCGCCAAGGGCGGGTGCGGCTCCCATATAAGCAGTGATGAAAATGGTGGGGATGTGGAAGCCCATCGCGACCAGTTGCTCGACCATTTCCATACCGCTCATGCCCGGCATCTGGATGTCGGAAACCAGGCAATCCGTTTCCGCCGAGACGTTCGCGCCGAGAAATTCCAGGGCACTGCCATAGATCCGGGTCTTGTAACCGCCGGATCGCAACAGGCTTTCCAGGGCGTGTCGAACGCAGTCGTCATCATCGACAATGGCAATGGTCGCCGTGCATATCGGGGTGTTTTGCTTCATTTGATTTCTCGTGACAGCACTTGGCCTGCCTACAAGATACGCAGTCCTGAAGGGGCGGAAAGTTATATCTACGTATGAGTGGCCAAAACCAAAGCGTGATGTCGCCACTGCTATTGCATGACATCCTGCGGATTATCGGGTAATACATTTCGTGATTATGTTCCTGGGGCACCGGCCATCAGGCGCGAAACCGCAACACAGCACGAGCTGTTCCGGGGCCCACCGAAAACACCGGTCATGGGGATCCCGCCCCCACTTCGATGGATAACCGCATGCAGACATTCTGGGATGATGGTGAGCGTAACTTTTGTCGGGAATCACGCTCGGGGGCAGAGGGGGACAGCAATGTCCTGGTGGCCCGGCCCGCCGCCGAACATCCGCTGGCGGCCTGCCTGGCGCGTTTTGCTCACGAATTTTCCCTCAAGGACGAACTGCATGCCGGTTGGGCGGTACGACCGCTTGAGTTGGTGCGCGAAAATGGGCGGATAAAATTGCTGCTTGAGGACCCCGGTGGCGAGCCACTCCTGCAACAGCTTGGCGCGCCCATGGAGACCACCGTTTTCCTGCATCACGCCATCAGCATCGCGGTGGCGCTGGGCAAGCTGCACCAGAGCGGACTGATCCATAAAGACATCAAGCCCAGCCATATCCTGGTCAACTGCGCTGACCGCCAGGCCCGTTTTACCGGATTCGGCCTGGCCTCGCGCCTGCCACGGGAACGACACGCGCCGGAGACCATCGCGGGCACGCTCGCTTACATGGCGCCGGAACAGACCGGCAGGATGAATCGCTCGGTCGACTCGCGAAGTGACCTCTATTCCTTCGGCGTCACGCTGTACCAAATGTTGACTGGCGCGCTGCCGTTCTCGGCTTGGGACCCGATTGAATGGGTGCATTGCCATATCGCCAAAAAGCCGCTATCCCCGAGCCAGCGGGTTGAAACCGTTCCCGAAGCGCTGTCCGACATCGTCATGAAACTGCTGGCGAAAACCGCCGAGGAGCGCTACCAGACGGCCGCGGGTGTCGAGCATGATCTGCGTCGATGCCTGGCCGGCTGGCAGCACCAGTGCCGTATCGATACCTTTGCACTGAGCGAGCACGGCGCCAGCGATCGCTTGCTGATTCCCGAAAAACTGTATGGGCGCGAGCGGGAGGTCGATACGCTGGTGACCGCGTTCGGTCGAATCGTGGCAAGCGGCGTGACCGAGTTGGTGCTGGTCACCGGTTACTCCGGTATCGGCAAATCGTCGGTGGTCAATGAACTGCACAAAGTGCTGGTGCCGCCACGAGGCATCTTCGCCTCCGGCAAGTTCGATCAATACCGGCGCGATGTTCCCTATTCAACGCTGGTGCAGGCCTTTCAAAGCCTGGTGCGCATGCTGCTGGGCAAGAATGACGAGGATCTGGCGCATTGGCGCGAGGCGTTGCAGGAGGCGCTGACACCCAATGCACGGCTGATGACCGACCTCATTCCCGAACTGAAGCTCATCATCGGCGAGCCACCACCGGTACCGCCACTCGACCCGCAACAGGCGCAACACCGTTTCCTCCTGGTGTTCCGGCGCTTTATCGGTGTGTTCGCGCGGGCCGAACATCCGCTTGCCCTGTTTCTCGATGATCTGCAGTGGCTCGATGCGGCCACCCTCGACTTGCTGGAGGATCTGCTGACCAGCCCGGACATACAGTACCTGATGCTGGTGGGGGCCTATCGCAGCAATGAGGTCGATGTTGCGCACCCGTTGACGGGCAAGCTGCAGGCCATTCGCAGTGCGGGGGGCAGGGTGGATGAGATCATGCTGGCGCCGCTCGCCAGGGGGCACATCGAACAGTTGATCGCCGAGTCGCTTCATGACGACATTGCGCGAGTCGAACCCCTGGCGCAGCTGGTGCTGGACAAGACCGCCGGCAATCCCTTTTTTGTGATCCAGTTCCTGCAAGCGCTCGCCGAAGAGCAATTGCTGACGTTCGATCAGGAGGCGCGGCAGTGGTGCTGGGATCCGCAGCGCATCCATGCCAAGGGCTATACCGACAATGTCGTCGACCTGATGGTCGACAAACTGACGCGTCTGCCGCACGAGACACAGCAGGCGTTGCAGCAGCTTGCTTGCCTGGGCAACGTTTGCAGTGTCAGCGCGTTAACCGCCGTCATGAGCATGCCCAGGGCGCAAGTCCGCACGGTGTTGTGGGAAGCGATTCGCCAGGAATTGGTCGAACGCCTGGAGGGTGGTTATGGTTTCGTTCATGACCGTATCCACGAGGCTGCCTATTCACTGATCCCCAAGGCATCGCGCGCGCAGGCGCATCTGCGAATCGGGCGGTTGCTGGCCGCGCAGACGCCTGAAGAAAGGTTGGAAGAGGCGATCTTTGAAATCGTCGGGCAGCTCAACCGCGGCGCCACGTTGCTCACGGAGCAGGGTGAGCGTGAGCGACTGGCCGAGTTCAACCTGATGGCCGGACAGCGCGCCAAGGCCTCGACCGCTTACACATCGGCGCTCACTTACCTGACCACGGGGGCGCAGTTGCTCCGCGACGACTGTTGGGGGCACCGGCATGGGTTGATGTTCGAGCTGGAGTTGAACCGGGCCGAATGCGAACTGCTGACCGGGCAGCTAACTGCCGCGGACAAGCGCCTGTGCGTGTTGTCGGATCGCACCACCACCGTGATCGAACGGGCCAGCGTGACGTGCCTGCAAATGGACGTTTACCTGCTGCTCGATCGCAGTGACCGTGCGGTGGCGGTTTGTCTGGACTACCTGCGGCATGTCGGTATCGAGTGGTCGGCGCATCCGAGCGACGATGAAGTGCGTCGCGAGTACGAACGGATCGGTTCGTTGCTGGGGGACCGGGCCATCGAAGATCTCATTGATCTTCCGCTGATGGAGGACGCCACGTCGCTGGTGACGGTCAACGCGCTGAGCAAGCTGTTTGCGCCCGCCGTGCAGACCGACGCCAACCTGTCGTGCCTGTTGATCTGCAAGGCGGTCAGCCTGAGCCTCGAGTGGGGCAATTGCGATGCCTCCTGCGTGCTGTACGCGAATGTCTTCATGGTTGCCGGCCGACGCTTCGGTGACTATCAGATCGGGTTCCGCTTCGGCCAACTGGGTTGCGACCTTGTCGAGCGACGTGGCCTGACGCGATTCGAGGCCAGCACCTACCTGTGCTTCTCGTGTTTTGCCGTGCGCTGGATGAGACCTGTGGCGCAATGCCGGGACTTGCTGCGCCGTTCGTTCGCGGCGGCGAACCGGATCGGCGATTTGCCTTATGGTGCCTATGCGGGCAACAACCTCACCGCCGATTTGCTCTTCGCCGGTGAGCCCTTGTCCGAGGTGCAAGGCGAAGCCGAACAAGGGCTGGCTTATGCCAGGAAGGTGCGTTTCGGGCTGGTGACCGATTTCATCGTTACGCAACTGGCGCTGATACGGATGCTCCGGGGCTTGACCCCAACCTTCGGTCGCCTGGAGGAAGGCGCATCGAACGAATCTGGCATCGAAGCCCATTTGTCCAGCAGCCCCGACCTGGTACTCGCCGAGTGTTTGTACTGGGTTCGCAAACTCCAGGCCCGCTACCTGGCCGACGATCCAGCAGAGGCCCTGGATGCCGCCGCCAAGGCGCAGCAGCTGCTCTGGGTTTGCCAGTCGTTCTTCGAGGAAGCCGAATTTTACTTCTATGATGCACTGGCCCGGGCGGCCTGGTGCGACAACGCCCCTGCCGACGAGCATGCATCGCTCCTGATCGCCATGGCCGTCGATCACCGTCAGCTCCAGAGCTGGGCACAACAGTGCCCGGAAAACTTTGCGAGCCGGGCCGCGTTGGTCGGTGCCGAAATCTCCCGCATCGAAGGGCGCGTGGTGGAGGCCGAGCTGCTGTATGAGCAAGCCATCACCCTGGCGCAGGAGAGTGGTTTTGTTCACATCGAGGCGCTTGCCAATGAACGGGCGTCTCGTTTCTATGGCGCCCGTGGACTTGGGAAAATAGCCCGTGTCTATTTGCAGGATGCTCACTACGCCTGGCTGCGTTGGGGCGCCGATGGCAAGGTGCGCCAGCTTGAAGCGAAGCATCCGTGGCTGCGGACCGGGGAGCCTGCGCCAGGTCCGACGACTACCATGGCCACCGCGGTCGAGCACCTTGACCTTGCCACGGTCCTGAAGGTTTCCCAGGCCGTGTCGGGTGAGATCGTCCTGTATAAGCTGATCGACATGGTCATGTGCACGGCGATCGAACAGGCCGGCGCCGAACGCGGCCTGTTGATTCTGTCGGACGGCGGCGAGCATCGGATCGCGGCGCAAGTGACCACCGGCGGCAGCGCGACGCTATTGCGCGATGAGCCCGTCAGCACACAGCTGTTGTCGGAGTCCGTTCTCTATCATGTCCTGCGTACCCGCGAGAACCTTTTCCTGGACGATGCCATGGTCGAGGCCACGTTTGCCGCCGACCCCTACATTCGCCAGCATCGCGCTCGCTCGATTCTCTGTCTGCCGTTGATGAACCAGGCCAAGCTCGTCGGCGCGCTCTATCTGGAAAACAATCTGGCCGCCGGAGCGTTCAGCCAGAACCGCATTGCCGTGCTCAAACTGGTGGCGTCCCAGGCAGCCATCTCGCTGGAAAACGCCCGCCTGTACCGCGAGGTTGCGGAGCGCGAGTCGAAGATCCGGCGCCTGGTAGACGCCAACATCATTGGCATCGTCGTCTGGAATGCCGAAGGCGATATCGTCGAGGCCAATGATGCGTTCCTGTGCATGCTGGGATACGCACGCGAGGATGTTGTGCAGGGTCGCCTGCGCTGGCGGGATCTGACTGTGCCGGAGTTTCGCGAACTCAGCGAGCGCTCCATGCTGCAGGCCGTGCAAACCGGCCATGCCCAACCATTCGAGAAGGAGTATTTCAAAAAGGATGGCAGCCGCTTGCCGGTCATCCTCGGCCTGGCCATGTTCGAAGCCAACAGCAAGGAAGGGGTCGCGTTCGTGCTGGACCTGACCGAGCGCAAGCGGGCGGAAGAAAAAACACGCGAGAGCGAACGGCGCTATCGCGAGGTGCAGGCCGAGTTGTCCCACGCCAACCGTGTCGCGACCATGGGCCAGCTTGTGGCGTCGATCGCCCACGAGGTCAATCAGCCGATTGCCGCGGCGATACTCAACGCCAATGCCGCGCAGCGTTGGCTGAACACCCAGCCGCCGGAGCTCGACGAGGTCCGTCATGTGCTCGGCCGGCTAATCCTGGATGCCAACCGCGCGGCGGACGTGCTGGGGCGGATCCGTGGGCACATCCGCAAGACGCCACCACAGAAGGGACCGGTGGACGTCAACGCGGCGATTGGCGAAATGATCGAATTCACCCGTGGCCAGATCGTCAAGAGCGGTACCTCGCTGCAGACGCAGCTCATGGACGGTTTGCCGCACATCGAAGGCGACCGTGTCGAGCTGCAACAGGTGCTGCTCAACCTGATCATGAACGCGCTCGAGGCCATGGGCAGCGTTGAAGAAGGCGAGCGCCGATTGCACATCAGCGTGGTGTTGGGCGAGGAGGGGGGGCTGCGTGTCAGCGTCAGTGATTCGGGGCCCGGATTCGCTTCGCAAAACACCGACCTGGTGTTCACCTCGTTCTACACCACCAAGCCCACCGGCCTGGGGCTGGGGTTGTCGATCTGTCGTTCGATTATCGAGGCCCATGGCGGGCGTCTGTGGGCAAGCGCCAACCAGCCTTGCGGTGCCACGGTGCAATTCACGCTTCCGGTCGTGCAGGGTTGAACAGCGTTTGTTATCACGGCCGACTATGCCGGCTATAGCAACTCTCTGAAGGCGAGCCCCATCGAGGTGACGGATCTTGAAGGTTTTGCCAACGGCCGGCCTGTCTGGATGGTCCAGGAACCGTGCGAGTTTTCCAGTGATGAAGTCGTCAGCCGGGCATGTTCGAGAATCGGTGAAAGCCGTTACAGGATTTTTTCCAACAACTGCGAGCACTTTTGCAGTTGGTGCATTCGTGGGAAAAGTCATAGTGCCCAGGTCGATGCGCTGCTTCATTCTCCCCGTGATTTTTTCTCGATGATGTTAGTTGCAAGAGCGAGCTTTATTGCATAAAGGCCTGCAAGATCTTCCTGCCGTAACTGTTGTGCATGGCGCCTGTATCAAGGCAGGCAAAAGCGCTGTGCTACACTTTTTCCCCGATCAATTCCGAAGAGTGTCGTGCATAAACGCTCCATTCAATGAGTCGCAAAGCAATGGTTCCATTGTGTTCGTGGTGGATGACGATGCCTCCATTCGCGATGCATTGAGCAACCTGTTGCACTCTGCCGGCATTCGGGTCGAGACGTTCGCATCCACGGCGGAATTTCTCCGCCGGCCGAAGACAGAGGGCGCCAATTGCCTGGTCCTGGATGTACGGCTTCAAGGTAGCAGCGGCCTGGACTTCCAGCGGCAGTTGGTGGAATCGAACACCAGCATTCCGATCATTTTCATCACTGGCCATGGCGACATTGAGATGTCCGTCAAGGCCATGAAAGCGGGCGCCGTGGATTTTCTGGCCAAGCCGTTTCGTGAGCAGGATCTTCTGGACGCGGTGACCGCCGCCCTTCAATCAGATATCAGGCGCCGTGAAGTCGAGCGGCAATCCTCGGATTTGCACGCCCACTACGAATCTCTGACTCCGCGTGAAAAAGAGGTGATGGCGCTTGCCGCCAAAGGCCTGATGAACAAGCAGATTGCGGGACAGATGAACCTGAGCGAGATCACCATCAAGATTCACCGCGCCCATGCCATGAAGAAAATGCACGCCAGGTCCTTTGCCGATCTGGTTCGGATGGCGGCGTCATTGGGGATTGGCCACAGCCGTTGAAGCCCCCATTGTGGGAGCGAGCCTGCT
>NZ_JBPKAM010000050.1:0-46242 GCF_051216495.1 Pseudomonas baetica | reverse complement strand
AGCACGCGTCATCGTTAACGTCCATCGCGAGCAAGCTCGCTCCTACAGTTTTTTCGGATCAGCTCAGGTTGCCGCAGAAAATAGCCTGGTTCCCATCGGCCGGGCTTTCCCGCACCACTAACGCATAGCCACCCGCTCGAAGGGTCTCGACGGCGACCGGTGCGCTTTTCCAGAAGTACTGATGCGACGCTCCTGAATAGAACCGCGCATTAGGGCCATCGTTCATGTCATAGGCTGGTTTCGCCCCCAGGTTTGCACAGCTTCCCGGGTAGATGTAGGCCTGCAAACGACCTGGCAATGCACTGCCCATGGACTCGCCACTGACAGCAAACCAGAATACGGTCGCCTGACCATCGGGCATCATGATTGGCCGGGCGATGTTCCCGGCATTGATGGGAGTAGCGTTCAGGTGAACGTTGGTGACCTGACTGTCAGGCACTGTCGAACACCCGGAGATCGACCCAACCGCTACCACCAACGCCAGCGAAGATACGATTTTCATCGTGATACTCCCGCTTTGTAAGGACGCGTTGAAGTGATCCCCCAGTAGATTTTAGTTGCCACAAAAAAGCTGGCATTTCTTCGGATGGCCGGTAGTGACGATGTGGGAGCGAGCCTGCTCGCGAATGCGGGGTATCAGTCGAAATCAATGTTGATTGACACACCGCTTTCGCGAGCAGGCTCGCTCCCACAGAAATATGAACACGCCCTACATCGGCGGTGTCACGCCATCCTTGCCTGCCGAAATCGATTGAGCAGTGAGTGTCCCGTCGGCGCTTTGGGTGACAAACGTGACGATTTTCACCCCCACCTTCAGTAAGCTCCGATCCCCCGGTTTCAAGTTGACGATGGGCACGTCCTCCGGTACCAGAATCTTCTGTTGGCCGCCCTTGTAGTTCACGGTCAACACCCGGCCATTGCTGACCACCAGATCGCCAACGCTGCCGTTGGTCATGCTGCTGCCTTTGACCAGATCGAAAGGCCGATGGCCGTCGCCACTGCCCGCCAGCTCAGGCGGAAAGACATGGACTTCCAGTGCCTTCAAGCTGCCATCCTCTTGGGAAATAGCGGCCGAACCGATGTAGCTGCCGGGCTTGATGTCCTCGATGTTGGCCAAGGTGACAGCACGGACCTTGGTGTCCCCGGTCAGGTTAATGACCAGGTTTTCGCCGCTGTTGGCATGGACTCTCAGTACGTCAGGACTCACACCGGTAATCTCGCCGCGGACACCGATACGCATGCCTGGTGCA
Organism: Pseudomonas baetica; assembly: GCF_051216495.1. Classification (GTDB taxonomy): domain Bacteria; phylum Pseudomonadota; class Gammaproteobacteria; order Pseudomonadales; family Pseudomonadaceae; genus Aquipseudomonas; species Aquipseudomonas baetica_B. Next base: position 44,992 of record NZ_JBPKAM010000050.1, on the reverse strand, counting down.
TCTTGCGCCTGGGCCAGGCCTGCGCTGCAAAGGCCGATCAATGTGACAACCGAAACACCTCGAACAACGTGACGGAACATCGCATTCATGGAAGTGCCTTCCTGTGATGAAACGTGAAAAGAGAACATAAGCACGCTATCGAACAAGATGTAAGTGAATGTATCATCGACCCATGTTTTTTGACGCTACGGTCATCGGCGGACGGCACGCGCGCTCGTCACTCATTCCGCAATGGAATGACTGCTATCACTCCAATCTCTCTTCCGCCGTTTTGGTCAAGCCATTAGCCTGCGCGCATTCTCTTCTGTTCAGCGAGACACGTTATGAATCCAGCTAATCAGGTGCCCCATGGCACCGCGACAATGACCCGAGGCATGGTGCTGCTGTTCGCCTTTTGCTGTGGCGCAATCGTGGCCAACATCTACTACGCCCAGCCGATCATCGGCTTGATCGCGCCAGACGTCGGTTTGAGCAACACCCTTGCCAGTTTCATCGTTTCACTGACCCAGATCGGGTACGCGTTGGGCCTGTTCTTTCTAGTACCGCTGGGTGATTTGCTGGAAAACCGTCGCTTGATGATCGTCACCACGCTGGTGGCGATTGCCAGTCTTCTGGGCGCAGCCTTCACCGATCAGCCGAACGTGTTTTTGCTGATTTCGCTGCTGGTGGGCTTCAGTTCGGTGTCGGTGCAGATCCTGATTCCACTGGCCGCGCATCTGGCGCCGGAAGAGTCTCGCGGCCGTGTGGTCGGCGGTATCATGGGCGGTCTGCTGCTGGGAATCCTGTTGGCGCGGCCCGTGTCCAGCGTGGTGGCCGATCACTTTGGCTGGCGGGCGATGTTTGTGATTGCAGCGCTGTTGATGGCAGCCATCAGCATCGTGCTGGCGGTGACTATTCCTAAGCGCCAGCCTGATCACAATGCATCCTATGGTCAGTTGCTCGGTTCTCTGTGGACGCTGTTGCGCCAGCAGCCGGTCTTGCGTCAACGCGCGTTTTACCAGGGATGCATGTTCGCCACGTTCAGCCTGTTCTGGACCGCCGTGCCGCTGGAACTGGCGCGCAACCACGGTTTGTCGCAATCACAGATCGCGATTTTTGCGCTGGTCGGTGCCATTGGCGCCATCGCCGCGCCTATCGCCGGTCGACTGGCTGATGCTGGCCACACTCGCATCGCGACATTGTTGGCCTTGCTGTTCGCCAGCCTGAGCTTTCTGCCGGCCTTCATTCACCCGGTCTACAGCGTCATCGGCCTGGCAGTGACCGGCGTGGTGCTCGACTTCTGCGTACAAATGAACATGGTGCTTGGCCAACGCGCGGTCTACGCCCTGGACGCAAAAAGCCGCAGCCGCCTGAATGCGTTGTACATGACCAGCATCTTCATCGGTGGCGCATTCGGTTCTTCAGTGGCCAGTGCGGTGTATGAGCATGGCGGCTGGCTGTGGATCGTGGTGGTGGGCAGTGCGTTTCCGCTGGTGGCGTTGGTGCGGTTTTTGAGTGTTTCCAAAGCACCTTCCCTGGCAACGGCCTGAAGCGCTAAAAGCTTTCGCGAGCAGGCTCGCTCCCACATTTGATCGCATTTCAATGTGGGAGCGAGCCTGCTGGCTCCCACAATGTCATTTGTAAAAGGACCCACGATGGATCGTCTCGCCGCAATGGAAACCTTTGTCTACGTAGTGGAAACCGGTTCGTTTTCCGCTGCTGCCCGACGCCTGAACATCGGTCAGCCGGCCGTTTCGAAAACCATCGCGCTACTCGAATCGCGGCTGGCGGTTCGACTGCTGTTGCGCTCCACCCGTGGCTTGACGCCCACCGAATCCGGCCTGGCCTTTTTCGAACGGGCCAAGCGCGTCATCGAAGAGGCCGACGAGGCGGACAATGCTGCTCGCGGTACGGCCAGTGGCCTGAGCGGCAACCTGCGCGTCTGTACTGCCGTGACATTCGGCCGGCAGCACATCGTGCCGCGACTGGGTCCGTTTCTGGAGCAGAATCCGCAACTCAACATCGACCTGATGCTCGACGATCGCAACGTCAATCTGGTGGAAGAAGGCGTCGACGTTGCGCTGCGCCTGGGCAACTTGAGCGACTCCGGCCTCACGGCTCGCAAGATTGCCGAATGTCGGCGCGTGGTACTGGGCACTCCGGCCTATTTTGACAAACATGGTGAACCCACCTGTCCCAACGATTTGAGTCAGCATCAGGCAATTGTCTACGCACTGGGTGGCGGGGCCATCTGGTCATTCAAGAAGACTGGCGAAGAACAATCGGTGAACGTCAGCGGCAGGATTCGCGTCAACGCCGCCGAAGGCTTGCGTGCAGCGGTACTGGCGCATCTGGGACTGACCATGGCGTCCGAGTGGATGTTTGCGCCGGAACTGGCCAATGGCTCGGTCAGGGAAGTGATGGCCGATTGGACGCTGCCGAATCAGGACCTGTGGGCGGTGTTTCCCACGGGCCGGATGGTCAGCGCCAAGGCCCGGGCGTTTGTGGAGTATGTGCAGGAATTGTTGAGTCGGTCTTGAGGCAAGGCGTTACAACACACACCCATCAAATCCCACACTGACATTCCCCGGTAGCTCCCCGTGGTGCTCCATCAACCACGCATCCAATGAATGCCCTACATGGGTCAACACCGCCCACTTCGGTTGCAGATCTTCAATGCACTGCAACGCAAGGTTCAGGTCATTGTGATTTCGCGGTGCCTGTGGCTGCGGCGGCATTGAACAGTCGAGTACCAGCACATCCAACGGCTGACGTTGCAGAAACGTCTTGGTGTCCGGGGGCAGGCCCACGGTGTCGGTCAGATAAGCGATGCGCCTCCCCTCGCCCTCCAGCACATAGCCGAGGGTCGGCTTAGAGTGCAGTAGTGGTAAGGCCGTAACGCTTAAACTGCCGAGGTGGCGGGTTTCAAAAGCCTCGAACGGCTGGCTGAAATCCAGAACACCGGGATGCTTGTAGAGGTCCGCCAAGCCCTCCGGGTCCACCGGCCCATGCACCGGAATCACCAGTCCCTGGCCCCAGCGCAGATGCAGCAAGCCCTGAGCGTGATCCGCGTGGTAGTGGGTCTGGAAGATGCCGTTGAAGCTGCGCGGCGGGAAGCGTTCGGTGAGGTCCGGCAAGCCGCTGTCGATCAACCAGCGCTGATCGCCGCATTCGATCAGCGCGCAGCAAGGTCGACGGCGCAGGCGCTCATCACTACGTGCGCGAGCGCAGGCCTGACATTCACATCCATAGACCGGAACCTGCCGGGCATCGCCGGTGCCCAACAAGGTCAGGCGCATGCGGCCGGCTCGTCGAAACAGGCCAGCAGACGCTCGACGGTTTGCTCCAGCGGTCCGGAGTTGTCGAGCAGGTGCACACTCAGGTCTTCGGCCAGCAGGCGTTCACTGAAACGCGCATTGCGCGCCAGCCGCTGATCGATCTCGGCCTCAGACTCACGCCCTCGCGCCAGCAGGCGTTGGCGCAACACTGCCTGGTCCACGGTCAGCAACACTGCCAGCATGTCCGGATAACGTTCACGGGTTTGCGGCAGATGCCCCCGAGAGCCATTGACCAGCACGTCGTGCCCCGCCGCCAACCAATCGTCGATTTCCTTCGGGATGCCATAGGCCAGGCCATTGGCCTGCCAGCTCAGGGCAAATGCACCCCGGGCCTGCATCTCGGTGAACTGCTGCATGCTCACACCCAGCGCCGCCTCGCCCACCGCTTCCGCCGAGCGGGTGATGACCCGCCGCACGACACGGCAGCCGCGTTCGGCCAACCGCGCGCGTGCGGCATCCAGCAGGCTGTCCTTGCCCGAACCGGAAGGCCCGATGAGATAGATCAACCTGCCTGACATCAAAACACCCTCTTCGCTTGTCGCCATACTTGCTGGACCACCGGCAAACCGTCCTGACTGCGCGCCTGTATCAGATCGGCACGCAAACCCTTGGCGATTTCGCCACGATCTTTCAGACCGGCGGCGTGGGCCGGGACTTGGCTGACCATGCGCATCGCCTCGGCCAGGTCGATCCGATCGCTCTGCGCCGCCAGTGCAAACGCCGCTTGCAGCAGGCTCGCCGGGTAGTAGTCGCTGGACAGAATATCCAGCAGCCCCTCGGCCGCCAGGTCAGCGGCCGCCACGTTACCCGAGTGCGATCCACCGCGCACGATGTTCGGTGCGCCCATCAACACTTTCATGTTGCGTTCCTTGCAACCGCGCGCCGCTTCGACAGTGGTCGGGAACTCGGCGATGGTCATGCCATAGCGGGCCGACTCCTCAACGTGGGCCAGGGTCGCGTCGTCGTGGCTGGCCACCGACAGGCCACGGGCCAGGCAATGTTCGACGATCGCCGCGCGATAGCGGTCGCTGTACTGGCGGGAATTGGCCATCTGCAAGGTGATGAATTCGTCCATTTGCGTTGTCGTCAGGTGGTACTTGCCCATGTAGTACTCACGGTACTTGGACTCCAGCACGAATTGGCGCTGACCCGGCGAATGGTCCATCACCGACACCAACTGCACCAGCGGGTGTTCCACCAGATCGCGGAACACGCTCAGGGTATCGGGATGGCACAACTCGCAGCGCAGGTGCAGGCGGTGCTCGGCGCGGGTCAGCCCGGCATCCGCGGCACTGGAAATTGCCTCAAGCATCGCCGGCAGCTTCTGCATGCGATTGCCCTTGGGGTTCACGTCGCCGATGGATACTGCATCGAACACGGTGGTGATACCCGCCGCGACGATCTGCGCATCGTGGCTGAGCACCGCCGAACGCGACGGCCAGTCCACGCCGGGACGCGGGGTCATGTGTTTTTCCAGGTTGTCGGTGTGCAGCTCCACCAGGCCCGGCAACAGATAATCGCCGTTGAGATCCTGGGCTTGAGGCAAGCGACTTGGGCCTTCGCCAACGTCGGCAATCAGGCCGTCGCGCAGCACCACGGTGCCGTAAAACACGTGGTCAGCGGTGACCAGTTGGGCGTTGCTGAGGATTTGTTCAACGGGCATCGGCGTATTCCTTGTCGTTCACAGCACTGGGCGTCATGTCGAGCTGGCGATCGGCGACCGCCTCGCGGGCGACGCGGTCGTGGAAGATGCCGATCAGCGCGGCACCGGCCTGCTTGGCTTCATTCATCAGTTCCAGCACCACCTGACGGTTGCTGTCGTCGAGAGAGGCCGTCGGTTCGTCGAGCAACATCACTGGCCAAGCCACCATGAACCCGCGAGCGATGTTGACCCGCTGCTGCTCACCACCGGAGAAGGTGCCCGGCGCCAGTTGCCACAGGCGTTGCGGGATGTTCAGGCGACTGAGCAGCAACTCGGCGCGCGATTGCGCCAGTTGTTTCGACCAGCCACGGGCCAGCGCAGGCTCCATCACCACGTCCAGGCAGGCCACTCGCGGAATCACCCGCAGGAACTGGCTGACATAACCCAAGGTGCGCTGACGCACCTGGAGAATGTCCCGGGGCTCGGCGCCCACCAGCTCCAGCCACTGGCCGTCGTGCTGCACGCGGATGTTGCCGCCCGCCGGCAGGTAGTTGCCGTACAGGGTGCGCAGCAAGGTGCTTTTGCCGGCGCCGGACTGACCGTGCAGCACCAGGCACTCGCCGCCCGCCACACTGAAACCCACCCCGCGCAGCACGTTGAGAATCACGCCGTTCTGCTGGTGCAGGGTGAAGGTTTTCGAGAGATCACGGACCTCGATCAAAGTATTCATCATGGCTGCAACACCGAAGACACCAACAGTTGAGAGTAAGGGTGCTGCGGATCGTCGAGGATCTGATCGGTCAGGCCGGTCTCCACCACTCGCGAACGACGCATCACCATCAGGCGATCCGCCAGCAACCGCGCCACCGCCAGATCGTGAGTGACAATTACCACCGCCAGATCCAGCTCCCGCACCAGACCGCGCAACAGGTCGAGCAAGCGTGCCTGCACCGACACATCGAGGCCGCCGGTCGGCTCGTCCATGAACACCAGACGCGGGCTCGACACCAGGTTGCGGGCGATTTGCAGGCGTTGCTGCATGCCGCCGGAGAAAGTGCGGGGCAAGTCGTCGATGCGTTGCGGGTCGATTTCCACCTGACTCAGCCAGTCCAGACCCGCACCACGCAGTTGCTGATAGTTACGTACGCCCTGGGCCATCAACCGCTCGCCGATGTTGGCGCCGGCTGAAACGCCCATGCGCAAACCGTCCCGAGGGTTCTGCTCGACGAAGCCCCATTCGGTGCGTAGCAAGGTGCGACGCTCGGCTTCGCTGGCGCTGTACAGCTCCAGCCACTGGTCCTGCTTGTCGCGATAACCGATGCGGCCTTTGTGCGGTGGCAAGCGCCCACTGAGCAGCGACAGCAAGGTCGATTTGCCGGAGCCGGACTCGCCGACAATCCCCAGCACTTCGCCGGGATAGAGGTCGAAGCTGACGTCCTGGCAGCCCTTTTCCGGGCCGTATAACAACGACAGATCACGCACTTGCAACAAGGGCTCGGAGGAGCCCAACAGATCGTTTTTCAGCGCCTGGTTCATTGGCCCTGCTCCTGCTGGCTGACGCGCTGGGCGCAGTAAAAGGTGTCGGAACAGACGAAGCTTTGCGTGCCGGCGTCGTCGAGGATCAGTTCGTCGAGGAACGAATCGCGGCTGCCGCAAATGGCGCAGCATTCGTCCCATTGCTGGGCTTCGAAGGGGTGATCCTCGAAGTCGAGACTGACCACTTTGGTGTACGGCGGCACCGCGTAAAGACGCTTTTCGCGACCGGCGCCGAACAGCATCAGCGCCGGGCTCATGTCGAGTTTCGGGTTGTCGAATTTGGGGATCGGCGACGGGTCCATCACGTAGCGCTCGTCGACCATCACCGGGTAGGCGTAGGCGGTGGCGATGTGGCCGAAGGTGGCGATGTCCTCGTAGAGCTTGACGTGCATCACCCCGTAATCGTTGAGCGCATGCATGGTCCGGGTCTCGGTTTCCGAGGGTTCGATAAAGCGCAGCGGCTCAGGGATCGGCACCTGATAGACCATGATCTGGTCGGCGTGCAGCGGCGTTTCCGGGATGCGGTGACGGGTCTGGATCACCGTCGCCTCCGGAGTGATTTCCGTGGTGGTGACACCGGCGGTACGGGCAAAGAACCGGCGGATCGACACGGCATTGGTGGTGTCGTCCGCGCCCTGGTCGATGACCTTGAGCACGTCATCGTCACCGAGAATCGCGGCGGTCAATTGCATGCCACCAGTACCCCAGCCATAAGGCAATGGCATCTCGCGGCCACCGAACGGCACCTGATAACCAGGGATCGCCACGGCCTTGAGCAAGGCGCGGCGGATCATGCGTTTGGTCTGTTCATCGAGGTAGGCGAAGTTGTACGCCGCGTTGCGCTCTGGCGCCTTAAGGTCATTCATGGCTTTGTCCTTCAGCAGGCTTGCGCAATTTGCGGATCAGTTCCAGTTCGGCCTGGAAGTCCACGTAGTGAGGCAATTTGAGGTGCGAGACGAAGCCGGAAGCCTCGACGTTGTCGCAATGCATCAGCACGAACTCTTCCTGTTGCGCCGGGGATTGGATTTCTTCGTTGTATTCCTTGGCCCGCAGCGCGCGGTCGACCAGCGCCATCCCCATGGCCTTGCGCTCGGCATGTCCGAAGGCCAGGCCGTAACCGCGGGTGAACTGCGCCAACTCCGTGGCTGAACCGACGAACTGGTTGACCATCTCGCACTCGGTCACTTCGATGCTGCCCAGGCAGATCGGGAAACCCAGTTCCTCAGGGTCGATCCACACCTCGACGTCACCGATGCGGATTTCCCCGGCGAACGGGTGGTTGCGGCCATAACCGCGCTGGGTCGAGTAGCCCAGCGCCAGCAGAAAACCTTCGTCGCCACGGGCCAGGGCTTGCAGGCGCTCGGCGCGGCTGGCGGGCAGCTCCAGCGGATCGCGGGTGATGTCCGCCACGGCTTCGCCGTTATCGGATTCGGTCTTGATCAAGCCTTCCTGCGCCAGCAGGCCGAGCACGCGCGGGCAGTCTTCAACCGTGGCGTTGTCGGTGGCTTGCGGCCCCGGATACTCACCCTCGGCCAGCAGCGCAAAGTCCAGCAGGCGATGGGTGTAATCGAAAGTCGGCCCCAGCAGTTGCCCGCCGGGCAGGTCCTTGAAGGTCGCGGAGATGCGGCGGCTGAGCTGCATCTTCGCGGTGTCGATCGGCAGGCTCGGGCTGAAGCGCGGCAGCGTGGTGCGGTAGGCGCGCAGCAGGAAGATCGCCTCAATCAGGTCACCTGCGGCTTGCTTGATCGCCAGCGCGGCGAGCTCTTCGTCGTACAGCGAGCCTTCGCTCATCACCCGCGCCACCGCCAGCGGCAGTTGCTGGCGGATCTGCTCTACGCTCAATTCGGTGACCGAAGTATCGCCCCGGCGTTTTTTCGCCAGCAGACGGTGGGCATTGTCGATGGCCTGTTCGCCACCCTTGACGGCTACATACATCAGGCACGCTCCTGTGTGATGCGAGTGCTGCGCGGCAGGCCGATCAGCTCGTGGCCGGCGGTGAAAAACAGGTCCAGTCCACGGGGGAATTCATTGCGCCGTTCACGCTCGCGCCAGAAACCGTCGGCCACCGGCAGCGCGACGTCGTGCCGGCTTTCGATCCCCGGCCCGCGCCACGCCAGCCCTGCCCCGCCATCGAGACTCGGCAGTTGAACCAGCAAGGTGCAGGACTGATCGGGGTAGCGGTCGTTGCCGTGGTCGAAGCCGCCGAGGTCGAGCAGGTCGTCGGCGGCGAGCAAGGCAAAGCGTGCGTCTTCACGATTGGTAGTCAGCGGACAACCGCAATGGAAGGTCAGGTTGGCACGGATCAGTGGGGTGTCGAAGGACGGCGCCAGCCACAGCGGCGTATCCACATCCAGCAGCGCCAGGCACAGTGCGTAGGTCGCGGCTGCCAGGCCTTCGAGGCTCGGCGTGGCGTGCAGGGGCTGGATCAGGCCGGGACCGGCCAGTGCCTTGAGGGCTGCGCGAAACCCGCGCTGGGCATCCAGCACCGGGTCGGCGAACGCCGGTTGCAACAGCTGTGCGCTCATCAGTTTTCTCCTCGCACGAGGGTGAAGAATTCGACTTTGGTGGCGGCGGTGTCCGCCTCTTTTTGCGCCCGACGTTCGGCTTGGGCCTCGGCCAGCGGCGTGATGATTTGCTCGAGCCAATGACGCTGCTGCGTGCCTTGCAGATGCGCGTCAGCCAGCGCGGCCAGTTCGGCGTGGGCCTTGTCGCGCCCGGCCAGATAGCTGTAGCCGGTGCGGCCATCGGCCAGGCGCACCACGCAGCGGGTCACGCTCATTTCGCCGACGTTGAACGGCGCACCGTTGCCACCCATACGGCCACGGACCAGAGTCATGCCGATTTCCGGGGCGCGGATCAGTTGGTATTCGACGTCGCGCAAGGCCGCTTCATGGGGCTGCAATTCGCTGCGACGGGCGCGGGCCAGCACACCGATCCAGTGTTGCCGTTCGGTGTGAGGAACAGGGCTTTGAATTAAATCGTGCATGACGTTCTCCATCAGGTGACGACCTGGTACTGGAAGCGATCGGACCGGCTGGTGGACTGCGCGAGCTCCACCGCGCGGCCATCGCGATCGCGGGAAAGGGTGAACACACTCAGCGCCGGCAAATGCCGGGGCATCATCAACAGCGCGGCTTCTTCGCGGTTGGGCAGGCGGGCGCCGATCAGGCTTTGGGTGCGGGTCAGCGGCAGGTCGCGCTCGCTCAGGTACTGGCGCAGGGAGCCACCGGTGTAATCCGCCAGCAACGACGCATGGCTGGCGCAGTAGCGATGGCGGATCAGGCTGACCGGTTGCCCGTCGAGCTTGCGCAGGGTCTGCAATTCGATCATCGGCGCCATCTCGGCAAGGCCCAGATGCTGCGCTTCTTCACGGCTGGCGAAGCAGTAGCGGCGTTTGAGCAGTACCGCCTCGACACCCAGTCCCTGGGCCGACAACGATTGGCTGTAGGCACTGTCGGCGGCCATCGGGTAGATCAGCGGACGTTCCAGCACTTGCGTGCCCTTGCCCTGGCGTCGCAGCAGGCTGCCTTCGAACACCAGCTCATCGATGGCGCGGCGCAGGGTGTGGCGGTTGACGCCGAAGCGTTCGGCCAGTTGCACCTCCGCTGGCAGGAAATCTCCGGCGCTGAAGTCCGCCAGCTCCCGACGCAGGATGTCGGCGAGTTCGCGGTACACCGGCTCATCTTGTCTAGACAACTGCATGCTTTAAAAAAAGCGCCCGCAGGCACCCCTCCGAAAAATCAGATGTACTGCTTGCGCAGGCGTTGCGAAAAAATGTCGATCAGGCTCACCACGACGATGATCACCAGCAACACGGCGCAGGTCTGGACGAACTGGAAGGCACGGATGTTTTCCCAGAGGATCACGCCGATACCGCCAGCCCCAACCATTCCCACCACCGTGGCCGAGCGCACGTTGGCCTCGAAGCGGTACAGCGCGTAAGACACCCACAGCGGCATCACTTGCGGGATCACGCCCCAGATCACTTCCTGCAAGGCACTGGCGCCAGTGGCACGAACCCCTTCCACGGGTCCCGGATCAATCGCTTCCACGGCTTCGGCGAACAGCTTGGCGAGTACACCGGTGGTGCTGATCCACAACGCCAGGACGCCGGCGAATGGACCCAGGCCGACCGCCACCACAAACAACATGGCGAAGACCATTTCATTGATCGAACGGAAGGCGTCCATCACCCGACGCAGCGGTTGGTGAATCCACCAGGGGGTGATGTTCTCCGAACAGAGAATGCCCAGCGGCACCGAGCAGGCAATCGCCAGCACCGTGCCCCATAGGGCGATTTGTACGGTGACGATCATTTCCTTGAGGTACATGCGCCATTCATGGAAATCCGGCGGAAAGAAATCCGCGGCGAAGGTCGCCATGTTTCCCGAGTCGCGGTACAGCGCCATCGGATTCATTTCGGCGCCGTGCCAGGCCCAGGCCAGCAGGACCAGGAACAGGCCCCAACCGGCGTACTGCGGCCAGGTGCGCTTGCCGACTGCTTCAGCGTGCAGAGTGGTCATAGGTGCTTCTCTAAGAAAATGCCTGGTACAAAAACTTGTAGGAGCGAGCTCTGCTCGCGATGGTCGTTAACGATGACGCGGGAAACCTGGAGAAACACGGTGCCCTTGCGTGCATCGCGAGCAGAGCTCGCTCCTACAGGGTTAGCCGTTGTTTGCGGCCTTCTCGGCGGTTTTTTCGAGCAAGGTGATGCGCTCTTGCAACTTGGCCAGTTCGGCATCGATGTCGGCCAACTTTTTGGTCTTGTCCGCTGCTTCAAGCTTGGTATCGGCGCTGATCGTGGTGCGCTGCTTGAACAGCTCAAGCTGGCGGATCGGCAGCAACTGGTCGTCGCTGGATTTCAGGAACTTGCCCAGTTGCATGCCCTTGAGCACGGCTTTCTCGGAATCGGTGTCGCCATAGCTGAAGATGAAATCGCGGATCTTCTGCTTCTCGCTGTCGCCCAGGGCCTTGCTCCACACCAGCGGGTCGGCGGGGATCAGTGGCGACTTCCAGATCACCTTGAGCATCGCAGCCTTGTCCGGCTGGGTGACTTCCAGGCGATCCCAGCTTTCGGTGTTGAAGGTCGCCACATCCAATTGTCCCTTGGCCACGCTCAGGGCGTTGACCTCATGGCTGGAGTTGAGGGTGCGCTTGAACGCGGTGGCGGCATCGACGTTGTTCTTGGCGAACACGTAGTAGCCCGGCACCAGATAGCCCGAGGTGGAGTTCGGGTCGCCGTTGCCGAATGTCAGGGTTTTGGCGTTTTTCAGCATGTCATCGACGGAGTTGATCGGGCTGTCCTTGCGCGCGATCAACACGCTCCAGTAGCCGGCGGCACCGCTGGCGGCGGCGGTCTGGGCGAAGATTTCGCCATTGGAGCGGTCCACCGCTTCGATGGCGGCCTTGTTGCCCAGCCAGGCGACGTCGACCTTGTTGAAGCGCATGCCCTGGATCAGGCCGGCATAGTCAGAGGCGAAGGTGGCGTTGACCTTCAGCCCGGTCTGCTTCTGCATGTCATCGAGAAACGGCTGCCAGATGCTCTTGAGGTTCTGCGACGACTCGGTGGACATGATGCCGAAGTTGATGGCTTTTTCTTCAGCCTGGGCAGTGCCCAGTACACAGTTGGCAGCGAGGGCTGCAACAGCAAAAACGCGACCGATACGGTTCAACATGGAAGGGTTTCCTGAGGGTGAACGGTTGGGAATCGAAGGTTGTTCAAGCACGCGCCATGACCAGCCGGGGGAGCGCTTCGGCGGGACGAAGCTGGTCGGAACACATCAGGCTGGTGTCGATGTCGGCACCGTACAAATCGTTGAGGAACTGGCCACTCAGCTCAGCGGCGCGGCCGTCGAAATGAATGCGTCCGCCCTTGAGCGCCACGGCACGCGGGCAATATCGGGTGGCGTAGTCGACTTGATGCAGGGTGACCACCACGGTCTTGCCGTCGCGTCGGTTGATGTCGGCAAGGATTTCCATGACCTTGCGCGCCGACTCGGGGTCGAGGGAAGCAATCGGTTCATCCGCCAGAATCACTTCGGCCCTTTGAGTCAGCGCCCGGGCAATCGCCACGCGTTGCTGCTGGCCGCCGGACAGGGTCGAGGCCCGCTGCGCCGCCAGATCGGCCAGGCCGACACGGTCCAGGGACTCCAGGGCGAACTGCTTTTCCTCGGCATTGAACAGGCTCAAATTGCCACGCCAGCGCGGCATGCGCCCCAGGCAGCCGAGCAGCACGTTGTCGAGCACGCTCAGGCGATTGACCAGGTTGAACTGCTGGAAGATGTAGCCGATGTCGGCGCGCAGGCGCCGCACCTTGCCATTGAGCCGTCCGCTGGCCTGCACTTCCCGCCCCAGCACCTTGACGCTGCCGCCATTGTTGCGGTCGCAACAGGCCAGGCCCGCGAGGTGGCGCAACAGGGTGGATTTGCCGGAGCCGGACGCGCCGATCAGCGCGACCATCTCACCGGCCGCGATGGTCAGTTCGAGGTCGACCAGTGCGGTCTTGCGCGCAAAGGTCTTGTTCAGATGATCGACATGGATAGCTGCGTTCATGGGCTTCTCTGTCTGGTTGAACGGCCGTCCATGGCCGCATTTGAGTTCAACAGACTTTAGGCACCGGGCATGTCAGCCCTATGACTCGCACATGTCGCTGGATTAACTATTTGATGAAGGTTTTGTGAAAGGTTGAGCGAGTGTGGGTCACTGCAATACCTGTGGGAGCGAGCCTGCTCGCGAAGGGGCCAGATCAATCAACATCTATGCTGCATGACCCACCGCCTTCGCGAGCAGGCTCGCTCCCACAAGGGATTGGGTACATCTGCGAAAGCCAGCTCCCACAGGGTTCAGCGGTGGTCTGGCAAAAAAATTTCTGCGGCCAAGAAAAAGGCGACCCGAAGGTCGCCTTTAGCGTTATTGCCCAAACTGACGCCCAAGCCCCCCAGGCACACCATGGATATCCGTCTCTTCCCAAGGCCCTTTCGGGCTGATTGAACGGCTCCAGCCATTATCCCAACGGTAATAAGTCCGTTGGCGATAAAAGGTATTGGGCTGATCATCCAGCACATAAACCCCCAGTTTCGGATCCCAATGGCTGTTGCCTCCCGGCGGCGGCGCAAAGCTGGCAGAGGTGCGCGGCAGCGGTTTGGCTGGCTTGGCCGGGATGCTCGGTTTGCTCGGAGTCGGCGAGGTTGACGGCGTCGGCTTGGGTTGCGAGGGCGGAATCGGTGGCAGGTGCGACGGAGACTCGGGTTGTTGGACCGCACAAGCACTCAACCCCAAAACAACACTGAGCAAGGCGATACGAGCGATGGCGGTCATGGTGGCGTTTCCTGTCATTTGTCCGGGCTGTCGATGGTCAGTTTTTGTGGCGCGGTGGTGCTGCTGGCCAACGGCTGGCTGCGACCGATCCATTCCCCGGCCGTTGGTTTGCCGGCACGGGAAATGCGCGCAACCAGTTGGACTTCAGGGAAGTTCGACAGTTTCAACTGCGGCATCATTGCATCGGCATCGCCCAGCTCGACGGTCGCTGGCAGGTCGGCCACGGTCAGGCGTTTGGCCGCCAGTGGCGCCGGTGGGCCGGAGGTGGCGCGGGCGAAAATGAATACACTGTCACCTGGTTGAACCTTGCCCTTGAGGTCGGCCGCCAAATCCACCTGGACCTTGAGTAACGCAGCAGCCTTGGCCACCGGTGCAGGGGCCACCTTGCCACCGCTCGCCACCAGTTTTTCCGTGGCGCGGGCGATACCGCCCTCCAGTGCGATTCGGGATTTGTCTTCTGGCGGCAGTTGCTCCAACAGACGATTCCAGTAATCGATCGCCTCCTGATAACGCTGACCTTCGAACGCCGCGATGCCCAACAGGCCTAGGCTGGTGACTTCTTTCGGATCGGCCTTCAAGGCTTCGTCGGTCAGCGCCTGAATCTTGTCCGACCATTTCCTGCCATCGGCGAAGTACTGGGCCTGAGCCCATTGCCCCAGGAGTTCAGGCTGGCGACCGGCCAGGTTGGCGGTGCGCTCGAAGATCTTCGCCGCGTCGGCGGGGCGATCCTGGGTCATATAGGTGCGACCGAGGAAGTACAGGGCTTCGGCGGAGTCCGGCTGCGCCGCGACCGCGCGCTCCAGACGCTGGGTCATCTCTTCCATCGACTGCGGTGCATGGGAGAATTCCCGGGTCAGCTCGACTTTGTCGCTGGCTCCGAAATGCAGGTACAAGCCCAGGCCCAGCAGCGGCACCAGGATCGCCGCCAGCAGCGGCGCTGGTTTGCCCAGGCGCGAAACTTGCGGTGCGGCAACGCCTTCGGTATCGGCGAGCAATTCACGGGCGGCTTCGGCGCGTCCGGCGTCCATTTGCGCGGCATCGAGAACACCCTCTTCCTGCTGAGCCTGTAACTCAGCCACGCGCTCCTGATAGAGCGCCACGTTCAGGGCGGTACGATCCTCTTCGAGCTGGGCGCGACGATGACGCAGAACGGGGATCAGCAGAAAACTCAGGGCCACCAGAAGCAGCAAACCTGCAGCGAGCCAGAAATCAATCATTCTTGGTTTTTATCCAACAGTTGGTCGAGGCGCTTGCGTTCCTCGACAGAAAGCGAGCCCGGGGTTTCGGCACGTTGTGCGCGACGACGGCGAACAATCACCGCAATGATCACGACACCGCCCAGCAGCAGGCCGGCGGGTCCGAACCAGAGCAGCGCGGTCTTGGCGTTCAGCGCCGGTTTGTAGCGGACAAAATCACCGTAGCGATCGACCATGAAGTCGATGATCTGCTGGTTGTCCTTGCCCTCGCCGAGCATGCGGTAGATCTCTTTGCGCAGGTCGGCGGCGATCGGTGCATTGGAGTCGGCGATGTCCTGGTTCTGACACTTGGGGCAACGCAGCTCTTTGGTCAGCTCGCGAAAACGCTCGCGATCCCCTTCCTTGGCGAACTCATAGGTGTCGATGGCGGCATGAGCCACGCCGGCCATGCTCAACCCCAGGACTACAGCGGCGAGCCAGCGCTTCATGGTTTGGCCTCGTCGACCAGCGCCTGATATTTGGCTGCCAGTTTTTCACGCCAGACCTGCTCGTCGATCACCCCGACGAACTTGTCGCGAATGATGCCCTTGGCGTCGATGAAGAAGGTTTCCGGCGCGCCGTACACACCGAGGTTCAGGCCCAGCGTGCCTTCATCGTCGCGGATATCCAGCTGATACGGATTGTGGAATTCCGCCAGCCACTTCAAGGCATCGGCATTGACGTCCTTGTAGTTGATGCCATAGATCACCACGCCTTTCTCGGCCAGTTTGTTCAGCACCGGGTGCTCGACCCGGCAGGAAATGCACCAGGTACCCCAGACGTTGACCAACGCCGGTTTACCGAGGATATCGGCGCGGGTCAGGGTCTTGTCGCCCTGCACCGCCGGCAGGGAAAACTCCGGAAAAGGCTTGCCAATCATCGCCGAAGGCAGCTCGGCCGGGTCCAGGTACAGACCGCGATACAGGAAAACAGCGACCACCAGAAAAATCGCCAGTGGCAACAGCATCAACCAACGTTTCATGCAGTGGCTCCACTCATGCCCAGTGCTTCGCGCACACGGGTTTTAACCTTGACCCGATAACGCCGGTCCAGCGCCGCCAACAATCCGCCCAGACCGGTGAGCAACCCACCGAACCAGATCCAGCGCACGAACGGTTTGACGTGAACCCGCACCGCCCAGGCGCCATCACCCAACGGCTCGCCCAGAGCAACGTAGAGGTCACGGGTGAATCCGGCATCAATCCCGGCTTCGGTCATTACCGAGTTCTGCACGGTGTAGAGGCGTTTTTCCGGGTGCAGCACGCTGACTTCCTGGCCGTCACGGATCACCCGGACAGTGCCCTTGTCGGAAGTGAAGTTCGGGCCTTCGAAGTGCTTGGCGCCTTCGAACACGAACTGATAACCGCCCAGGTCCATGGATTCGCCCGGCGCCAGGCGCAGGTCGCGCTCGGCGCTGTTCTGGCTCGACAGCACCACGCCCAGGGCGCAGACCGCGATACCCAGGTGCGCCAGCTGCATGCCCCAATAACTGCGGGTCAGGGTCGGCAAACCTTTGATCAGGCCTTTGTGGCGCGTCTTGTCGAAGATGTCACGCACACCGGCCAACAACACCCAGGCGGAGAGCAGGAAGGTCGCGAGCACCGCCCAGTTGAAATCGCCGTACGCGATGCCGGCCACCACCGCCAGCGCGGTACTGCCGAGCAGTACCGGGGTCAGCATGCTCATCAGCCACTTCACCGGGGTGTCTTTCCAGCGCACGATCACGCCGACCGCCATCACCACCATCAACAAAGCCATCAACGGGATGAACAGCGCGTTGAAGTACGGCGGGCCGACCGACAGCTTGGCACCGGTCATCGCATCGAGAATCAGCGGGTACAAGGTGCCGAGCAGGATCATCGAAGCGGCCACCACCAGCACCAGGTTGTTGCCCAGCAACAGGGTTTCCCGGGACCAGAGGTTAAAGCCGACTTGGCTCTTGACCACCGGCGCCCGCAAGGCGAACAGCGTCAGCGAACCGCCAACCACGAACAACAGGAACATCAGGATGAACACGCCGCGCTCAGGATCGGAGGCAAACGCGTGCACCGAGGTCAGCACGCCGGAACGCACGAGGAAGGTGCCCAGCAAGCTCAGCGAGAACGCGGCAATGGCCAGCAACACGGTCCAGCTCTTGAACACGCCACGCTTTTCCGTGACCGCCAACGAGTGAATCAACGCGGTGCCCACCAGCCAAGGCATGAAGGAAGCGTTTTCCACCGGATCCCAGAACCACCAGCCACCCCAGCCGAGTTCGTAGTAGGCCCACCACGAACCGAGGGTGATGCCGATGCCGAGGAAGGCCCAGGCGACGATGGTCCACGGACGCGACCAGCGTGCCCATGCCGCATCCAGACGACCGCCCATCAGCGCCGCGATGGCGAATGCAAAAGCCACCGAGAAACCGACGTAGCCCATGTACAACATCGGCGGGTGAACGATCAGGCCAATGTCCTGCAACAGCGGGTTGAGGTCGGCACCGTCGCTTGGCACTTGCGGCAGGATGCGCTTGAACGGGTTCGAGGTCACGATCAGGAACAGCAGGAAACCGGTGCTGATCATGCCCATCACCGCCAGTACGCGGGCCAGCATGACCTGCGGCAACTGTCGCGAAAAAACCGAAACTGCAAAGGTCCAGCCACCGAGAATCAAGGCCCACAACAGCAGCGAACCTTCGTGGGCGCCCCAGACGGCGCTGAACTTGTAGTACCAAGGCAAGGCGCTGTTGGAGTTGTTGGCTACATAGGCGACGGAGAAGTCGTCAACCATGAAGGCATAGGTCAGGCAACCGAAGGCGAACGCCAGGAAGGTGAACTGCCCCCACGCGGCGGGCTGGGCCAGACTCATCCACAGACGGTCACCGCGCCAGGCACCGAGCAATGGCACCACGGCCTGCGCCAAGGCGAAGCACAGCGCCAGGATCATGGCCAGGTGGCCCAACTCTGGAATAAATATGCCGGAAGTCATGGATCAACCCTCCTTCGCGGGTGTTGGAGCGGATTGACCACTGTCTTTCAACGCCTTGGTCACTTCCGGCGGCATGTACTTCTCGTCGTGCTTGGCCAGTACTTCATCGGCTACCACCACGCCATCGGCATTGATTTTGCCCAGGGCGACGATGCCCTGCCCTTCGCGGAACAGATCCGGGAGGATGCCGCGATACATGATGGTCACGGATTTATTGAAGTCGGTGACGACGAACTTCACATCCAGCGAATCGCTGGAGCGCTGTAACGAACCGGCCTCGACCATACCGCCGGCGCGAATGCGCGTGTCATGGGGCGCTTCGCCGTTGGCAATCTGGGTCGGTGTATAGAACAGATTGATGTTTTGTTGCAGGGCGCTCAGGGCCAGGCCGACGGCAGCGCCGACCCCAACCAGAATCGCCAGAATGATGGTAAGACGCTTTTTACGCAGCGGATTCACTTGCCGTTCTCCCGGCGCAGACGACGCGCCTCTTGTTGCAGATACCGCTTGCGGGCCAGGATCGGCGCCGCCACGTTGAGGGCCAGCACCGCCAGGCAGATGCCATAGGCCGACCAGACATACAGGCCGTGATGGCCCATGGCGAGGAAGTCGCCGAATGACGCAAAACTCATCGAACGACCTCCAGGCTGTTTTCCACTTCGGCCTTGACCCAACTGGCCCGCGACTCGCGCTTGAGCACTTCCAGGCGCATGCGCAGCAACAACACCGCGCCGAAGAAACAGTAGAAACCCAGTGCCGTCAGCAGCAGCGGCAGCCACATCTCGGCGGGCATCGCCGGTTTTTCGGTGAGGGTGAAGGTCGCGCCCTGGTGCAGGGTGTTCCACCACTCCACTGAGTATTTGATGATCGGGATGTTGATCACCCCGACAATCGCCAGCACCGCGCAGGCCTTGGCCGCGCTGTCACGATTGCTGATGGCGTTGCCCAGCGCAATAAGACCGAAGTACAGGAACAGAAGAATCAGCATCGACGTCAGTCGCGCATCCCAGACCCACCACGAGCCCCAGGTCGGCTTGCCCCAAATGGCACCGGTGACCAGCGCCACGGCGGTCATCCAGGCACCGATGGGCGCCGCGCATTGCAGGGCGACGTCGGCCAGTTTCATTTTCCACACCAGCCCGACGATGCCGCACACCGCCGCCATCACATAAATGGACTGCGCCAGCATGGCAGCGGGAACGTGGATGTAGATGATGCGAAAGCTGTTGCCCTGCTGATAGTCGGGTGGCGCGAACGCCAGGCCCCAGACCACGCCAACGCCGATCAGCAGCAACGCTGCGATGCTCAGCCACGGCAACATTCTGCCGCTGATGCCGTAGAACCACTTGGGTGAGCCGAGCTTGTGAAACCACGTCCAGTTCATACTGTTTCCATCACGGTTGCTCTTTACTGTGTAGAGCCAGGGTCTGCCTTTTTAAAACAAAAAGCGGTCAAAAAATAACCAGACCTCATTATTATTCGCCGACGCTGATCTTCAGGCCAGCGGCTATTGCAAAGGGTGTCAGGGTTATCGCCAGGGCGGTCAGGCTACCAAGCCACAACAGATAACCGGTCGCCGGCATGCCCTGCAAGGCGGCCTGCAAGGCGCCACTGCCGAGAATCAACACCGGGATGTACAACGGCAGAATCAATAGCGCCAGCAACAGGCCTCCGCGCTTCAAACCGACGGTCAACGCCGCGCCCACCGCACCGAGCAGGCTCAGCACCGGTGTACCCAGCAATAGAGAAAGCAGCAACACCGGCAGACAGGCGGCAGGCAAACCGAGCATCAACGCCAGCAAGGGTGCGAGCAAAACCAGTGCCAGCCCGGAAAAAGACCAGTGTGCCAGCACCTTGGCCAAAACCAGAAGAGGCAGGGGGTGCGGCGAAAGGACCCACTGCTCCAGCGATCCATCTTCGAAATCACTGCGGAAAAGCCCGTCCAGCGAGAGCAGGACCGATAAAAGCGCCGCCACCCAGACCAGCCCCGGAGACAAGGTTTGCAACAATTGAGACTCAGGACCGACCGCCAACGGGAACAGCGAAACCACGATGGCGAAGAACACCAACGGATTGGCCAGCTCCGCAGGTCGGCGGAACAGCAAACGGGCCTCACGGGCAACCAACAGGCCAAACACACTCATACGGCCCATTTCCCCAGATCGATGTCGCGATAACTGGCCGGCATCCGGCTCAGTGTGTGGTGAGTGGTCAACACCACCATGCCGCCGCGTTCGCAGTGGCCGGCCAGGTGCTCTTCCAATTGGGCCACGCCTTGCTTGTCGAGCGCGGTGAACGGCTCGTCGAGAATCCACAGCGGCGGGCTGTCGAGGTACAGGCGCGCCAGTGCGACGCGACGCTGCTGGCCGGCGGACAGGGTGTGACAGGGAACATCTTCGAAACCGCGCAATCCCACGGCCGCCAGCGCTTGCCAGATCGCTTCATGGGAGGCCGGTTGATGCAGGGCACAGAGCCAGCTCAGGTTCTCTTCCGGCGTCAGCAAATCCTTGATCCCCGCCGCATGACCGATCCACAGCAGGTTGCGCGCCAGCTCGGTGCGCTGTTCGTTGAGCGGTTGGCCATTGAGCAGCACCTGACCGGCTGTCGGGTGCATCAACCCCGAAAGCAGGCGCAGCAAGCTGGACTTGCCACTGCCGTTGGGGCCGCTGATCTGTACCATTTCGCCACTGGCCAGTCTCAAATCGAGATTTTCGAAAAGCAGCCGGAGGTCTCGCTCACAGGCAAGGGCAACGGTTTGCAGGACTGGACTGGTCAAGGGTTCACGGGCCTTATACGGTTCAAGTCGGCTCTGGCGCGGCCGTTAAAGAGATGCAGAATAGTTGTATTGGCGGCCCGAACTAGAGAGCTGCGTCAAATAATTGCAATGTTTCCGGCACTCTGTATACAACGGGGCGGCATTATACATGCCATTTCCTACTCTAAAGAGCGCATTTTCCCAAGGTTGTGACCGCGTATGACAGGCGAAATGAACATCCTCCCGCTACCGCAGACCACCCCGGCGACCACGCGTCCGCTGGCAGTCAGTGGCGAGTTGCTCAAGCTGTTGACGCCTATCGAAGGACTGATCACCGCCGGTCAGACTGCCAAAGCGGAAGTGTTGTCGCTCAAGCAGGCCGATCAGACTTTTCAGTTGTTGCTCAAAGTCACCCTGGACAGCGGACGCCAGACCACCGTGCAGGCCACCAGCAATCAGCCATTGGCCCAGGGCACAAGCATCGCGGTCACCCAGCCTTCGGCGGGCAACCTGGCCATCACCGTGCAGCAGGCCATCGCCTCCAGCGTCGCCACCCTCACCCGCCTCGACACCGCGCAACTGCCAGTCGGCACCCTGTTGCAGGGCAAAGTGCTGACCTCCCAGGTGCTGCCGCAAGTCCCGGGTCAACCGACGGTATTTCGTTCGATGGTGAGCCTGCTCAATACTGCCCTTTCCGGCAGCACCCTGAGCATCGACAGCCCGCAGCCGTTGCGAATAGGCACCTTGCTCAGCGCTCAGGTGCAGGACACCCAGACGCTCAAGTTCGTGCCCTTGAGCAGCCGCCAGGAGCAATTGGCCGTGACCCAGCAACTGGTCAGCCAGACCAGCCGCCAGGGTTCGCTGGATGGACTGCTCAAACTTCTGCAAAACCTGCCGCCTTCGAATCAGACCTCCAGCGACCTGCGCGCCGCCGTGGACAAGTTGCTCGCCGGCCTGCCGGACATTCAACAACTGAGCACACCCAAAGGCCTTGCCTTGGCACTGGCCGGCAGCGGTGCGTTCCTCGAATCGAAACTGCTGACCGGACAGAACCCCGCACTCGCCCCCGACATGAAAGGCGATCTGCTCAAACTGATCGCACAACTGACGCCGGGGTTGCCGGCCAGCAACAACCTCAGCGCGATCATCGCCGCCAACACCCTGGCCCAGGCCATGCCGAGCTTCGTGCGCAACGCCTTGGGCATGCTCGGGCAGGTCAGCGCCAAACCCTCGCCGACTGGTTTTCCGCTACCCGAACGCCTCCTGCAAAGCGCCGAGGGCGAAGACGATCTCGAACACTTGCTGCGCCTGGCCGCGGCAGCGGTTTCACGCCTGCAAAGCCATCAACTGTCAAGCCTGGAGCAGACCGGCGTCACCAGCGACGGGCGGCTGATGAGCACCTGGCAGCTGGAGGTGCCGATGCGCAACCTGCAAGACATCGTGCCCTTGCAGATCAAGTTCCAGCGCGAAGAGCTGCCTGAGAAAGAACAACCGCACGAACGCCGTGACGAACGCGAACCCAAGCAACAACTGTGGCGTGTCGAACTGGCCTTCGACATGGAGCCCCTGGGGCCGATGCAGATTCAGGCACAACTGATCGAGGGCAGCCTGTCCAGCCAGTTGTGGGCGGAACGGCCGTACACCGCCAGCCTCATCGAAAACAATCTGGCCGCACTGCGCCAACGCCTGCTAGCCTCGGGCCTTAACGTCGGCGATCTCGATTGCCATCAAGGCAAACCGCCCCAAGGCCCGCAAACCCGCCTTGATCAACGCTGGGTCGACGAAACCGCATGAACAATCCCAACGCCCCACGCCAGGCCATCGCCCTCAAATACGACGGCACCCATGCCCCGACCCTCACCGCCAAGGGCGACGAAGAGCTGGCGGAAGAAATTCTCAGGATCGCCCGCGAATATGAAGTGCCGATTTACGAAAACGCCGAGTTGGTGAGGCTGTTGGCTCGCATGGAGCTGGGAGACAGTATTCCGGAGGAGTTGTATCGCACGATTGCGGAGATCATTGCGTTTGCGTGGAACCTGAAGGGCAAGTTTCCGGCGGGGCAGGATTCGGATGCGCCGATGGTTGAGAAGGATGTTACTGATCGCGGGGATGATTACTGAGCATTCAAGGACGCCATCGCGGGCAAGCCCGCTCCCACAGGTTTAGAGTCGTACTCAGATTGTGTGTACACCATCAATCACTGTGGGAGCGGGCTTGCCCGCGATGAGGCCGGTAGATTCAACATCGAGGCGCCTGATACACCGCCATCGCGAGCAGGCTCACTCCCACAGGGGATTGGAGGTGTTCACGGATTTTGTGTCCACCTCGATCCTTTGTGGGAGCGAGCCTGCTCGCGAAAGCGATTTCAGCCGAATCGCAACACTCAGTTCTTGTGCAGCTTGCTCATCAACTCCGCCTCAGCCTGAGTCAAGCCGCAGGACTGGGTCAGTTCGTCGACGCTGGCGCCCATCCCGACCAGTCGCGCCGCCTGGGCGAACGACAGGCTGGTAGGGTCGCGTTGCTCCAGTTGAGCGAGCTTGTCCGGCAATGGCGCGACAATGGCACGTAGCTCGTGCAGGTCTTCACCCATGCGCACGTTGCCGTTCTGATAGTCCTCGACGCTTTTAGCCAGGTCCTTGATGCGCTGATCACGCAGCGCATCCCCCTGAGCCTGTTGCGCGGCGATCTTGCGTTGATCGCGAATGTACGCCAGGAACATTGCCAGCGTGCCTGCCCAAAACAGGAACAGGACAATGACCGCAACCTCGAGGATCAATCAGATACTCTCCAGTTCCGACCATTCTTCTTCGCTCATCATCTTGTCCAGCTCGACAAGGATCAGCAGTTCGTTGTTCTTGTTGCACACACCCTGGATGAACTTGGCGGACTCTTCGTTACCGACGTTCGGTGCGGTTTCGATTTCCGACTGACGCAGGTAAACCACTTCGGCCACGCTGTCGACCATGATCCCGACAACCTGCTTGTCGGCCTCGATGATGACGATGCGGGTGTTGTCGCTGATTTCGGCATTCATCAGGCCGAAGCGCTGACGGGTGTCGATCACGGTGACCACGTTACCGCGCAGGTTGATGATGCCCAGCACGTAGCTTGGGGCACCCGGCACCGGGGCGATTTCGGTGTAGCGCAGGACTTCCTGAACGCGCATCACGTTGATGCCGTAGGTTTCGTTGTCCAGCTTGAAAGTGACCCATTGCAGGATCGGATCTTCGGACCCTTTTGCCGCCGTCGCCTTATCGTTCATACCCTGACCCCTCGAAAAACCGCCGTGGCGGTGTGTGTTCGGTGCTGCGGCATTCGAATGCCGTCGCCTGTTTGTTGTGCAGATCTCATTTCAACTTTTGGACCGGCTTGCTGCCGCCCATGTGCTTTGCCCCGCCGCTGGCGATCAGCTCGGCCAATTCGGACACGTCGAGCAACGCACACATGTGTTCGATCACGGTGCCCGCCAGCCACGGCCGTTGACCACGGTGACTGCGCCATTTGATCTCGTTCGGGTCCAGGCGCAACGAGCGGCTGACCTGATGCACCGCCAACCCCCACTCGTAGCCCTGAACCGATATCACGTATTGCAGGCCCTGCTTGAAGTCGTCGCGATAACGGTCGGGCATCACCCAACGCGCGGTGTCCAGAACCTTCAGGTTGCCCGCCTGGCTCGGCAGGATGCCGAGGAACCACTCAGGCTGACCGAACAACGGTGTCAACTCGTGGCCGGCCAGGGAATAAATCGACCCCAGACACACCAGCGGCACCGCCAAGGTCAGGCCGGCGACATCGAACAGCAGGCATTCGAAAGGCTCGGCTGCCCAGGTCGGGCGACCGTCGGTTTCCACCGGAGGTGGTGTGTTGCTCGGCGGTAGGTGGACTTCGACCACCGGCGGCACCAGGGTTTGTTCCACCTCGACCGCCACGGGCACCTGCACCGGCTGCACCTCGAAGATGGCTAGCTCCTGTGGCGGTGGAACCTCGACGGGGGGCGGCACCAACGCTTTGAGCAACGGAGCGATTGTGGAAACCGGGGCCATTACAGGTGGTG
Organism: Pseudomonas baetica; assembly: GCF_051216495.1. GTDB lineage: Bacteria > Pseudomonadota > Gammaproteobacteria > Pseudomonadales > Pseudomonadaceae > Aquipseudomonas > Aquipseudomonas baetica_B. The sequence goes on along the minus strand of NZ_JBPKAM010000050.1, from coordinate 20,169 downwards.
CAGCCTCTATAACGGCGACGGGAGCGATCTTCGCTGGCGCTGCCAATACCGGCGCTGCAACAGCAGCAGCTGTGCGGGCATCGCGGGCCTGTTCTTCGAGTACCGCTGCGTGGAATTCGTCGAGTACAGCTTCAACCGCAGACTCTTCTGACACAGCCTCGACAGGCAGAGTCAGTTCCTCAGGCACGTCCTCCAGCAAACTGTCTAAATACGACTGCAATGCCAGTTGCGGACGCGACGTGATTTTCAACGGCCGGTTCATGCGTGCGCACCTGCTTCTGTAGGAGCGAGCTTGCTCGCGATGAACCTGAGAGCGCCACGGGGTGTCAGGTTTCCCGCGTTATCGTTTTCGTCCATCGCGAGCAAGCTCGCTCCTACAGGGATCGGGTTCATGTCAGGCCACCTGCGGAACGAGTTGTGCCGCCAGCAGTTGCTTGAGCAGTGCGCGATAGGCCAGAACCCCACGGCTCTTGCCGTCGAATTGCGAAGGTGTCAGGCCGGCGCGGCTGGCATCGCGCAAGCGCGTGTCCACCGGGATATAGCCTTGCCAGATTTCTTCCGGAAACTTGTCGCGCAGTACTCGCAGTGTTCCCAAGGACGCTTGCGTACGACGGTCGAACAGGGTCGGCACGATGGTGAATGGCAAGGATTGCTTACGGGATCGATTGATCATCGCCAAGGTGTTGACCATGCGTTCCAGGCCTTTGACGGCCAAGTGCTCGGTCTGCACCGGGATCACCAGCTGCTGGCTTGCCGCCAAGGCATTGACCATCAGCACGCCGAGCAACGGTGGGCTGTCGATGACCGCGTAATCGAAGTCCTGCCACAACTGCGCCAGGCTCTTGGCGATCACCAGGCCTAGGCCGCTCTGGCCCGGCGATTGGCGCTCAAGGGTCGCCAGCGCGGTACTCGACGGCAACAGGGAAATGCGTTCGTCACTGGTGGACAGCAGCAACTGTCCGGGCAGCCCCTGAGGCACGCTGCCTTTGTGCAGGAACAGGTCGTAGTTGCTGTGTTCCAGGCTGTCGGGATCGTAACCGAAATAGCTGGTCATCGAGCCATGGGGGTCGAGGTCGACCACGACCACGCGCTTGCCCGCCTCGGCCAGCAAACCGGCTAAAGCGATGGAGGAAGTGGTTTTACCGACACCACCCTTTTGATTGGCGACTGCCCAGACTCTCATTCGGATTGTTCCTCCCGGCCGGTTCGACCGGGAAATAGCTCAACGTGTTAATGCGGGTGACGGAGAATTGACGGCGTTCTCTCGAACCGGCGACTTGACCGGGGTCGGTGCAGTTTGTGTGCCAGCCCGCTTCAATGCGGCATCGGGTGTGGTATGAGCGGTACCGGTGCCGGTGAGACTGCGGCGCACGTCAAGATTGCGCGACACCACCAGCACCACGCGACGGTTGCGCGCCCGGCCCTCGGCCGTGGCGTTGTTGGCCACCGGCTGGAATTCACCGTAGCCCACCGACGCCAGTCGACCGGGGTTCACGCCCTGCATCGCCAGCATGCGCACGATGCTCGCCGAACGGGCCGACGACAGCTCCCAGTTGGTCGGGTACTGCGCGGTGCGAATGGGTTGATCGTCGGTAAAGCCTTCGACGTGAATCGGGTTGTCGAACGGCTTCAGGATCGCCGCGACCTTGTCGATGATGTTGAAGGCGATGTCGCTGGGCATGGCATCGCCACTGCCGAACAACAGGCTGGAGTTAAGTTCGATCTCGACCCACAGCTCGTTACCGCGCACGGTCATCTGGTTGGAACTGATCAGGTCACCAAACGCAGCGCTGATGTCATCGGCGATGCTTTTCAGCGGATCGCTCGCACCGGCGATACCGGCGTCAACCTGATCGGCATCCTTGACCAGTGGCTTGGCCGGGGTCACGGTCTTCGGCCGCTCGTCGCCGATGGGAATCGGCTTGAGGGCGCGGTCGGCATCGGTGAAGACTCCGATCAACGCCTCGGAAATGATCTTGTACTTGCCTTCGTTGACCGAAGAGATCGAGTACATCACCACAAAAAACGCGAACAGCAAGGTGATGAAGTCGGCGTAGGACACCAACCAGCGTTCGTGGTTGACGTGTTCTTCATGCTGGCGACGACGGGCCATAGTCCATTACTCCCCTCAATCCATGAAGCCCTGAAGCTTCAACTCAATGGAGCGAGGGTTTTCACCTTCGGCGATCGACAGGATGCCTTCCAGCAACATTTCGCGATAACGCGACTGACGTAATGCGATGGACTTCAGTTTGGCGGCAATCGGCAGCAGCACCAGGTTGGCACTGGCCACGCCGTAGATGGTGGCAACGAAGGCCACGGCGATGCCGTTACCCAGTTGCGAGGGATCACCGAGGTTGCCCATCACGTGAATCAGGCCCATCACCGCACCGATGATGCCGATGGTCGGCGCGTAGCCGCCCATGCTTTCAAAGACTTTGGCCGCTTCGATATCACGGGTTTCCTGGGTGTAGAAATCCACTTCCAGGATGCTGCGGATGGCTTCAGGTTCAGCGCCGTCCACCAGCAGTTGCAGGCCTTTGCGCGAGTAGCTGTCGGGCTCGGTATCCGCCACCCCTTCCAGTCCGAGCAAGCCTTCCTTGCGCGCGGTCAGGCTCCAGTTGACGACGCGGTCGATGCCACCGGCCAGGTCGACGCGTGGTGGAAACAGAATCCACGCCAGAATCTGCATGGCCCGCTTGAAGGCGCTCATCGGCGATTGCAGCAACGCCGCGCCGATGGTGCCGCCGAGTACGATCAACGCCGCCGGACCGTTGGCCAGCGCGCCGAGGTGGCCGCCTTCGAGGTAGTTGCCGCCGATGATGGCGACGAACGCCATGATGATGCCGATAAGGCTGAGAACATCCATCAGATACAGGCCTCGACCAGGTGTTTGCCGATGTCATCCAGGCTGTACACCGCGTCGGCGAGCTCGGCTTTGACGATGGCCATCGGCATGCCGTAGATCACGCAGCTGGCTTCATCCTGGGCCCAGATCGAACTGCCGCCCTGCTTGAGCAGGCGCGCGCCTTCGCGACCGTCGGCGCCCATGCCGGTCAGTACGACCGCCAGAACTTTGTCACCGTAGGATTTGGCCGCCGATCCGAAGGTGATGTCCACGCACGGCTTGTAGTTCAAGCGCTCGTCGCCCGGCAGGATTTTCACCGCGCCACGGCCGTCGATCATCATCTGCTTGCCACCCGGCGCCAGCAACGCCAGGCCCGGACGCAGGATGTCGCCATCCTCGGCTTCCTTGACGCTGATGCGGCAGAGCTTGTCCAGACGTTCGGCAAAAGCCTTGGTGAAGGCCGCCGGCATGTGCTGGATCAGCACGATCGGCGCCGGGAAGCTGGCCGGCAATTGGGTCAACACCCGCTGCAGGGCCACCGGGCCGCCAGTGGAGGTACCGATAGCGACCAGTTTGTAAGCTTTACGTTTCGGCGCAGGCGACGAAGGGCTCGGCGCATGCGCACGGGCAGGAATCGGTGCCGGCGCTGGACGCACCGGCGCACTGGCGCCGTAACTGCCAATGCTCGAAGGCGTTGATGTCGGCGCAGGAGCGGCGACCGGAGCCGGTGCACTGTAGGCGCTGACCCGGCGGTTACTGCGCGAAATGCTGAGAATCTTCTCGCACAGCAGTTGCTTGACCTTCTCGGGGTTGCGCGAGATGTCTTCGAAGTTCTTCGGCAGGAAGTCCACCGCGCCGGCGTCCAGCGCATCGAGGGTGACCCGGGCGCCTTCGTGGGTCAGCGAGGAAAACATCAAGACCGGGGTCGGGCAGCGCTGCATGATGTGCCGCACGGCCGTGATGCCGTCCATCATCGGCATCTCGTAGTCCATGGTGATCACGTCCGGCTTGAGGGCCAGCGCCTGATCGATCGCCTCTTTTCCGTTGGTCGCCGTACCGACGACCTGGATATTCGAATCCGCTGAAAGAATTTCCGAGACGCGGCGGCGGAAAAACCCCGAATCGTCCACCACCAGGACTTTGACTGCCATAAACACTCCGTTAGATGGAGCCAGGCCCAGTCGCCCCGCTCCACCAGAATCAAATACGCCGTGCGGCGTAACGCTTGAGCATGCTCGGAACATCGAGAATCAGCGCGATGCGACCGTCACCGGTGATGGTGGCGCCCGACATGCCCGGGGTTCCCTGGAGCATCTTGCCCAATGGCTTGATGACCACTTCTTCCTGGCCCACGAGCTGATCGACGACGAAGCCGATCCGCTGGGTGCCCACCGAAAGGATCACCACATGGCCTTCGCGCTGCTCTTCGTGAGCGGCGGAGCTGACCAGCCAGCGCTTGAGGTAGAACAAGGGCAGCGCCTTGTCCCGCACGATCACCACTTCCTGGCCATCCACCACGTTGGTGGTCGACAGGTCGAGGTGGAAGATCTCGTTGACGTTCACCAGCGGGAACGCGAACGCCTGGTTGCCGAGCATGACCATCAGTGTCGGCATGATCGCCAGGGTCAACGGGACCTTGATGACGATCTTCGAACCCTGGCCCTTGGCCGAGTAGATGTTGATCGAACCGTTGAGCTGGGAAATCTTGGTTTTCACTACGTCCATGCCCACGCCACGGCCCGACACGTCGGAAATCTCGGTCTTGGTCGAGAAACCCGGGGCGAAAATCAGGTTGTAGCATTCGGTGTCGCTCAGGCGATCGGCCGCATCCTTGTCCATCACACCGCGTTTCACCGCGATGGAGCGCAGGACGTTCGGGTCCATGCCTTTGCCGTCATCGGAAATCGACAGCAGGATGTGGTCGCCTTCCTGCTCTGCGGCCAGGATCACCTTGCCGCCACGGGCCTTACCGGAGGCTTCGCGTTCTTCCGGTGACTCGATACCGTGGTCGACCGCGTTGCGCACCAAGTGGACCAACGGGTCGGCCAAGGCCTCGACAAGGTTCTTGTCGAGGTCGGTTTCTTCACCGACCAGTTCCAGGTTGATCTCTTTCTTGAGCTGTCGAGCCAGGTCGCGAACCAGGCGCGGGAAGCGCCCGAAGACTTTCTTGATCGGCTGCATCCGGGTCTTCATGACTGCGGTCTGCAGATCGGCCGTGACCACGTCGAGGTTCGACACGGCCTTGGACATGGCTTCGTCGCCGCTGTTGAGGCCCAGGCGGACCAGACGGTTACGCACCAGCACCAACTCGCCGACCATGTTCATGATTTCGTCGAGACGCGCGGTGTCGACGCGTACGGTGGTCTCGGCTTCGCTGACCGGTTTTTCCGCTGGCGCAGCAGCCGGGGCACGGGCCGGAGCCGGCGCAGCTGCGGCGGCTGGAGCCGGTTTTTCGGCTTTCGGCTCAGGCGTCTTGGCCGCGGGTGCTGCGGCCCTGGCCGCTGGGGCGGCAACCGGGGCGCTGGCGCCAGTCGTCGTTGCAGCGCCTGTTGCCGATGCGTTCGCAGCGCCGACGTCGGTGAACTTGCCTTTGCCGTGCAGTTCGTCGAGCAGCGATTCGAACTCGTGATCGGTGATCAGGTCGCTACCGGCTGCGGCAGCAGCAGGCTCGGCGGGTGTTACCGGAGCCGCCGAGGCGATCGCCGACTCCAGCGCATCCACGGCAAAGTTACCCTTGCCATGCAATTGATCGAGCAGCGCTTCGAATTCGTCGTCGGTGATATCGGAGCTGTCGCCCTCGGCTTTCGGTGCTTCAGGCGCGGCGGGTGCCGAAGACAGCGCATCGACGGCGAACTGTCCTTTACCGTGCAATTGGTCGAGCAGCGACTCGAACTCGGCATCGGTGATTTCGTCACTGGCCGCGTCATCGCTGGCTGGTGGCTGCGCGGCCGCCGGCGCCTCGGCTTGAGCCTTGACGGCGCTCAGCGAGTCCAGCAGTTGTTCGAATTCATTGTCGGTGATGTCACCCGATTGGCTTTCGGCAACAGGTTCTTCAACCACCTCGACGACGGGCGCCGGTGCGGCCTCGTCAGCCGTTTGCGGCTCGGCCAGACGGGACAGGGCAGCGAGCAATTCAGGTGTGGCCGCCGTGATCGGGCTGCGCTCGCGGACTTCGCTGAACATGCTGTTCACCGCGTCCAGTGCTTCGAGAACCACGTCCATCAATTCCGAATCGACGCGGCGTTCGCCCTTGCGCAGGATGTCGAACACGTTCTCGGCGATGTGACAGCACTCCACCAGCTCGTTGAGCTGGAGGAAGCCGGCGCCCCCTTTTACAGTGTGAAAACCGCGAAAAATTGCATTGAGCAAGTCCGCATCATCCGGTCGGCTTTCCAGCTCGACCAGCTGTTCGGACAGTTGCTCTAGAATCTCGCCGGCCTCAACCAGGAAATCCTGAAGGATCTCTTCATCGGCGCCGAAGCTCATTAATGGTGTGCTCCTAACAGGTTCAAAAACCCAAAAAACCTAAAATTCCAAACCCTAGAAACCCAGGCTGGATAACAAGTCGTCCACATCATCCTGACCGGATACAACGTCTTCTCTTTTATCGGCATGAATCTGCGGACCTTCACCCTGAGAGAGATGTTTTTGTGGATCTTTTTCGGCGAGCATCGCCTCACGGTCATGCTCGATGCCCGCAAAGCGGTCTACGTGGCTGGCCATGAGAACGAGCTTGAGCAGGTTGCTTTCAACTTCGGTGACCAGTTGGGTCACACGCTTGATCACCTGACCGGTGAGGTCCTGGTAATCCTGGGCCAACAGGATGTCGTTGAGGTTGCTCGACACGGTGCGGCCGTCTTCACTGCTGCGCGCCAGGAAACCGTCGACTCGCCGGGCCAACTCGCGGAACTCTTCAGCCCCGACTTCACGGCGCATGAATCGCCCCCAGTCCGTGCTCAAGGCCTGGGCTTCATCGCTCAGGCGGTTGACCAGCGGCGTGGCGTTTTCCACCAGATCCATGGTGCGGTTGGCGGCGGCCTCGGTGAGTTTCACAACATACCCCAGACGCTCAGTGGCATCGGTGATCTGTGACACTTCCTCGGCTTGCGGCATGTGCGGGTCAATCTGGAAATTGACGATCGCGCTGTGCAGCTCGCGGGTGAGCTTGCCCACTTCCTGATACAGGCCGCGGTCACGGGTCTGATTGAGCTCATGGATCAATTGCACAGCATCGCCGAACTTGCCTTTCTCAAGGCTCGCGACCAGTTCGACGGCGTGTTTTTTCAGGGTGGATTCAAAATCGCCCTGCGAAGTCTCGTTATATCCCATAGCTCCCCCGTGGCGCGGTTCAACCGATGCGTTCAAAAATCTTTTCGATTTTTTCTTTCAACGCCTGGGCCGTGAAGGGTTTGACCACATAACCGTTTACACCGGCCTGGGCCGCTTCGATGATCTGCTCGCGCTTGGCTTCAGCGGTCACCATCAGCACCGGCAGGTGCTTGAGCTTTTCATCGGCACGCACGTGGCGCAGCAGATCGATACCGGTCATGCCAGGCATGTTCCAGTCGGTCACCAGAAAGTCGATGCTCCCGCTGTTGAGTACCGGAATGGCGGTGGTGCCATCGTCGGCCTCGACCGTGTTGGTGAACCCAAGGTCACGCAACAGGTTTTTTATGATCCGCCGCATCGTTGAGAAGTCATCAACGATGAGGATTTTCATGTTCTTGTCCAATTCGACCTCCAAGCAGACTAAAACGCGCCCAGCACCTGGACGCGCCATTTCAATCAATCTGGCAAAGCACTCGATGACTGTGTGGGGTACAGCGGATCGAGACCGGCGCGGTTCATCACCCCGCCAGCCACATCGCAGTGCCCCCACACTGCCTTCAGCGCGCTCGCCACTCTCCCAAACGCCCCCGCAAACGGGCCGCGCACTGGCTGTGTAACTGGCTGACCCGAGATTCGCTGACCCCCAGGACCTCGCCGATTTCCTTGAGATTCAATTCTTCGTCGTAGTACAGCGCCAACACCAGTCGCTCACGCTCCGGCAAATTGGCAATCGCGTCCGCCAGCGCCGCCTGGAAGCGTTCATCCTCCAGATCGCGTGACGGTTCGAGATGAGCACTCGCGCCATCCTCGTGCAGCCCTTCGTGTTCGCCGTCCTGCAACAGATCGTCGAAACTGAATAACCGGCTGCCCAGGGTGTCGTTCAAAATCCCGTAGTAATCGTCGAGACTCAATTGGAGTTCGGCCGCAACTTCGTGATCTTTAGCGTCACGGCCGGTTTTAGCTTCAATCGAACGAATGGCGTCGCTGACCATGCGGGTATTGCGGTGGACCGAACGTGGCGCCCAGTCCCCCTTGCGCACTTCATCGAGCATGGCGCCGCGGATGCGAATGCCCGCGTAGGTCTCGAAACTTGCGCCCTTGCTGGCATCGTATTTGGTCGACACTTCAAGCAGTCCGATCATCCCGGCCTGGATCAGGTCCTCGACCTGGACACTGGCCGGCAAACGCGCCAGCAAGTGATAGGCAATGCGTTTGACCAGTGGCGCGTAACGCTCGATCAGCTCGTACTGCGCGTCACGCGCCGACTTCTTGTAGAGGTTGTAACCGCTGGCTGTCATAGCACGGGTCCTGCCGTTTGTTGCACGAGGCGCTCGACGAAAAACTCCAGGTGCCCGCGCGGATTGGCAGGCAGTGGCCAGGTATCGACCTTCTGTGCGATCGCCTTGAAAGCCAGCGAGCACTTGGAACGCGGAAAGGCTTCGTAAACGGCACGTTGCTTCTGCACGGCCTTGCGCACGCTTTCGTCGTACGGCACGGCGCCGACGTATTGCAGGGCAACGTCGAGGAAGCGATCGGTGACCTTGGTCAACTTGGCGAACAGGTTGCGGCCTTCCTGCGGGCTCTGGGCCATGTTGGCCAGGACGCGGAAACGATTCATGCCGTAATCGCGGTTCAACAGCTTGATCAATGCATAGGCGTCGGTGATCGAGGTCGGCTCGTCGCACACCACCAGCAACACTTCCTGCGCGGCGCGTACGAAACTGACTACCGAGTCACCAATACCCGCAGCTGTGTCGATCACCAGTACATCGAGGTTGTCGCCGATATCACTGAACGCCTGGATCAGGCCGGCGTGTTGCGCCGGGCTCAAATGAACCATGCTCTGGGTACCGGAAGCGGCCGGAACGATGCGGATACCGCCAGGCCCCTGCAACAGGACGTCGCGCAGCTCGCAGCGGCCTTCGATCACGTCGGCCAGGGTACGTTTGGGTGTCAGGCCCAGCAGAACGTCGACGTTCGCCAACCCCAGGTCGGCGTCCAGCAACATGACGCGCCGGCCAAGTTCAGCCAAAGCCAGGGACAAGTTCACTGACACGTTAGTTTTCCCGACGCCACCTTTGCCGCCGGTCACCGCGATCACCTGTACGGGATGCATGCTGCCCATGTTATTTCATTACCTTGTCTTGCATAGACGGAGGCCACATTACTGGCTGCGCGTTCGCTACTGGAACAATGCATGGCAGACCATCGATGTAGGTACACAAACTATTCATTTTCACCTCAGCCAACCTGCTTGGTGGGGCTGTGGTAGATGTCAGCGAACATGTCAGCCATGGCTTCTTCGCTGGGCTCTTCCTGCATTTGCACGCTGACGGCGCGACTGACCAGTTGATGACGACGCGGCAGATGCAAATCATCCGGAATACGCGGGCCGTCGGTCAGATACGCCACCGGCAATTCATGGCTGATGGCCAGGCTCAACACCTCGCCCAGACTTGCCGTCTCATCCAGTTTAGTCAGGATGCAGCCTGCCAGGCCGCAACGCTTGTAACTGTGATAAGCGGCGGTTAGAACCTGTTTCTGGCTGGTGGTTGCCAGGACCAGGTAATTTTTCGACCGAATGCCTCGCCCTGCCAAGCTTTCAAGCTGCATGCGCAGTGCCGGATCGCTGGCCTGCAGGCCTGCGGTGTCGATCAGCACCACGCGCTTGCGCAGCAGTGGATCCAGCGCCTGTACCAGCGATTGCCCCGGATCGACGTGGGTCACCGGCACGTTGAGAATCCGACCAAGGGTCTTGAGTTGTTCCTGGGCACCAATACGGTAGCTGTCCATGCTCACCAGCGCGATGTTTTGCGCGCCATACTTCAACACATAACGGGCCGCCAGTTTGGCCAGGGTGGTGGTCTTGCCCATGCCGGCCGGGCCGACCATGGCAATCACGCCGCCTTCTTCCAGCGGTTCGACTTCCGGGGTGACGATCATCCGCGCCAGGTGCGCCAGCAACATGCGCCACGCCTGACGGGGTTCTTCGATATCGGTAATCAGCGCCAGCAAATCCCGCGACAACGGGCCGGACAGGCCGATGCGCTGCAGGCGGCGCCAGAGATTGGCCTGGTCCGGACGCCTGCCTTGCAGCTGGTTCCACGCTAAAGACCCTAGCTGCACTTCCAGCAATTCACGCAGGCCGTTGAGCTCGAAACGCATCGAGTCGAACACACGCTGGTCGATAGCAGGCGCGGCAGCAGGGGCCGGCGCAGGGCGACGAGGCTCGGTATAGGTCGGCTCGATCAGTGGCTCGGCGGCAGTCAACGGCAGGCCGGCAAACAACTGGCGATTGGTGGCGTTGTCGCTCTCGCCTTCGCTGCGCAGGCTCAATTCGGCCTGGGCGGTGACGATCCGCGATTGAGTTTTGCGCAGCTCATCTTCGAGCTCCATGTTCGGAACCCGCGGAGCCAGCGCCGACAGCTTGTAATCCAGGGCAGCCGTCAGCTCGACACCGCCGGCGATCCGGCGGTTGCCAATGATGGCGGCATCGGCGCCCAGCTCATCACGAACCAGTTTCATGGCCTGACGCATATCGGCGGCGAAAAAACGCTTAACTTGCATAACCCACTACCTCAGCCGTTGGGCCCTACTGTCGCAACGATGGTCACTTGCTTGTTGTCAGGGATTTCCTGGTAAGCCAACACGTGCAAACCCGGTACTGCCAGTCGGCCAAACCGCGAGAGCATCGCGCGGACCGGACCGGCCACCAGCAGAATCACCGGTTGACCTTGCATCTCCTGACGCTGCGCCGCATCGATCAACGAACGCTGCAGCTTCTCGGCCATGCTTGGCTCCAGCAGAACACCCTCTTCCGAGCCTTGTCCTGCCTTCTGCAGACTATTGAGCAATATTTGTTCCAACCTTGGCTCCAGCGTGATAACTGGCAGCTCCGAGTCAGTCCCTACAATGCTTTGCACGATTGCGCGGGATACGCCAACGCGCACCGCGGCCACCAAGGCGGCAGTATCTTGACTCTTGGAAGCGTTGTTCGCGATGGCTTCGGCAATGCTGCGAATGTCGCGCACCGGCACCTGCTCGGCCAACAGCGCCTGCAGAACCTTGAGCAATTGCGACAGCGACAGCACGCCCGGCACCAGCTCCTCGGCGAGTTTCGGCGAGTTTTTCGCCAGCAACTGCATGAGTTGCTGCACTTCCTCGTGGCCGATGAGCTCGCTGGAGTGCTTGTACAGAATCTGGTTCAAGTGCGTCGCCACCACGGTGCTGGCATCGACCACGGTGTAACCCAGCGATTGCGCCTGGGCGCGCTGGCTGATTTCGATCCACACCGCTTCCAGACCGAAAGCCGGATCTTTGGCGGTTATGCCATTGAGCGTGCCGTAAACCTGCCCCGGATTGATTGCCAGCTCGCGGTCCGGATAGATCTCCGCCTCGGCCAGAATCACGCCCATCAGGGTCAGACGATAGGCGCTCGGCGCCAGGTCGAGGTTGTCGCGGATGTGCACGGTCGGCATCAGGAACCCCAGGTCCTGGGACAGCTTCTTGCGCACGCCCTTGATCCGCGCCAGCAGTTGACCGCCCTGATTGCGGTCCACCAGCGGAATCAGGCGGTAGCCCACTTCCAGACCGATCATGTCAATTGGCGTCACATCATCCCAACCCAGCTCCTTGGTTTCCTGGGCACGGGCCGGCGAAGGCAACAGTTCCTGCTGGCGCTTGACCTCCTCCAACGCCTGCACCTTGACCTGGTTTTGCTTTTTCCAGAACAGGTAGGCACCACCCGCCGCCAGGGCGGCCATGGTCAGGAAGGAAAAATGCGGCATGCCAGGCACCAGCCCCATCACTGCCATCAGGCCAGCGGATACGGCCAAAGCCTTGGGCGAGGCGAACATCTGGCGATTGATCTGCTTGCCCATGTCTTCGGAACCGGAAGCACGGGTCACCATGATCGCTGCTGCGGTGGACAACAGCAGTGATGGCAATTGCGCCACCAAACCGTCACCGATGGTCAACAGCGCGTAAACCTTGCCAGCATCGGCGAAGCTCATGTTGTGCTGGAAGATACCGACCGCCATGCCGCCGATCAGGTTGATGAACAGAATCAGCAAACCGGCGATGGCGTCACCGCGTACGAATTTACTGGCACCGTCCATGGAACCGTAGAACTCGGCCTCCTGAGCCACTTCCGCACGACGGGCCTTGGCCTGGGCCTGATCAATCAGACCGGCGTTGAGGTCGGCGTCGATCGCCATTTGCTTGCCGGGCATCGCATCGAGGGTAAAGCGCGCGCTCACCTCGGAAATACGCCCGGCACCCTTGGTCACCACGACGAAGTTGATGATCATCAGAATGGCGAAGACCACGATACCGACCACGTAGTTACCGCCGATCACCACCTCACCGAAGGCCTGGATCACCTTACCGGCGGCAGCATGGCCTTCCTGACCATGGAGCATCACCACCCGCGTCGAGGCAACGTTCAGCGCCAGTCGCAACAGCGTTGCCACCAGCAAGATGGTCGGGAACACCGCGAAATCCAGCGGCCGCAAGGCGTAGACGCAGACCAGCAACACGACAATCGACAGGGCGATGTTGAAGGTGAAAAACACGTCCAGCAGGAACGGCGGGACCGGCAACATCATCATCGCCAACATGACCAGCAGCAACAGCGGCACGCCCAGATTGCCTCGGCTGAGGTCTGCCATGTGCGTGCGTGTCGTGTTGAGTAACTGAGAGCGATCCACCGGTAATCCCCGTGCCTTTAAAGCAAACTTTTGACGCCTGAAGCGGGCGCAGTGGGGCTACTGCAAGAAGCTTTCCAACTTTTGTGAAGGGTTGAAATAGAGGGGATTGCAGAAGAATTTGTGTCGCCTGGCCGGGCCTCTTCGCGAGCAGGCTCACTCCCACAATGATCGAGGCAACCCGGACCCAGCGCACGACACAGCTCCCCTGTGGGAGCGAGCCTGCTCGCGAAGAGGCCAGAACTGCCAGCGCAAGCCCGAATCAAACTACATGACCAAGGTTCAAACTGGACAGAGGATCAAATCCAACAGCCGAATCCAGCAAACCTATCAGATCTGCTAGTACCCAGCCACATGCGAAACCACCAATACTGAGCGTCAGCACTTCAAACCTTCGGAGCACTCACCTATGCCATCGCCGGTCGCAGCCCTCCTTAACCAATATCGGTACGATCCCCTCGACCGGCTGATCGCCAATAGACTGCCGAATGAGCCAGAGCACCAGCGTTACTACTGCAAGAGCCGGTTGGCCACCCAGATCCATGGTGCGGCGAGCAATTCCATCGTTCAGCATGACGATCAGTTGCTGGCGCAACAGCAGATTGAAAACGGTGCATACGAAACATCGCTTCTGGGTACGGATCAACAGCGTTCGGTACTACAGACAACCAACGAAAACGACCCACTACAGCGCGTCAGTTACTCGCCGTATGGCTACCAACCGCACTTGAATAAATTGCTCAGCTTGCTTGGATTCAACGGCGAACGACCGGATCCGGTAACGGGACACTATTTGCTAGGTAATGGATACCGGACGTTTAATCCGATGTTGATGCGATTCAACAGCCCCGACAACTTGAGCCCCTTTGGAAAAGGAGGGGTAAATTCTTATGTGTACTGCCTGAATGATCCTGCAAACCGAAAAGATCCCGGCGGCCAAGCCTCCTTCAAGGTCGTGGCAATACTGCTAAGAAGCATCCATCGCATGAAAAGACAGACAGCACCAATTAAAAGAGCGCTCAAGCTCACTAAGGATGATTACGGCTCAATTTCAAGTATCGACAATGGATTTTCGACGCTTCGTGAAGGAATTGGCCCGGCAAAAGAAACGATCAACTCTCCGACACTCCAACAGTTGAGCTTCAGCTCCATACCAGGAAACCAACTACAGATTCTCGCCAACAAAAGTGTAGGGCACGCCAGAATAATTAAGGACCTAGATCTCTCGATCGGAGATATAAACCTAAGTAATTTCTCTCGAAAAAATTATTCAGACAACTTTGTGAAGGATGCCGATTCTTGGAATGTAACATTTGAAAAACGCACCGCCAGGCTCGGCGCAAACGATTCTGCATTAGCTGGAGAGAGGCCAGGAATACTCGCTTCAAGAGCCAAGCTTCGGGCGATAAGAGATCACGAGTTCCCGGAAAAACATACCTTCGACATTACCGAAAATAGAAGATACCCATTCAGAAATTAGAGAAAAAAGGGAACACCTACTTCTAAATTTTCCATTCGATCCGAAATAGAGCAATTAATCGGATTTGCGCCACCAGAACTGAGGCTACTGCACGCGGGGCTCGCTCCTACAGATTTTGCTTCTCTTGCACCATTCGCAAATGAAATAGACCCGGTATGCGAGAGAGCAGGCAGCGGCTTGCCCGCGAGAGGCCAACACCAACAACGAAAAAATCAGGAATCGCGCCGCAAATCCGGCGGAATCGGCAAGTCATCCTTAAGCGGGTCCGGGCGTTTGCCCTTGCCCGCCCGGTATTGGCGGATCTGATAGACGTAGGCCAACACCTGCGCCACCGCTAGATAGAGCCCGCCAGGGATTTCTTGCTCAAGCTCCGTCGAGTAATAAATGGAACGCGCCAACGCCGGCGATTCCAACAACAGAATCTCATTGGCCTGGGCAATTTCGCGGATTTTTAGAGCCAGGAAATCGCTACCCTTGGCGATGAGCATCGGCGCCCCGCTTTTGTCCGGGTCGTACTTGAGGGCCACGGCGTAGTGGGTCGGGTTGGTGATGACCACGTCGGCCTCGGGGATCGCCGCCATCATCCGCCGCTGGGACATTTCCCGTTGCAGCTGGCGAATCCGCTGCTTGACCTCTGGTCGGCCTTCCTGGTCCTTGTGCTCGTCGCGCACTTCCTGCTTGGTCATTTTCAGTTTTTTGATGCTTTCCCACAGCTGGATCGGCACGTCGACGGCAGCGATGATGATCAGCCCGCAGGCCATCCACAAAGTGCTCCAGCCGACCACTTGCAGGCTGTGGGTGATCGCTCGGTCCATCGGCTCATGGGCGATGCGCAGCAGGTCGTCAATATCCGACGACAGCACCACCAGCGCCACAAACAGAATGATAAAAAACTTGGCCAGGGCCTTGAGCAGTTCAGTGACGGCCTTGGCCGAGAACATGCGCTTGAGGCCTGCGCCGGGGTTCATTCGGCTGAACTTGGGGGCCATGGTGCTGGCGGAGAACAGCCAGCCACCGAGGGAAATCGGGCCGATCAGCGCGGCCAGCAGCAAGGTGATCATCACCGGTTGAATCGCCAGCAAGGCGATTTTCCCGGAATGCAGCAAGAAGATGCCCATCGAGCGCTGGTCAAGCACCACGTCCCGGGACAGGGAAAAATTCAGGCGCATCAGCTCCATCATTTCCTGGGCCAAAGCACCGCCGAATATCAACAGTGCGCTGGCGCCGGCGAGCATGATCGCCAGGGTGTTGAGTTCCTTGGAGCGTGCAATTTCGCCCTTCTCACGGGCGTCCTTTTTCTTTTTCTCCGTGGGGTCTTCTGTTTTGTCCTGACCGCTTTCGCTCTCAGCCATGACTCAGCGCGCCTTTGCCAGTTCGCGTAAAAACTGCAAAGCCTCGGAGGCCAGCGGTTGATACTGATTGAGAATGTCCGCCAACCCGACCCAGACGATGAACAACCCGAGCACCAGGGTCAGCGGGAAGCCGACGGAGAAAATGTTCAATTGCGGCGCCGCCCGGGTCATTACGCCAAACGCGATGTTGACCACCAGCAGCGCGGTGATCGCCGGCAACACCAGCATCAGAGCGGCGCCAAGCACCCAGCCCAGTTTGCCGGCCAGCTCCCAGAAATGATTGACCATCAAAGCGTTGCCCACCGGCAGTGTGGTGAAGCTTTCGGCGAGCACTTCGAACACCACCAGATGACCGTTCATTGCCAGGAACATCAGCGTCACCAGCATGGTGAAGAACTGCCCGATCACCGCCGCCGACACGCCGTTGGTGGGGTCGACCATCGAGGCGAAGCCCATGCCCATCTGAATAGAAATGATCTGCCCGGCCACCACGAATGCCTGGAAGAACAGTTGCAGGGAAAAACCCAGGACCGCGCCGACGAGGATCTGCTCGCCAATCAGCATCCACCCGCCAAGGGACAGTGCATTGACCGATGGCATGGGTGGCAGGTTGGGCGCAAGCACGACGGTGATCGCCAGGGCGAAATAGAGACGAATGCGCTTGGGCACCAGCGTCGTACCGAACACCGGCATCACCATCAGCAAGGCGCCGACACGGAACAGCGGCAACATGAAGGTCGCCACCCAAGTGCTGATCTGGGTATCCGTCAGCTGGAGCAGCGACGACATGGCTTAGCCGATGACCTGCGGAATGCTGTGATACAGCTGCAGGATGTACTCCATGAACGTCTGTACCAGCCACGGGCCGGCCACGATCAGGGTCACCAGCATCACCAGCAGGCGCGGCAGGAAGCTCAGGGTCTGTTCGTTGATCTGGGTAGCGGCCTGGAACATCGCCACGATCAGGCCGACCAGCAGGCTGGGAATCACCAGCACCGCCACCATCAGGGTGGTCAGCCACAGGGCTTCGCGGAAGATGTCGACGGCGACTTCAGGGGTCATGGCGATACACCACCGAAACTGCTGGCCAGGGTGCCGATAATAAGCGCCCAGCCATCGACCAGCACGAACAGCATGATTTTGAACGGCAGGGAAATGATCAGCGGCGACAGCATCATCATACCCATGGCCATCAGCACACTGGCCACGACAAGGTCGATGATCAGGAACGGAATGAAGATCATGAAGCCGATCTGGAAGGCGGTTTTAAGCTCGGACGTCACGAACGCCGGCACCAGGATGGTCAGCGGCGCCTGATCCGGCGAGGCAATGTCCGCGCGTTTGGACAGGCGCATGAACAACTCCAGATCGCTGGTGCGGGTCTGGGCGAGCATGAAATCCTTGATCGGCACCTGAGCCTTCGCCACGGCATCCTGGGCGCTCATCTTTTCCGCCAGGTACGGTTGCAAGGCATCCTGGTTAACCCGGTCGAACACCGGGGCCATGATGAACAGGGTCAGGAACAGCGCCATGCCCGTGAGGATCTGGTTCGACGGTGTCTGCTGCAGGCCCAGGGCCTGACGCAGAATCGAGAAGACGATGATGATCCGGGTAAAACTGGTCATCAGCATGACGAACGCCGGAATGAAACTCAGCGCGGTCATGATCAGCAGGATTTGCAGGCTGACCGAATATTCCTGGGCGCCCTCTGCATTGGTGCCCAGGGTGATCGCCGGGATCGACAACGGATCGGCGGCGAATGCCAGCGGCGCGGCCAGCATCAGGGCCAGCGTCAAGACGATGCGTAACGCACCCATTACTTCTTATCCTTCTGATCCTTGCCCAGCATCTTCATCAGATGCTGGGCAAACTCCGGAGTCGCTTTCTCGGCGGTAGCAGGCACTTCAACCGGCTCTTTAAGCACATGCAACGCGGTGATGGTGCCGGGGCTGAGGCCCAGCAGGATCTGCTCGTTGCCGACCTGTACCAGCATCAGGCGCTCGCGGGGACCGAGGGCGCGGGAACCGATCAGTTCTATCACCTGCCCCTTGCCAGCGGGACCGGCCTGCTGCACCCGACGCAACAGCCAGGCGAGGAAGAAGATCAACCCCAGCACCAGCAACAAACCCAGCACCAGCTGCGTCAATTGCCCGGCCACACCGCTGCCGGCTACCGGAGCAGCAGCGGTCGTCGCAGCAGGCTCGGCCGCCAGCACACTGAGTGGCAGCGCCAACAGGCCCCAAAGAAGCTTTTTCACTCAGCGCAACTTCTTGATGCGTTCGCTTGGGCTGATCACGTCGGTCAGGCGGATGCCGAACTTCTCGTTGACCACTACTACCTCGCCATGGGCGATGAGCGTGCCGTTGACCAGTACGTCCAGCGGCTCACCGGCCAGACGATCAAGCTCGATCACCGAACCCTGGTTGAGTTGCAGCAGATTGCGGATGTTGATGTCGGTGCTGCCCACTTCCATGGAGATCGACACAGGGATATCGAGGATCACGTCCAGGTTCGGGCCCTCCAGGCTGACGTGATCATTGTTTTTCGGCATGCTGCCGAATTCTTCCATTGGCACCCGGTTCGAGCTGGAAACACCCGCGTCGGCGGCCAGCAGCGCATCGATGTCGGCCTGACCGCCATCACCTGACTCTTCCAGGGCCGCAGCCCACTCGTCAGCCAGCGTCTGGTCGTTGTTCATATCGTCAGTCATCAATTTGTCCTCGGCGAGCAACTGCCCGATCAGAAGCAGTCATTTCAAATAGGGTTGGAGCGCCGGTCAGCGGCGCTCAATCGGCTCGATCACCTGCAACGCGAGGTTGCCTTTGTGCGAGCCCATCTTGACCTTGAAGGCCGGCACGCCGTTGGCGCGCATGATCATGTCTTCCGGCATTTCCACCGGGATGATGTCCCCCGGCTGCATGTGCAGGATGTCGCGCAGCTTCAACTGACGGCGGGCGACTGTGGCGCCGATCGGCACGTCGACATCCAGCACGTCCTGGCGCAAGGCATTGACCCAGCGCTCGTCCTGGTCGTCGAGGTCCGACTGGAAGCCGGCGTCGAGCATCTCGCGCACCGGCTCGATCATCGAGTACGGCATGGTCACGTGCAGGTCGCCGCCACCGCCATCGAGTTCGATGTGGAAGGTCGACACCACAATGGCTTCGCTCGGGCCGACGATGTTGGCCATGGCCGGGTTTACTTCCGAGTTGATGTACTCGAAGTTCACTTCCATGATCGCCTGCCAGGCTTCCTTCAAGTCGATGAAGGCCTGTTCCAGCACCATGCGCACCACGCGAAGTTCGGTCGGGGTGAATTCACGCCCCTCGATCTTCGCGTGACGGCCGTCGCCGCCGAAGAAGTTGTCCACCAGCTTGAACACCAGCTTGGCGTCGAGAATGAACAGCGCGGTGCCACGCAGTGGCTTGATCTTGACCAGGTTGAGGCTGGTCGGTACGTACAGCGAGTGCACGTATTCGCCGAACTTCATCACCTGCACGCCACCGACCGCAACGTCCGCCGAACGGCGCAGCATGTTGAACATGCTGATACGCGTGTAGCGGGCGAAACGTTCGTTGATCATTTCCAGCGTCGGCATGCGTCCACGGACGATGCGATCCTGGCTGGTCAGGTCATAGCTTTTGACACTGCCGGGTTCGGCAGCGTTCTCGGTCTGTACCAGACCATCGTCCACGCCATGCAACAGCGCGTCGATCTCATCCTGGGACAGTAGATCCTGCACGGCCATGTCGTGTTCCTACTGCAGTACGAAATTAGTGAAAAGCAACTGTTCGACGACCACTTTGCCGAGTTCTTTCTGCGCCACTTCCTGGACGCTGGCCGTGGCCTTCTGACGCAACATTTCCTGGCCGACCGGCGACGCGAGCGTGGCGAAGTCCTGGCCGGAAAACAGCATGACCAGGTTATTGCGGATTACCGGCATGTGGATTTTGAGTGCATCCAGATCGGCCTGGTTTCGCGCGAGCATGGTGATGCTCACCTGCATGTAGCGCTGACGACCGTTTTGGTTGTAGTTGGCAACAAACGCCGGCGCCATCGATTCGAAAATCGCCGGTTGCTTGCCCACCGGAGCGATTTCGGCCGCGGTGGCAGGCTTGCTCTGGGCGCTGTGCATGAAGTACCAGGTCGCCCCCACGGACAAACCGATCGCCAGCAGCAAGGCCAGCACGATCACGATAATCAGTTTGAGTTTGCCTTTGGTTGCGGGGTCTTTTACTGCTGCGTCGCTCTTCGCCATGCCAATAATCCGTCACTAATCGGGTTTTCACAGTCGCACGGATAGGCAAGAGCAAGTGTTATGCCAGAACGTTCGGGAAGGGGTAACGTCGCAAAACTACTGTGGGGGAGGGGGGGGGGGGGGGGGGGAGAGGGGGGGGGGGGGGAGGGGGGAGGGGGCAACCGCCCCCTCCACCCAACTGCCCCACCCAAAACTTCCTT
>NZ_JBPKAM010000004.1:0-121995 GCF_051216495.1 Pseudomonas baetica | reverse complement strand
GCGGGGAGTGGGGGGGGAAATGGGGGTGGGGGGTTTTTGTGGTGTTTTTCTGGGGGGGTTGGGGTGGGTTTGGGTGGCAACAAAGGGGTTTGTGGGGGGGGGCACCCCCCCCCCCCCCCACAAAAGCCGCTAAGTAAAGCGGGTTACCACTTCATCTCACCCTTGGCGACCTTGGCACTCAGCTCCAGCGAACTTTCTTCGCCCAGTGCCGGGAAGCGTTTTTTCATCGCGGCGATCAAGGCGGCGGAATCCTTGGACCTGGCGGTTTCTTCGTCGAAGGCTTTGATGTAGTCGGCGGTGAACTGCACAGCAGACAGAGACCGGGCGCTCTCGCCGAGGTAGTGACCCGGCACGACGGTGTTCGGTTTCAGGGTTTCGATCGAATGCAGCGTAGCCAACCAATCGGCATGGGACTGCGGTGTCTGGGTATCGGCCATCCACACGTGGATGTTTTCAGCCACGACCACACCACCGACCACGGCCTTGATCGACGGAATCCAGACAAAGCTGCGATCCGGTTGTTTGCCTTCCAGACCGACCACCTGCAACTTCTGCCCTTCGAGGATCAGGCTGTCACCCTTGAGTACATCCGGCACGATGGTTTTGGCTGGCGCGTCAGCCCCCAGCTTCGGCCCCCAGAACGCCCGCTTGCCTTCGACGGTTTGTTTGATGTGATCCACGGTTGGCTGCGACGCGAGCACCTTGGCCTTGGGGAATGCAGCGGTCAGAGTGTCGAGACCGAAGTAGTAATCCGGGTCGCCGTGGCTGATGTAGATGGTGGTCAGTTGCTTGCCGCTGGCGCGGATTTTTTCCACCACCTGTTCGGCCTGGGATTTGCCGAATTGCGCGTCCACCAATATCGCGTCCTTCTCACCGCTGACCAGCACCGAAGTCACCGGAAAAATCGCTTTATCGCCGGGGTTGTAGACGTCCAGCGTCAGCGTCGAGGCGTTGGTGTGGGCGGCAAAACCCAGGGCGCTGGCGAGGAAAATGCGTATGAGAGAGGTGAAGCCGATCATCTGTTGCTCCGTGGTCCGAATGCCATGCTTGGCGATGAACGAGAGCTTAGTTGCCTGACTCAGTACAAAAAATGCGATGCTTGGACATAGTTTGTTTCTGAAATCGGGCAAATCATGGATCGTCTACAAACAATGCGGGTGTTCGTCACGGTGGTCGACCTCGGCAGCCAGTCGGCCGCCGCCGATCATCTGGAGCTGTCGCGGCCGGTGGTTTCCCGCTATCTGGCGGAACTGGAGGATTGGGTCGGCGCGCGCCTGATGCACCGCACCACCCGCAAGTTGAGCCTGACCGCTGCCGGCAGCGAAGTGCTGCCCCGATGTCGACAGATGCTTGAGTTGTCCACCGACATGCAAGCCGCCGTCAGCGAGCCGGACGAAGCGCCGCGCGGCCTGCTGCGGATCAGCGTCAGCACTTCGTTCGGACAGGCGCAATTGGCCGATGCGATGGCGGCCTACGTCAAACGCTACCCCGGCGTCAGCATCGACCTGCAGATGCTCGACCGCACGGTAAACCTGGTGGATGAGCGCATCGACCTGGCGATTCGCACCAGCAGCGACCTGGACCCCAACCTGATCGCGCGTCGACTGACCGTCTGCCGTTCGGTGATCTGCGCCGCCCCTGCTTACCTTCGCGAGCATTCGACGCCGCAACGGGTCGAAGACCTGAGCCAGCACAATTGCCTGACCCACTCCTACTTCGGCAAAAGCCTCTGGCATTTCGAACAGGATGGCGAGCAGGTCTCGGTGCCGGTACAGGGCAATATCAGCGCCAACGAAGCCAGCACGTTGCTGCGAGCAGCGATGGCCGGCGCCGGGGTGGCGATGCTGCCCACTTATCAGGCCGGGGTGCACATCCATAGCGGTGAACTGGTTCGCCTGCTGCCCCGGGCCGAACCGCGGCAAATGAATGTGTACGCGGTGTATGCCTCGCGAAAACACATGTCGGCGGCGTTGCGCAGCCTGCTGGATTTTCTGGTGGTGAGGTTTCCCGAGGAGCCTGCGTGGGATGCTGGCCTGTAAACACTGTCCCTGTGGGAGCTGGCTTGCCGGCGATGGCGTCGGCACATTCAACAATGATGCTGACTGACAGTCTGCTATCGCTGGCAAGCCAGCTCCCACAGGGAACATCAGTGTTCTGAATACCGGCTTACAACCGCATGCCGGACCGCTGGCATCTCACCACCCCTGACCTATGCTCAAGGTAATACCCAAGGGTATTCGTTCAGAGGTCCATGCCATGAACACCAGAACAAGAAGATACCTCGCCATTTTCATCACCTGCGCGGTGACGCTCGGCTTATACGGCGCCGCAGCCTGGCGCGTAGAGCAGTTGCGCAACCTGCCCCGTGAATACGCCAGCTGCAATTTCGAGCGCTGCATTCCCCACAACGCGACCCTCAACGCCTTGCGTTAAAGAAGGCGTCAGGACCGGTTGTCCTGATCCGCCTTCAAGCGGTCGCGAAAGGCCTTGGGCGAAATGCCTACCCGTCGCCGGAACAGGCGCGTGAAGTTGGTCGGGTCCGAGAACCCCAACACGTCCGACATCTCATAAATGGTCATGCTGGTGTAGGTCAGCAAGCGCTTGGCCTCCAGCAACTGCCGTTCGTGCATGATCTGCAACGCCGGCTGCCCCGCCAGCTCGCGGCAAGTGCCATTGAGGTGGGACACGGAAATGCCCAATCGATGGGCCAGGTCTTCGACCTTGACGTGCTGGCGATAGGTCTCTTCCACCAGTTGAATGAAACCGTTGAGGTATTCCCGGGCACGCTGCGGCCGTTGTGTGGCCGAGTGGCGCTGGATCACCTGGCGGCTGACCCACACCATGATCACGCTGACCAGCGAATGCATGAGCATTTCCCGCGCCGGTTGGTGACCGGTGTACTCGGTTTGCAAGGCCGAAAACAGGCTGTTGAGGTACTCGCTGTCCTTGCCGGCCAGATAGCTTTCAGCCTGCGCCAGGGCATTGACCGAGTTACCCAGTTGCGCCTGGAGATGGGCGACCAATGGCGCGGCCAGGGTCACGACGAATCCTTCGACGTCTTCGGAAAAACGATAGCCATGCACCGATAACGGTGGCATGACCAGAATCGCCGGTTCGCTCAGTTGCGTACGTTTGCCTTCGATTTCAAGCTCTGCCTGACCTTTGAAAACGAAGAGTAACTGGCATAGATCGGCGTGGCGGTGGGGTTTGATTTCCCATTGATGTTCGCGGCTGCGTTTGGAGATGGTTTCACAGTGCAGCAAGTCCGGGGTTGGCCAATCCAGGCTTTCACCGTAGAGCTTGAACACTGGAATCGAAGGCAGGTCAGGCTTGTTCATCACTTCAATCCAGGCCTCGGAATTAGATGAAGGGCGATAATCGCACCGATTGGCAAAATGTACAGGTATCTGCTCAGTTTTCACCTTCAATTGACAGACCCGCGAAGGAAAAATGCAAGCACTCGATCCATAAAAATCACTCACCGGCCCTGGTCGCGTGAAGCTTGCGAGTCATAACAACAATGAAAATGCTGAAAACCCAAGTTGCCATCATCGGTGCCGGTCCCTCCGGCCTTTTACTCGGTCAATTGCTGCACAACGCCGGTATCGACACCCTGATACTCGAACGCCAGGCGCCGGATTACGTACTCGGGCGCATCCGTGCGGGCGTCCTCGAGCAAGGCATGGTAGAGCTGTTGCGCCAGGCCGGTGTGGGTCAGCGCATGGATGCCGAAGGGTTGGTCCATGGCGGATTCGAACTGGCTCTCGATGGTCGTCGCGTACACATCGATCTGCAAGCCCTCACCGACGGCAGGACCGTGATGATCTACGGTCAGACCGAAGTCACCCGCGACTTGATGGCCGCTCGTCGGGAGGCCGGTGCGCAGACGATTTATCAAGCCAGCAACGTCGTGCCCCACGGCATGAAAACTGAAGAATGCTTCGTCACTTTCGAGAAGGATGGCGAGCAGTACCGACTCGATTGCGAATACATCGCCGGTTGCGACGGTTTCCACGGTGTGGCGCGTCAGTCGATTCCCGCCGATTGCCTGAAGGTGTTCGAACGGGTCTATCCGTTTGGCTGGCTAGGCATCCTGGCCGACACCCCGCCGGTCCACGAGGAGCTGGTCTACGCTCGCCACGAACGCGGCTTCGCCCTGTGCAGCATGCGCTCGGCAACGCGCACCCGTTATTACCTGCAGGTCCCGGCCGATGAAAAGGTCGAGGACTGGTCTGATCAACGCTTCTGGGATGAACTCAAGACCCGTCTGCCAGATGACTTGGCTGAAAAACTGGTGACCGGATCGTCCATCGAAAAAAGCATCGCGCCGCTGCGCAGCTTCGTGGTCGAACCCATGCAGTACGGACGGATGTTCCTGGTCGGCGACGCCGCGCACATTGTCCCGCCCACTGGGGCCAAGGGCTTGAACCTGGCGGCCAGCGACGTCAGTACCTTGTTCAATATCCTGCTGAAGGTTTACCGGGAAAACCGTGTCGATTTTCTGGGGAAATACTCCGAAATCTGCCTGCGACGGGTATGGAAAGCCGAGCGGTTTTCCTGGTGGATGACCTCGATGTTGCACCGTTTCGACGATCACGATGCCTTCAGCCAACGCATCGCCGAATCGGAGCTGAGTTACTTCGTCGATTCCGAAGCCGGTCGAAAATCCATCGCAGAAAATTACGTCGGGCTTCCTTATGAGGCTATCGAATAGGCCCCTATCGACTTACACTGGCGAGCATCCCCGCTCGCCTTTGCCTCTTGCGGGTCAATCACTGCCCGCAGGTTCTGCCGTGACCAATCTCAATCATCCCGAAACGCCCAAACCGGCCATTCGCAGCGTGCTGGTCGCCCTGATGATGGCGATCTTTCTCGGCGCGCTGGACCAGACCATCGTCGCCGTGTCGATGCCGGCCATTTCCGCGCAATTCAAGGACGTCAGCCTGTTGGCCTGGGTGATTTCCGGGTACATGGTGGCGATGACCGTGGCGGTGCCGATCTACGGCAAACTGGGCGATCTTTACGGACGGCGCAAGTTGATGCTGTTCGGCATGGGGCTGTTCACCCTGGCATCGCTGTTCTGCGGCATGGCCCAGAGCATGGAGCAACTGGTGCTGGCGCGGATTTTCCAGGGCATCGGCGCGGGCGGGATGATTTCCGTCAGCCAGGCGATCATCGGTGACATCGTGCCGCCGCGAGAGCGCGGTCGTTATCAAGGCTATTTCAGCAGCATGTACGCGGTGGCCAGCGTGGCCGGTCCGGTACTCGGCGGGTACATGACCGAATACCTGTCCTGGCGTTGGGTGTTTCTGATCAATCTGCCGCTGGGGCTCGGCGCCTGGTGGGTGGCCCGACGTAATCTGGTGGGGCTACCGGTTCCGCAGCGCAAACCGGTCATCGATTACCTCGGCACATTGCTGATGATTATCGGCCTGACCGCGCTGTTGCTCGGTATCACTCAGGTTGGTCAGGGGCATTCATGGCGCAGCAGCGAGGTGCTCGGTCTCTTCGCCTGTGCCGTGC
The DNA here is from genome assembly GCF_051216495.1 of Pseudomonas baetica. Classification (GTDB taxonomy): domain Bacteria; phylum Pseudomonadota; class Gammaproteobacteria; order Pseudomonadales; family Pseudomonadaceae; genus Aquipseudomonas; species Aquipseudomonas baetica_B. The sequence goes on along the minus strand of NZ_JBPKAM010000004.1, from coordinate 116,472 downwards.
TGATTCTGGCGGTATTTGTCTGGCATGAGCGTCGTGCGCGGGAGCCGTTGCTGCCGATGCACCTGTTCGCCAACCGCAATGCCCTATTGTGTTGGTGCACGATTTTCTTCACCAGTTTCCAGGCCATTTCGCTGATCGTGCTGATGCCGCTGCGCTTCCAGAGCGTCACGGGCGCCGGGGCCGACAGCGCCGCGCTGCATTTGCTGCCATTGGCCATGGGTTTGCCGATTGGCGCATATTTCGCCGGGCGCCGCACCTCAGTAACCGGTCGCTACAAACCGCAGATTCTCACCGGCGCGATCCTGATGCCGATCTCGATCCTCGGCATGGCCTTTAGCCCGCCCCAGGCCTTTGTGTTGAGCAGCCTGTTCATGCTGCTTAGCGGGATCGCCTCGGGCATGCAATTCCCGACCTCGCTGGTGGGTACGCAGAATTCCGTGGAACAACGGGACATCGGTGTCGCCACCAGCACCACCAACCTGTTCCGTTCGCTGGGCGGTGCGGTGGGTGTGGCGTTGATGTCGGCATTGCTGCTGGCGCTGTTGCAGGATTCGAGCTTCGCGCACCTGGCCAGCTCGTCGCTCATGAACGAGGGGCATTCGGGCAATGTCTTGCTGGACGGCTTGAACGCCGCCCCGGGAGATGCGCAGAACGCCTTGCGCGCCGAGCTGCTGCTGACCTTCCGGCATTTGCTGATGGTCAGTGCGGCGGTGTCGCTGCTGGGGCTCGCGGCGGCGATTGCCATGCCGAACATGTTGTTGCGGGGGCGGGAGGACAAGGTTCGGTAGAAAGACCGCGTCGCCATCATTCGCGAGCAGGCTCGCTCCCACAGGAGTTGCGCAGTCCTTGTGGGAGCGAGCCTGCTCGCGAAGGCGTCATCACATACATCACATATTCAAGGGCTGTAATACCCCACAGCCACCAGCAAATGCCCAACCTTTTTCAGGTAAGCATGCTTGTCCTCGACCTTCGAGGTCACCGGGTTCTTCCAGCGGTAGTCGTACTCGCCATAATCCTGCTGGCTCATCAGCGCCAGGATCGGCTCGCCCACCGGCTTGCCTTCCGGGTCCTTGATTTTGCCGAAGTCGCTGTTGATCAAGCGCAGGTTGGTGCCGTGGGCGACATAACGCTGGGTGTTGAGGTCGACGACAAACACATACAAGTCATCCTGCAGATAGCCGCCCTTGAGCGAGTTGATCGCCGTCAAGGTACCCTTCTCGTCCTTGGCCAGATCGGTCGCCGCTTTATTGAGCAAGGCCATGGCCTGTTCCGCCGACGCCCGTGGCAGGTAATAGCCGACCGCGATAATCCGCTGGCCGATGCGCTGGTAGTACACGTGCTTGCGCTCGACCTTGCCATCGCCCCAGTTCTGCCAACGGTATTCTGCCTGTTGAATGCCATTGCCCTCCGGCACGCTCAGGGCGTTCTTGAAGGACTTCTGCAGATCCGGCCCCAGGACCTCCGACACATCCCGCCCGATCAGCGCCGCTGATGGCCCGCCGCTGGCCAGCATCACACCCTTGGTGTCGACGACAAACACATATCGGTCCTTGTCGACGAATTCGCCCTGACGGCTGAACGCGGCGAAGGCCTTGTCGCCATTGTCGTGGTAGTACGCCAGGGCCTTTTCCAGCAGGGCGATGGCCGCCTGACTGTCGGCCTTTTCCGTGCTGGCGGCCTGAACCTGGCCCAGACTCAACAGCAGCATGCTGCCCAACCAGGCCAATTTGTGCAGAAACCCCATGGCGCATCCCCCGCTCTTGTTGGTGTTTCAAGAGCGTAGACGGCAATGGGGCATACATGGATATTCAGCGGATCGCGATGTGCAGGAACTGCTTTTGTGGGGAGGGAGCTTGCTCCCTCGCCACAGGTGTTCTGCATACAGCCTATTACTGCCTTGCGCGCAGTTGCTGTTGCAGGTTCTGGATCTGCGCTTGAAGGGTGTTGATGTTGCGGGTGACCTGGCTACGGAAAGCGTCGAATTCCGCGGTGTTGGTCGAGCCTTGGGCCGGCGTCGGACGGTTGTCCTGCTGGCTTTTGAGGATGACGACTTCCTGCTCCAGCCGATCGATGGCGGCGCTCGGATTGCCTTGCTTCTTCAATGCGCTGATGTCGGCACCGAGGCTTTTCAGTTGCGCGTCGAATTTTTCAGAGTCCGCAGGAGCGGCTTTCAGCGCAGCCACGTCGCCAATCAAGACTTTGACCTGGGCCTGCAATTGCGTGTTGACGGCCTGTTGCTCGGTGCCTTGAGCCGTACCCTGAGTGGTGACCTGCGCGAGGCGTTTGTCCAGTTCGGTGGTTTGCGCGGTCATCTGTGCCAGACGCTTGTCCAGATCCGAGGTCTGACCCGCTACGCCTTGCTGCTGCTTGCTCTGATCCTGCAGTTTGCTTTCCAGCTGCCTGATTTGCAGCTTCAAGGCTTCGCTGTCGCTGGTGACATTAGTCTGGCTGGCGACCACCTTGCCGGAAATGTCTTGCAAGCGCCCCGCCGCTTCCTCACTGATGCGCGCGAAACTTTCCTGGGTCGCCACCAGTTGCTGCTCCATCAGCGAAATCTGCTGAAAGCTCCACCAGGCCAGGCCGGCGAACGCAAAGAACAATGCGCCGACCAGCGCCCACAACGGTCCGGTGCTCGCACTCTTGACCTTGACCACGGGCGCTGGGCGCGAATGCACGGAGGTACGCGTGGTGGGTACAAAATCATCGTCGTCGAGGCTGTCGGCACGCAGGCTCGGTATATCGAAGTCGTCGTTGGCATCGTTACGCATGGACATTGAGTCAACCTTTGTGAAACGGTGATGGCGTGATGCGGCGAGTATAACTCCCACAGCCGCACCGATTGACCCTCAACCCCGGAGTCGGTTCAGTGTGGGGCCGCTCAGCGAATGTCCTGGGCCTTCCACCAACTGCAGAACTCGTCGAGGGCGGTCCACAGGCTGACCTTCGGGTCGTAATCCAGATAATGCCGGGCGCGGCTGATGTCCAGGGTGAAATTTTTGTTCATGACCTGCATGCCCAGTCGCGACAACGTAGGTTCAGGTCGACCCGGCCATACCTTGCACACCCCTTCATTGAGCGCTGCAACGGTGTAGGCCAAACCGTAGGAACGGTAGCGCGTAACCTGTGGGACTTCCATTTTGCGCATGACGTAATTGACCACGTCCCACAAAGGAATCGGGGCTCCGTTGCTGATGTTGTAGACCTTGCCCAAGGCCGACCCCGTGGCCAGCAAACTGCTGAGCAAGGCTTCGTTGAGGTTCTGCACGCTGGTGAAATCGGCCTTGTTCAGACCGTTACCGATGATGGCCAGGCGTCCCTTGCGCTGCATGTTCAGCAGGCGCGGGAAAATGCTCATGTCGCCAGCCCCCGTCACGAAACGCGGGCGCAGCGCGAGGGTTTCCAGGCCGAATTCCTGGGCGCCGAACACCTTTTGCTCGGCCAGGTATTTGGTGGCGGCGTAGGGATGCTTGAAGCGCTTGGGCACCTGTTCTTCAGTCAAGCCCAAGTGGTCGCGGCCGTCGAAGTAGATCGATGGCGAAGACAAATGCACCAGCCGTCGAACCCGCTGCTTCAGACAGGCTTCGACAACGTTCTCGGTGACCTGGACGTTGCCTAGATGAAAATCCTGATAGCGCCCCCACAGGCCGACTGCACCGGCGCAATGCACCACGACTTCGACGTCGGCGCACAGCTCACGTGCGAGTTCGGGGTCGCTCAGGTCGCCCTGGACGAATTCGGCGCCACGGCGCACCAAATGCTCCACACCTTCGGCCCGGCGACCGTTGACCCGCACGTCCAGGCCCTGCTCCAGGGCGAAACGCGCAAAGCGCCCGCCGATGAAGCCGCTTGCGCCGGTAACCAGAATTTTCATGAGGTATTCCTTCGGATACAGCTGCAAGCTTCAAGCTTCAAGCTGCAAGTTAAATATGATGCGCAGTTTTTTCTCTTGCCGCTTGCAGCTTGACGCTTAAAGCTGCCCGAAGGGCACGAGGCATTGCTTCGACGCGCGCACCAATTGATCGGTGAGCAAGCCCAGTAACTGGCCGCCATTGCGCCAATGATGCCAGTACAGCGGCACGTCGATCGGCTTATCTGGCAAAAGCTCCAGCAAAGTGCCGCGCTCCAGTTGTTCGCGAACCTGAAGCTCGGGCACCAACCCCCAGCCGAGGCCGGCTTCGGTGAGACGAATGAAGCCTTCGGACGATGGGCACAAGTGGTGTTCGAATCCGCCATCGACACCGAGCGATGCCAGGTAGCGATGCTGCAGGAAGTCATCCGGACCAAAGACCAGTGCCGGGGTGCGGGCCAACTGGTCAGCGCGCACGCCCTGTGGAAAATGCCGGGCGATAAAAGCCGGGCTGGCCAAGGCGCGATAGCGCATCGCCCCGAGCAATACACTGCGGGCACCCGCCACCGGTCGCTCGCTGGCACACAGGCAGGCGGCTACTTCCCCGGCGCGCATGCGTTTCAGGCCGACGGTCTGGTCTTCGACGATCAGGTCCATCAGTAAATGTTGCTCTGCGCAAAAGTCGCCCACGGCCTGTGCCCACCAGGTCGCCAGACTGTCGGCGTTCAACGCGATACGCAGACGCTCCGGCAGCCCCTCTTCGTCCAGCGCCGGTACCAGGCTTTGCAAATCACGCTCAAGCAATCGCACCTGCTGCACATGGTTGAGCAGGCGCCGGCCAATCTCGGTCGGAGATGGCGGCGTCCCTCGCACCAACACCGGTTGGCCCACTCGCGCCTCGAGCAACTTAATGCGCTGGGAGATTGCGGACTGCGATAACCCCAGCACCTGCGCAGCCCGTTCGAAACCTGCCTGCTCGACCACCGCGGCCAGGGCAGAAAGCAATTTATAGTCGAACATCAGTTTTCCTAATGAGCGATCAGCACTATTGGTTTTTCTTATACAGCGTCCTGCCGGAAAATGGCCAGCAAGAACTCTTGAACAGGAAACATCGACATGGCTGGCGAAACATCATTGGCAACGCTGCTGCGCAGCATGAGCCCGCAACTCAACGCCGGCGAATACGTATTCTGTACCTTGCGCGACGGGCAATTACCCACAGGCCTGGACATCATTGGCAGCTTTCGTGAACAGGAAGGCCTGACGGTCATTCTCGAACGCTCCCACGCCGAACGTGCCGGTTTCAGTTTCGATTACGTCGCGGCCTGGATCACCTTGAACGTGCACTCGGCCCTCGAAGCCGTCGGCCTGACGGCCGCATTCGCCACGGCATTGGGCAACGCCGGCATCAGTTGCAACGTGATCGCCGGCTATTACCACGACCATTTGTTCGTCGGCCAGGCCGACGCCGAGCGCGCCCTGCAAGTGCTGCGCGACCTCGCAGCCAACGCGGAGTAACCACCATGTGGCAAAGCTATGTAAATGGCCTGTTGGTGGCCTTCGGACTGATCATGGCGATCGGCACCCAGAACGCTTTCGTCCTGGCCCAGAGTCTGCGACGTGAGCATCACCTGCCAGTAGCGGCGCTCTGCGTGGCGTGCGATGCAATTCTGGTGGCCGCCGGGGTATTCGGTCTGGCAACGGTGCTGGCGCAGAATCCGACCCTGCTGGCGATTGCCCGTTGGGGTGGCGCTGCGTTTTTGGTGTGGTACGGCAGCCAGGCATTGCGCCGGGCCTTTTCAAAGCAAAGTCTGCAACAGGGGGAAAACCAGACCGTTCGTTCGCTGCGGGCAGTGATGCTCAGCGCATTGGCCGTGACCCTGCTTAACCCGCATGTGTATCTGGACACCGTTTTACTGATCGGCTCCCTCGGCGCGCAACAAACCGAACCCGGTGCTTATGTGGTGGGAGCGGCCAGTGCTTCGTTGCTGTGGTTCTTTACCCTGGCCCTGGGTGCTGCGTGGCTGGCGCCATGGCTGGCTCGACCCAGTACCTGGCGCATTCTTGATCTGTTGGTCGCCGTGATGATGTTTGCGGTAGCGCTGCAACTGATCATGGCCAGCTAAGTTATTCCAAACAGCTCTGGAACCTCTATTCCACACAGTTGTTGCGTGGTTATGCCGCACCCCCGGTGCTATGATCCGAGACCTGCGCCGCAAAGAGTACAAAACTCACCGGCGCTTGTCTGGCCGCCCGTGATCGGCCTTGCGCCCACCGCAACTGACCTGATTAGGAGATCCACCATGGCTTTCGAATTGCCGCCACTGCCTTACGCACACGATGCACTGCAGCCGCACATTTCCAAGGAAACTCTGGAATTTCACCACGACAAGCACCACAACACCTATGTCGTGAACCTGAACAACCTGGTGCCAGGCACCGAGTTCGAAGGCAAGACCCTGGAAGAAATCGTCAAGACTTCCTCGGGCGGCATCTTCAACAACGCTGCTCAGGTCTGGAACCACACTTTCTACTGGAACTGCCTGGCGCCAAACGCTGGCGGTCAACCTACCGGCGCACTGGCTGAAGCCATCAACGCGGCTTTCGGTTCGTTCGACAAGTTCAAGGAAGAGTTCAGCAAGACCTCCATCGGCACCTTCGGTTCCGGCTGGGGCTGGCTGGTGAAAAAGGCTGACGGTTCCCTGGCCCTGGCCAGCACCATCGGCGCCGGCAACCCGCTGACCAACGGCGACACTCCGCTGCTGACCTGCGACGTCTGGGAACACGCCTACTACATCGACTACCGCAACCTGCGTCCAAAATACGTCGAAGCATTCTGGAACCTGGTTAACTGGAAATTCGTGGCTGAGCAGTTCGAAGGTAAAACCTTCACCGCTTAAGCTCGATGCCAGTCAAAAAACCCGGCTTTATGCCGGGTTTTTTTATGGAACGATAAACGGCTGCGTCATTGGTCGTCTTCACGAGCTGGCTCGCACACAGTGGATAGCCCAAAATCATGAAACGGGCCAAATTCCCACGATGAAACCTGCCTTAAACCCCTTGCTCCGACGCCATGGCCGTCTAACATCAAACAGACGGAAAATATCTCCACATCCCCCCCTCAAGTTGAAGGACTCGACTACCGACACAGTGCTAATCGGACAATTACTCGGACAACAGCATATCGGCCAAGCTGCAGGCAAAACTCCCCATGGATGATTGTCCCTTTGACTGCCATCACGGGATTGCCAATACTCATGGCAACTTGATGCTACCCGCACGGAACAAGGAATAACCCTTTGAAGCTGGAACTCAAGAACAGCTTGTCGGTGAAGTTGCTCCGGGTCGTGCTCCTGTCGGCATTGATCGTCGGCGTGGTCTTGAGCTGCGCACAGATCGTTTTCGATGCCTATAAAACACGCCAGGCCGTCGCCGGCGATGCCGAACGCATCCTCGACATGTTCCGCGACCCTTCGACCCAAGCCGTCTACAGCCTGGACCGGGAAATGGGCATGCAGGTGATCGAAGGCCTGTTTCAGGACGACGCCGTACGCCAGGCCTCCATCGGCCACCCCAACGAAGCCATGCTCGCGCAAAAATCCCGCGAGTTGCAGCAGTCCAACAGTCGCTGGCTGACCGACCTGATCCTGGGCAAGGAGCGCACGTTCACCACGCAATTGGTGGGACGAGGCCCCTACAGCGAGTATTACGGTGACTTGAGCATCACCCTCGACACAGCGACCTACGGGCAAGGTTTTATCGTCAGTTCGGTGATCATCTTTATTTCCGGCGTGTTGCGTGCCCTGGCCATGGGGCTGGTGTTGTATCTGGTCTACCACTGGCTGCTGACCAAACCGCTGTCGCGGATCATCGAGCATCTGACCGAAATCAATCCGGATCGCCCCAGCGAGCACAAGATTCCCCTGCTCAAGGGCCACGAAAAGAACGAGTTGGGCATCTGGATCAACACGGCCAACCAGTTGCTGGAATCCATCGAGCGCAACACCCATCTGCGCCACGAAGCGGAAAACAGCCTGTTACGCATGGCTCAGTACGATTTCCTCACGGGCTTGCCCAACCGCCAGCAATTGCAATCGCAACTGGACAAGATCCTCGTCGACGCCGGCAAACTGCAGCGGCGGGTCGCGGTGTTGTGTGTCGGTCTTGATGATTTCAAGGGCATCAACGAACAGTTCAGCTACCAGACCGGCGACCAGTTGCTGCTGGCCCTGGCCGATCGCCTGCGGGCACACAGCGGACGCCTGGGTGCCCTCGCCCGTCTCGGCGGCGACCAGTTCGCCCTGGTGCAGGCCGACATCGAACAACCCTACGAAGCCGCGGAACTGGCGCAAAGCATTCTCGATGACCTGGAAGCGGCCTTTGCCCTCGATCATCAGGAAATCCGCCTGCGCGCCACCATCGGCATCACGCTGTTCCCCGAAGACGGCGACAGCACCGAGAAGCTGCTGCAAAAAGCCGAGCAGACCATGACCCTGGCCAAGACTCGCTCGCGCAACCGCTATCAGTTCTACATCGCCAGCGTCGATACCGAGATGCGCCGCCGCCGCGAACTGGAAAAAGACCTGCGCGATGCCCTGGCCCGCGAGCAGTTCTTCCTCGTCTATCAACCGCAGATCAGCTACCGCGATCACCGGGTGGTCGGCGTCGAGGCATTGATTCGCTGGCAACACCCGGAGCACGGGCTGGTTCCGCCGGACCTGTTCATCCCCCTGGCCGAACAGAACGGCACCATCATTGCCATTGGCGAGTGGGTGCTGGATCAGGCCTGCAAGCAATTGCGCGACTGGCATGACCAAGGCTTCAGCGACCTGCGCATGGCGGTGAACCTGTCCACCGTGCAACTGCACCACGCCGAATTGCCGCGGGTGGTCAACAACCTGCTGCAGATGTATCGCCTGCCACCACGCAGCCTGGAGCTGGAGGTCACCGAAACCGGCCTGATGGAAGACATCAGCACCGCCGCACAGCACCTGCTCAGCCTGCGTCGCTCCGGCGCGCTGATCGCGATTGACGACTTCGGTACGGGCTACTCGTCACTGAGCTATCTGAAAAGCCTGCCGCTGGACAAGATCAAGATCGACAAGAGCTTCGTACAGGACCTGCTCGATGACGACGACGATGCGACCATCGTTCGCGCCATCATCCAGCTGGGCAAAAGCCTGGGCATGCAGGTGATCGCCGAGGGCGTGGAAACCGCCGAGCAAGAGGCCTACATCATCTCCGAAGGCTGCCACGAAGGTCAGGGTTATCACTACAGCAAACCGCTGCCGGCCAGGGAGTTGGGGGCTTATTTGAAGCAAGCCCAGCGCAGTAACGCCGCTATTTGGTAATTGCAGCCATCTGATCCCTGTAGGAGCGAGCATGCTCGCGATGAACGCAAGGACACTGCGGGGCTTCAGGTTCCCAGCGTTATCGTTGACCTCCATCGCGAGCATGCTCGCTCCTACAAGCCTGTCTGAATAAGAAATATTTCCAAGCACAACCCTTTACACATAATGCGAAAGATTTGCATTATGTCGCAGTTTTGCGCGCCGGTCGCGCCATACCACCCCCTCTCGAAGCAGGATGTTCGCCATGATTCGTATGCCTCTGGCTACCGCCAGTCTGTTGGCCATCGCTATTTCCCTCGCCGGCTGCGGCGAAGGCAAAGACAAAGAAAAAGCTGCCGCGCCTGCGCCAGCCGCCAGCACTGCTGCTGCCCCGGCTACTCCAGCCGCCGCGCCTGCCGCTGCCGGCAAGGTCGATGAAGCCGCCGCCAAAGCCGTTGTCGCGCACTACGCCGACATCGTTTTCGCGGTCTACAGCGATGCCGAATCCACTGCGAAGACCCTGCAAACCGCCGTCGACGCCTTCCTCGCCAAACCGAACGCCGACACCCTGAAAGCCGCCAAGGCTGCCTGGATCGCGGCCCGTGTTCCTTACCTGCAGAGTGAAGTATTCCGCTTCGGCAACACCATCATCGACGACTGGGAAGGTCAGGTGAACGCCTGGCCACTGGACGAAGGCCTGATCGACTACGTCGACAAATCCTACGAGCACGCGCTGGGTAACCCGGGCGCCACTGCCAACATCATCGCCAATACCCAGATCCAGGTCGGCGAAGACAAGATCGACGTGAAGGAAATCACCCCGGAAAAACTCGCCAGCCTGAACGAGCTGGGCGGTTCCGAGGCCAACGTCGCCACCGGCTACCACGCCATCGAATTCCTGCTCTGGGGCCAGGACCTGAACGGCACCGGCCCTGGCGCCGGCAACCGTCCGGCTTCGGACTACCTGGAAGGCAAAGGCGCAACCGGCGGCCACAACGACCGTCGTCGCGCTTACCTGAAGTCCGTGACCCAACTGCTGGTCAGCGACCTGGAGGAAATGGTCGGTAACTGGAAGCCGAACGTGGCCGACAACTACCGCGCCACCCTGGAAGCCGAGCCGGCTGAAAGCGGCCTGCGCAAAATGCTGTTCGGCATGGGTAGCCTGTCCCTGGGCGAACTGGCGGGCGAGCGCATGAAGGTTTCCCTGGAAGCCAACTCCCCGGAAGACGAACACGACTGCTTCAGCGACAACACCCACAATTCGCAGTTCTACGATGCCAAAGGCGTTCGTAACGTGTACCTGGGCGAATACACCCGTGTAGACGGCACCAAAATGACCGGCGCCAGCCTGTCGTCCCTGGTAGCCAAAATCGACCCGGCCGCCGACACCGCGTTGAAAGCCGACCTGGCTGCGACCGAAGCCAAGATGCAGGTCATCGTCGACCACGCCAACAAGGGTGAGCACTACGACCAACTGATCGCTGCCGGCAACACCGCTGGCAACCAGATCGTCCGTGACGCCATCGCATCCCTGGTCAAGCAGACCGGTTCGATCGAGGCCGCCGCCGGCAAGCTGGGCATCGCCGACCTGAACCCGGACAACGCTGATCACGAATTCTGATCAACGCTGGCTGAATAAAAAGGCGACCTTCGGGTCGCCTTTTTTGTACCTGTCATTCGCTCCCACAGGGGGTTGTGGTGTATTCATGAATAATGCCCCACATCAAGTAAACGATAATTCCTCTTATTCAAAACCCCCTGCCCTGTTAGACTTTGCGCCCTCGTTTTACTCGTCTTGCAGGATGTCTGATGCCCCCGCTGCCTCTTCGCTTGTCCGCACTGTTTCTGGCCCTGGGCCTGAGTGCCTGCGATGACGCCCCGCGTTTTACCCAGGCAGAACCCGGTGAAGCCCGCTCCGGGGGCAGCACGACCGTGCGCAAGACCGATCAAAATGCCTTCTCGCTGCCATCAGCCAACCTGCCACCCTCGCGACGCGTGGACTTCAGCGTCGGCAACAGTTTCTTTCGCAATCCCTGGGTGATCGCCCCGTCGACCACCACCGCCCGCGACGGCCTCGGCCCGTTGTTCAACACCAATGCCTGCCAGGGCTGCCATATCAAGGATGGCCGTGGTCATCCGCCTGCACCCGATGCACAGAATGCCGTGTCGATGCTGGTACGACTGTCGATTCCCGATGCCCCGGCCTACGCCAAAATCATCGAGCAACAAGGCGTGGTGCCGGAGCCGGTCTACGGCGGGCAATTCCAGGACATGGCGGTGCCCGGCGTCGTCCCGGAAGGCAAGGTGCGGGTCGATTACACGCCGGTGCCGGTGCGCTTCAAGGACGGAACGGAAGTCGAACTGCGCAAGCCGACCTTGAACATCACACAGCTGGGCTATGGCGCGATGCATCCCGACACCCGTTTTTCGGCCCGGGTGGCACCGCCGATGATTGGCCTGGGTCTGCTGGAAGCCATTCCGGAAGCGGCCATCCTGGCCAATGCCGAGGCCCAGGCGAAGGAAAACAACGGTATCGCCGGTCGCCCGAACCAGGTCTGGGATGATGCCCGGCAAGAAACCGTCCTCGGGCGATTTGGCTGGAAGGCCGGGCAACCGAACCTCAATCAACAAAATGTGCACGCGTTTTCCGGTGACATGGGCCTCACGACCAGCCTGCGTCCCTTTGATGACTGCACCGATGCGCAAACCGCCTGCAAGCAAGCACCGAATGGCAACGGCGCCGATGGCGAGCCGGAAGTCAGCGACAACATCCTGCGCCTGGTGCTGTTCTATACCCGCAATCTCGCCGTCCCGGCGCGCCGTGATGTCGGCGCGCCTGAAGTGCTGGCCGGCAAGAATCTGTTTTACCAGGCCGGATGCCAGTCCTGTCACACACCGAAATACACCACCACTGCCAACGCCGCCGAACCTGAACTGGCCAATCAGGAAATTCGCCCTTATACCGATCTGCTGCTGCACGACATGGGCGACGGCCTGGCCGACAACCGTTCCGAATTCCAGGCCGGTGGCCGCGACTGGCGCACGCCGCCGTTGTGGGGCATCGGCTTGACCGAAGCGGTCAGTGGCCACACCCAGTATTTGCATGACGGCCGTGCCCGCAACCTGCTCGAAGCCGTGCTCTGGCATGGCGGCGAGGCAAAAGCGGCACAGCAACAGGTTTTGACTTTCAATGCCGAGCAGCGCGCTGCGTTGCTGGCATTTTTGAATTCCCTTTAATACGCATTCCACCCGCGGGAGCCCGACATGTTCCGTCCCAAACTGTTGTTCACCAGCCTTGCTGCGCTAGCCCTGGGCGCCTGTTCGCCGCAGGACCCGCAGGCCGTCACGTCGGCTGCCATCGCCAAGTCGGTGATTCTGCCGACCTATACCCGCTGGGTTGAAGCCGACCGTCAACTGGCCGTCAGCGCCCTCGCCTATTGCGAAGGCAAGGAAACCCTGGAAACCGCCCGTGCCGACTTCCTGCATGCGCAGAAAGCCTGGGCTGAGTTGCAACCGCTGCTGATCGGGCCGCTGGCCGAGGGCAACCGTTCGTGGCAGGTGCAGTTCTGGCCGGACAAGAAGAACCTGGTTGGCCGTCAGGTCGAACAATTGGTCACCGCACAGCCACAGATCGACGCCACCGCACTGGCCAAGTCCAGCGTTGTGGTTCAAGGTCTGTCGGCCTATGAGTACATTCTGTTCGACAGCAAGCCTGACGTGGCCAATGCCGAGCAGAAAGCCAAGTACTGCCCGCTATTGATCGCCATCGGTGAGCGTCAGAAACAGCTGGCCGAAGAGATCCTGAAAACCTGGAACAACACCGACGGCATGCTCGCGCAGATGAGCAAATTCCCCAACCAGCGCTATGCCGACTCCCACGAAGCCATCGCCGATCTGCTGCGCGTGCAAGTCACCGCCCTCGACAGCCTGAAGAAAAAACTCGGCACGCCGATGGGCCGTCAGACCAAGGGCGTGCCGCAACCGTTCCAGGCCGACGCGTGGCGCAGCCAGTCGTCCCTGACGAGCATGGAAGCCAGCCTCGCTGCCGCCAAAACGGTGTGGGAAGGTGTCGACAACAAAGGTATTCGCGGCTTGCTGCCAAGCGATCAGAAGCCATTGGCCGACAAGATCGACGCCGCCTATGCCGCGTCGCTGAAACTGTTCGCCAGCAACCAGCGTTCATTGACCGAAATGCTCAATGACGACGCCGGTCGCCAGCAACTCAACGATATCTACGACAGCCTCAACGTCGTCCACCGCCTGCACGAAGGCGAACTGGCCAAGGCGCTGGGCATCCAACTGGGCTTCAACGCCAACGACGGTGACTGATGAGGGCAAGTGCCATGCTGCGACGCCAGGCTCTGACTTTAGGTAGTTTGCTGCTGGGAGCAGTAACACTGGGCGGCTGGACGCTGTTCAAGCGCAAGGATCAGAGCCCTCTGTTGCTCTCGGCACGGGACGATACCGACGGCAGGCACTATGCCGTCGGATATCGGCTGGATGGTACCCGGGTGTTTGCCACCCGGGTCGGGCAGCGCTGCCATGACATCATCAACCACCCGACGCTGCCGATCGCCCTGTTCGTCGCTCGGCGTCCGGGGACCGAGAGCTACCTGATCGACTTGCGTGACGGGACGCTGCTGCAAACCGTGACGTCGCAGCCGAACCGGCACTTCTATGGTCACGCGGTGATCCACCACAGTGGCGACTGGCTGTATGCCACTGAGAATGACACCACGGATCCGGGTCGCGGCTTGCTCGGCGTGTACAAGTTCGAAGGCGAACGCCTGGTGCACAGCGGCGAGATCCCGACCCATGGCCTGGGCCCGCATCAGGTATCGTGGATGCCCGATGGCGAAACCCTGGTAGTGGCCAATGGCGGGATTCGCACCGAGGCTGAAAGCCGCGTCGACATGAACCTCAACGCCATGGAGCCAAGCCTGGTGCTGATGCAACGCGACGGCACGCTACTGAGCAAGGAAACCCTCGCCCAGCAGATGAACAGCGTGCGCCACCTGGGCATTGCCAGCGATGGCACCATCGTTGCCGGCCAGCAATTCATGGGGGCAGCCCATGAGCAGTCGGAGCTGCTGGCGATCAAGCGTCCCGGCCAACCGTTCGTGGCGTTCCCGGTGCCCGAGCACCAACTGCAGGCCATGGGGCATTACACCGCCAGCGTCGCGGTGCACAGTGACTTGCGCCTGGTGGCGTTGACTGCGCCGCGGGGCAACCGCTTCTTCATCTGGGACCTGGACAGCGGCGAAGTGCGCCTGGACGCGCCACTTCCCGATTGCGCCGGAGTGGGTGCGGTGGCCGATGGTTTTGTCGTGACCTCGGGCCAGGGGCGGTGCCGCTACTACGATTGCCGCCAGACAAATTTGGTTGCAAAACCGCTGGAGCTGCCGGCTGGGCTCTGGGACAACCATCTGCACTTGATGGCGTAGTCACACCCTGTAGGAGCGAGCATGCTCGCGATGGACGTCAACGCTGATGCGGGCTGTCTGAATGCCCGCGCTGTCCTGACGTTCTTCGCGAGCATGCTCGCTCCTACAGGTTTTGCGTTCTGCGCAGGCTGCGATCTTTTCAGGGTTTTCACGTTCCAATTCCTCACAAGCTGTAAAAACTGCCAGTTGGATTCCCCTTCCCACTCGCGGTAATGTGCCCCACTGTCTCGCCTGATTTCTCCAAGGAACTGGAAATATGCTGCGTCGCCGCATGCTGATCATGTTGGGTGTTGTTCTGCTGATCGTGCTGGTGCTGGCCGGGTACAAAGCCTTCTCCATCTACACGATGATCCAGGGCTTTTCCGCGCCGAAACCGCCCATCAGCGTCGCCGTGGCCACTGCGACCGAGCGCCCATGGCAAGCCCGCTTGCCCACCGTCGGGACGCTCAAGGCGCTGCAAGGTGTGGACCTGAGCCTGGAGACGGACGGCACCGTCGTCGATGTGCAGTTCGAATCGGGGCAGAAGGTCAAGGCCGGCCAACCCATCGTCCGCCTCGACAGCGCCGTGGAAAGCGCCTTGCTCGAAACCGCCCTGGCCGACCTCGGCCTGGCCCAGGTGGATTACACCCGCGGCAGTCAACTGGTGGGCAGCCAGGCCATTTCCAAGGGCGAATTCGACCGCCTCTCGGCGGTCCTGAAAAAGAGCAAGGCCACGGTCAACCAGCTCAAGGCTGCGCTCGGCAAAAAGAGCATCCTCGCGCCCTTCAGCGGCACCATCGGCATACGCCAGGTGGACGTCGGCGACTACGTGGCCACCGGCACCATGATTGCCACCCTGCAAGACCTCAGCAGCCTCTACGTCGATTTTTTCGTGCCCGAGCAGTCGGTGCCGAAGATTGCCGTCGGCCAGCCGGTGAAGATCATTGTCGCGGCGTTTCCGACCGAGGAGTTCCCCGGCACCATCAGTGCGATCAACCCGAAAGTCGAAAACAGCACGCGCAACGTGCAGGTCCGCGCCACCCTGGCCAACCCTGACGGCAAACTCCTGCCGGGCATGTTCGCCAGCCTGCAAGTCATTTTGCCCGACCCGCAACCGCGTATCCTCGTGCCTGAAAGCGCGATCACCTACACGCTGTACGGCAACTCGGTCTATGTCGCCGCCCCAAAGAAAGCCGAAGACGGCAGCGTGGAAAAAGACGACAAGGGCCAGCCTGTGCTGATCGCCGAACGGCGCTTCGTTGAAACCGGCGAGCGTCGCGATGGCATGGTGATGATCACCAAAGGCGTGCAAAACGGCGAGACGGTCGTGACCGCCGGCCAGATCAAACTGGACAACGGTGCGCACATCGCCATCAGCGACGACAAAACGCTGACCGAGAAGAACAGCCAGCCTCGTGCTGACTGATCAAGGAACCTCCAATGGCTTTTACTGATCCGTTCATCCGCCGCCCGGTGCTCGCCACCGTGGTCAGCCTGCTGATCGTGCTTCTGGGCTTCCAGGCCTGGAGCAAGTTGCCGCTGCGCCAGTACCCGCAAATGGAAAACGCCCTGATCACGGTGACCACCGCGTACCCCGGGGCCAACGCGGAAACCATCCAGGGCTACATCACCCAACCGATGCAACAGAGCCTGGCCAGCGCCGAAGGCATCGACTACATGACCTCGGTCAGTCGCCAGAACTTCTCGGTGATCTCGATCTATGCGCGCATCGGTGCCAATAGCGACCGTTTGTTCACCGAACTGTTGGCCAAGGCCAACGAGGTCAAGAACCAGCTGCCCCAGGACGCCGAAGACCCGGTCCTGAGCAAGGAAGCCGCCGACGCCTCGGCGCTGATGTACATCAGTTTTTTCAGCAAGGAATTGAGCAACCCGCAGATCACCGACTACCTGTCACGGGTCATCCAGCCGAAACTGGCGACCTTGCCAGGCATGGCCGAAGCCGAGATTCTCGGCAACCAGGTATTCGCGATGCGTCTGTGGCTGGACCCGGTGAAGCTCGCCGGTTTCGGCCTGAGTGCCAGCGACGTGACCAACGCCGTGCGCCAATACAACTTTCTCTCCGCCGCCGGTGAAGTGAAAGGCGAGTACGTGGTCACCAGCATCAACGCCAGCACCGAACTCAAATCCGCCGAGGCCTTCGCGGCGATCCCGCTCAAGGTCGACGGTGACAGCCGCGTGCTGCTGCGCGATGTCGCCCGGGTCGAGATGGGCGCGGAAAACTACGACACCATCAGCTCCTTCGGCGGAACACCCTCGGTGTACATCGGCATCAAGGCCACGCCCGGCGCCAACCCGCTCGACGTGATCAAGGAAGTGCGCAAGATCATGCCGGACCTTGAGGCCCAGCTTCCGCCGAACCTCAAGGGGGAAATCGCCTATGACGCCACGCTGTTCATCCAGGCGTCGATCGATGAAGTGGTGAAAACCCTGTTCGAAGCGGTGCTGATCGTGATTGTGGTGGTGTTCCTGTTTCTGGGAGCGCTGCGCTCTGTGGTGATCCCGGTGGTCACCATCCCACTGTCGATGATCGGTGTGATGTTCTTCATGCAGATGATGGGGTACTCGATCAACCTGCTGACGCTGCTGGCGATGGTATTGGCCATCGGCCTGGTGGTGGACGACGCCATCGTGGTGGTGGAAAACATCCACCGGCACATCGAGGAAGGCAAGACGCCGCTGGATGCTGCCCTCGAAGGCGCCCGGGAAATCGCCATGCCGGTCGTGTCGATGACCATCACACTGGCCGCGGTGTACGCGCCGATCGGTTTCCTGACAGGGCTTACCGGGGCGCTGTTCAAGGAGTTCGCCTTGACCCTGGCCGGTGCCGTGGTGATTTCCGGCATCGTTGCCCTGACGCTGTCACCGATGATGTGCGCTTTCCTGCTGCGTCATGACGAAAACCCGAGCGGACTGGCACATCGCCTCGACCTGATCTTCGAAAACCTCAAGCGCCGCTACCAACACCTGCTGCACGGCACACTCAATACCCGGCCGGTGGTGCTGGTGTTTGCCGTCATCGTGCTGTGCCTGATCCCGGTGCTGCTCAAATTCACCAAGTCGGAACTGGCGCCGGATGAGGACCAGGGCATCATTTTCATGATGGCCAACGCCCCGCAACCGACCAACCTCGACTACCTGAACACCTACACCGACGAGTTCATCTCGATCTTCAAGGCGTTTCCCGAGTACTACTCCTCGTTCCAGATCAACGGCTTCAACGGCGTGCAATCGGGCATTGGCGGTTTCCTGCTCAAACCCTGGAACGAGCGCAGCCGGACCCAGATGCAGATCCTGCCCGAGGTTCAGGCCAAGCTTGAGGGTATTCCGGGGCTGCAGATTTTCGGCTTCAACCTGCCTTCCTTGCCAGGTACTGGCGAAGGACTGCCGTTTCAGTTCGTCATCAACACCGCCAACGACTACGAATTGCTGCTGCAAGTGGTGGACCGGGTGAAAAAACGCGCTCTGGAGTCCGGCAAGTTCGCGTTCGTCGACGTCGATCTGGCGTTCGACAAACCCGAAGTCGTGGTGGATATCGATCGCGCCAAGGCCGCGCAAATGGGCGTGTCGATGCAAGATCTGGGCGGAACACTGGCGACTTTGCTGGGTGAAGCGGAAATCAACCGTTTCACCATCGAAGGTCGCAGTTACAAAGTCATCGCCCAGGTTGAACGCCCCTACCGGGATAACCCTGACTGGCTGAACAATTATTATGTCAGGAACACCCAGGGTGAACTGCTGGCCCTGTCGACCCTGATCACCGTAAAGGACCGGGCGCGACCAAGGCAATTGAACCAGTTCCAGCAACTCAACTCGGCCATTCTTTCCGGCGTACCACTGGTCAGCATGGGCGAAGCCATCGACACCGTTCGCCAGATCGCCCGGGAGGAAGCCCCGGTAGGGTTTGCCATCGACTACGCCGGCGCATCGCGACAATACGTGCAGGAAGGCAGCGCATTGTGGGTCACCTTTGCCCTGGCATTGGCCATCATTTTCCTGGTGCTGGCGGCCCAGTTCGAAAGCTTCCGCGACCCGCTGGTGATTCTGGTGACGGTGCCACTGTCGATCTGCGGCGCGCTGATCCCGCTATTCCTCGGCTGGTCGAGCATGAACATCTACACCCAGGTCGGGCTGGTGACACTGATCGGCCTGATCAGCAAGCACGGGATCCTGATCGTCGAGTTCGCCAACCAGCTGCGCAAGGACAAAGGCCTGACACCCCGCGAGGCCGTTGAGGAAGCTGCGTCCATCCGCCTGCGTCCTGTGCTGATGACGACCGCCGCGATGGTATTCGGCATGGTGCCATTGATCATCGCCACGGGCGCGGGAGCGGTCAGCCGGTTCGATATCGGTACGGTGATCGCGACCGGGATGTCGATTGGTACGCTGTTTACGTTGTTTGTGTTGCCGTGTGTCTACACCTTGCTGGCAAAACCCGATAAATCCCACGAACACCCATAACCCCTGTGGGAGCGAGCCTTTGTGGCGAGGGGATTTATCCCCGTTCGACTGCGCAGCAGTCGTAAAACCGGTGCACTCGGTGTAACTGATACACCGCTGTTGCAGGTTTTGGGTTGGCTTTGCCACCCAACGGGGATAAATCCCCTCGCCACAAAGGCTCCCACAATGGATCTCGAACGATTCGAACTCAACAAAAAAGGCCTCGCATCAGCGAGGCCTTTTATTTGGGCTTCAATCTTTTCAACTTTGCGGCCTCAATCCTTGAGAGAGTCCGAAGATGAACAGCAATAAATCATGATCGGGCTGAGTGGCCACGGATGATTTGGCAACCCGTGGCAGTGGGCAATGCTCACCACTCCCTAAACCAAGAACCTGCGTGCGCGGCTGCTCCCAGGCAGCCACCGCAAGTGAAGCAACTGCCAAGGCTCCTACCAAAAACAAACCTCGCGCAACTTCGAGTTTCATTGCTATAAACCTTTGATAGCGCTGCCAAACGCCGTCTTATAAAAGTAGACGAGTTTTTCCCAATCCGTCGGGGTGAATGACGAGTGGCGACGCAACTGCTTCATGTCATGGAGTGCCGCCTGCCGAGCGCTCAAACGCTGCCGGCATTTTTCCAGATCGATCAGGGCGACCTCGACCTTTGCAGCCTCGCCATCCCCGGTTACGCGTACAAATACATGCTTGATATAGAGGCAACTGTGCTGCCAACGGCCCTTGTGCATGCGGGCCAGGTTCTCGGCCAATGCTTTTAATACTCTGTCGTGAACTGCTTCGCCGTGACGCTCACGCGCGCCAGCGGCGTACCAGTGTTCGAGTTCCAGGAAGCCGTCCAGTGATTTGGTGACCAGCAATGCGCGCCACTTGTGCACCGGATCGCGCTGCGCACCGCAAAAAACGATTTCCGGGACACTGACACCCAGCAGACCAACACCGATCAGTGCATCACGCTCGCGCAATACCGTCGGCCGACCGAACGGGTGCAACAGGCTACGGTAAGTATGTCCGGTCTGGCGCTTGGCGTAGAGCAGTTGGCCATCACTGCCCATGACACGCTCCACGCCACTTTCTCCCCCGCGACGAACATTGGGCGCTTCCACCCATTCGCCCCGCTGATTCCAGAAAAAGTCGAAGCGATCCTGGGAAACAACGTCCGATCCTGCTGCACACTGCACTGCCATCCTGTTACCTCTTGCGTAATACGTAAACTCGCCACATGGCATAGAGCGGTAAAAAGTCCAGACGTTCCTGAATTCGGAAACCCGCTTCCTCAAATTCCTGTTCTACCGTAGCAGCCGGTAACACAAATCGATTTTGGTAACCGACTTGCCCACGCGTTTTTTCAAGGCGTTTGCGCTTCCAGGCCTTGAAATTGCCATCCACCCACAGTGAGAGGATCACACTGTCACGGGTGACGCGCTCGAATTCACGCAAAATGACCCGTCGATGCTCGGCTTCACCGATGTGGTGGAGCAACCGCATGCAGAAAATGCTGTCGACGGCGTTATCAGGCAAGGCGATGTCGAATGCAGAAGTCTGCAAGGGTTGTACCCGTTTCACCACATCGGCCGGTTGCGCGTGCGTGGCGATCTTCAGCATCGACTCGGAGTTGTCGGCGCCGATGATCACCCGGTTGGGTTTTTCCGCCAGCAACGGCCAGAAACGTCCCGCGCCGCATGGCAGATCGAGCACCAGGCCCGGCTCACCGACCAGCGTCAGCGCCTTGCGCGCCAGTTGCTCGTCACGCCAATGGGACAATTTACGACTGACGCCATCCTGATGTTTGAGCAGGTACTGTTGCGCGTGTTGATCGTCGTATTTCTCGGAAAAATCAAGTTTGATCGGGCCGGCCATCATCAAGGTCTCCTGTACTTCTGATGACGACCACCTTAGGCAGCGTCTTGTCAGTGTCAGGTCATGCATTTGTGAAAAATTTGTCATGTAAAACCCTCAATCGTTTCGAGGTTTTACACAGCAGTACTACCCACCAGCATAGCCCTTGTTTCGCCGATCAATCCGCTTTGGACGTATACAGCTCCACTTGAAAACGACAGCCATTGGGCTCCATGTTGGTCAGGCTGACACTCCACCCCTGGTTCTCACAGATCCGTTGTACCAACGACAGCCCCAAGCCCAGGCCCTCCCCGCGTTTCTCGTTGCCTCGCACGAAGGGCTCGAACATCGCTTCACGCTTCTCTTCGGGAATACCCACACCACTGTCCTCGACCACGAAACCACTGGCCGACAGCGTCAGGCGAATGAAGCCTTGCTCGGTGTAGTGCAACGCATTACGCAGCAGGTTACCCATGACCGCATGCAGCAATGTGGCGTTGAAACGCGTGTCCTGTGGCTTGCCTGGCTCGAAAATCAGCACCAGCCCTTTGGCCTGGATCGGAGCGCGCCACAGACTGATCAACCCGTCAGCCACTTCACCCAGCGTTTGCTGTGGTGACATGCTGGCGTCTTCGCGCTGGGCACGAGCGAGCATCAGAAAGGTTTGCACCAGTTCGCGCATTTCTGAACTGGCGCGGGCGATCCGCTCGACCTGAGCGCGACCGCGCCGATCAATTGCAGGGTTTTCCAGCAGCAACTCACAGGAACTGGCCAGCACCATCAACGGTGTGCGCAACTCATGGCTCACGTCACTGGTAAACATGCGCTCCCGGGTCAATGCCTGGCGCAGGCGCCCGAGGGTTGCGTCGAAGGCGACCGCCAGCTCGCCCACCTCATCGGCGGCGTAATCCGGTGCCAGCGGTGGCGCCAAACCCAGCAACTGATCACGATGACGCACCTGACGGGCCAGCCGTACAACCGGCGCCATGACCTTTCGGGCCAGAACCCATCCGAGGAATACCGCCAGCGCCAGACTGAGCACAAAGCCCACCAGCACTACGGCGAACAGGACCCGCTCGCGCTCTTCGAAGTCGCTTTGGTCCTGAAGCAGCACATAGCGCCGTCCGTCTACGACTTCGACCATGGCGTGGTATGACAGCTGCTCACGGAACACCTCGTGAAACCCCGGATCCAGGTGCCGCAGATCCTTGGGCAGCTCGAAATCGCCCGGTCCACCGCTGAAGTAGAACAACTGGTCCGGCTCAGGGCGATGACTCCAGTCAGAGACGCTATCCATCAGCAACAGACGTTGAAGGTCTCCGCCCAGGCCCGCTGAAATCAGTTTTTCCTCCACCAGGTGCACAGTCGCCACGATGCCCATTGCAAAGGCGCCCGCCACCAGTGCGCTCATCAGTGCAAAGGCAATGATGATCCGTTGAGAAAGGCTCTGTTTAAACTCCATCACGCCCCTCGGCCAAGCGGTAACCCACACCGTGTACGGTGTGCAGCAACGGTTTGGCGAACGGCTTGTCGATCACCTGGCGTAACTGATGGACATGGCTGCGCAGACTATCGCTGTCCGGGCAATCATCGCCCCACAACGCCTCTTCGAGAATTTCGCGGCGCAATACGTGAGGACTTTTCTGCATCAGCACCGCCAGCAACTTCAGGCCGACCGGGTTGAGTTTGAGCATCCGGCCTTCGCGGGTGACCTCCAGCGTGTCCAGGTCATAACTGAGATCGCCGACTTGCAAGGTACGGCGCCCGCCACCCTGGGTGCGGCGCATGACCGCTTCGACTCGCGCAGCCAGCTCTGACAGGGCAAAAGGTTTGATCAGGTAATCGTCGGCACCGGACTTAAAGCCTTGCAGCCGGTCATCCAGCTGATCGCGGGCAGTGAGCATGATCACCGGCGTGTCACGGCGGGCATCTTCGCGCAGGCGTTTGCACAGGGTGTAACCGTCGATGCCGGGCAACATGATGTCGAGCACGATCAGATCGTAATGCTCGGTAGCCGCCAGGTGCAAACCCGACAAGCCGTCCTGCGCACAATCCACGGTGTAGCCTTTGAGCCCCAGGTAGTCGGCCAGATTGGCCAGGATATCGCGGTTGTCTTCAACCAATAAAATTCGCATGGGCATCTTCTCCGTACACAGAAACGGCCGTCTTGGCCCGCGCAGCTTAAGGCCAAGTGTGGCTCACGGCTAGGCATTGTGTGCAGTTGCCTATCCAGTGAAAAAACGGTTCAGTACTTCACGATTTTTTCACTATCGGTTCACAGGCTGGCGACAGGCGCGAGCTCAAACTCCGCGCGGTTGCGCTCTTCAGTCACTTCACCGCCCCAGGAACTGCCAATGGTTTCGACCTCCGTCCTCCCCGCCTCCCGCCCACTCAATCCTTGGCTGTGCCTGGGTGTGCCCGCCGTTACGGCAATCATGTTGGTCCTGCTCGAACTGACTTCGCTGGACATGGACCTGGCCAAGCTGTTCTACGACCCGGCCGCAGGGGGCTTTATCGGGCGGCACAGTTACTTCCTCGAAACCATCCTGCATGACCGTGCCAAGCAAGTGGTCATTGCCTTCTCGGTGTTGGCCATCCTCGGTTTTATCGGCTCGTTCTTCATGGCCCGGCTCAAGCCATTCAAACGGGAGTTGGGTTGCCTCGTGCTATCGCTGGGCCTGGCGACGTCCTTTGTCACCCCCATGAAAGCGGTGACGGCGGTACAGTGCCCGTGGAGCCTCGAACAGTTCGGCGGACACGAAACCTACAGTGAATTGCTCAGCCCGCGCCCGCAAACCGATAAACCGGGCCGCTGCTGGCCCGGCGGTCATGCGGCGACCGGTTTCACCCTGTTTGCGCTGTTTTTCGTCTTGCGCGACCGTCGCCCACGACTGGCCCGCGCGGCGTTCGTCTTCGCCTTCGCTCTGGGTTCGGTGTTTTCCATCGGCAGGATGATGCAGGGCGCGCACTTTTTTTCACACAACGTGTGGACGGCGGTGTTCTGCTGGTTAATTTGCCTGGGGGCGTATTACTGGATTTTGTATCGGCCCGCATCGAAATCCGAGCAGGCAACTGAGGCAGAACCTGTCAGTGCCTGAAATGTGATCCATGTGGGAGCAAGCCTGCTCGCGAAGGTGGAGTGTCATCCAACGCCGTTGTTGAATGTAAAACCGCTTTCGCGAGCAGGCTCGCTCCCACACCGGTCCGATGTGAACATCAGAAATCCGGGCAATAAAAAACCCCGCCTGCTTTCGCAGACGGGGTTTTTCGCATCGGGGTAAGGCTGGCTTACATCATGCCGCCCATGCCGCCCATACCGCCCATGTCTGGCATGCCGCCGCCAGCTGGAGCGTCTTTCTTCGGTGCATCAGCTACAGCGGCTTCGGTGGTCAGGATCAGACCGCCGATCGAGGCTGCGGCTTGCAGAGCCGAACGGGTAACCTTGGTTGGGTCCAGGATTCCCATTTCGATCATGTCGCCGTATTCGCCAGTCGCAGCGTTGAAGCCGAAGCTGCCTTTGCCGTTCTTGACCTTGTCGACCACTACGCTTGGCTCGTCGCCGGAGTTGGCAACGATCTGACGCAGTGGCGCTTCAACAGCGCGACGCAGAACAGCGATACCCACGTTCTGATCGGCGTTGTCGCCTTTCAGTTCGGTCAGTGCTTCCAGAGCACGGATCAGGGCCACGCCACCGCCAGGCACCACGCCTTCTTCAACGGCTGCACGGGTAGCGTGCAGGGCGTCTTCAACGCGGGCTTTCTTCTCTTTCATTTCAACTTCGGAGCCAGCGCCAACCTTGATCACTGCAACGCCGCCGGACAGCTTGGCCAGACGCTCTTGCAGTTTTTCACGGTCGTAGTCCGAGGAAGTTTCGGCAACCTGGGCACGGATCTGAGCAACACGGGCTTCGATGTCGGTATGAACGCCAGCACCATCAACGATAGTGGTGTTTTCCTTGGACAGGGTCACGCGCTTGGCGTTGCCCAGGTGCTCCAGGGTGGTGCTTTCCAGGCTCAGGCCGATCTCTTCGGAGATCACGGTACCGCCGGTCAGAACGGCGATGTCCTGCAGCATGGCCTTGCGACGGTCGCCGAAGCCTGGAGCCTTGACGGCTGCGACTTTGACGATGCCACGCATGTTGTTCACAACCAGAGTCGCCAGGGCTTCGCCTTCAACGTCTTCGGCCACGATCAGCAGTGGACGGCCGGCTTTGGCAACGGCTTCCAGTACTGGCAGCATTTCGCGGATGTTCGAGATCTTTTTGTCGACCAGCAGGATCAGCGGGCCATCGAGCTCGGCAACCATGGTGTCCGGCTTGTTGACGAAGTATGGGGACAGGTAGCCACGGTCGAACTGCATGCCTTCTACAACCGACAGTTCGTTTTCCAGGCCCGAGCCTTCTTCAACGGTGATCACGCCTTCTTTACCGACTTTGTCCATGGCTTCGGCAATGATGTCGCCGATGGAGTTGTCGGAGTTGGCGGAGATGGTGCCTACCTGAGCGATGGCCTTGGTGTCAGCGCATGGCTTGGACAGAGCTTTCAGTTCTTTGACGATCGCGATGGTCGCTTTGTCGATACCGCGCTTCAGGTCCATCGGGTTCATGCCGGCAGCGACGGCTTTCAGGCCTTCGTTGACGATCGACTGAGCCAGAACGGTAGCGGTGGTGGTGCCGTCGCCCGCATCATCGTTGGCACGGGAGGCAACGTCTTTAACCAGCTGCGCGCCCATGTTCTCGAAACGGTCTTCCAGTTCGATCTCTTTGGCTACGGAAACGCCGTCCTTGGTGATGGTCGGAGCGCCGAAGCTCTTCTCGAGGATCACGTTACGGCCTTTCGGGCCCAGGGTCGCTTTTACCGCGTCAGCCAGGACGTTGACGCCAACGAGCATTTTCTTGCGGGCGGAATCGCCGAATTTAACTTCTTTAGCAGCCATGATCGATATTCCTTAAATACTTTGTAGTAACGGGAAAATGAGCGGGGAATCAGCCTTCGATAACAGCGAGGATTTCGTTCTCGCTCATTACCAGCAGGTCTTCGCCGTCGACTTTCACAGTGTTGCTGCCGGAGTAAGGACCGAACACAACCTTGTCGCCCACCTTGACGGACAGTGCACGCACTTCACCGTTTTCCAGCACGCGGCCAGTGCCGACAGCCAGAACTTCACCGTGGTTGGCTTTTTCAGCAGCCGAACCTGGCAGGACGATACCGCCAGCGGTTTTCTTTTCTTCTTCGCTGCGACGGATGACGACGCGGTCATGCAGAGGACGAAGCTTCATTGTCGATCTCTCCTAATTGTGGTTTTCATCGGCCGGTGTAGTCCCGGCGGGTTTAACAAAGTCCGGCGGCGCCGGGTGCGGTTCGTCAAGCGAACCGCGGAAGTCTGTCTGGCGTAATCGCCAGAAACCTTGCGGTGACCGTTACATAAGGGCGCATAAGCTTATTACAAGGGTGGGTATCGAAAATTTTTCATGTCGATGCCCCGCAAACGATCACGGCACCCGAAGGTGCCGTGTCGATGCGAGAAGTTACTTGCTGTCGCGGTGTTCGAATTCGCCTTCGATCACGTCGGGCTCGCGGCCCAGTGGCTCGCGTGGCGAAGGGCCGCCTCGGGGCTGAAGGTCATCGGCGAATGCACGTTGGCGAATCGCCTGTTCCTCGGCGCGCTGGCGCATTTTATTGGCCAGCAGACGACGGCTGATCGGCAGCAGCATGATCAGGCCGACCACGTCGCTGATAAAGCCCGGAAGGATCAACAAGCCACCGGCCAGCGCCAGCATCAGGCCTTCGAGCATGGTCTGGGCGGGCAGTTCGCCGCGGTTCAGGCTTTCACGGGCGCGCAGTGCGGTCGCCAGGCCGGCGACCCGCAGCACAAACACACCGAACATCGAGCCAAGAATGATCAGCAACAGGGCCGGGAAAAACCCGATAGCCCCTGCCACTTTGACGAATACGAACAGCTCCAACACCGGGAACAGCAGAAAGAGCAACAAAAAAGGGCGCATCAAATGGTTCCTCAACGCAAGAAAGCCTTGCCAGTTCACCTTAGATGACGTCGCCGTTTCGTGAATTCAAGCGTCGGCCACTTCATTTTTCGGCCAATGTTCGGCGTGAGCCAGGAAAACCAAGGCTTCGCGGACTTGTGTCGGCGTATTACAGGAGGTTTGGAAAGGCAACCAATAGACGCCCTGGCCGATGCGCAGGTGCATACCTTCAGTATCAATACCGACCATTTGCGCCGGTGCGGTTTTCGGCAGCCCCGCCAGATCGACGTAGTGCGCAATGGCCTTGGCGTGATCGGCGTTCATGTGCTCGACCATGCTCACTTCGGCCTTGCCCGCGAAGGGGTTGGCCAGGATCAGGTCGTTAACCCAGTGGATAGCCCCGAAACCGCCGATGTAACGGTGACGCACCGGCTGCAGCACCCAGAAATCGAAATCATGGGCTTTGTGATAATTGCGCGAATCGGGGAAGTAACGGTAGTAGCGCTCCGCAGCGGCTTCTATAGCGGCCTCGTCCTCGATTCGCTGGGCCTCGGCCAGGTAGGTCAGGCGCCCGACGGCCTGCACGTCTTCAGCTTCGCGCTCGCCCACCAGCAGCGAACATTTCGGGTCCTTTTGCAGGTTGTGGGTGTGCTGGGCTATGCGGCTGATCAGGATCAGCGGCCGGCCCTCCCCGTCCAGGCAATAAGGAACCACGGAGCCGAACGGAAAACCGGGCATGGCCTTGGAGAGCGTCGACAGGACTCCGCGGTATTCCTTGAGCAGCAATTCTCGTGCATGCTTGGCAACTTCAATGCTCAATTTATGACTCCTTATATAGAATCCGTCAGAAAAACGGACGGGCGACTGATGAAAGTTCCAGTACGCCATCGGGGCAGTTCTCGTGTGCAGCCAGGCCACGTCAGGCGCAGGTCGAGAGGCTCTCTAGAAGAAAAACAACTCAGATCCGACACCGGGGCACGCGAATGCAACTCACTGACAAAGTAATCATTATCACCGGCGGTTGCCAGGGTTTGGGGCGATCCATGGCCGAGTATTTCGCCGCCAAAGGCGCGAAACTGGCGCTGGTCGACCTCAATCAGGAAAAACTCGACGACGCCGTGGCCGCCTGCAAGGCCCAAGGCGTTGAAGCCCGCGCCTACCTGTGCAACGTGGCCAACGAAGAGCAAGTGACCCACATGGTCACCCAGGTCGCGCAAGACTTCGGTGCGATCCATGGCTTGATCAACAACGCCGGCATCCTGCGCGACGGTCTGCTGCTTAAGGTCAAGGATGGCGAGATGACCAAGATGAGCCTGGCCCAGTGGCAAGCGGTCATCGACGTCAATCTGACTGGCGTGTTCCTGTGCACCCGCGAAGTCGCGGCGAAAATGGTCGAGCTGAACAACAGCGGAGCGATCATCAATATCTCGTCGATTTCCCGTGCCGGCAACGTCGGTCAGACCAACTACTCCGCCGCCAAGGCCGGTGTCGCCGCCGCGACCGTGACCTGGGCCAAGGAGCTGGCGCGCTACGGCATCCGCGTGGCGGGCATTGCACCGGGTTTCATCGAAACCGAAATGACCCTGGGCATGAAGCCCGAAGCACTGGAGAAAATGACGTCCGGTATCCCGCTCAAGCGCATGGGTAAGCCGGAAGAGATCGCCCATTCGGCGGCGTACATTTTCGAGAACGACTACTACACCGGCCGGATTCTTGAGATGGATGGCGGTTTGCGCATCTAAAGACTGCACAAAACCTATGTGGGAGCGAGCCTGCTCGCGAATGCGGTATGCCAGTCAACTAACTTGTTGAATGTTAAACCGCTTTCGCGAGCAGGCTCGCTCCCACAGGGAACAGCTTTTCAGATCATCAATCGTCGCTGATGGTGATGTTCGGCATCGCCGGTGTCGCCGCTTCCTGCAGCACGATCCGCGCGCCGACATGACGCGCCAGCTCCTGGTAAACCATCGCGATCTGGCTGTCCGGCTCGGCGATCACCGTCGGCTTGCCACCATCGGCCTGCTCGCGGATGACCATCGACAGCGGCAACGAAGCCAACAACTCGACCCCGTACTGGTTGGCCAGTTTCACGCCACCGCCCTCACCGAACAGATGCTCGGCATGTCCGCAATTGGAGCAGATGTGCACGGCCATGTTTTCCACCACGCCCAGCACCGGGATGTTGACTTTGCGGAACATCTCCACGCCCTTGCGCGCGTCGAGCAAGGCCAGGTCCTGTGGTGTGGTAACGATGACCGCACCCGCCACCGGGACTTTCTGCGCCAGGGTCAGTTGAATGTCACCGGTGCCTGGCGGCATGTCGATCACCAGGTAATCCAGGTCGCCCCATGCGGTCTGGGTCACCAGTTGCAACAGGGCGCCGGAAACCATCGGTCCGCGCCAGACCATCGGTGTGTTGTCGTCGGTCAGGAATGCCATCGACATCACTTCGACGCCATGGGACTTGAGCGGAACGAACCATTTCTGGTCCTTGACCTCAGGACGGGTGCGCTCCGGAATGCCGAACATGATGCCCTGGCTCGGACCATAGATATCCGCGTCCAGAATCCCGACCTTGGCGCCTTCTCGAGCCAGTGCCAACGCCAGGTTCGCGGCAGTGGTGGATTTGCCCACACCGCCCTTGCCCGAAGCCACGGCGACCACGTTCTTGACGTTGGCCAGGCCCGGAATCTGCGCCTGAGCCTTATGTGCGGCAATCACGCTGGCGACCTCGACGCGGGCCAACATCACGCCGTCCAGACCTTCGATTGCCATTTGCAGCAACTGCGCCCAACCGCTCTTGAACAGACCGGCGGCGTAGCCCAGTTCGAGCTGGACATTGACGCGGTCGCCCTGAATGTCGATGTTGCGCACACACCCGGCGCTGACTGGATCCTGGTTCAAATAAGGGTCGGTGTATTGGCGAAGGACGGCTTCCACCGCTGCGCGATTGACGGCGCTCATGGGCAACTCCGGTAACAAGACTGAGAAAACATGGCGGGTATCCTACGCTGCACGCTCTATTGTGGCGAGGGAGCTTGCTCCCGCTGGGTGGCGCAGCCGCCCCACTTTCCATTCGAAGATTTTGCGACTGCTGCGCAGCTGAGCGGGACGGTGCGACGTTTCGACAAGCTCCCTCACCACAAATCCGGCAACCCTCTCGCAGGGTGAAAAATATGCTCGGGCGCTTTATAGTGGCCGACCTCCGTTTCATCAAGTAGCCGAGTCCCATGTCCGAGCCACGCAAGATTCTCGTCACCAGCGCCCTGCCCTATGCCAATGGTTCGATTCACCTCGGCCATATGCTGGAATACATCCAGACCGATATGTGGGTGCGCTTCCAGAAACACCGCGGCAACCAATGCATTTATGTCTGCGCCGACGACGCCCACGGCTCGGCGATCATGCTGCGCGCGGAGAAGGAAGGCATCACCCCGGAACAACTGATCTCCAATGTCCAGGCTGAACACAGCGCCGACTTTGCCGACTTCCTGGTGGACTTTGATAATTTCCACTCCACTCACGCCGAAGAAAACCGTGAGCTGTCGAGCCAGATCTATCTGAAGCTGCGCGACGCCGGGCACATCGCCACGCGTTCGATCACGCAGTATTTCGACCCGGAAAAGAAAATGTTCCTGGCCGACCGTTTCATCAAGGGCACCTGCCCGAAATGCGGCACGGAAGACCAGTACGGCGACAACTGCGAAAAATGCGGCGCGACCTATGCTCCGACCGACCTGAAAGACCCGAAGTCGGCCATTTCCGGCGCGACGCCGGTGCTCAAGGACTCCCAGCACTTCTTCTTCAAGTTGCCTGACTTCCAGGCAATGCTTCAAACCTGGACCCGCAGCGGCACCCTGCAGGACGCCGTCGCCAACAAGATCGCCGAATGGCTGGATGCCGGCCTGCAACAGTGGGACATCTCCCGCGATGCGCCATACTTCGGCTTTGAAATTCCCGATGAGCCGGGCAAGTACTTCTACGTGTGGCTGGATGCGCCGATCGGCTACATGGCGAGCTTCAAGAACCTGTGCAACCGCACGCCGGAGCTGGACTTCGACGCGTTCTGGGGCAAGGACTCCACCGCCGAGCTGTACCACTTCATCGGCAAGGACATCGTCAATTTCCACGCCCTGTTCTGGCCAGCCATGCTCGAAGGCGCCGGCTACCGCAAGCCGACCGGCATCAACGTACACGGTTACCTGACCGTCAACGGCCAGAAAATGTCCAAGTCCCGTGGCACCTTCATCAAGGCCCGGACCTACCTGGACCACCTGTCGCCGGAATACCTGCGCTACTACTACGCGGCCAAGCTGGGCCGTGGCGTCGACGACCTGGACCTGAACCTCGAAGACTTCGTGCAGAAGGTCAATTCGGACCTGGTCGGCAAAGTCGTCAACATCGCCAGCCGTTGCGCTGGCTTCATCCACAAAGGCAACGCTGGTGTGATGGTCGACACCAACGCCGCGCCAGAACTGACTGAAGCGTTCCTGGCCGCCGCACCAGGCATCGCCGACGCCTATGAAGCCCGCGACTTCGCCCGCGCCATGCGCGAGATCATGGCCTTGGCCGACCGCGCCAATGCCTGGATCGCCGACAAGGCACCGTGGTCGTTGAACAAACAGGAAGGCAAACAGGATGAAGTCCAGGCGATCTGCGCCACCGGCGTCAACCTGTTCCGTCAACTGGTGATCTTCCTCAAGCCTGTGCTGCCGTTGCTGGCCGCCGATGCCGAGGCGTTCCTGAACGTCGCGCCATTGACCTGGAACGACCACGCTATCTGGCTCGCCAACCATCAGTTGAACGAATTCAAGCCGCTGATGACCCGGATCGACCCGGTCAAGGTGCAAGCCATGACCGACGCTTCGAAAGAAGACCTGACCGCCAGCCAGACCGATACTGGCGAAGCGGCACCCGCCGGCAACGGTGAACTGGCCAAGGATCCGCTGTCGCCGGAAATCGAGTTCGACACCTTCGCGGCAGTCGATTTGCGCGTCGCACTGATCGTCAAGGCCGAACACGTTGAAGGCGCCGATAAGCTGTTGCGCCTGACCCTGGACATCGGCGACGAGCAGCGCAACGTGTTCTCCGGGATCAAGAGCGCTTATCCGGACCCGTCCAAACTCAATGGTCGCCTGACCATGATGATCGCCAACCTCAAGCCCCGCAAAATGAAGTTCGGGATTTCCGAGGGCATGGTGATGGCAGCCGGCCCTGGCGGAGAAGAAATCTACCTGCTGAGCCCTGACAGCGGCGCCAAGCCTGGTCAGCGAATCAAGTAAGGTACAGCGGCAAACCGATCCCACAGTCGTGCCTGGCGCAGCTGTGGGATTTTCATGTCTGGCCCACCCGACACCCTTGCCGGATAATGCCTAAGCTTTCTAAACGGCTGCGTTAAAACCCCATTCTTGCCGTAATGCTTTTCACTGTAGGAGCGAGCATGCTCGCTCCTACAGAACAAGCCTTACCGCACCTGTCGGCGCGATCATGACCGAAGCATTTCTTACGCTTATCAGCACAGCCCTGATCAACAACCTCGTGTTGCACTGGCCGCTGGGTGTAGATCCGCTGTTGGGCAGCGAACGTCGGCAAGTCCATGCCTTGGGCATTGCGACAACTTGCCTGATGCTGATTGTGGGCCTGTTCGGTTACGCGCTTTATCATTGGCTGCTCATGCCGCTGGATTTGGCCTCCCTGCGCTTGTTCGTGTTGTTGCCTCTGAGCGTGCTGTTGATCGCCCCTCTGCTTAAAGGACTGTCACGGGTGTGTTCGACGCTGTCGTTTGAAGGGCTTTGGCCACTGTTGCTGGGCAATGCCGGCGTGCTTGGAGTCGCGCTTCTCAATATCCAGGATGACAAGGGATTTCTGGCCGCCATGGCCCTGAGCCTCGGAGCCGGGCTGGGTTTTTGGTTGGTGCTTAGCCTGTTCAATGATTTGCGCCAACGCACACTCGACAACGATGTTCCCCTGCCCTTTCGCGGCTTGCCGATCGATCTTATCGGCGCCGGTCTGATTGCAGTGGCTTTTCTCGGATTCAGCGGACTGATCAAAACATGAGTCTGATTCAACGCATCGACGCCCTCTTGCCGCAGACTCAATGCGGCAAGTGCGGTCATCCCGGATGCAAGCCCTACGCGGAAGGCATCGCCAACGGCGAGCCGATCAACAAATGCCCGCCGGGCGGCAACGAAACCATTCACGCCCTGGCCGAACTGCTGAACGTGCCAGTGCTGGAGCTGGATGTCAGCCGTGGTTCCGCTCCAGCGCAGATCGCCTACATCCGCGAAGCCGAGTGCATCGGTTGCACCAAATGCATCCAGGCCTGCCCGGTAGACGCCATTGTCGGTGCGGCGAAGCTGATGCACACGGTGATCATTGATGAATGCACCGGTTGCGACCTCTGCGTGGCACCTTGCCCTGTGGACTGCATCGAAATGCGCCCCCTGCCGCTGGCCACAGTGTTGCCGATCGTCGGAGGCCTGGCCTTCAGCCTTGAAGAGCAACGTGCCCGCGCGACCAAACGCAACCACGCAAGGTACCGCTTCGAGCAACGCAACGCCCGTCTGCAGCGTGAAGAACGACAAAAAGCTGCCGAACGCCAGGCCCGTGCACAACGTGCTGCCATGACCAACGAAGCGACACTCGATCCGGTGCAGGCCGCACTTGAACGCGTCCGCGCACAGAAAGCCGCCAATGCCGATGCGGCATTAAAAAAAGCCAAGATCGATCTGGCCATGAGTCGGGCGCAGTTGACCAAGTCACTTAAGGCCTTTGGCCATCCGCCGACCTTCGAACAGCAGTCGCAATTGATCGTTCTGCAACAACAGTTTGAAGCCGCCGAGCAGGTCCTGGCGCAGCTGGAAAGCGCTGCACCACCAGCGCCGCCTGCCGCCGCTCCAGCGAAGAATACCGAGCTGAATCGGGCGAAGATCCAGTTGGCCATGCGCCGCGCCGAACTCAAAAAAGCTCAGGCCGCCGAAGCGCCTGCCGAGCAGATCCAAGCCCTGGAGCGCGCCGTCAGCGAAGCCGAACGCCAGGTGGATGCCCATGCCACCGCTTGAGTCGGTCGATTTACGCCTGCAGCAGGCCATGAAACTGGTTCTACTGGCTACGTTGCCCGGGATGCTGATGTTGTTCTGGTTTTATGGCTGGGGAGTGTTGATCAACCTCACGCTGGCGGGGTTCAGTGCGCTGGCCGTTGAAGCGGCGGTGCTGCATTTGCGCAAGCGACCGCTCAAGCCGAGCTTGAGCGACGGCAGTGCACTTGTCAGTGCCACGCTACTGGCCCTGGCCTTACCGCCCTATTGCCCGTGGTGGCTGACAGTCAGTGCTGCCGCGCTTGCCATGGTGTTCGGCAAGCATTTGTATGGCGGTGTCGGCAGCAATCCGTTCAACCCGGCGATGCTCGGTTTCGCTCTGGTCATGGTGGCATTTCCACAACAGATGACCCACTGGCCGGCGTCACACGGCATGGATCTGTGGGGCGGTGTGCAACAGGTGTTCGGTTTTGGTCAGCCCCCGGATGGCTGGGTCCGGGCCACGGCACTGGACAGCCTGCGAATCAATAAAAGCCTGACCATGGATGAACTGTTCTCGACCAATCCAGCGTTCGGTCAATTTGGTGGTCACGGCGTCGAATGGGTGAATCTGGCCTTCCTCGCAGGTGGCCTGTTTCTGCTTCAGCGGCGGGTTTTCAGCTGGCATGCGCCAGTCGGCATGCTCGCCAGCCTGTTCATCATCAGCCTGATGTGCTGGAACGGTTCGGGCTCCGACTCCCATGGTTCACCGCTGTTTCATCTGCTCACCGGCGCCAGCATGCTAGGCGCATTTTTCATCGTCACGGAACCGGTGTCCGGCGCCAGAAGCCCTGGCGCGCGACTGCTGTTCGGCATCGGTGTCGGGCTGCTGACGTATCTGATCCGGACGTGGGGCGGTTATCCGGATGGTGTGGCCTTTGCCGTGCTGTTGATGAATCTCTGTGTACCGGCACTCGAACGGTTTGTTACTGCCCGACAGGAGCGAGTGACACCATGAGCCGAGCGTCGAGCGTTGCCATCCTCACTTTGCTGGCCGCCCTTGGGGTCGGCCTGACCTGGCTAGCGCAGAACAGCAGTGGACCATGGATTTTGGCTGAGCAACGCCTGATCGACAGTCGCAACTTGCTGGATGTGCTCCCGACCAACAGCTATGACAATCAGCCCCTGGAGCAACCACTCGCACTCGAAAATATAACGCTGGGCACCAGCACTCTGCTGGCGGGATACAGGGCCACAAAGGCCGGACAAGCTTATGCCGTCTTGTTGCGCAGCCAGGCCTTGGGATATGCAGGGGCCATCGACTTGCTGATCGCCATCGACACCAACGGCAAGCTGATTGGGGTCAAGACCCTCAAGCAAGCGGAAACACCGGGACTGGGTGCGCGAATAGCCGACTGGCCCAATGCCTGGCTTCAGCTGTTTTCCGGCAAATCCCGGACCGATCCGGAGGACAAAGGCTGGGCCTTGAAAAAGGATCAAGGACAATTCGACCAGATTGCGGGAGCGACCATTACGTCAAGGTCTGTGATCAACGCGACCCATGATGCGCTGCGCTACTTCGATGAACACCGGCAGCAACTGCTTGGGAGCGCTTCCCATGAGTAAATCACCCTTGTTGCAAAATGCCTTGATGCTCGCACCACTCATAGGCGCCACCGGTTCACTGGTCAATGCACTGGGCCTGTGGCTGATGTTTATCGTGGTGATTTGTGTTTTTGGCGTCGGGATGACGGCGGTTCGATCTCGCTTGCTCCCCACAACGCACTTGCTTGCAAGCGTACTGCTCGCCACCACCCTGGTCAGTTGCGCGGAGCTCGGCGCACAAGTCTGGTCACTGCAATGGCATCAACAGGTGGGCATCTATCCAGCCCTGATCGCCCTGCAATGCGTCGTCCTGAATCATGCCGGATTCTTCCAGAGTCCTCGAAGAGACCGACTGCGCCAGTGTGGTCTGTTTGGCGTATTGATGGTTGGCCTGGGCCTGCTGCGAGAACTCATTGGTAACGGGACACTTGGCAATCATCTAGCGTGGCTGGCTGTCGGGACGCAAACGGATTGGCAGGGCTGGGTGCTGACCGCCGATGGAGGCTTGCGCCTGGCTACACTGGCCCCTGGCGGGTTCATTCTACTGGGATTGCTGATCGCTGCATGGCAAGCCTGGCACCGCCAGACACCTTCTCACTGACAGTTTTCGAGGAAACGCCTTACCCATGAATGCCGCAAAACGTCTGGAAATTTTCCGCAGGCTGCACGAAGACAACCCGGAACCAAAGACCGAACTGGCCTATTCCTCACCGTTTGAATTGCTGATCGCCGTGATTCTTTCGGCGCAATCGACTGATGTCGGCGTCAACAAGGCCACGGCAAAACTGTTCCCGATTGCCAATACCCCTGCGGCGATCCATGCCTTGGGCGTCGAGGGATTGTCGGAGTACATCAAGACCATCGGCCTGTTCAACAGCAAAGCCAAAAACGTGATCGAGACCTGTCGCTTGCTGGTGGAGCGTCATGCAGGCGAAGTGCCACAGACCCGCGAAGAATTGGAAGCCTTGCCCGGCGTGGGCCGTAAAACCGCCAACGTGGTACTCAATACTGCATTCCGACAGCTGACGATGGCCGTGGACACCCATATTTTTCGGGTCAGCAATCGCACCGGCATTGCGCCTGGCAAGAATGTGGTCGAAGTCGAGAAAAAGCTGATGAAGTTCGTGCCCAAGGAATATCTGCTCGACTCTCATCACTGGCTGATCCTTCATGGACGCTATGTGTGCCTGGCCCGCAAGCCTCGCTGCGGCAGTTGCCGAATAGAAGATTTGTGCGAATACAAGCACAAGACCTCGGACGATTGAGCCTCTATTGGATTTATTGATTTATCGATTGAAAAAATCTTTTTTACCCGCCGGGAGATTGTCGATATAAGGAGCCCCAAAGGCAGTCTTAGCCTGGAGTAACTCAATGAGCACTGGCAAAGAGCAATTGGATGTAGAGGACGACTTCACCCCCCTTGAGGCCGATGATGCCGAACCTGTGGTTGAAGTAGCGAAAACCAACCTGAGCAAACGCCGTACAATCGATAATTTGCTGGAGGAGCGCCGGCTGCAAAAGCAATTGGCTGATTACGACTTTGACTTATGACATCTGAAAGCCTCCCGAAACGGAGGCTTTTTACTTTGTGCCCAAGCGCGATGGATGCCCGTTCATCGCATATTGTCACCCCTTGTAAAATCACACTAGCCCATTGCGTTGAGCCAGTTCGATCAGATCGACGAGGGAGCGCGCGTTCAGCTTCAGCAAAAGGCGCGTCTTGTAAGTACTGACGGTCTTGTTACTGAGAAACATCCCGTCGGCGATTTCCTTGTTGGTTTTGCCTCTGGCCAATTGTTGCAGGACCATCATTTCCCTCCCTGACAGACGATCCACCATATCCGCTTCACTGGCGTTCCCCAGGCTGGCACGCACGGTATGCAAAGCTTGATTGGGAAAATAGCTATAGCCGGACAAAACCGCCTTGATTGCACTGAGCAACTCGGTGAGATCCTGCTGCTTACAGACATACCCGGCAGCCCCCGACTGCATGCACCGCATAGAGAAATGCCCTGGCGATTGGGAAGTCAATATCAGCACTTTCATGGGCATTGCGGCTGATGTCAGTCGTGCAATAACTTCCAGTCCGTCCAGTTTCGGAATCCCGATATCCAGAATGACAATATCCGGCATATATTCGCGGGCAAGTTGCAATGCATCCACGCCATTATCTGTTTCTGCAACAACTTCGTAGCCATGACGCTCCATCAGCATTCGCACCGCGAGACGAATGACGGGGTGATCATCCACGATCAGCACTTTATTCATGGGCAGGTCCAATTTTCGCTGTTCGATTTTTTAGAGCCCGCACAATAGCCTAGTCGTTTCACCCGTGGCATGCTGCCCCCCCCAACGACCTGCACCGAGAGACATTCCCTACGAGAATCGCGGATTAATCCTACAAATCACCCTCGAACATAACGCTATGAAAACGGTATCCGCAGGGATGCAGTTCAGACTTCATGATTATTTTGTATCCTTCTTGAACTAAAAAACAAAGCTTAAAGTACGAGCAAAGTCGGATATACACTCCATCAAACGTAACCGACACCACCCATAAAACATTAACACCAGAAATATCACACACCGAGCGCAC
The DNA here is from genome assembly GCF_051216495.1 of Pseudomonas baetica. GTDB lineage: Bacteria > Pseudomonadota > Gammaproteobacteria > Pseudomonadales > Pseudomonadaceae > Aquipseudomonas > Aquipseudomonas baetica_B. Next base: position 78,360 of record NZ_JBPKAM010000004.1, on the reverse strand, counting down.
GCTAACTCTTACAGCAAAAAGAACACAAACCAACAATCATTAACAATACAAATATCCAAACGCAAAACGACAGGCACCACAAACAAAAAAAACACAACACCAACAACAAACATCACCCTTCAAACGAGCAAAGACAAAATACAATGAGAAATAAACATGATCAAACTCAAAAAAAGAATCGCCAACCCCATGACAATAATCGCCATATTCGCAACACTGTCTGAAACATCGGCAGCTGTCTCTCTTCCCTTTTTGGAAGATGAGGAGAGAGAAATTTATGTCTGGTTCCTGATCAGCTTTCCTTTTTATTTACTGTTCTTATTCTTCGCCACACTCAACTTTAACTACCGTTCGCTTTACTCGCCTTCTGACTTTGAAAAGGATGAGCATTTCCTGAAAGCCATGGACAATATTGACCCGCAGGGAAACAACGCCCCAGTGGATGAGCCACGACGTGCTTTCTCCCCCGGAAATGCCCAGGCCCCACCAGACGAAACCGGTTTGCAACACTCGCATTCGGATCAGCAGCACATTCAATTGCCCGAATTGATGAAAGACCTGTACATCGTTGATGCACGTCGGATAAAAAATAAATTGGAATTCAGCACTTTGCTGGAAAGGATACAAATCACCCGGGGACAACAAGTGATTCTGTTTCTCACGGGGACGAAATCGGACAATCGACTGAAGGAACGCGTACTCAAATATTCCAGACAGGCAAGAAAATGCGGTGTCGTCAATTTCTGCGTTGCTTACAATTTGAGTTCACGCGGGGTGACGGTCATCGATCAGAGCTGCCAACCATGAGGCAGGCCCTATCCGTGACTCGCAGAAGCAAAGGTATCAAGCAGGTCAGGCGTAAATTGCTGTTTTGCAGTATCAGAAATAACCTTTTTCTGATTTGTGGCCCCGTCAATGACGAGGCCACAAATCCATTACAGGCTCAAAGCACTCAGAACAGCTTGCGGCCTTTGTTCGCGGCAATGCGCATACGCAGGGCATTGAGCTTGATGAAGCCCGCTGCATCGGCCTGGTTGTAGGCGCCGCCATCTTCCTCGAAGGTCGCGATGTTGGCGTCGAACAGCGAATCATCCGACTTGCGGCCCGTCACGATCACGTTGCCCTTGTAAAGCTTCAAGCGTACGACACCGTTCACGTTGACCTGGGAAGCATCGATCATCTGTTGCAGCATCAGACGCTCCGGGCTCCACCAGTAGCCGGTGTAGATCAGGCTGGCGTACTTCGGCATCAGCTCATCCTTGAGGTGAGCGACTTCGCGGTCCAGTGTGATCGATTCGATCGCACGGTGAGCGCGCAGCATGATGGTGCCGCCAGGGGTTTCGTAGCAGCCACGGGACTTCATGCCCACATAACGGTTCTCGACGATGTCCAGACGACCGATACCGTGTTCGCCACCGATACGGTTCAGGGTCGCCAGCACGGTAGCCGGAGTCATTTCGACACCGTCCAGCGCCACGATGTCGCCGTTGCGGTAAGTCAGTTCCAGGTACTGCGGCTTGTCGGGAGCCTTCTCCGGGGAGACGGTCCAGCGCCACATGTCTTCTTCGTGCTCGGTCCAGGTGTCTTCCAGCACGCCGCCTTCATAGGAGATGTGCAGCAGGTTGGCATCCATCGAGTACGGGGATTTTTTCTTGCCGTGACGCTCGATCGGGATCGCATGCTTTTCAGCGTAATCCATCAGTTTCTCACGGGACAGCAGGTCCCATTCGCGCCACGGAGCGATCACCTTCACACCAGGTTTCAAGGCATAGGCGCCCAGTTCGAAACGAACCTGGTCGTTACCCTTGCCGGTAGCGCCGTGGGAAATGGCGTCAGCACCGGTTTCGTTCGCGATTTCGATCAGGCGCTTGGCGATCAACGGACGAGCGATGGACGTACCCAGCAGGTACTCGCCTTCGTAAACGGTGTTGGCGCGGAACATCGGGAACACGAAATCGCGCACGAACTCTTCGCGCAAGTCGTCGATGTAGATCTCTTTCACGCCCATGGCCTGAGCCTTGGCGCGTGCAGGTTCGACCTCTTCGCCCTGACCCAGGTCAGCGGTGAAGGTCACCACTTCACAGTTATAAGTATCCTGCAGCCACTTGAGGATCACCGAAGTGTCCAGGCCGCCGGAATACGCCAGAACGACCTTGTTTACGTCCGCCATGCCATCACTCCACGGGGTTCTACGGAAAGCCGGGAAGTCTACCGCTCATGCAGAATAATTTACAGTGGCGCGACAGCTTATGACGACGAAGCGACAGATTATGTCGAGAGCGCGACGATGACAAAACGGTCAGGAAGTTGTCGAATTAGACGGTTTCGTGGCTTGAGGGGCCACCTGCTCCGGCGGAGCTCCGCGCTCCAATCGAACGGCAACCCGACGGTTTTTCGCGCGGTTGGCGTTATTGGTATTCGGCGCCAACGGATAGCTCTCACCATGGAAACGCAGGGTGATCTGCGACTCCTGAATGCCATTGGCCTTAAAGAACTCCATGACGGCCAAGGCTCGACGACGGGACAGGTCACGGTTGGTCAGACGATTGCCACTGTTATCGGAATGGCCGTCAAGTTCGATGTGATTGACCGTCGGATCAGCCTTCATGTACTCCAGCATCACCTGCAACCTGGCTTTGGCGGCCGCATCCAGATCGATACCGCCACCAGGGAAACCGACCTGAGACTGCTTCACCTGATCGAAATTCTGCGGCAACAGTTTGGCGACACAACCTTGATAATCGGCAAACGCCTTGTTGAACCTGACTGGCAACAGGCGCACTTCCGACACCCGGCCATCCCCCGAGGATTGCCGAACCACCGGACTGCGTCCATCCATCAGGCCACTGATCAATCGCCCGGCCTGAACTTGTGAACTGTTGAACAATACATTGCCGCTGCCGACTCTCACTGTACCGAGATTGATATCGCCTCGCCCCGGCTGCCAGGGCGCAGCCGCGGCCAGCAAGGTGGCCGAACCGCCCCCCATAACGGCGTTGGACGCATTCAGACGAAACGTCGCCTGTTCGCCAGCGCGGCGTACGAATTGCCCCGAGCCGAAATCGGTGATCGGTTGTGTCAGGCGACATTCGAACTTATCGCCTTCGACCGTCCACTCGATGCTCTCCAGACGGGTCTGGAAAGTGAGCGCCATCGCGGGAAGGCTGGCAAACACACTGAGCAAGGCTAAATAACGCTGGCGCACGGGAGGCTCCACTGGCTTCTACAACAAAAAGACGGACACGCAAATGTTCACGGCATACCTGTTGGATATCGGAAGCTTCCTGCAAAACTTGATAGCGAGTGCCTGCAAGAGTCTTTTCCGGTAGCATTCCCTGGAGTTTGACCCGCCTGGAATCCCCTCATGTCCGACCGCCTGACCCTGCTGCGTCCCGACGACTGGCATATTCATCTTCGCGATGGTGCCGTGTTGACCAATACCGTCGCGGATGTTGCGCGCACCTTTGGTCGCGCCATCATTATGCCCAACCTGGTTCCACCGGTCCGCAATGCGACCGAAGCCGATGGCTATCGCCAGCGGATCCTCGCTGCCCGCCCCGCCGGCAGCCGGTTCGAACCGCTGATGGTCCTTTACCTGACCGATCGCACCCAGCCTGAAGAAATTCGCGAGGCCAAGGCCACCGGTTTCATTCACGCCGCCAAGCTCTATCCGGCCGGCGCGACCACCAATTCGGACTCTGGCGTCACCAGCATCGACAAGATCTTCCCCGCACTGGAGGCCATGGCCGAAGTCGGCATGCCCTTGTTGGTCCACGGTGAAGTCACCCGCGGCGAAGTCGATGTCTTCGACCGCGAAAAAATCTTTATCGATGAGCACTTGCGTCGTGTGGTCGAGCGTTTCCCGACCCTCAAAGTGGTGTTCGAGCACATCACCACTGCTGACGCCGTGCAGTTCGTCAAATCGGCTTCGGCCAACGTTGGCGCAACCATCACCGCGCATCACCTGTTGTACAACCGCAACCACATGCTGGTGGGAGGGATTCGGCCGCACTTCTATTGCCTGCCGATTCTCAAGCGCAATACGCATCAGGAAGCCTTGCTCGACGCCGCCACCAGCGGCAGCGAAAAGTTCTTCCTCGGCACCGATTCGGCGCCCCACGCTCAGCACGCCAAGGAAGCCGCCTGCGGCTGTGCAGGTTGCTACACCGCTTATGCGGCGATCGAGATGTATGCCGAAGCCTTCGAACAGCGCAATGCGCTGGACAAGCTCGAAGCCTTCGCCAGCCTCAACGGCCCACGCTTCTATGGCCTGCCGGCAAACACCGATCGCATCACCCTGGTTCGCGAAGAATGGACCGCCCCTGCCAGCCTGCCATTCGGCGAGCTGACCGTCATCCCGCTGCGCGCCGGTGAAAAACTGCGCTGGCGCCTGCTGGAGGAAAACGCGTGAGTGACGACCATTTCGACGATGAACAGGAAGGTAATGGCGGCGGAGGCGGTCCTCGTCATCCAATGGCCGCCAGGTTCCGTGGTTACCTGCCTGTTGTCGTCGACGTAGAAACCGGTGGCTTCAACTCGGCCACCGACGCCCTGCTGGAAATCGCCGCGACCACCATTGCCATGGATGAAAAGGGTTTTGTTTACCCGGATCACACCTACTTCTTCCGGGTCGAGCCTTTTGAAGGCGCGAACATCGAAGCGGCAGCCCTGGAGTTCACCGGGATCAAGCTCGATCATCCACTGCGCATGGCCGTGAGTGAAGAATCAGCCCTGAACGATATCTTCCGTGGCGTGCGCAAGGCGCTCAAGGCCAACGGCTGCAAGCGGGCGATTCTGGTCGGGCACAACAGCAGTTTCGATCTGGGCTTCCTCAACGCTGCGGTCGCGCGCCTGGACATGAAGCGCAACCCGTTCCACCCGTTCTCCAGCTTCGACACGGCCACCCTCGCCGGCCTGGCCTATGGCCAAACGGTACTGGCCAAGGCCTGTCAGGCAGCCGATATCGATTTCGACGGTCGCGAGGCCCACTCGGCTCGCTATGACACCGAGAAAACGGCCGAGCTGTTCTGCGGCATCGTCAATCGCTGGAAACAGATGGGTGGCTGGGAAGATTTCGACGATTGATGGCCTTCTGTAGGAGCGAGCATGCTCGCGATGGTCGTCAACGATGACGCTGGGAGCCTGATGCCCCGCGGTGTTCTTGAGTCCATCGCGAGCATGCTCGCTCCTACAAAGGCTTTCGTTTTCTCCACCCATAAAAAAACCGGCCACGTGGGCCGGTTTTTTTGTATCTGGCGGACGCCTTACAGAGCAGCAGCGTGCTCGGTCAGGTAAGCCGCAACGCCTTCTGGCGAAGCGTTCATGCCCTTGTCGCCTTTTTTCCAGTTGGCAGGGCAAACTTCGCCGTGCTCTTCGTGGAATTGCAGAGCGTCGACCAGACGCAGCAGCTCTTCCATGTTACGACCCAGTGGCAGGTCGTTGATGATCTGCGAACGAACAACGCCTTTGTCGTCGATCAGGAACGCGCCACGGAAAGCTACACCGTCAGCGGACTGAACGTCGTAGGCTTTCATGATTTCCTGCTTGATGTCGGCAGCCATGGTGTAGCGAACTTCACCGATACCGCCGTTGTTGACCGGGGTGTTACGCCAGGCGTTGTGGGTGAAGTGCGAGTCGATCGACACGGCGATCACTTCAACGTTGCGTGCCTTGAATTCAGACATGCGGTTGTCCAGAGCGATCAGCTCCGACGGGCAAACGAAGGTGAAGTCCAGTGGGTAGAAGAACACCAGGCCGTATTTGCCTTTGATGGCCGAGGACAGGGTGAAGCTGTCAACGATTTCGCCATTGCCGAGTACGGCCGGTACGGTGAAGTCAGGGGCTTGTTTGCCTACGAGTACGCTCATTGGATATCTCCTGGTGTAGAAACGTGAAAAACAAGGTTTGCATCAGCCTGTCACCCTCAGGCGACAGCCCTGTGACACAAACCCGGTTCGCAAAGACCGGCCATCATACACTGCGTGTTTGGCCTGTCCTTAACGGTTTTTCCCGCAAGCGTAAAAACGCAGAGCGAAAGCCGTTTCCTGCCTCCTTGCAGAACGCCGTTCGTCAGACCCTGAAAAACCCTCCCCCAAGCACTTTGACAATCATTCTCGTTAACATTAAGATCCAACGCATTCGAGACATAAACGAGCGACGGTCTTCACTTATGTATGTTTGCCTCTGCACTGGCGTTACCGACGGCCAAATCCGCGATGCGATCTATGAAGGATGCTGCAGCTACAAGGAAGTCCGCCAGGCCACCGGCGTTGCCAGTCAATGCGGTAAATGTGCCTGCCTCGCCAAGGAAGTGGTCCGCGAGACCCTGACAAAATTGCAAACGGCGCAGGCTGCGATTCCTTTTCCTGTTGAATTTACAGCAGCCTAAATAACCTTTTTCAAAGAACCGGACTGATGTCCGGTTTTTTTATGCCTGAAAATCAAATGGTTAGGCGCTAGACGCGGAACACAAACATTCTTATTCCGATTAATTTTCACTTAAGTTTCAATAACTTAGGTTTGACACTCTTAATTGTGCGGCTCAAACTCTGTTTTATAGACAGCTAATACAGGGCAGGACCCCACCATGAAAGGCGACGTTAAAGTCATCCAGCATCTCAACAAGATCCTTGCCAATGAGCTGGTCGCAATCAATCAATACTTCCTGCATGCACGCATGTATGAAGATTGGGGCCTGAACAAGCTCGGCAAACACGAATACCACGAATCCATCGACGAGATGAAGCACGCGGACAAGCTGATCAAGCGCATCCTGTTCCTTGAAGGCCTGCCGAACGTCCAGGACCTGGGCAAGCTGCACATCGGCGAACACACCAAGGAAATGCTTGAGTGTGACCTGCGTATCGAGAAAACCGGCCACAAAGACCTGAAAGAAGCTATCGCCTTTTGCGAAAAGGCTGGCGACTTCGGTAGCCGTGAACTGCTTGAGGATATCCTTGAGTCCGAAGAAGAACATATTGACTGGCTGGAAACCCAACTTGGCCTGATCGACAAGATCGGTCTCGAGAACTATCTGCAATCGCAGATGGGTGAAGACGAGTAACTTCTACACAATAAAAAGCCCCGCTCTCTTTTGAAGAGGCGGGGCTTTTTTATTGCGCTGGTTTCCGGACTTACCTGAAACCTTGTAGGAGCGAGCTTGCTCGCGATGATCGTTAACGATAACGCGGGAAGTCTGGCTCCCCGCGGTGTTCTTAAGTCCATCGCGAGCAAGCTCGCTCCTACAGAAGAGAAGCGGGATCAGGCTTCGGTCTTTGCAGCTGCGGCTTTAGCGGCAGCGTCCTTGATCAGCGCCTGCAGCGAACCATCAGCCGACATCTCGGTCATGATGTCGCTACCGCCGACCAGCTCACCGGCGACCCACAGTTGCGGGAAGGTTGGCCAGTTGGCGTATTTTGGCAGGTTGGCGCGGATTTCCGGGTTCTGCAGGATGTCCACGTACGCAAACTTTTCACCACAAGCCATCACAGCCTGCGCGGCTTTCGCGGAGAAGCCACACTGTGGGGCATTCGGCGAGCCTTTCATGTAAAGCAGAATGGTGTTATTGGCAATCTGCTCTTTAATCGTTTCGATGATATCCATGGAGCACCTCGGCTGAACTTTCCGACTCATGGGTCGGCACGGTGGCGCATTGTAACGGAAAGCCGAGGGCCATGCTCGGTCTCTCCGTCAGATACGATCAAGCCGCCGCCACGGTCACCGGAACTCCGTTCAATGCCGCATTCCCCGACAACTCATCGAGTTGGCATTCGTCCGTCAGGTCATTGGCACTGGACCCGGGCTGACCACTGGCGATGGTCATCTGCACACCCGGTCGTGCATGACCCCAACCGTGTGGAAGGCTGACCACTCCTTTCATCATATCCAGACTGCCCAGCACTTCCACTTCGATCACTCCGACCCGCGAACTGACCCGCACAAGCTGCCCATCGCTCAAACCGCGACTGGCCAGATCATCCGGGTGCATCAATAGCTGGTGACGCGGTTTGCCCTTCACCAGACGGTGATAGTTATGCATCCACGAGTTGTTGCTGCGGACATGCCGACGCCCGATCATCAACAACTCATCCGCAGCCGGTGCCTGCAACGTAGCAAAGCGCGCCAGGTCAGCCAGGATCACGGCAGGGGCCGCCTGAATTTTCTGATTGTCGGTTTTCAGACGCAGCGCCAGATTGGGCTTGAGCGGACCCAGATCAATGCCATGGGGATGATCGAACAGGGTCGCCAATGACAGCTTATGCTCCGAAGCATCGCCATACAGGCCCATGCGCAAGCCGCGATCGATCATCTGGGCCGGGGCCATGGTCGGCTTCAAATCCTTGCCGGTCTTGGTCGCAAATGCCTTCGCCAGGCCGACGAAAATTTCCCAGTCATGCAACGCGCCTTCCGGCTTGGCCAGAATCGCCCGATTGAAGCGACTGACATTGCGCACCGCAAACAGGTTGAACGTGGTGTCGTAGTGATCGTTTTCCAGCGCCGAGGTGGACGGCAGGATCAGGTCGGCGTAACGCGTGGTTTCATTGATGTACAAGTCGATACTGACCATGAACTCCAGCCCGTCCAGCGCCTGCTCCAACTGTCGACCATTCGGAGTAGACAACACAGGATTGCCCGCCACGGTGATCAACGCGCGAACCTGCCCTTCCCCTTCGGTCAGCATTTCTTCGGCCAGGGCCGACACTGGCAGCTCGCCAGCGTATTCAGGGCGTCCGGAAACCCGGCTCTGCCACACATTGAAATGTCCACCCGACGTGGAGGCCACCAGATCCACCGCCGGCTCGGTGCACAACGACCCGCCCACGCGATCGAGGTTGCCGGTGACCAGATTGATCAGTTGCACCAGCCAATGGCACAACGTGCCGAACGCCTGGGTCGAGACACCCATGCGGCCATAGCAAACGGCGCTCGGTGCAGCGGCGAAATCCCGCGCCAACTGGCGGATCTGTTCGGCGGGTACAGCACAAAGCGGGCTCATGGTGTCCGCAGTGAAGCTGACGATGGACTCGCGCACCGCGTCCAGGCCGTCCACCGGCAAATGACTGTCGCGGGTCAGGCCCTCAGCGAACATTGTATTGAGCAGGCCGAACAACAACGCCGCATCTCCACCGGGACGTACAAACAGATGCTGATCGGCCATGGCCGCCGTTTCGCTGCGACGCGGGTCGACCACCACGACTTTGCCGCCCCGGGCCTGAATTGCCTTCAAGCGCTTCTCCACATCCGGCACGGTCATGATGCTGCCGTTGGACGCGAGCGGGTTACCGCCCAGGATCAGCATGAAATCGGTATGGTCGATGTCCGGGATCGGCAGCAATAGACCGTGCCCGTACATCAAATGACTGGTCAGGTGATGGGGCAATTGATCGACTGATGTCGCGGAGTATCGGTTACGGGTTTTCAGCAAGCCCAGAAAATAATTGCTGTGGGTCATTAGCCCGTAGTTGTGCACGCTGGGATTGCCTTGATAGACCGCCACCGCGTTTGCCCCGTGACGCTCCTGAATCGCTGCCAGTCGCTCGGCTACAAGGTTGAAGGCGTCTTCCCACTCGATGGGCTGCCATTCGCTGCCCACCCGACGCATGGGCTGATGCAGGCGATCCGGATCATTCTGTATGTCCTGCAGGGCAACAGCCTTGGGACAGATGTGTCCACGGCTGAACGTATCCTGGGGATCACCCTTGATCGAGGTGATCTGTACATTGCCGGGTTCGACTTCGGTGGTTTCGATGGTCAGGCCGCAGATGGCCTCACACAGGTGGCACGCACGGTGATGGAGAGTCTTGGTCATGGCCAGTCTCTGTCTTGTTCTGGGCGGGCAGTTTCAGCCGCGGGAACAAAACTATGGCGCCTGCCCCGATACGGCGCCAGCGATGTTCGTGCTGTGAATTGATGCCCATCAGGCCAACCAATGCCCCCTGACAACCAGCTTGATGGCGACCTGTATGGCATCTGCAAACAGACTTCCTGGATGGTAAACCGAAGACGCTGTTTGCGAACGATGCGAACAACAGGTCAGAAACCGACTACAAGTGCCCGATCAACGCCCCGCTTGATTGCCAACTTGCGCAGGTGCGGTGTACAAATGCTCGGCTGCTGTCATTAATCAGGCCTCAAAAGCGCTACTGCGGACATGCCGTAGCGCCTCTGAAATCCCCTAAAAACCGTAGCCCTATTGGTAAGACGCGACATTTAATTATAAGATCGCGCCTTCCCCTATTTCGTCGCCCCGTGCGGCTTACGCCGCAGGTCTCGCCCGTTGTTCCGTTAAACAAGGCTTTGAGCATCTGCGGTTTGTAGCAAAAAGGTAGTCAATGATGAGCGCAAGGCACTTTCTCTCCCTGATGGATTGCACGCCCGAAGAGCTGGTCAGCGTGATCCGTCGAGGCGTTGAGCTCAAGGACCTGCGTAACCGCGGCGTACTGTTCGAGCCCCTGAAAAACCGCGTGCTCGGGATGATTTTCGAGAAGTCCTCGACCCGCACCCGCATTTCCTTCGAAGCCGGCATGATCCAGCTCGGTGGCCAGGCGATTTTCCTGTCGCCGCGCGACACCCAGCTGGGGCGAGGCGAACCGATCAGCGACTGCGCCATTGTCATGTCGAGCATGCTCGATGCCGTGATGATCCGTACCTTTGCCCATAGCACCCTGACCGAATTCGCCGCCAACTCGCGCGTCCCGGTGATCAACGGCCTGTCCGATGACCTGCACCCGTGCCAATTGCTGGCCGACATGCAGACGTTCCTCGAACACCGCGGTTCCATCCAGGGCAAGACCGTGGCCTGGATCGGCGACGGCAACAACATGTGCAACAGCTATATAGAAGCGGCGATCCAGTTCGACTTCCAGTTGCGCGTTGCCTGCCCTGAGGGTTATGAGCCGAATGCGGAGTTCGTGGCCCAGGCCGGTGATCGGGTGACCATCGTTCGCGATCCGAAGGATGCCGTGCGCGGCGCTCACCTGGTGAGCACCGACGTCTGGACCTCCATGGGTCAGGAAGAAGAAACCGCCAAGCGCCTTGAGCTGTTCGCTCCGTATCAGGTCAACCGCGCCTTGCTCGACCTGGCCGCCCCCGACGTGCTGTTCATGCACTGCCTGCCGGCCCACCGTGGCGAAGAGATCAGCGTCGACCTGCTCGACGACCCGCGCTCGGTGGCCTGGGATCAGGCGGAAAACCGTCTTCATGCACAAAAGGCCCTGCTCGAGTTTCTCGTCGAGCCGGCGTACCACCACGCATGAGTCAGCCATTACTGCTTAACCTGCGCAACCTCGCCTGTGGCTATCAAGACCAGCGCGTGGTGCAGAACCTCAACTTGCATTTGAATGCCGGCGACATCGGTTGCCTGCTGGGCTCCTCCGGCTGCGGCAAGACCACCACACTGCGTGCCATCGCCGGTTTCGAACCGGTACACGAGGGCGATATCCAGCTGGCCGGCGAGACGATTTCCAGCGCCGGGTTCACCCTAGCACCGGAGAAGCGTCGCATTGGCATGGTGTTCCAGGACTACGCACTGTTTCCGCACTTGAGCGTGGCCGACAACATCGCCTTCGGCATACGCAAGCATCCGCAAAAGGATCATGTCGTCGAAGAGCTGCTGGAACTGGTCAACCTGAAAAACCTTGGCAAGCGCTTTCCCCATGAGCTTTCCGGTGGCCAGCAGCAACGTGTCGCCCTGGCCCGCGCCCTGGCCCCGGAACCGCAACTGTTGCTGCTCGACGAACCCTTCTCCAATCTCGATGGCGAACTGCGCCGAAAACTCAGCCATGAGGTGCGCGACATTCTCAAGGCCCGTGGCACCAGCGCGATCCTGGTCACCCACGACCAGGAAGAAGCCTTCGCCGTCAGCGATCACGTCGGCGTGTTCAAGGAAGGTCGGCTGGAACAGTGGGACACACCCTACAACCTGTACCACGAACCGCTGACACCTTATGTGGCCAGCTTCATCGGCCAGGGTTACTTCATTCGCGGTCAGTTGAGCAGCCCGGAATCGGTACAGACCGAATTGGGAGAGTTGCGTGGCAACCGTGCTTATACCTGGCCGGTCGGTGGTGCAGTGGATGTGTTGTTGCGTCCGGACGATATCGTTTACGCACCAGACAGCGCATTGAAGGCGAAGATCACTGGCAAGTCATTCCAGGGTGCATCGACGCTGTATCGCCTGCAGATGCCGACCGGTGCGCAATTGGAATCGATCTTCCCGAGTCATGTCGATCATCAGATTGGCGCAGAGGTTGGCATTCGTGTCGCGGCGGAGCATCTGGTGCTCTTCCAGGCCACCAGCAGCATGGCGGCGCAGATTCCGGTCGTTGAATCCGGTGTACGGCGCTACAGCACCGCCAGCTGACACCACGCCCCTGTAGGAGCGAGCCTGCTCGCGATGGACTCAAGAACACCGCGGGGAATCAGAATACCCGCGTTATCGTTAACGACCATCGCGAGCAAGCTCGCTCCTACAGTTTTTTTGCGTCAACCCAGCATCAGCGTTCCGCTGGCCACCAGCGTCGCATTCCCGCCGATTTTCACCCGGTCGCCCTCCAACCGGCAGAACAATTCTCCGCCTCGTGTCGAACACTGGTAAGCCGTCAGACTCGACTTGCCCAGGCGTTTCGACCAATAAGGAATCAGGCTGCAATGGGTCGATCCGGTTACCGGGTCTTCATTGATGCCAATGGCCGGCGCGAAGTAGCGCGACACGAAATCGTGCTTGCTGCCTCGGGCAGTCACAATGGCGCCCAACCAGGGCAGCTTCGCCAGGGCAACCATGTCCGGCTGACAGTCGAGCACAGCCTGCTCGGACTCCAATACCACGAACAGCTCATTCGATCCCAGCACGTCCACAGCTTCGACACCGAGCGCGCGCTCAACATCCAGGGTGACGCCCACTTCCGACGGTACGATCGCCGGAAAATCCAGCCACAAACGCCCACCCTCACGGCTGACGCTCAGCGGGCCCGATTTGCAGGTGAAGTCCAGGCGTTCAACCGACTCTTTGTAGATTTCAAACAGGACATAAGCACTGGCCAGGGTTGCATGGCCGCACAAGGGCACTTCGGTGGTCGGGGTAAACCAGCGAATGTGCCAGCCCTGCCCTTCGCGCACGACAAAAGCGGTCTCGGCCAGGTTGTGCTCGGCGGCGATCTTTTGCATCAACTCATCGGCGAGCCAGGCGTCCAACCGATAGACCATGGCCGGGTTACCGCTGAAGGGACGATCGCTGAACGCGTCGACCTGATGAAACTCAAGCTGCATAACATTCTCCCTTTGTCAGGCTACCAGATGAAATTGTCGTAATGTTTTTTTAGGAGCGAGCCCGCTCGCGAAGAACCAGAGAGCGCTGAGTGCAATCAGACAGCACGCGTTATCGTTAACGACCATCGCGAGCAGGCTCGCTCCCACAGGGGATCATCAGTCTTCAGGCACGACCGATATCGGCGAACTTCGCCTGGGTGTGTTCGGCCAGCACGGTGGGTGCCAATTCGACTTCCAGGCCGCGACGCCCCGCGCTGACAAAAATGCTCGCAAAGGGCTGGGCCGAATTGTCGATGAAGGTGCGCAGACGCTTCTTCTGCCCCAACGGACTGATCCCACCCAGCAGATATCCCGTTGAGCGTTGTGCAGCGGCAGGGTCGGCCATTTCGACCTTCTTCACCCCGGCCGCGTGGGCCAGGGCTTTCAAATCCAGGCTTCCACCCACCGGCACCACCGCCACCAGCAGTTCGCCTTTTTCACTGGCCGCCAGCAGGGTCTTGAACACCTGCGCCGGGTCCAGCCCGAGCTTTTCCGCGGCCTCCAGCCCATAGGACGCTGCCTTCGGGTCATGTTCATAACTGTGCACTCGGTGTTCGGCCCGAACCTTTTTCAGCAAATCCAATGCGGGTGTCATGACAGCTCCAGACTTGGCGGCAGTAAAAATACTGCGCCGGATTCTAGGACATTGATTCGCAAAAGGCTCTATCGCGGCACCGACCCAACAGCACGTCCGTATCGAATTTACCTGCGTCCCGAGAAGATCATTCACAAGACTAATAGTTTCTTTGTGACTGACGGTTCACTTTCGACCTTTGACAGCAGTGTTTCTTGTCTATATTTTTTCGTTTATGAAACTGTACGAACAGTCTTACGGCAGTGCCCAGCTGTAAACCGGAAACGGAACCGGGATTCCGCCTCGGTGAAAAACGCGCTTCGAACCTATTGATGCAAGCGCCAGACAAGAAAAAGAATGAGGTTTCAATGACAACCGCTTTACAACAACCGTCGCTCTCGAGCCAATGCATGGCCGAGTTCCTGGGTACTGCACTGCTGATCTTCTTTGGTACGGGGTGTGTTGCCGCGCTCAAGGTCGCGGGTGCCAGCTTTGGCTTGTGGGAAATCAGCATCATCTGGGGTGTCGGTGTCAGCATGGCGATCTACCTGACCGCCGGGGTTTCCGGCGCTCATCTCAATCCGGCCGTCAGCATCGCGCTGAGCATTTTTGCCGACTTCGAAAAGCGTAAACTGCCGTTCTATATTTTCGCCCAGGTGGCTGGCGCCTTTTGCGGTGCCTTGCTGGTGTACACGCTGTACAGCAGTCTCTTCTTCGATTTCGAACACACTCACCATATGGTTCGCGGCACTGAAGCCAGCCTTGAACTGGCGTCTGTGTTTTCCACCTTCCCCAATCCGAGCCTCTCCACCTCACAAGCCTTTCTGGTTGAAGTCATCATCACCGCCGTCCTGATGGGCGTAATCATGTCCCTGACCGACGATAACAATGGCCTGCCCAATGGTCCGCTGGCGCCCCTGTTGATCGGTTTGTTGATTGCGGTGATTGGCAGCTCGATGGGACCGCTCACCGGTTTTGCGATGAATCCGGCCCGTGACTTCGGCCCTAAACTGATGACTTTTTTCGCGGGTTGGGGTGACATTTCCTTCACGGGCGGGCGCGATATCCCGTACTTCCTGATCCCGGTATTTGCGCCGATTGTCGGTGCATGCCTCGGCGCCGCGGCTTATCGCGGGGTCATCGCCCGCCACCTGCCGAGCACCGAACCCGCTGCACGGGACACAACTGCGACCATTGACGGCAAACCACGAATTTCTTGATACCGTTGGCGCATGATCCTGCCCATTAGATCGCGCGCCAGACCCCAGCCCTTTTTTCGCCCAAGGCAATCGACATGACCGACACTCAGAATAAGAACTACATCATTGCCCTCGATCAGGGTACGACCAGCTCCCGCGCGATCATTTTCGACCGCGACGCAAACGTGGTCTGCACCGCACAGCGCGAATTCGCACAGCATTACCCGCAAGCCGGGTGGGTCGAACATGACCCGATGGAAATCTTCGCCACGCAAAGCGCCGTGATGGTCGAGGCCCTGGCGCAAGCCGGCCTGCATCACGATCAGGTCGCAGCCATCGGCATCACCAACCAGCGTGAAACCACCGTGGTCTGGGACAAGAACACCGGACGGCCGATCTACAACGCAATCGTCTGGCAGTGCCGCCGCAGTACCGAGATCTGCCAGCAGCTCAAACGCGATGGCTACGAGCAATACATCAGCGAAACCACCGGCCTGGTCACCGACCCTTACTTCTCCGGCACCAAGCTCAAGTGGATCCTCGATAACGTCGAAGGCAGCCGTGAGCGTGCACGTAACGGCGAACTGCTATTCGGCACCGTCGATAGCTGGCTGATCTGGAAATTTACCGGCGGCAAGGTGCATGTCACCGACTACACCAATGCCTCGCGCACCATGCTCTTCAACATCCACACCCTGGAGTGGGACGCGAAGATGCTGGAGGTGCTGGATATCCCACGGGAAATGTTGCCCGAGGTGAAATCGTCTTCCGAAATCTACGGCCACACCAAAAGCGGCATCGCCATCGGAGGGATCGCCGGCGACCAGCAGGCGGCGCTGTTCGGCCAGATGTGCGTCGAGGCCGGCCAGGCCAAAAACACCTACGGCACCGGTTGCTTCCTGCTGATGAACACGGGCGACAAAGCCGTGAAATCGAGCCACGGCATGCTCACCACCATCGCCTGTGGCCCTCGTGGTGAAGTGGCGTATGCGCTGGAAGGCGCGGTGTTCAACGGCGGCTCCACCGTGCAGTGGCTGCGTGACGAGTTGAAAATCATCAACGACGCCCACGACACCGAGTACTTCGCCAACAAGGTCAAGGACAGCAATGGCGTGTACCTGGTCCCCGCCTTCACCGGCCTCGGCGCGCCGTACTGGGACCCTTACGCCCGTGGTGCGCTGTTCGGGCTGACCCGCGGCGTGCGCGTGGATCACATCATTCGCGCAACGCTGGAATCAATTGCCTACCAGACCCGCGACGTACTCGACGCCATGCAACAGGACGCCGGCGAACGCCTCAAAGCCCTGCGCGTGGATGGTGGCGCAGTGGCCAACAACTTCCTGATGCAGTTCCAGGCCGACATCCTCGGCACCCAGGTCGAACGCCCGCAAATGCGCGAGACCACGGCACTGGGTGCAGCTTACCTGGCGGGTCTGGCCTGCGGTTTCTGGGGCAGCCTGGAAGAGTTGCGCGGCAAGGCGGTGATCGAGCGCAGGTTCGAACCGACACTGGACGAAGAAGCGAAGGAAAAACTCTACGCTGGCTGGAAAAAAGCCGTCAGCCGTACCCGTGATTGGGAGCCTCAGGAAGGCGCTGAATAATGCATATCCGTATGTAACTGGTCGGGAGCTGATTCCTGCGGCATCATGGGCAAATTTTGCACGGCAGCCCAAAGGACGCCCCATGAATCTGCCTCCCCGTCAGCAGCAAATCCTCGAACTGGTCCGCGAGCGCGGCTATGTCAGCATCGAGGAAATGGCCACCCTGTTCGTTGTTACCCCGCAGACCATCCGCCGTGATATCAATCAGCTGGCCGAATCCAACCTGCTGCGTCGCTACCACGGTGGCGCGGCTTACGATTCCAGCGTGGAAAACACCGCCTACGCCATGCGCGCCGACCAGATGCGCGATGAAAAGCAGCGCATCGGTGAAGCGATTGCGGCGCAGATCCCGGATCACGCCTCGCTGTTCATCAACATTGGCACCACCACCGAATCCATCGCCCGCGCGCTACTCAATCACAGCCACCTGAAGATCATCACCAACAACTTGCATGTAGCCTCGATGCTCAGCGCCAAGGACGATTTCGATGTGCTGCTGACGGGCGGCAATGTGCGGCGCGACGGTGGTGTGGTCGGCCAAGCCAGCGTCGACTTTATCAATCAGTTCAAGGTCGACTTCGCCCTGGTCGGTATCAGCGGCATCGATGAGGACGGCAGCCTGCTGGATTTCGATTACCAGGAAGTGCGGGTGTCCCAGGCGATCATCGCCAACGCCCGGCAGGTGATCCTCGCGGCAGACTCCAGCAAGTTCGGGCGCAATGCCATGATTCGACTGGGACCGATCAGCCTGATCGATTGCCTGGTGACTGATCAGCAACCTGTGCCGGCGCTCACCCAACTGTTGAATCAACACAAGATTCGACTGGAAGTCGTATAACCCCTTAGATCTTCGTCGTCTGTCCTGACGCCTTCGCGAGCAGGCTCGCTCCCACAGGTACATTGCGGCCCTTGTGGGAGCGAGCCTGCTCGCGAAGACAATGTTCTCTACACCGCCTCTATCGCGCTCTTGCGCGCACTCAATGTTCGAATATTTTCCTTTAACCACCCTTCGATGAGTTTTTTCAATCGAAGCCGGCTGGCTGTGCGCGTCTTTATGGGCTAGTATTTTCGCAAATGAACATTAATGTTCGAATTCAAATACAGAAAATCCAAGAATTCCGAGACCTTAGCCAATGCCCACTTCTACCTTGCCTGCGCCCCCTCTTGCCGAGGTCTACGATATCGCCGTCATTGGTGGTGGCATCAATGGCGTAGGAATCGCAGCGGATGCCGCCGGCCGTGGCCTCTCGGTGTTCCTTTGCGAAAAGGACGATCTGGCCAGCCACACGTCCTCAGCCAGTAGCAAGCTGATCCACGGTGGCCTGCGCTACCTCGAACATTACGAGTTCCGCCTGGTGCGCGAAGCGTTGGCCGAACGCGAAGTGCTGCTGGCCAAGGCGCCGCACATCGTCAAGCAAATGCGCTTTGTGCTGCCGCACCGCCCGCACCTGCGCCCGGCGTGGATGATCCGCGCCGGCCTGTTCCTGTATGACAATCTCGGCAAACGGGAACAGCTTCAAGGCTCGAAAAGCCTGAAATTCGGCCCGGACAGCGCACTGAAAAGCGAAATCACCAAAGGTTTCGAATACTCCGACTGCTGGGTCGACGATGCGCGCCTGGTGGTATTGAACGCCATGGCGGCCCGGGAAAAAGGCGCACATATCCACACCCAGACCCGTTGTGTCAGTGCACGCCGCACCAAAGGCCTGTGGCACCTGCACCTGGAGCGCGCCGATGGCAGCCTGTTTTCGATTAGCGCCAAGGCGTTGGTGAACGCAGCCGGCCCGTGGGTGGCCAAGTTCATTCGTGACGACCTGAAAATGGAGTCGCCATATGGCATCCGCCTGATCCAGGGCAGCCACCTGATCGTGCCGAAACTGTACGAAGGTGAACACGCGCACATTCTGCAAAACGAAGATCAGCGCATCGTGTTCACCATTCCGTACCTGAACCACTTCACCCTGATCGGCACCACCGACCGCGAATACACCGGCGATCCGGCCAAAGTGGCGATTACTGAAGGCGAAACCGATTACCTGCTGAACGTGGTCAACGCCCACTTCAAGAAGCAGATCGGCCGCGATGACATCCTGCACAGCTATTCCGGTGTGCGTCCGCTGTGCAACGACGAATCCGACAACCCGTCGGCCGTCACCCGCGATTACACCCTGGCGCTGTCGGGCAGCGGCGAAGAGGCGCCGCTGCTGTCGGTGTTCGGCGGCAAACTGACGACTTACCGCAAGCTGGCGGAGTCGGCGCTGGCGCAACTGGCGCCATACTTTCCGCGAATGACGCCGAGCTGGACCGCCCATGAAGCCCTGCCGGGCGGCGAAGGAATGACCACCCCGCAAGCCCTGAGCTCGCTAATCCGCGACAAATACGATTGGGTGCCCACTGAAATTTCCCGTCGCTGGGCCACCACCTACGGCAGCCGGACCTGGCGCATGCTTGAAGGGGTGCAAAACCTGAACGATCTGGGTGAACACATTGGCGGCGGACTCTACACCCGCGAAGTCGATTACCTGTGCAGTGAAGAGTGGGCTACCACCGCCCAGGACATCCTGTGGCGTCGCAGTAAGCTCGGCCTGTTCACCACCGCTGCAGAACAGGAAAAGCTCAAGGACTACCTGAACAAGGTCGAACACAACCGCAGCAAGATTGAAGCGGCCTGATTCCACCTGCGAAAAAAAGCCCTTGAACCTGGCGGTTCAGGGGCTTTTTCATGGCACCGATACTGTAGGAGCGAGCTTGCTCGCGATGGACGAAAGGACACCGCAGGGCATCAGGTTCCCAGCGTTACCGTTCACGACCATCGCGAGCAGAGCTCGCTCCTACAGGGTCAATCGCGGCGTTCAGTCGCGCAGATCCGATTCATGGATGGGCTGATCACGGTGCGTCGCCCGTTGATACTGCGCTGGCCAGACGGCCTTGCGGCCACCGAGGTCGTCATCCGCATGCAGCGGCCAATACGGGTCACGCAACAGTTCGCGAGCCAGGAAGATGATGTCCGCCTGACAGGTGCGCAGGATGTGTTCGGCCTGCGCCGGCTCGGTAATCATGCCAACGGTACCGGTGGCGATACCTGACTCCTTGCGTACGCGTTCGGCAAAGCGAGTCTGGTAACCGGGCCCGGTGGGAATTTCCGCGTTGACCGCGGTACCGCCCGACGAGACATCGATCAGGTCGACGCCCAAGGCTTTCAGCCGTCGCGCCAGCTCGACGGTTTCATCAGGATTCCAGCCGTCCTCCACCCAATCGGTGGCCGACACCCGGACAAACAGCGGCAACTCTTGCGGCCACACCGCGCGCACCGCTTCGCAGACCTGCAACACCAGGCGGATGCGATTTTCGAATGAACCACCGTACTGGTCACGCCGCTGATTACTCAGGGGCGAAAGAAACTGATGTAGCAGATAGCCATGGGCGGCGTGCACTTCCACCACTTTGAAACCGGCGGTCAACGCACGTTTGGCCGCATCGACGAAGGCCTGAATGATGCCGGCTATTTCGCCCTCTTCGAGTTGTTTGGGTTTTGTGTGTTCAGGGTCGAAAGCGATCGGTGACGGGCCGACCGGAAGCCAGCCGCCGTCTGCGGGTTTCACGCTGCCATGCTTGCCCAGCCATGGCCGCCAGGTACTGGCCTTGCGCCCCGCATGGGCCAGTTGGATACCGGCAACGCCGCCCTGAGCGGTAATGAAGCGGGTGATGCGTTGCAGGGGTTCGATTTGTTCATCGTTCCACAGGCCAAGGTCTTGCGCAGTGATACGGCCATCAGCGGTGACTGCCGTGGCTTCGGTAAATACCAGCCCGGCCCCGCCGATGGCACGGCTGCCCAGGTGGACCAGGTGCCAGTCATTGGCCAGGCCATCGACACTGGAATACTGGCACATTGGCGATACCGCGATGCGGTTGAGCAGGGTCAATTGGCGAAGGGTATAGGGTTCAAGCAGCAGACTCATGGGGCACCTCTCTAATCAGTGGTCAGGCTCCAGGGTTCTGTTTGAAAGTCGACGAGTGACTGGAAAAAGGAACGGCACCCGCCCCCGCGGGCAAAAAATTGACGAGACGTCACAAGGAAAATCAAGCAGTGATTAGAGCCTAGTCGACATCAGGGAATGTCGCCCCCTCTGTAGGAGCGAGCTTGCTCGCGATGGACGACAGAACACCGCGGGGTGTCAGGTGACGAGCGTTATCGTTGACGTCCATCGCGAGCAAGCTCGCTCCTACAAGGGCTTAACGCGGTTCGATGTGGGCAATCATCAGCTGAACGGTCTCGTTCCCACGGAATTCGTTGACATCGAGCTTGTAGGCCAATTCGACCCACTTGATGGTCGGGTTCGGCCAGATGTCACGGTCGATACCGAAGGCAATGCCATCGAGCTTGACCGAGCCGCACTCACTCCTGAGCACTACTTTCAAATGTCGTTCGCCGACCACCCGTTGTTCGACCAGTTGGAACACCCCATGAAACAGCGGCTCCGGGAAGTGCTGGCCCCAGGGGCCGGCATGACGCAGCGCGCGAGCCAGCTCCAGATGAAACTCCTCGACCGCCAGGGTCCCGTCCGACAACAGGCGCCCGGTCAGGTCTTCTTCGCGCAGTTGGCGACGCACTTCGGCATCAAAGGCTTCGGCAAACAGCGGGAAATTCGCCTCCGGCAGCGTCAGGCCGGCGGCCATGGCATGGCCACCGTACTTGGTGATCAGGTTCGGATGCTGCGCGGCCACCACGCTCAACGCATCACGAATATGAAAGCCCTGCACCGAGCGCCCCGAGCCCTTGAGCAAGCCGTCGCCGGCATCGGCAAAGGCAATGGTCGGACGGAAATAGCGTTCTTTCATGCGCGAAGCCAGGATACCGATGACACCCTGGTGCCATTCGGGATCGAACAGGCACAAACCGAACGGCATCGACTCCACCGGCAGATCCTTGAGCTGGGCCATCGCTTCACGCTGCATGCCCTGCTCGATGGATTTGCGGTCCTGGTTCATGCCGTCCAGTTGCGCAGCCATTTCCCTCGCCAGGGCGACATCTTCGGTGAGCAGGCACTCGATGCCCAGGCTCATGTCATCCAGGCGCCCCGCCGCGTTCAGGCGCGGGCCGACGATAAACCCCAGATCGGTCGAGGTGATGCGCGCATGGTCACGCTTGGCCACTTCCAGAATGGCCTTGATCCCCGGACGCGCACGTCCGGCACGTATCCGCTCCAGACCTTGATGCACCAGAATCCGGTTATTGGCATCCAGGGGTACCACGTCGGCCACGCTGCCCAGCGCCACCAGATCCAGCAACTCGCCGATGTTCGGCTGCGGCCGGGTTTCGTACCAGCCCAGGCTGCGCAAGCGCGCGCGCAAAGCCATCAGCACATAGAAAATCACCCCGACACCGGCCAGCGCCTTGCTCGGAAAACCGCAGCCAGGCTGGTTCGGATTGACGATCGCATCGGCCAGCGGCAATTCATCGCCGGGCAAGTGGTGATCGGTGACCAATACGTTGAGCCCAGCCTTCTTCGCCGCCGCCACGCCTTCGACGCTGGAGATGCCGTTGTCCACGGTGATCAACAGCTGTGGCTGGCGCTCCAGCGCCACCTTGACGATTTCCGGCGTCAGGCCGTAGCCATAGTCGAACCGGTTGGGCACCAGATAGTCGACATGCGCCGCACCCAGCAGGCGCAAACCCAGTGTGCCCACGGTGCTGGCCGTCGCGCCGTCAGCGTCGAAGTCGCCGACGATCAGGATCCGCTGCCGCTGCTCCAGCGCCACCACCAGCAAATCCACCGCCGCATCGATGCCCTTGAGCTGCTGGAACGGAATCAACCGTGCCAGGCTCTTGTCCAGCTCGACTTCGGACTGCACGCCCCGCGCCGCATAAAGGCGGGTCAACAGCGGCGGAATATCACCGAGGAATGGCAGGGTGTCGGGCAACAGGCGAGGTTCGATGCGCATGGGGTGACAGGTGCTTCTCTCAAGTTCGTAGGATTAAACCGGATGGCGCTGATCGACTGCGGGCAATCAGCCGCGTTCGCCGGCCAGCCACTGCAACTGGACTTCGTGCTGACCACGGTCGTCGGTGACGAAGATCGTCCCTTCGCTGATCATCACATCCCACTTGATAACGCGGGGCATGTCCTTGGCCAGGGTTTCCAGCACGTCCTGCGGCACGGCGGCGATGTTGACGTTTTTCAGGGTTTTGATGGCCGGGACGACCTTGCCTTCCCAGACGCGCAAACTGCCGTAGGCCAGCAGGCTGGTGCGTTCGGTGCGGCGCGAACACCAGGTCAGGCGCTCGGCATCCGGCTGACCGACCTCGATCCAGTGCAGGACGCGGTCATCCAGGCTTTTTTCCCACAGGGCAGGTTCATCCACTTCTGACAGACCACGGCCAAAAGACAGCTGCTCGTTGTACCAAAGGGCGTAGGCCAAGAGGCGCACGGTCATGCGTTCTTCGGTTTCCGAAGGATGGCGGGCAATGGTCTGCTTGACGCTCTCATAGACACTGCGGTCGAGGTCGGTCAGGTTCAGTTCAAACTTGTAGGTCGTGGACGGCTGGGCCATGAACGGGCTTCTTGATACGGGGAAAGGCGGCAAGTCTAACCGATGCGGCAGGCAATCATCGAATTGATGGCGATCTACCGTGAGCGCCTGACAGTCGGCTATGTTAAAACTCTGTATTCGCTCAGTCTCTTGTCCTACAGGATCCCGTATGTCGTTCACCGCCAAACCCCTCGCAGGTCTGAAAGTCATTGAATTGGGCACCTTGATTGCCGGCCCGTTTGCCTCGCGTATCTGCGCGGAATTCGGTGCCGAGGTGATCAAGATTGAATCCCCGGACGGTGGCGACCCGCTGCGTAAATGGCGCAAGTTGTACGAAGGCACTTCGCTGTGGTGGTTTGTGCAGGCACGCAATAAAAAATCCCTGACCCTGAACCTGAAACATCCCGAAGGCCTGGCGATTCTGAAAAAACTGCTTGGTGAAGCGGACATCCTGATCGAAAACTTCCGCCCCGGCGTCCTGGAAAAACTTGGCCTGGGCTGGGAAACCTTGCACGCACTCAACCCGAAACTGGTGATGGTCCGGCTTTCGGGCTTCGGCCAGACAGGACCGATGAAGGATCAGCCAGGCTTCGGTGCCGTCGGTGAGTCCATGGGCGGCCTGCGCTACATCACCGGGTTCGAGGACCGGCCACCGGTGCGTACCGGCATTTCCATCGGCGACTCGATTGCCGCGCTGTGGGGCGTGATCGGTGCGTTGATGGCGTTGCGTCACCGCGAGGTCAATGGCGGCCAGGGACAAGTGGTGGACGTGGCGCTGTATGAGGCGATCTTCGCCATGATGGAAAGCATGGTGCCGGAGTTCGATGTATTCGGCTTCATCCGCGAACGCACCGGCAACATCATGCCCGGCATCACCCCCTCTTCGATCCACACCAGCGCCGATGGCAAACATGTACAGATCGGCGCCAATGGCGACGCCATCTTCAAACGCTTCATGCTGATCATTGGCCGCGAAGACCTGGCCAATGACCCTCTGCTTGCCAGCAATGACGGCCGTGACAGCCGTCGCGACGAGCTCTATGGCGTCATCGATCGTTGGGTCAACTCGTTGCCGCTGGACGCAGTCCTTGAACACCTGAATCAGGCCGACGTCCCCGCCAGCCGGATATTCAGCGCCGAAGACATGTTCAGCGACCCGCAATACCTCGCCCGGGAAATGTTCCTGCAGGCCAAGCTACCGGATGGCAAAGACTTCAAGATGCCGGGAATCGTGCCGAAACTCTCTGATACACCCGGTGATTGTGAATGGGTCGGACCGCAATTGGGTGAGCACAACGCTCAGGTACTCCAGGAACTTGGCTATGACGCGTCGCAGATCGCACAGCTGCGCAAAGACGGAGCCATCTGAGCTGAAGCGTCCGCCTGCGCGGCACCCCAAGTTCCGTCCGGTACGTAACGGGCGGATATTGTGCGCGTTGGCGGGCATGCTGTTGATGACGTTCCTGGCCTTTCCCACGCTGGCCCAGCCCAAGGAAACCTTGCTCTGGCTGAAGCGGGATCTGCCGCCACTGTTCATTTTCGATGGCCCGAAGAAAGGCCAGGGGGTCATCGATCAGCTGTTGTCGCGGTTGATCGCCGGCATGCCGCAGTACCAACACAGCGTGATGAAGGTTAACCGTGCTCGCGGCTTGCAAATGCTCCACGAGCCTTCCCTTGTGTGCGACGCGGCACTGAACTGGAGCAAGGAGCGCGAAAGCTGGATTGCATTTTCCGTCCCGGTCTTTCGTGCAATGAGCAATGGCTTGGCGGTGAAGCGCATTGATCGCGAGGTGCTGACGCCGTTCATCAAGAATGGCGAAGTGGATCTGGCGGCGCTGCTGGCCACGGGCAGCGTCAGCCTGGGTATCGTTGCCGAGCGCAACTATGGCGAGTTCCTCGACGCGCTGATCAAACAGGCTCCGCCCAAAGCCCTGACGCTCCATTATGGCAACGATGCCTTGGGCAGCCTGTTGCAGATGCAACGTCTTGGACGCTTGCAACTGCTGCTCGGCTATCGACCGGAAATCCGCTACCAGGCACAGCAGCACGGGATCGCCGAGGATGAATTGTTGTTCTACCCGATCCGCGGTACAGGCAAGTACCTGTCCGGTTACATCGGCTGCACCGACACCCCTCAAGGCCGACAGGCAATCATCGAGATCAATCAACTGCTGCGTACCCTACCCCGTGATTACCTGAGCGAGGCTTACGCCGCCTGGCTCGACCCGGAAAGCCGCAGCGAGTATCTGGAAGCCTCCCGGCGGTTTTTCGAGGACCAGGCCGGACACTGACAAAATTCAGGCAAAAAGAAACCCCGAGAAGTGGGGAGACGACTCAGGGTTAAACGTGGCCTGCATAAAGACCCGTAGCAGCAAGCGACAAGCACCGGAGCACAATGCTTGATCCTGCTGTTAATGGGTCTGACTGACTTGGGCGCAGGAAGGTTCCCACAAATGACCCTTCAATTTCGGCTGGCGACCAGCTTGTCCTGGGCCGCATTGCGCAATGCGGCGATCACACAGGGCTCCAGGCGTCCTTCCGCGATCAGTAAGTCGCGATGCAAACCGTCGACCACATCGGTCAACGAGCGCTTGTCTGTCAACTGCACCTGATTGAACTCGCGCTCAACCACTTTGATGCCGCTCGCATTCCTCAATGTCACCCGGCATTCGCCCTGAAGGCCTGACGGGGTCAATGTCACCTGGTACGGGCTCAGAGCCTCACCGAGCAAGAGACTGATACTTTCCATCTCGATCACCACTCAATAGTCCGAAAACGAAGTGCCTGGGGCGTGTCTTAGTAAATGACCGCCAGCCCGAGAAGAAAGTTCTGAATGCCGAGTGCAGGCAGACCTGTGTCTCTGGTCGATTGAGCATGCATGGCAAAGATGACAGGGAAAAAACAGAGGTGTGGCGTTTGTCGGGTTCGCTGAGCAGCCACCCTCGTGGGAGCGAGCCTGCTCGCGAAGGCGGCGTATCAGTCAGCATCTTTTTTGAATGAGAGACCGCTTTCGCGAGCAGGCTCGCCCCCACAAGGGTTACAAGGCTGCTCGCGATGTTCAGCTATCGCAGCTTAAAGTGGCTTGCCGCGATTGCCATGCTGGCTGACGAAGCTCTGCACGGCTTTCAGGTCGTTCGGCAACACGGTGCAGCGTTCCTCCCGTTCAAACAGATCGGAAAGATGCTCAGGGAGATGCAGTGCTTTTCCTACACCGGCCTTTTCCACGGCATCCGGGAATTTGACCGGGTGAGCCGTGCCGAGGATCACCATCGGGATGTCCAGGCTGCGGCGGCATTCCCGTGCAGCCTTGACGCCGATCGCAGTGTGCGGATCCAGCACTTCACCGGTCTGCTCGTAGACCTCGGCGATGGTTTCGCAGGTTTGCGCATCATCCACAGCCAGCGAGTCGAACAGCTTGCGTGCTTCGGTCCAACGCTCTTGTTCGACGCTGAAACCACCACCCTGCTTGAAGCTGTCCATCAACCCGGCAATCGCCGCACCGTTGCGACCGTGCAGGTCGAACAGCAGACGCTCGAAGTTCGACGACACCATGATGTCCATGGATGGCGACAGGGTGGCGTGCAGGGTTTCCTTGACGTACTGATTACCGCTCATGAAGCGGTGCAGAATGTCGTTGCGGTTGGTCGCGACGATCAACTGGTTGATCGGCAAGCCCATGTTACGCGCCAGGTATCCGGCAAAGATGTCGCCGAAGTTGCCGGTCGGCACCGAGAACGACACCGAGCGCGCCGGGCCACCCAGTTGCAGGGCCGCGTGGAAGTAGTAAACGATCTGGGCCATGATCCGCGCCCAGTTGATCGAGTTCACCGCCACCAGGCGTGTGCCCTTGAGGAAGCCCTGGTCGGCGAAGCTCGCCTTGACCATCTCCTGGCAGTCATCGAAGTTACCTTCGATGGCGATGTTGTGGATGTTGTCACCGAAAATGGTGGTCATCTGCCGACGCTGCACTTCGGACACGCGGTTGTGCGGGTGCAGGATGAAGATGTCGACGTTTTCGCAGTGCTTGCAACCTTCGATGGCGGCCGAACCGGTATCACCGGAGGTGGCACCCACGATCACCACGCGCTCGCCGCGCTTTTCCAGCACGTAGTCGAGCAGGCGGCCGAGCAGTTGCAGGGCGAAGTCCTTGAATGCCAGGGTCGGGCCGTGGAACAGCTCCATCACCCATTCGTTGCCGTTCAACTGACGCAGTGGTGCGACGGCGCTGTGGGCGAATACGCCGTAGGTTTCTTCAAGGATCTTTTTGAAATCGGCATCAGGGATGCTGCCGGTGACGAACGGGCGCATGACGCGGAAAGCCAGCTCGTGATATGGCAGGCCGGCCCAGGAAGCGATTTCTTCCTGGGTGAAACGTGGCAGGTTTTCCGGGACGTACAGACCGCCGTCGGTGGCAAGGCCAGCCAGCAGGACGTCTTCGAAATTCAGGGCCGGTGCCTGGCCGCGGGTACTGATGTAGCGCATGGGGGCAAACCTTCGGTTTGGGCTTCAAGCTTCAAGCTTCAAGCTACAAGTCAAAAGCAACTCCGCTTTTACTTGCAGCTTGCAGCTTGCGGCTTGCAGCTGTGTTAATTCAAATGTTCGACGCGAATCCGGACTACCGGCCCTACCACGCCCTGAAGAGCTTCCAGTGCCTGGATCGCATCATTGATATGCTGCTCCAGCACGCGGTGGGTCAGCAGGATCATCGGCACCAGGCCGTCGTGCTCCTCGACTTCCTTCTGCATGATCGACTCGATGTTGATCCCGCGCTCGGACAGGATGCTTGCCACCTGGGCCAGTACGCCCGGGTGATCCTTGGCCTGAATGCGCAGGTAGTAGGCGCTTTCACAGGCTTCGATCGGCAGGATTGGATGGGCCGACAGCGAGTCTGGCTGGAAGGCCAGGTGAGGTACGCGGTTCTCCGGGTCGGAGGTCATGGCGCGAACCACGTCCACCAGGTCGGCGATCACCGACGAAGCGGTCGGTTCCATGCCGGCGCCGGCGCCGTAGAACAGGGTCGAACCGGCGGCGTCGCCATTGACCATTACTGCGTTCATCACGCCGTTGACATTGGCGATCAGGCGATCGGCCGGGATCAGCGTCGGGTGCACACGCAGCTCGATACCGGTCGCGGTGCTGCGCGCCACGCCCAGGTGCTTGATGCGATAGCCCAGCGCTTCGGCGTAGTTCACGTCAGCGGTGGTCAACTTGGTGATGCCTTCGGTATAGGCCTTATCGAACTGCAGCGGGATACCGAAAGCGATGGACGCCAGGATCGTCAGCTTGTGCGCTGCGTCGATGCCTTCGACGTCAAAGGTTGGATCGGCTTCGGCGTAACCCAATGCCTGGGCTTCGGCCAGCACGTCTTCAAAGGTCCGGCCCTTCTCACGCATTTCGGTAAGAATGAAGTTACCAGTGCCGTTGATGATCCCGGCGACCCAGTTGATGCGGTTGGCGGACAAACCTTCACGGATCGCCTTGATCACCGGAATGCCACCGGCCACGGCCGCTTCGAACGCAACGATCACGCCCTTCTCGCGAGCCTTGGCGAAAATTTCATTACCGTGAACGGCGATAAGCGCCTTGTTCGCGGTGACCACATGCTTGCCATTCTCGATGGCCTTGAGTACCAGCTCGCGGGCAACGGTATAGCCGCCCATCAGCTCTATGACGATGTCGATCTCAGGGTTCGTGGCCACTTCGAAGACATCGTTGGTAATCGCAATACCGGTCGTTTGGAACTGAGGCTTTGGCGTGCGAATGGCAATTTGCGCCACTTCGATCCCACGCCCTGCACGACGAGCAATTTCCTCGGCGTTGCGCTGAAGTACGTTGAAGGTACCGCCACCGACGGTCCCTAACCCACAGATGCCTACTTTGACCGGTTTCACTGTGAACTCCCCATAAAACGGCCGACGCAAGGCCGGCCGTGAAAACAGCCGCAGAATCGCGACTCTCTATTAATGGCCCGGCGATGTCGCTGCCGGACCATGATCGTCATGGCTGCCATGACGATGCGAATTTACTTCGCGCCCAGCGCCAGTTTGGCGACTTGTGGCGCAGGCTGATAGCCCGGAATGACCTGACCGTCGGCCAAAACGATGGCCGGCGTACCGTTCACGCCAATCGACTGGCCGAGGGCGAACTGCTTGGACACCGGGTTATCGCACTTGGCGGCCTTGATCTCCTTGCCCTCGACCATCTTGTCCATGGCCGCTTTCTTGTCTTTCGAGCACCATACCGCTTGCAGTTGCTCGTCACCCGGAGAGCCCAGGCCCTGGCGCGGAAACGCCACGTAACGCACTTCGATGCCACGCTTGTTCAGCTCGGGCACTTCGGCGTGCAGCTTGTGGCAGTAGGGGCAGGTGGTGTCGGTGAACACGGTGATGTGCGATTTGGTTTCGCCAATGGCCGGGTACACCACGGTTTCAGCGACCGGAATCTCGTTGATCAGCTTGGAGATGCCCAGGCGTTCGGTCTTCTCGGTCAGGTTGACCGGCTTGCCGTCCTTGAGCTGGAACATGTAGCCCTGCACCACGTACTGGCCGTCGGCGCTGGCGTACAGCACGCGACTGCCCTTGAGCTTGACTTCGTACAGGCCCGGCAAGGGACTGGCGGTGATGGTTTCTACCGGCACTTCGAGCTGGAGGTTTTCCAGGCTTTTACGGATGGCTTTGTCGGCCGCGTCATCGGCGACGGCAAAGGTGCTGACCAACGCAATGGCGGCGGCGGCGAAAATCTGGGTCAGACGCATGAGAACTCCTGAAGGCGGACAAATGGAACGCTCAGAACGCCGGTCGCGAAACACCGGGTCATAACCGCCCATCGTGCAAACCGGCAAAGCCTACCACATAAGGTCGCCAGGGCCGAATGCGCCTGTCGCCAGACTTCGGAACACCATAGAACCCTGTGGGAGCGGGCTTGCCCGCGATTGCAGTGTGTCAGGCACCATTAATGTTGGATCTGATGAACTCATCGCGGGCAAGCCCGCTCCCACAGGGATTTCGGTCAACCACGCGGGTGGTGTTTGGCATGCAGATCCTGCAACCGCGCCCGGGCGACGTGGGTATAGATCTGCGTGGTCGACAAATCGCTGTGCCCCAGCAACATCTGCACCACCCGCAAGTCAGCGCCATGGTTGAGAAGGTGTGTGGCAAACGCATGACGCAAGGTGTGTGGCGACAGCGACTTGCCGATCCCCGCGACCTTGGCCTGATGCTTGATCCGGTGCCAGAACGTCTGGCGGGTCATCTGCTCCCCCCGCTGGCTGGGGAACAACACATCACTGGGACGCCCGCCGAGCAACTCGGCACGGCCATCGCGCAGGTAGCGCTCGACCCAGACAATCGCCTCCTCGCCCATCGGCACCAGCCGCTCCTTGCTGCCCTTGCCCATCACCCGCAAGACGCCCTGGCGCAGGTTGACCTGTTCCAGCGTCAGGCTGACCAGTTCCGTCACCCGCAAGCCGCAGGCGTACAACACCTCGAGCATGGCCCGATCACGCTGACCGATCGCTTCGCTTAAATCCGGTGCCGCCAGCAAGGCTTCGACATCCGCTTCCGACAAGGATTTGGGTAACGGCCTGCCGAGTTGCGGCATGTCGACACGAAGGGTCGGATCGACGGCGACCAGCTTTTCCCTCAACAAATAGCGATAGAAGCCCCGCACACCGGAGAGAAATCGCGCAGTGGACCGAGGTTTGTAGTTTTGTTCCACGCGCCAAGCGAGGTGATCAAGGATCAATTCCCGACCCGCGCTGGCCAGCTCCAGATCTTTTTCCTGCAACCAGCCGTTGAACAGTGCGAGGTCACTGCGATAAGCATCGCGGGTGTTATCGGAAAGACCTTTCTCCAACCACAGGGCGTCAAGGAATTGGTCTATCAATGGATGATCGATGGCAGGCATGGGCACTCAATTCGCGCAGATTGACACCTGCGCACAAAAATCAGCATGGACGTTAAAAACGGCCGCTAGTCTTTCATAGCGCGCTATTTCAAGGAACAGGGAGCGGTAATGAGCGAACAGCAGATTTTGTTGGCGTTGGGTGGTATTGGTGCGGCAGCGTTGGGCTGCCAGTGGCTGGCCTGGCGCTTGAAATTGCCGGCCATTCTGTTTCTGCTGTTGACCGGCATCCTGGTCGGACCTGTGTTGCACTTGCTCGACCCCGAAGAAATGTTCGGGCCTTTGTTGATGCCCCTGGTATCCCTCGCAGTAGCGTTGATCCTGTTCGAAGGCAGCCTGACACTGCATTTGTCGGAATGGCGGGAAGTCGGCAGCGTGGTCCGTCGCCTGGTGACTCTCGGCGCCCTTTCGACCTGGGTGGTCATCGCCCTGGCCACTCACTGGTTGCTGGGATTCGACTGGATGCTGGCGGCCCTGTTCGGCAGCCTGACTCTGGTCACCGGGCCGACCGTGATTGTGCCGATGCTGCGGGTTGTGCGCCCCAAAGCCTCGATTGCCAGCATCCTGCGCTGGGAAGGCATTGTCATCGACCCCATCGGTGCCTTGCTGGCCGTGGTGGTCTATAGCTTCATCATCGCCAGCGCCGAGGACAGTGGCCTTTCGCAAAGCCTGCTGACCTTTGCCGGGGTTATTCTGTGCGGCAGCCTGTTCGGCATTGCGGGTGGCTGGGTGTTGGGCACCATCATTCGTCGACATTGGCTGCCGGAGTACCTGCACAACCTGGCTTCCCTGGCCGCTGTCCTGGGTATCTTCATTGCCTCCAGCGAAGTGATGAATGAATCCGGCCTGTTGGCGGTGACGCTGATGGGCATGTGGCTGGCCAACATGAAGGGCGTGGATGTGCGGCACATCCTGCACTTCAAGGAAAACCTCAGTGTCCTGCTGATTTCCGGGCTGTTCATATTGCTGGCGGCACGGTTGGACCTGAACGCCTTGATCGCCCTCGGGCCACTGGTATTGATTCTGCTGCTGATCATTCAATTCATTGCACGCCCCCTGAACGTGCTGCTCTGCACGGCGGGCTCGAGCCTGAGCTGGCGCGAGCGGGCACTGCTGTCATGGATCGCCCCACGGGGTATCGTCGCCGCAGCGGTGTCCGCCGTATTCGCCATCCGCCTGGACGAAATCGGGCACGATGGTGCGCTGCTACTCGTGCCGCTGACCTTTGCCGTGATCATCGGCACCGTCGTGCTGCAAAGTGCGACGGCACGCCCGCTGGCGCGCCTGCTGAAGGTTGCGGAACCGGCGCCCAGTGGTTTTCTGATCATCGGCGCCAACGGTCCTGCACGCACCCTCGGTAAAGCACTGCAACAACTGGATACCCGTGTTCTACTGACCGACTCCAGCTGGGAAAATATCCGCGCGGCCCGTATGGAAGGTTTACCCACCTATTTCGGCAATCCAGCCTCACAACATGCTGATGCGCACCTGGATCTGGTGGGGCTTGGCCACTTGCTGGCGCTGTCACCATCAGGCGAAATGAATACGCTGGCATTGATGCGCTTCCGTCACGACTTCGGCCATCAGCGAATGTTCGGCCTGACCAGCGGCCAGGAAAGTCGCCGCTCCGACAAGCACCGGACCAGCCTGGAGCATCGCGCCAATCAATTGGGCAACGAGGCACTGACCTACGGCAAGTTCGCCAGTCAACTGAGCCAGGGGGCCGAGTTGTACACCACGACATTGAAGGATGGCTTCGGCTGGGACGATTACCGGGCGCTGCACGGCGATCGCGCAACGCTGCTGTTCATGCGCGACGACAGTGGCTGGGTGCATGTGGTGACGCCGGATAGCTCGCTGAAACCCACATCGGGGTGGACATTGCTGGCGTTGATTCAGCCTGAGATTGCCGGCGCCTGAAATATCGCTTCGCGAGCAGGCTCGCTCCCACAGGGAACTGCATGCCACGCCTGCTCGCGAAAGCCACGACTCGGAATCCGGTCATAAATCGCGGGCAACAAAAAAGCAGCCCGTAGGCTGCTTTTTTCTGCATCGGAAGCTGGACTTAAACCAGTTTTTCCTTGATGCGAGCTGCTTTACCCGACAGGTCGCGCAGGTAGTACAGCTTGGCTTTACGTACGTCACCGCGACGCTTCACAGCCATGCTGTCGATTTGCGGGCTGTAGGTCTGGAAAGTACGCTCTACGCCAACACCGTTGGAGATTTTACGAACGGTGAATGCACTGTTTACGCCGCGGTTACGCTTGGCGATAACAACACCTTCGAACGCTTGCAGACGCGAACGGTCGCCTTCCTTCACTTTCACCTGAACGACAATGGTGTCGCCCGGGGCAAAGGTAGGGATCTCTTTGGTCATCTGCTCTGCTTCGAGTGCAAGGATGATTTTGTTAGTCATGCTGTGCTCCTAAGGTAAATCGTCGGATCTACCATCGATACGTTGTTAACTATCGTCCCGCTCGCGGATGTATTCCTCGAGCAGCTTCTTCTCTTCTCCAGAAAGCGAGCGGCTTTCCAGAAGATCGGCGCGTCGTTCATAGGTCCGACCAAGGGACTGCTGTAAACGCCAACGCCGGATGTGCGCGTGATTGCCACTTAGCAATACGTCGGGAACACGCTGATCCGCATACACCTCCGGTCGGGTGTAGTGCGGGCAATCCAGCAGACCATCCGTAAAGGAATCTTCCTCGGCGGAGCCTGCATGCCCTAAAGCTCCAGGCAGCAGTCGTGTAACCGCATCGATCATGACCATCGCCGGCAGCTCGCCGCCAGACAGTACATAGTCACCAATCGACCACTCTTCATCGACATGAGCGTCTATAAAGCGCTCGTCAATGCCTTCATAACGGCCGGCAATCAGGATCAATGCATCCAGATTCGCCAACTCGCGTACCGCCGACTGAGTCAGTTGACGGCCTTGGGGGGACAGGTAAATCACCTTCGCTCCCTCCCCGGCGGCTGCCTTGGCCTGAACCAATGCATCTTCCAGGGGCTTGATCTTCATCACCATGCCCGGACCACCGCCAAATGGGCGATCATCCACAGTGTGATGTCGATCCGTCGTGTAGTCTCGCGGATTCCAACAGGTCAGCTGCAAGAGCCCCTGTTTCACCGCCCGACTGGTGATGCCGTACTCGCTGATGGCGGAGAACATCTCGGGAAACAAACTGATCACTTCTACGCGCAAGTTAGCCACGCTTAGAAATCCGCGTCCCAATCCACCTTCATCTCGCCCGCGACCAGGTCGACGGCCAACACGCATTGCTCCGTATAGGGCAACAGGCGTTCGCGATCATCCAGGCTGCCAGCGCAAGGCTTGACCACCATTACATCATTCGAGCCGGTCTCCAGCAGGTGATCGATCTTCCCAAACAGCTGTCCGAGCGTGTCGATGACCTTGAGACCTTCCAGCTGGTACCAGTAGTACTCGCCGTCGGTCAGTTCAGGGAACAGGTTGCGCGGCACGCAGATCTCATAACCGGCCAGAAGACGCGCTTCTTCACGATCATCGAGACCCTTGAGCTTTGCGACCAGGAACTTGTCGTTCCCGCGTCCGCTGACCAGCTCTACCTGCTTTACATGGCCGTCACGCTTGAGCGTCCAGGCTTTGTAGTTCAGCAGGTTTTTGATCGGATCAGTAAAGGAATACACCTTCACTTCGCCGCGAACGCCGTGAACAGAGTAAATCTTGCCGATAACGATCAAATCATCAGCAACAGCTGGCGTCGCGTTCATATTGCTCAGGCCGCAGCCTTGGCAGATTCCTTCAACAACTGAGCAACGCGCTCAGAAGGTTGTGCACCAACGCTCAGCCAGTAGGCTACGCGCTCTTGGTTCACGGACAGACGAACTTCCTGACCACGGGCAACAGGGTTGAAGTAACCAACCTGTTCTTTGTGGGAACCGTCACGCGGGTTGCGGCTGTCGGTTACGGTCAGGTGGTAAAACGGGCGCTTTTTGGAGCCGCCAAGGGCAAGACGGATTGTTAGCATGTGAACATCGTTCCTGTAGTCGGTGCTGCAAATCTAAAGGCACAGCGGGCATGGGTGCCCGAAAGGCCGCATATTCTAAGGAATATCCGGACTTTTGCAAATGACTTTTTCCGGCGCCTATGGCAAGCCGTGCAGATTTGCGATAGAGCCGTCGATAAAACGGCCGGTCAGTTCCCGCCAAGTGCGGGTTTACTGTAGATCCCGCGTCCTTGCGGGACTGCGCCGGCGCGACGGCCGGCGAGTACTTTCAGATCTTTGGCATGCCGCCGCCGGGCAACATTCCGCCCATGCCGCGCATCATTTTCGCCATTCCGCCCTTGGCGGAGAATTTCTTCATCATCTTCTGCATCTGCTTGTGTTGCTTGATCAAGCGACCGATGTCCTGCACCTGGGTGCCGGAACCCATGGCGATACGACGCTTGCGCGAGCCACTGATCAGCTCAGGGTCGCGGCGCTCGGCCGGGGTCATGGAGTTGATAATGGCTTCCATCTGCTTGAACTGCTTCTCTGCCGCACTCTGGGCGTTGCCCATCTGCGCCAGATTCACACCGCCCATGTTCGGCAGTTTGTCCATGAGGCCGCCAAGGCCGCCCATGTTCTTCATCTGTTGCAGCTGGTCACGGAAGTCTTCGAGGTCGAAGCCCTTGCCCTTCTTCAGCTTCTTGGCCAGCTTGTCGGCCTTTTCCTTGTCGAGGGTGGCTTCTGCCTGCTCGATCAGGCTGAGCACGTCGCCCATGCCGAGAATGCGCGAGGCGATACGCTCAGGGTGGAACGGGTCGAGCGCTTCGCTCTTCTCGCCCATACCGATGAACTTGATCGGCTTGCCGGTAATGGCGCGGACCGACAGGGCGGCACCGCCACGGGCATCGCCGTCTACCTTCGTCAGGATCACACCGGTCAGCGGTAGCGCGTCACCAAAGGCCTTGGCCGTGTTGGCGGCGTCCTGGCCGGTCATGGCGTCGACGACGAACAGTGTTTCGACCGGGTTGATCGCGGCGTGCAGGGCCTTGATTTCGCCCATCATCTCTTCGTCGATGTGCAGGCGACCGGCGGTATCGACAATGACCACGTCGATGAATTTGAGTTTTGCTTCCTTTATAGCCGCCTGGGCGATGTCGACCGGCTTCTGGCTCAGGTCGGACGGGAAGAATGTCACACCGATGTCGTTGGCCAGGGTTTCCAGCTGCTTGATCGCCGCCGGACGGTAAACGTCCGCCGACACAACCATCACCGACTTCTTCTTGCGCTCTTTAAGGAAACGCGCAAGCTTGCCGGCGGTCGTGGTTTTACCAGCACCCTGCAGACCGGCCATCAAGATGACGGCAGGCGGAACCGCACTCAGGTTCAGGTCTTCGTTGGCCGCACCCATCAGGCTCTCGAGTTCGGCCTGGACGATTTTCACAAAGGCCTGGCCCGGTGTCAGGCTGCGCGACACTTCGGTGCCGACGGCACGTTCCTTGACCGAATTGACGAAGTCCTTCACCACCGGCAAGGCAACGTCGGCTTCGAGCAACGCCATGCGCACTTCGCGCAGGGTGTCTTTGATATTGTCCTCGGTCAGCTTCGCCTTGCCGGTGACATGGCGCAGCGTCTGCGAGAGACGGTCGGTTAAGTTTTCAAACATTGCGCGATCCTTTCAGGCCCTGTGTAGACCGGGATAATGGCGGCCCGAACCGGACTAAACATGTGCTCGGCGAGCCTGCGGCGTGGGCAGGTCGCGGATTATAGCGAAGACTGCGGTCGGCGGACACCTCGCCGTCAGCTTGCCCGGTCTTTCGTGCCGCAGCGATTCTATGCCAAACTCAGCGACTTTCGGGCTTGCCTAACAGGACTTATGCTCCCCTTGTCACCCAGTTTGCTGACTACCCTCGCCGCCGCCTTCTTATATGCCGCTGCGACTCTCTATCAGGGCACTCGCCTGGCCACCTGCGCCAAGGCCAACAAACGCCTGCTGGTCACGCTCGGCGTCCTCGCCGTGCTGGCCCATGGCGCCAGCCTGCTCGCCCACCTGCTGACCCCGTTCGGCCTTGCCATGGACTTCTTCAGCGCCTCCAGCCTGATTGCAGCCGCAGTCATTGCGTTGACGCTGCTGGCCTGTTCACGGATCCCGGTGGAAAACCTGCTGGTGCTGCTGTTTCCGCTGGGCGCCATCACGGTGCTGCTCGCGCAATTCGCCCCGGCCGGCACGGTGCAAGTGATCGACGAGGAACCGGGCATCCTCGCCCATATCCTGCTGTCAATCCTCGCCTACGGCATGTTCACCATTGCGGTGTTCCAGTCCTTGTTGCTCCTGATTCAGGATCATCAACTCAAACACAAGCACCCGTCGGGACTGATCAAGAACTTCCCGCCCCTGCAAACCATGGAAAGCCTGCTGTTCGGCTTCCTCTGGGCCGGCTGGACGCTGTTGTCGATGTCGCTGATCTCCGGCTGGGTGTTCGTCGATAACCTGTTCGCGCAGCACCTGGTGCATAAAACCTTGCTGGCCTGCCTGGCCTGGGTCGTCTTCAGTGTGTTGCTCTGGGGCCGTAACCGCCTCGGCTGGCGCGGACACAAGGCCATTCGCTGGACCCTCGCCGGTTTCTGCCTGCTGATGCTGGCCTATTTCGGCAGCAAGCTGGTCCGTGAATACATCCTGCACATCTGACGGGCGGCATTAATGGACGACTTGCCCTTAGGGCCGATGCTCGCAGTAGTGGCCCTGCTGATTTTGTGGTCGGGCCTGTTTTCCGCCATTGAATCCGCCCACCTGCACGTACTGGCCAAGCGTACGGCCTCGCGCTCGGGCGACAAGCCACTGGCCAGGCTGAATTTTCCGCTCAACAGCCTGATTTTCTGCAATACCCTGTGCCGAACGCTGGTGGTGGTCATTTGTACCTTGCTGGCGATTTTCACCTGGGCCGAGAACGGTCCGTGGGTGGCCTGCCTCGGCGCAGGCGCCATTTTACTGGTGTTCGCCGATTACGTGCCTCGAGCCCTCGCCGCCCGCCATCCGGATGCGATCCTGGCCCTGGGCAACACCCTGCTCCCCGTACCCTTGAAAATCATTTACCCGGCAGCCTGGCTGCTCGATGCCGTCAGCCGGTTATTGATGCGCCCGTTTGCCCGCACAGTCAAAGTCGTGCAACAGAGCGAAGACGAAGCGCCCAAGGAGCGCCACGACGACCGCGAACCCGCTGTCTGCCGCCCGCACTCGCTGCCAGGCATCCATGCGCTGGATAACATCACAGTCAACGACATCCTCGTACCACGCAGCGAAGTCGACGGAATCAACCTCGACGATCCGATCGAGGAGATCATCGAGCAATTGCGCAACAACAAACGCACGCGCCTACCGGTGTTCCACAGCGACATCAACCAGGTCGAAGCGGTGCTCAACACCCGGCAAATCGGCCATTTGCTCCCCGACAGCAGCCTGACGCTGGAAGCGCTGCTGGCAGCCAGCCGCGAGCCCTACTTCGTTCCGGAAAGCACCCCCCTGCAATTGCAGCTACTGAACTTCCACAAACAGCAGCGACGCCTGGGCATGGTCGTGGACGAGTACGGCGAAGTGCTCGGCATCGTGACCCTGGAAGATATTCTCGAAGAAATCGTCGGCGAGTTCGAAAGCCAGCAAAGCCTCGACAACCCGCATATCCATCCACAGGCAGATGGGCGCCTGGTGATCGATGGCGCCGCGTCGATCCGCGACCTGAACAAGAGTCTCGGCTGGCACCTGCCAAGCGACGGCCCGAAAACCCTTAACGGCCTGGTGACCGAGGCACTGGAAACCATTCCCGAGAGTGCGGTATGCCTGAAAATCGGCCGTTACCGGCTGGAAATCCTTGAGACAGAAGACAATCGCGTCACGCGGGTGCTGGTCTGGCAGACAGCCATTGCAAAATCCGCTGCCTGAAATCCGACCTGCAGGAGCCGGCTTGCTGGCGATAGCACTCTTGAAACCCTATCGCCAACAAGCCGGCTCCTACAGAGCTTGTTGATTCGTTAGCCTCCTTCCTATAATCGAGCCGCTTACCCAAGCCGCTCTACCCCGTGCTACCCGCACCCCGCTGCAAACCCACATCCCTGGGTGTTCGACCATAATAATTCGCTCCACCGGGGCACATGACTGTCAGGGATAACCGCATGACGACCAGCACGACTTACAGCGACTCCACGCCTGCGCAACCGACGAACTCCGCCACCCGCGTGGCTACCGCGAGCTTCATCGGCACCGCCATCGAGTTCTACGACTTCTACGTCTACGCCACCGCCGCGGCGCTGGTGATCGGTCCGGTGTTCTTTCCGCAGACCTCCGGCACCGCACAAATGCTTTCAGCTTTTCTCACTTTCGGCATTGCCTTCCTCGCTCGCCCCTTGGGCTCGGCGCTGTTCGGACACTTTGGCGACCGCATTGGCCGAAAATCGACCCTGGTGGCTTCTCTGCTATTGATGGGGGTGTGCACCACGCTGATTGGCGTGCTGCCAGGTTACGACAGTATCGGTGCCTGGGCCCCCATCCTGCTCTGCGTGCTGCGTTTCGGCCAAGGCCTTGGTCTGGGTGGCGAATGGGGCGGTGCAGCACTGCTGGCCACGGAGAACGCCCCCAAGGGCAAGCGCGCCTGGTTCGGCATGTTTCCACAGCTCGGCCCCTCCATCGGCTTCCTCGCAGCCAATGGCCTGTTCCTGACGCTGGCCATGCTCCTGAACGACGAACAATTCCGCTCCTGGGGCTGGCGCATTCCGTTCCTGCTCAGCGCCGCACTGGTAATGGTCGGCCTGTACGTGCGCCTCAAACTTCACGAAACACCAGTGTTCGCCAATGCGGTGGCCCGCGAGGAACGGGTGAAGATCCCGCTGATCGAGCTGTTCAGCCAGTACTGGCTGCCGGTATTGCTGGGCGCCGGCGCGATGGTGGTGTGTTACGCGCTGTTCTATATCTCGACCGTATTCTCCCTAAGCTATGGCGTGGCCACGCTCGGTTACAGTCGCGAAACCTTCCTCGGCCTGCTGTGCTTCGCCGTTCTGTTCATGGCCGCAGCCACGCCACTGTCGGCCTGGGCCAGTGATCGCTTCGGGCGCAAACCGATCCTGATCATCGGCGGCGTACTGGCGATCCTCTCCGGGTTCCTGATGGAGCCACTGCTGACTCAGGGCTCCACCTGGGGCGTCGCCCTGTTCTTGTGCATCGAGCTGTTTCTGATGGGCGTGACCTTCGCGCCGATGGGCGCACTGCTACCAGAGCTGTTTCCGACTCATGTGCGCTACACCGGTGCTTCGGCAGCCTACAACCTGGGCGGGATCGTCGGTGCGTCGGCGGCACCGTTCTTTGCGCAGAAACTGGTGGCGATGGGCGGTTTGAGTTATGTCGGCGGGTATGTATCCGGGGCGGCGGTACTGAGTTTGATTGCAGTGCTGTGCCTGAAAGAAACACGGCATAACGATTTGAATCGCATCGGCTGATAGATAGCTTTTCGCGAGCAGGCTCGCTCCCACAGTGACCGTACACTTCTGTGGGAGCGAGCCTGCTTGCGAAGGCGTCCTGACCGACAAAAAATCCCCGGCCAGTCACGAATTTTCCCGTCCCCGCTGACGCCTCGCTCTACGCGTAACAGTTTATCCCCGCTATACTCATCGGCTTTTCCTGAATAAATGCCAATAGGGTCCCGCCGCGCATGGATAAGACCTACCAGCCGCACGCCATTGAAACTTCCTGGTACAACACCTGGGAGTCCGAGAATTACTTCGCCCCGCAAGGCGCGGGCGAGTCCTACACCATCATG
Source organism: Pseudomonas baetica (assembly GCF_051216495.1). Lineage (GTDB taxonomy): Bacteria > Pseudomonadota > Gammaproteobacteria > Pseudomonadales > Pseudomonadaceae > Aquipseudomonas > Aquipseudomonas baetica_B. The sequence continues at coordinate 37,476 of NZ_JBPKAM010000004.1, read as the reverse complement.
ATCCCGCCGCCGAACGTCACCGGCAGCCTGCACATGGGTCACGGCTTCAACAACGCGATCATGGACGCCCTGATCCGTTTCCGCCGCATGCAGGGTCGCAACACCCTGTGGCAGCCGGGCACCGACCACGCCGGTATTGCCACGCAAATGCTGGTGGAGCGTCAGCTCGAAGCCCAGGGCCAAAATCGCCATGATCTGGGCCGCGACAAATTCCTTGAGAAAGTCTGGGAGTGGAAGGATCAGTCCGGCGGCAACATCAGCCGCCAGATCCGTCGCCTCGGCTCGTCCGTGGACTGGAGCCGCGAGCGCTTCACCATGGACGACGGCCTATCGGAAGCCGTTAAAGAAGCCTTCGTGCGCCTGCACGAAGACGGCCTGATTTACCGCGGCAAGCGCCTGGTCAACTGGGACACCAAGCTGCACACGGCGATTTCCGACCTCGAAGTGGAAAACCACGACGAGAAGGGGTTCCTGTGGAACCTGAAATACCCACTGGCCGACGGCGCCAAGACCGCTGAAGGCAACGATTACCTGATCGTCGCGACGACCCGTCCGGAAACCATGCTCGGCGACTCCGCCGTGGCCGTTAACCCGAACGACGAACGCTACAAAGCCCTGATCGGCAAATTCGTCGAGCTGCCACTGGTTGGCCGCCGCATTCCGATCATCGCCGACGATTACTGCGACCCCGAATTCGGCACCGGCTGCGTGAAAATCACCCCGGCCCACGATTTCAACGACTACGAAGTCGGCAAGCGTCACAACCTGCCGCTGCTGAACATCTTCGACAAGAACGCCAACGTCCTGCCAGCGGTTCAGGCGTTCAACCTCGACGGCACGCTGAACGAAAGCATCGACGGCAAGATCCCGGCCGAATACGCCGGTCTCGAGCGTTTCGAAGCGCGCAAGCAAATCGTTGCCGCCTTCGATGCCGCCGGCCTTCTGGTCAGCGTCAACGATCACGCCCTGAAAGTGCCGAAAGGCGACCGCTCCGGCACCATCATCGAGCCTTGGCTGACCGACCAGTGGTACGTGTCCACCAAGCCATTGGCCGAGCCTGCGATTGCTGCCGTTGAAGACGGTCGTATCCAGTTCGTGCCGAAACAATACGAAAACATGTACTTCTCGTGGATGCGTGACATCCAGGACTGGTGCATCAGCCGTCAGCTGTGGTGGGGCCACCGTATTCCGGCCTGGTACGACGAGTCGGGCAAGGTCTACGTCGGTCGCGACGAAGCCGAAGTGCGTGCCAAGCACAACATCGGCCCGGACGTTGCGCTGCAGCAGGACAACGACGTACTCGACACCTGGTTCAGCTCGGGCCTGTGGACCTTCTCCACCCTCGGCTGGCCGGAAAAGACCGAATTCCTGAAGAAATTCCACTCCACCGATGTGCTGGTGACCGGTTTCGACATCATCTTCTTCTGGGTTGCCCGGATGATCATGCTGACCATGCACCTGATCAAGAACGAGGACGGCACGCCGCAGGTTCCGTTCAAGACCGTTTACGTGCACGGCCTGGTGCGTGATGGCCAGGGCCAGAAAATGTCCAAGTCCAAGGGCAACGTCCTGGACCCGCTGGACATCATCGACGGCATCGAGCTCGAAACACTGGTGCAGAAACGCACCTCGGGCCTGATGCAGCCGAAACTGGCGAAGAAGATCGAGAAAGCGACCCGCGACGAGTTCGCCGAGGGTATCGCCAGCTACGGCACCGACGCCCTGCGCTTCACCTTCTGCTCGCTGGCGTCCACCGGTCGCGACATCAAGTTCGACATGGGCCGCGTCGAAGGCTATCGCAACTTCTGCAACAAGATCTGGAACGCCGCGCGCTACGTGCTGGACAAGGGCGAGGACTGCGGCCAGAACGGCGAAGCCTACGAACTGTCCCTGGCGGATCGCTGGATCATTTCGCAATTGCAGCGCACCGAAGCCGAAGTGACCCGTCAGCTGGATCAATTCCGTTTCGACCTGGCCGCACAAGCCTTGTACGAGTTCATCTGGAACCAATACTGCGACTGGTACCTGGAGCTCTCCAAGCCTGTGCTGTGGGACGAAAACGCGCCGGTCGAACGTCAGCGCGGCACCCGTCGCACCCTGGTTCGCGTACTGGAAGTGGCCCTGCGCCTGGCGCATCCGTTCATGCCATTCATCACCGAAGAAATCTGGCAGCGCATCGCGCCGCTGGCCGGTATCGAAGGCAAGACGATCATGTTGCAACCTTGGCCAGTGGCCAATGAAGCACGCATCGATCAGGCGGCCGAAGACGACATCGAATGGCTCAAGGGCCTGATGCTCGGCACACGCAACATCCGTGGCGAAATGAACATCGGCCCGGGTAAACCGCTGCCGCTGTTCCTGAAAAACGTCAGCGCCGAAGATCAGCGTCGCCTGAGCGAAAACGAAGCGTTGCTGAAGAAACTGGCACGCCTCGAATCGATCACCGTACTGGCCGCTGGCGAAGAAGCACCGCTTTCGGCGACTGCCCTGGTCGGCGAGATGGAAGTGCTGGTGCCGATGGCTGGCCTGATCGACAAAGGCGCGGAACTGGCGCGTCTGGACAAGGAAATCCAGCGCCTGCAAGGCGAAGTGCAGCGCGTCGGCGGCAAGTTGTCGAACGCCGGGTTCGTCGACAAGGCACCCGCTGAAGTGATCGAGAAAGAACGCGCCAAACTGGCCGAAGCCGAACAGGCTCTGGGCAAGTTGGCGGAGCAGCATGCGCGGATTGCCAGTCTGTAACGGCGAATCGCAATGAAAGAGGGAGGCCCGTAATGGCCTCCCTTTTTTTGTGCCCGTCACTTGTAGGAGCGAGCATGCTCGCGATGAACCAGAGAGCACCGCTGGGTGTCAGGCTTCCAACGTTATCGTTGACGTCCATCGCGAGCATGCTCGCTCCTACAGGGTTCGGCGTACCGGGCACCAATGTGGGACAATGCCCGCCACTTTCAGTCATACCCGAATCGACCCCGCCCATGAACGCCCCTCGTACACCCAAACCTGCGCGCAAAAAGCCTGAGACCGTGGCCCCGGTCAAAGCCGTCGAACCCAAGGAGAAAGCCAGCCTGCATCCGCGCAATCGCCACCAGGGTCGTTACGACTTCCCGGCGCTGATCAAGAGCACGCCGGAACTGGCAAAGTTCGTGATCATCAATCCGTACGGTAAGGAAAGCATCGATTTCGCCAGCCCGGACGCGGTGCGGGTGTTCAACCGGGCGTTACTCAAATCATTTTATGGCATTGCCCATTGGGACATTCCGGCCGACTACCTATGCCCACCTGTGCCGGGACGTGCGGACTACGTGCACTTTCTCGCCGACCTGCTGGCCAGCGGCAACGACGGCACAATTCCCCGCGGGGCATCGGTAAAGGTGCTGGACGTCGGCACTGGCGCCAACTGTATCTATCCATTGGTCGGTCACAGCGATTACCGCTGGCACTTCCTCGGCTCCGATATCGATGCCACAGCCATCGCCTCGGCCAAAACCATCATTGCGGCCAACGGCTTGAACAAGGCCATCCAGATTCGCCAACAAACCAACCGCAAGCAGATTCTCCTGGGCTTGCTGGGGAGCGATGAGCAATTCGACCTGACGATGTGCAACCCGCCGTTCCACTCCTCCCTCGAAGAAGCCACCCGAGGCAGCAGCCGCAAATGGCGCGCGCTGGGCAAAGCCGATCCGAAACGCAAATTGCCGGTGTTGAATTTTGGCGGTCAGGCGGCTGAGTTGTGGTGCGAGGGCGGCGAAATACGCTTCGTTACGCAATTGATCAGCGAGAGCGCACAGGTGGGACAACAGGTGTTGTGGTTCAGCACCCTGGTGTCGAAAGCCTCGAACCTGCCCGCGATCCAGAGCGCGCTGAAAAAGGCCGGTGCACTGGAGAGCCAGGTAGTGGAAATGTCCCAGGGTCAGAAGCAGAGCCGTTTCGTGGCCTGGACCTTTCAGACCGAAGCCCAACAACTGACCTGGCGCGAACGCTGGGTGCAAAAGCCAGGTAAATGATTTGCCCCTGTGGGAGCGAGCCTGCTCGCGAAAGCGGTGGATCAGCCATCTCCTTCAGTGACTGACACTCCGCCTTCGCGAGCAGGCTCGCTCCCACAATATGATCAGGGATATTTTTGGAATATCGCACGCACAAAAAAACCGTGTCCGGATTGCTCCGGCGCACGGTTTTTTTTCACTGTGTCTTACTTGTTCACAGCGTCGGTCAGGCCTTTGGCCACAACCAGCTTGATCACTTTCTTGGCAGGGATTTCGATGGCAGCGCCAGTCGAAGGGTTACGGCCAGTACGGGCAGGACGCTCGGTCACTTTCAGCTTGCCGATACCCGGCACAGTGATTTCGCCGCCGTTTTCCAGCTGATCGGCAACGATTTGGCCCAGTTGGTCCAGAGCGTTACGCGCGGTGGTTTTTGGCGCGTCGATAGCTTCAGCGATGTCGGCGATCAGTTGGTCTTTAGTAAGAGCCATTTAGTGTTCCTTCCCTATCAAATTCATATGGATTGCAGAGTGCAGTGTCAGCCATCGAGCCCGATCTTCTGGATCTGGCACCCTCGGCGATAACCACGACGAGTCGGGTTATAGATGCCGAAATCAGGGTTTGGTTCGACCTGACATTTGCTGACTGCACGCTTAACGCAGTGACTTCGCGCAAGACCGGGCAAAACTAGCACAGAGACGGGGAAATATCCGCCTCTAGCTACCCATTTGGTCAGCTTTATTGCGCTAAATCGGGAAAAAACCGCATAAGCGCCGCCGGTCGCCCAACAATTGCCCTGCGCACCACGCCAAAAGCAGCGGTTGCGGTACACTGAGCGCTTTTTCCGGGAGCCTGCCCTGCGCGCTCCGACCAGCCGCTCAAACCAGCCGAGAAGCCCATGCCGATCCGTCATTGCATCGTCCACCTGATCGACAAAAAACCCGACGGCACACCTGCAGTTCTTCACGCTCGCGACTCTGAACTGGCCGAGTCCGCCGCCATCGAGAACATGCTTGCCGACCTCAATGAAAGCTACAACGCCAAGCAAGGTAAAGCCTGGGGTCTGTTTCATCCGGAGTCCGGCGCCTTCCCGTTCAGCGGCTGGCTGAAAGAGTACCTCGATGGCGGCCAGGACTTCACAGCCTTCAGCCGCGTGGCGGTGGAACATCTGCAGAAGCTCATGGAAGAGTCGAACCTTTCAGTGGGCGGCCACGTGCTGTTTGCACACTATCAGCAGGGCATGACCGACTACCTGGCGATCGCCCTGCTGCACCACAGCGAAGGCGTGGCGGTGACCGACGAACTGGACGTGACCCCGTCCCGTCATCTGGACCTGGGCCAGTTGCACTTGGCGGCGCGTATCAACGTGTCCGAGTGGCAGAACAACAAGCAATCCAAGCAGTACATTTCGTTCATCAAAGGCAAGAATGGCAAGAAAGTCTCGGAGTATTTCCGCGATTTCATCGGCTGCCAGGAAGGCGTCGACGGCCCGGGCGAAACCCGCACCCTGCTCAAGGCCTTCAGCGACTTCGTCGAAAGCGAAGACTTGCCGGAGGATTCCGCCCGGGAGAAAACCAAGACCCTGGTGGATTACGCCAGCAGCCAGGCCAAGCTCGGCGAACCCATGGGCCTGGAGGAACTGTCGGAACTGATCGACGAAGAACGGCCGAAAGCCTTCTACGACCACATCCGCAACAAGGACTACGGCCTGTCGCCGGAGATCCCGGCCGATAAACGGACCCTGAACCAGTTCCGCCGCTTCACCGGTCGTGCCGAGGGTCTATCGATCAGCTTCGAAGCGCACCTGCTGGGTTCGAAGATCGAATACGACGAAGAAGCCGGCACCCTGGTCATCAAAGGCTTGCCGACCTCGCTTACCGATCAGCTCAAGCGCCGCAACTGATGCTGGGCAACGTCCTCAAGAAATGCCTGCTGATCCTGTTCGTGGTAGTGGTTTACCAGAACTGGGGCAAGATCGAGCGGGTGTTCAATCCTTCACAGGTGGTGTCCGAGCAGACCCGAGCCACGGCCAAGGTCGTGCTCTACGCCACCGAGTGGTGCGGCTACTGCAAACAGACCCGACGCTTTCTCGATCAGAAGGGCATTCCGTACCAGGAATTCGATATCGAGAAAGACGCCGAGGCACGCAAGGCCTATCAAGCGCTGGGCGGTGGCGGGATACCGTTCATCGATGTGAATGGAACGCTGATTCGCAAGTTTGACCCGGATGCGATTCTGGCTGCGCTGAAGTAATCAGCTCGGTACTACTTGGCACCTGTGGCGAGGGGATTTATCGAACCGTCGCACCGCCCCGCTGGGCTGCGCAGCGGCCCCAAAAAGAGGGACTGCTACGCAGTCCAACGGGGATAAATCCCCTCGCCACAGGTGTGTGCGTGTATCAGTGGGCTGACATGCGGAAACCGAGTCGTGGAAAGTGCACATGCACCACGCCGCTACGCTCATCCTCACGGCGCAGGATCAATTCCTCGCTACCGGCAAACAGCAACTCCCCCGCCACCGGATCAACGCCGTAGTCAGTGGCCGCGATGACCACCTGCTGACCAACCTTGAACCCATTCGGGTCGATAAACCGCTCATCCGGCAAAGCTGCGGGCGTGGAATCAGATGCAACCGCCAGCGCCTCTTCCGAGCTCATCTCACTCGAAGCGCCATGTCCGAAACCCAGCACCCGCGCCAACCAGGCCGCCACCGCCGGATAGTTATCCACAAACGGTGCAGTCACCGGTGTGGCCTTGAGGAACCACAGCGGATGCGCCATGGCAAAGTCGGCAATCGACGGTTCGCCAAACAAGTAATCACCCTCCTCACGCTGCAGCTGTTGCTCCAGACGCGACATGATCGTCGGCCATTGATGCCGCGCTTGCTCTGCGGTCAACTTTGTCGCACTGCCTCCGCTGAACAGCTTGGCGCGATCAGCCAGAAACGCCTTGATCACCTCCTGCGGCAGGTGAGCGAAACGCACGGCGATCGACTCCGGTTGAAACACCAGGCTGACCGCATGCGGGAACACCACCGAATCGGCCCACGCAGCAAAGGTCGCAGCAATCATCTCCCGACCTTCCGGGAAAAACGCCGGCAAGGCTTTTTCCTGTTCCAGCCGACGGGCGATCAACGAGGTATCGCAGTAAATATCCGCGCCAATCTGCAACACCGGTGTCTTGCGGTAGCCACCGGTCAGTGCCGTGAGATCGGGCTTGGGCATCACGGGCGAGATCTTCACCGAGCGCCAGGACAACCCTTTGAAACCCAACATCAGTCGGGCCTTTTCGGCGAAGGGGGACGCCGGGTAGTGATGCAGGATCAATTCGGACATGCTCGGCTCCGCCGCACTCAGAAGGAGTCTTCAGCTTAACGCGCAATCGACGAGCAGCCTACGGATCTGCCTGATGGGAACCTATCAGTCAGATTGATGAGCTGGCGGCACTGGCCACCAGGCATTCCTTGGCGCTTTTCCTGAGCTTTTTGATTAGTCGTTCCTGGCGCAGCGCATCGCTCTTGTCGCGGCACCGTTCGGTGTAAACCAGCGCCATGGCCGGACTGGACAGAAAGAACCGTGCGCCTTTACCGCTTTGATGTTTGGCGAAGCGGCGCACGGGATCGTCGCTGACCCCGCAATAGAGCGACCCATTGGCCGCGCGCACGAGGTAGACATACCACGGTTTGCTCACCGCGCAATCGGCTTCGGCAGGGTTTTCGGTGAGGGTGGTCATGGCGCGATCAAGACATGAAAGGAAACAAGCCGCGATCTTATCAGCGACTGGCCTGGAATGCCCTCAGCCCCTTCAGCGCCTGCGCGCGAACGGCGTTGCGCACCAGTGGCGTCCAGCCCAGCAACAGGCCCTTGAATCCCAGGGCCTGACGCGACCAGCCCCACAGATCGAAGCTGTCGTGATGCTCGCAAATCCTGCCATCGCGGAAGACGAAACGTGCCTGGATGTCGTTGATCACCGTATTGCCAGTCTGGCTGAAGAGGTAGGTCGCCACCCAATGGGCGCCGCCACTGCGCTCGTCACTGCGCACGTTGTCGAAGGTCAGGGAGAAATCCTTGGCCCGTGTGGTGAGCATGCGCCACATATCTCCGGCATCGCGCCCGCGCAGTTCGCCAAACGCCGGATCGCTGAACACCACGTCGTCGGTGTAGCAGGCAGCCATCGTCTCGGCATCCAGGCGCTGGAACGCTTCGTAAAACCGGGTAATCAATGCGTTGTGGGCTTCGCTCATGTGCAGGTTCCCTGTTTGCAGAGTGGCGTCATTGGGTGGCCTGCACGATAGCCAACATCGGCACGGAACACTATCGGCATTCGTGGCGGGAATACCTTCGGGTGCACCGAAGCCTAATGCACCATGCCGCTCTCGCGTGCATATGCAAAGAGATCCACATCCGTGGAAATGCCCAGCCGTTGCATGGCCATGCTTTTCTGTTTACTGATTGTGGACACGCTGCGTTTGAAGTAGCCGGCAATTTCACTGACGGTCATGCCGCTGGCGAGCATTCTCACCACTTCATGTTCCTTGGCAGATAACAAAGGGGGCCCCGACTCGGCTTCGGCGTTTGCCTGAAGCAGCGCCTCGCGTAATGACTCGCTGATAAAACGCCGACCTTCGCTCACCGCTTTGATCGCCATGGGCAGCTCCTTTGCCGACGCGCCTTTGGCAATGATTGCCATTACCCCTTCGGCGAACGCCCTCTTCAGCGTCGTGACGTTGGAGAACATCGTAACCAGAATGATCGGCATCTCCGGGTAGCAACGTCGCACTTTGCTGAGCATCTTCAGCCCATCGGACTGCTGATGGCCGGGCATGGAAAAGTCCGTGATCAACAGGTCGCAAGGCGTGGTGGAAAGCAGGCTCAACAGGCTGTCCGGGCCATCAACTTCACCCACGATACTGCATGAGCTGTTCAGATCGATGAGCATCCGCAGGCCTATACGAACGACAGGATGGTCGTCAGCGATGATTACGCGCATTGTCGGATTTATCCTGTTTGGTGGGTGGAATGTGCGGAAAATAGCGCTGTCTAGTTGCCATCACAACGCCCCCTCTCAAGCGCAAAAAGCGCTCCGCCCAATGCCTCCGGGGGGATGATCTTTCTCCTATAAAACAAACAGAACAGCCCTACATTTTTAAGCTCTTTCGACTACACACAGGGACTACAGACGTCGTTACCAAAGAGTCAAATGGCAACCTGCAACGATCTTTCGCACGGCAAGCCTGTCATTTTCGTATTAGTTGCATTTCACCTGCTGACCTCGATGGATAGATTGCGCCCCGTCCACACCGGGCAACTTTCGAATTCTTTCATCAAGGACCCGTCACCCATGAACAGACCTTTATCCCTCCTGACCGCTGAGCGTTGGCTGTCCCATGCCGCGCCAACTGCTCATGCAGACCGAAGACTCGCTCTGCACGACTAACGTCAACACCCGGCACTGCGTGCTACCCATTCAAAGGATGACCATCATGGACAGATGCTCTGTTGCTCTATTGGCCCCCCTGTTGATCGCCTGCGCACCCGTGGCTTTGGCCGCCAGCAGCACCGACTTGAGCGTCACCGGGATCATCACCCCCAGTGCCTGCGCCCCGGTGCTATCGGACGGCGGCATCGTCGATCACGGTAAATTGACGGCCAGGGATCTCGACCCGCTGCTGCCTACCCGCTTGCCAGCCGGCGAAATGCAACTGGAGGTTCATTGCGAAAACGCGACTTTTTTCACGCTGACCACGCTGGATAACCGTGCCGGCACTTCGGCCATCAAACCCGAGTTCCACGGTTTGGGCGTGGTCAATGATGACCAGAAACTCGGCAGTGTGGCCTTCGGGGTTTTCGAGCCAGAGGCCGACAGCATGGCGGTAACGACCATCATGTCCCGCGACGGCGGCGCCAGTTGGGGGCCGTCTACTTATCTGGGGCACGCCGCACTGACGTCGTTCGCCGCCCCCAGCGCCCCACGAACACCCATCGCCATCAAAGACCTGAGTGCTCGCCTGCGCGCCTTCACCATCATTGCGCCAGCCACCGATCTGACCCTGGTCGATGAACTACCGATCGACGGGCATGCCACGTTGCAACTGAAGTACCTATAAACCCATCCATTTCCAAATTCAGGAGTTACACCATGAAAAGGACACTCAACACCCTCATCGGCGCCATGCTGCTGGTCGGCAGTGCCAGCGCTTTCGCTGCTTCCAGCGTTGATCTGACCGTGACCGGGATCATTACCCCGAGCGCCTGTACCCCGACCCTCTCCAATGGCGGGACGGTGGACTACGGCAAGATCTCCGCCAAGGATCTGAATCCTGATCGGCCGACAAACCTCGCCGTACAACAGGTACAACTGAACGTAAATTGCGACGCAGCGACTCTGATGGCCCTTGAAGCCAAGGACAATCGGGAAGGCTCGGACTTCAACAACGACACTTATGAATACGGTCTGGGACTGATTAATGGCACTGAAAAACTTGGCGCCATGTCCTTGAGATTACGAACTCCGGTAGCCGACGGCATACCGGTCAGAAACATCATTTCCGAGGACGGCGGTTCGACTTGGTATGGCGGGTCTGACCTGACGCGCCACAGCATCATCTCGGTAGCCGACACCGGCACCTTGGTACCGAAACCGGTTCAACTGTTTACCGCCGACCTCGATATCGCTCCGAAGATCGCCCCATCCAATCAACTGACCCTGACCAACGAAGTCTCCATCGACGGCTCGGTGACCCTGACCGTGCGTTACCTGTAACTCGGCGATAAACCGGGGCAGAACGTCCGGCAACAACTGTAACGACCTCTGCCCCTGCCACCGTGCAACCTCGATCCACGCAAGACCAATAGCCCCTCGGGCAGACCACGTTGCAGCTCAAGCATTTGAGTCAGACAACCTTTTTTGACATCACTACGTAGAAGCCAAACGATGAACAAGACACTCAATACCCTCTTCGGCGCCCTATTGCTGGTCGGCAGCACCAGTGCATTCGCTGCTTCCAGCGTTGATCTGACCGTGACCGGAGTTATTACCCCGAGCGCGTGCACTCCCGGTCTCGCCAACGGCGGGGTGGTGGATTTCGGCAAGATATCGGCCAAAGATCTGAACCCTAACAAGGAAACCAGCCTGCCCCGTCAACTTTTGCAACTTACGCTCACCTGTGACGCACCGACTCTGGCGGCCCTTGAAGCCAAGGACAACCGCGAAGGTTCGAACTGGACCATCGGGCAGAATGTGTTCGGACTGGGGCTGATCAACGGCGACGAAAAACTTGGCTCCTTGCAATTGATGGTGGTTTATCCGGTAGCCGATGGCGTACCGGTCAGAGTTATCAGTTCCGAGGACGACGGTTCCTCTTGGACGGCCAACCGCTACATGGCACGCAATAACATCGTAACGGTAGCCGATACCGGCACCTTGGTACCAAAACCGGTTCAACTATTAACTGCCGATATCAGTGTTATGCCGGAGATTGCCCCGACCGACCGGTTGACCCTGACCAACGAAGTGTCCATCGACGGCTCAGTCACCATGACCGTGCGTTACCTGTAACCCGACGACAAGCCCGGGAGCGGCAGGATACCCGGCGACGACCGGAAACCTTTGCCGTCCCCACCCGCACCGTGCTGACAAGGACTTCAGACCGAAATGAACAAAGCGACTTCACACCTTCTCGCCCTGCTCTGCCTGCTGAGCGTTAGACCTGCTGCGCTGGCAGCCTCCAACGTGGAGCTCAATGTCGTGGGCCAGATCACCCCGAATGCCTGCGACGTGCTGCTTTCGGACGGCGGCCTGGTCGACCACGGCAAGGTGCCGGCCCGTACCCTCAATCAATACGAGCTGAGCCCGTTGCCGGGACGGCAACTGGACCTGAGCGTGGCTTGTGACGAACCGCTGCTGTTTGTACTCGTCGGCGTGGACAGCCGGGCGGATTCGTCACTGGGGCCGGGGTTTTATTACGGCCTGGGATGGAACGTTCATGCGCCCGACGAGCGCCTGGGCACCATCAGCCTCGCCTTTCGCAATGCGGTGGCCGACGGTGAGCCGGCGCTGGTGCTGGCCTCGAGCAACCAGGGTCTAACCTGGTTCCCGGAAAACAACGCCTACCCAAACAACTACATGGGTTTCGCCAAGCCCGGCACCCTGGTGCCGGAACCTCATCAGTTGCTGGTTGCCGCGCTGCACATCAACACCTCGATCAACGCCGCGAGCTTCCTGACCCTGAATCAGGAAGTGCCGCTGGACGGTGCGATCGTGCTTGACCTGAAGTACCTGTAGCCATGCTGACTTTCCCTTTCATTGCTTCTTTCACACAGGCTTTAACCATGACTTTTTTCAACGGTGCTCGATACCTGAGCGTTTGTTTGGGGGCGTTGGTCGTGCTGTTCTGCAGCCGCGTTCTGGCCGATGGCATGGTGCCAGACACCTCGGTGGTGATCGTCAACGAGGCCGACGGCGAAGCCTCGGTGTCCGTGACCAATACCGATGCCAGCCTGGCCTTGTTGCACGTTACCCTCGAAGACATTCCCGAAGACAAGGAGCCACTGCTGTTTGTCACACCGCCGCTGGCCCGTGTCGAACCTTCCAAGAGCCAACTGGTGCGGTTCATCCTGCAATCGAACGCGCCCCTGACCACGCAGCGCTTGAAACGAGTGATTTTCGAAGGCATGCCCCAGGATCGCGCGGCGGCCCAGGCCGGGCATGCGCGCGTCGGTGTGACGGTACGCCAGAATCTGCCGGTGATCGTGCACCCCAAAGGCCTGGCGCCCAACCGCACACCGTGGACAGGCCTGACCTGGAGCCTGGAAAAAGATCAGTTGAGCGTGCACAACCCGACGCCTTATGTGGTGCGCCTGGCCCAGGAACTGCTGTTGTTGCCGGGTAATGGTTCGGCTTTATTGCCACGCACTTATGTGCTGCCGGGCGAAAGACTGAGCGTGACCACCAATGGCTCAGCCGCCACCACCGTGCGCCTGCAACCCGCCACGGTGTATGGCTTTGCAGTGCCGCATTACGAGGCGCCGATCAAATCCTGAAATCACCCAAAACAGCGCCATGAAGGAACAGTGAGCGCCGAAGTTTCCAGGCGACGGTCTTGCGGCCGTTGCCACAGGCGAGTCTGAGCCACAGCAAACAGGCCAGACGCCGGCATAACCCAAGTGAACCCCATGAACACAGTATCAATTTACCGTGATGGCGAAGCCGTGCCCGCCATTCGGCCCGCTCGCCCTCATTTGCTACCTCGGCACGTCACGCTGACGTTGCTGCTAGCCAACGCCCTGCTGGTGCTCGATGCCCGGGGTGATGCGTTGTTGCTGGCGGCATTCGATAAAAACACGCTGCTGCAGCGCGGCATTGATCCGGCGCTGGCGACCTCGCTGATGCAAGCGCCGCGCTTCACGGCGGGAAAGCATCCGGTAACGCTCACTGTCAACGGTCAACGCCGAGGCCGCGTGGATGCCACGTTCAATCGGCAAGGTGCGCTGTGCTTTGACCGTCCCCTGCTCGACAAGGCCAACCTGAATATTCCGGATCGCCTGCTGGACGATGGCCCGTGCCACGATTTTTTGGCCGCCGCACCACAGACCGTCATCGAACCGGACCCGTCCAGCCTGGCGTTGTCGCTGATCGTGCCCACCGACGCGATACGCCCGGTTACCCGGGACTTTTCCGGCTATCAGACCGGGGGGTTGGCCGGCATGCTCAACTACGATGTCACCGGTTTGCACAGCGTTTATGGCGACGACACCAGTCGCTACGCCTCGGCCAACACCGAACTTGGGTTCAATGCCGGCGACTGGATTGTTCGCAGTCGCCAGGTGCAAACCTGGCAGGACGACGTCTCCAGCACGACGCACATCGCTGCCTATGCCCAGCGCACCTTTGCCAGTCACGAAGCCGTGCTGCAGGCAGGCCAGATCAACCTCTACAACCCGGTGCTGGCGGGTGCGCAGATCACCGGCGTGCAAGTGCTCAATGAACAGGCACTGCAAGTCGAGGGGCAAAACGCGGTCATCGAGGGTATCGCCAACAGCCAGGCACAGGTCGAGGTCCGGCAGAACGGTTCGTTGATCCATTCCACCGTGGTGCCTGCCGGTCCGTTCGCGCTCACTAACGTGCGGCGCCTCAATACCCGCTCCGATGTGGAGGTCACCATCAAGGAAGCCGACGGCAGCCAACGCAGCTTCACCGTGCCGGCCGCGATGCTGGGTATCGGTTTGCCGGCACCCGGTTACTCGCTGGCGGCCGGTCGGGTGCGCAACATCGGTGATGCAGAGGGCAGCGATCCGTGGGTGATCAGCGGTGGCTGGAGCGGCGCAATCCACCCTCAGGTGTTGCTCAGCGCTGGCGTGACCAGTGCCGAGGACTATCGCGCCGCGGGCGTAGGTGTAGGCCTGCTGCCATCGCCCGACACACAGGTTCAAGCCACGCTGACGGGCGCCGACGCCAGCCGGCAATCCAATCAGGGACTTCAGGCCGACCTGAGCGTATCCCACCGTTTGAACGAACGCTGGGCACTCAATGCCGGCAGCTCCTACCGGACCCTGGGTTACCGCGAACTGGAGGACGCGGTGTTCGATAACACTGACGACGACAGCCAATCCCGTTACCGCGACCAGCAAAGCGCCGGTCTGTCGTGGGCTCACCCTTGGCTTGGTGCCTTCAGTGGTGGCTTCAGTCGGTCCAGCTCATTCGATGGCCAAAGCAGCAGCCGCGCGCTCGCCTCCTGGGGCACCAACCTTGGCGGTGTGTCGGTCTCGCTGACCGCCGAATGGCAAGTCAGCGGCGCGAACCGCAACGACGATAGCGTTTACCTGAACCTCAGCATTCCCCTGGGTGAAACCCGGCGCGCGCGTACCTGGGTGCGCAGTTCCGACGGCGACTATCGCAGCGGTGTGGGCTTGAGTGAGCAGATCAACGATCAACTGGCCTACCGGGTCGGCGTTGAACACGACACCCGAGATAAAGAAGTGCAATCCACGGTCGGTGTTTCGATGCTGCCGCGCTACACCCAACTGGACCTGAACTACACCCGCAGCGATGCCGATCGCTCAAGCTATCAGGCCAGCGCCCGTGGCGGTGCCGTTCTGCACAGTGGCGGCCTGACGTTCTCGCCTTATCCGGTCAGCGACACCTTTGCCCTGCTCTCCGTGGGTGACCTGGGCGCCATCAAAGTCTCGACACCGAGCGGCCCGGTGTGGACCGACTGGCAAGGTCAGGCGGTGGTCCCGCAGGTGTCGGCGTACGGGCGCAGCCCGGTGGAAGTCGATACCAAATCCCTGCCGCGCAACGCCGATATCAGCAACGGCCTGGCAGTGATTTCCGCCGGACGCGGGGCTGTCGACAAGGTCGAGTTCGGCGTCAGCAAAACCCGTCGCGTCCTGCTCAAGGTCACCACCGCCAACGGTGCGCCCCTGCCCCGTGGCGCCGCCGTGAACACCGAGGACGGCGAGTTCGTCACCTTGGTGCAGGAAGGCGGCCAGGTGTTTCTGCCCAACGTGCTCGACATTCCTGCGCTGTGGATCAGCGCGCCAGGACTGGAGCGTTGCGAACTGCGCTTCGAGTTGCCGGCAGAGGCCGATGCCGATGCGTACTACGAAACCGCCCCCGCCAAGTGCCGAGCCCTTTGAGGATAATTGCATGAACCTGTCCCGCTGTTTGCTGACGACCCTTGTCCCTCTGGTGCTGAGCGGATACACGCCCTTCGCCTGGGCATCTGCCGACGACTGTCAGTTGAACCTGAGCCAGCCCGTGCTCGATTACGGGCTGATGAACCGGGCGATACGCCCTGATTCAGCCCCGGAGCGAAACCTCGGCGAGCGTCAGTTGAGCCTGAACCTGCGTTGTGCCAACCCCATCGACATGAGCCTGTTTTACCGGGCCATGGCGGCAACGGCCAAGCGCTTTCACTTTGCCGAACGCGGCAGCTACCAGATGCGTATTCGCGACGCGGTGCTCGACGGCCAGTCGGTGGAAGTCGGCTTGATTGCCGGCGTCGGTCAGGCGCCGGTGGAAACCGCGTCGAACCTGACCTGGCGACCGGATCATGGCGTGGTTCCGATGAAAGCTGGCGTACCCGCGCAAGGCCGCAGTTTTTCGGCGCAACTTGAATTGACGGCGTGGGTCCAGGAACAAGGGATGCAGGTGCGTGACTCGGTGACCTGGGAGACAACCGGTGTGTTCGACGCTGTCGCTGCCGGACGCACCCGCGAGACGACCCTGCGCGCCCGTTTCGCCCCGGCGGCCTGCGAACCGGTGCTGTCCAACGGCGGGCTGGTTGACTTCGGCCAGCTCTCCAAGAACGACCTGAATGTCGAAAAAAGCACGCGCCTGCCACCAAGGTCCTTGTCGCTAAGAGTCGGCTGCGACGCGCCCACCTCTTTCGCGTTGATCATGCACGACAACCGCTCAGGCTCGGCGACGGTCAACAGCGAAATTTACTACGGTCTCGGCATGGACGGCCGCAACAACAAGATCGGTCTGTATTCGCTGAACGTTGATCCAGCGGATACCAGCGCCGACAACTACGCACGCCTCTATCGAACCGACTCCACCACTGGCGGCACGGCCTGGAGCACCGCCAGCGCCAGCCCGATTCCCATCGGCCAGAACAGCTACCTGGGCTTTACCGCCAGCGTCGGCAGCACCGCGGGCCCGGTGATGATCCAGAACCTCAACACCACCGTCACCGTCGACGCCGTTATCGCCCCCACCGACAGCCTGGATTTGAGCAGTGCCATCCACCTCGATGGCGCGGGGACGATCGAGATTATTTACCTGTGACTTCAAACCCATCCTGCTGAACCCGGAGCGAAATGCCCTGGGTCAGGCGGAAAAACAACCATAGAAGTGAGTAAGAAAATGAAATACCTGTTTGCAGCACTTTCCACCACCGCACTGCTTAGCCTTGCGCCTTTTGCGCTGGCGGCTTCGAGCACTGATTTGACCGTCACCGGCACCATCACGCCGAGCGCTTGTTTACCGAGTTTGTCCGGCAACGGTGTGGTGGATTACGGCAAGATCTCGGCGAAAGACTTGAATCAAGACAGCAATACCCGACTGGAAGATCGCACGGTAACCCTGTCGGTAGCATGCGACGGCACCACGACGTTCGCGCTGAAGGGCATCGACAACCGCATCGGTTCGAGCGACCTGAATTCGATGTTCGGCCTGGGCAAAATCAATGGCACCCAAAACATCGGCAGATATTTGCTGGTCATGATGAGTGCCGTCGCTGACGGAGACGCCGTACAACCCATCAAATCCAAGGATGGACAAACCGGCTGGCACGGCCATTTGTTCTGGATGCCGGGGGATTACGCCTCGGTGGCTGCCATGGATGATTTCAGTCAACCGATCAGCGTTCAGGACCTCTCCATGGAGCTGTTGCTTCAAACCTCAATTTATAGAGCGGACGGGGTGGACCTGAGCAACGAAGTCAAAATCGATGGTTCGGCGACGCTTGAAATGAATTACCTGTAAGGCCCGCCTTTGACCCACCCGCCATACGGTAAGTAAGAGCGAGCCAGCCTCGACTGAGGATTCCCTTCTCGAATGAAAAAGCATCCCATGATGAAACGTTTCTACGCAGCGCTTTCAACCACGGCTTTGATCAGCGCGGCACCCTTTGCACTGGCGGCATCAAGCACTGACCTGACCGTCAAGGGCACCCTCACACCGAGTGCCTGCACACCGGGCTTGTCCGAAGGCGGCATTGCCGACTACGGCAAAATTGCGGCAAAGGACTTGAACCAAAATGCTGATACCTCGCTGGGACAACGCAACTTGTCCCTGACGGTCAAGTGCGAGGGTGCCACGCGGTTCGCACTGCTGAGCATCGATAATCGTGCCGACTCGACCGATGCCAACGCGGCTTTCGGCCTGGGAAAAATCAACGGTACCCAGAACCTCGGCGAGTACATGTTGAATATGCACACGGCCATAGCCGATGGCGTATTGGTACAGACAGTCAAGTCCCCGGACGGGGAAACCGGCTGGCACTACCACATGATCTGGGAGCCGGGAGAATACGTATCGGTGGCAGCCCGCAGTGATCCCGGTTACCAGCCAATCAGTGTTCAAGACCTGACCTTTGTATTGTCACTTCAAACGTGGATCAAGCCAGCCAGGGACTTGGACCTGAGCGACCAGGTGAACATCGATGGCTCGGCAACGCTTGAAATGAAGTACCTGTAACGCCCTGCCGACTTTTCCCGGAGTCATGATCCGAGCAAGGAATGACGTCGGCACAACACTCAGCAAACCCACGAAAAGGATTTTCGCGATGAAAAACCACTTCGCAGCACTCGCGACAACGTTATTAATCAGTACCGCACCCAATGTCCTCGCAGCGTCTGCGGTGGACCTGTCTGTCCAAGGTCTCATCACCCCCGCAGCCTGCACCCCCAGCCTTTCGAACAACGGCTTGGTCGACTACGGCAAAATCTCCCGGCAGGACTTGAGCGTCGACAAGCGCACGCAACTGCGCGACCAGGCCCTCGACTTCAGCCTCCAGTGCAATGGCCCCGCGCGCTTCGCCCTGCTGATGCGCGATAACCGTGACGGCTCGGCCATCGTCAACAGCGAGATTTACTACGGCCTGAATCACGACCGCAGCGGCAACAAAATCGGCCTGTATTCGCTGAATTTCGATCCCGCCAATACGGTGGTGGACGCATGGACCCAGGTGTTTCGAACCGACTCCACCACCGGGGGCATGGCCTGGAGTTCATCCAGCAGCCGTCCCATTCCGATTGGTGCCAGAAGCTATCTGGGATTCACTGACGTAGCAGGCAGCAGCGCCGGCCCGATTGGCATCCAAACCCTGACGAGCCGGGTCATCCTTGAAACGGTGATCGCCGCCACGTCCGAATTGGATCTCAGCACCGACGTGCAACTCGACGGCTCCGCGACGCTGGACGTTGTCTATTTGTAGTTCAGACTTTTTCGCTGACCACTTGAACGTACAACGAACGCCCGGCACCGAGGCCAGCCAGGATCGCACCGAGGCCGATCACGCCGAAGATCCAGCCCACGGCCGTCCAGCCGCCGGTCCAGTCATGCACGATGCCCACCGCGAACGGTCCCATGGAGGCCAGGGTGTAACCAAAACCCTGGGCCATGCTCGACAGGTTCGCCGCCACATGGGAATCCCGGGAGCGCAACACGATCAAGGTCAACGCCAGGCTGAACGTGGCGCCCTGCCCCAGCCCGAGCACAATCGCCCAGCCCCACAAACCCTCGATCGGCGCGTAGAGGCAGCCGAACAAACCACCGAGGGTCAACGCCATCACGATCACGATCGCCAGGCGCTGATCCTTGCCACGGGTTGCCAGCCAAGGTGCAGCCAGGGAGCTGACCAGTTGCACGATCACCGAACCCGACAGCACCAGACCGGCCTGGGTCGGGGTCAGTCCGCGACCGATCAGGATCGACGGCAACCAGCCGAACACGATGTAGGCCAGGGACGATTGCAGGCCCATGTACAGGGTGACTTGCCAGGCCAACGGGTCACGCAGCAGTCCCCGGACGCGATAGGCGACGTGATGCGCGCCGTGCTTCTGGCCAACTTGCGGCAACCAGAACATTGCGGCCGCCAGCGCTGGAATCACCCAAAAACCCAGGCCCAATGTCCAGCGCTTGTCGAAGTGCTCACTGAGCGGCACGGTCGCTCCTGCCGCCATCGCCGCCCCCAGGCACAACGCCATGGTGTAGACACCGGTCATGGTCCCGGCCTGTTTAGGGAAGTCGCGCTTGACGATGCCCGGCAGCAACACGCCGATCACACCGATGCTGGCGCCGGCCAGCACGCTGCCAGTGAACAGGCCGACTTCACCAAACGAACTGCGCAGGATGATCCCGCCCGCCAGCGTCAGAAGAATGCCCAGCACCACACGTTCGGCACCAAAGCGTCGCGCCAGAACCGGCGCCAGTGGCGCGAACAGGCCAAGGCACAGCACCGGCAGGGTTGTCAGCAAACCCGCCTGGGACGCCGACAGGCCGAGGCTTTTCGACACCTCGCTGAGCATCGGCGCCATGCTCGACAGTGCGGGCCGCAAGTTCAGCGCGACCAGAATCAATCCCAGCAGCAACAGCCATGGACGACGCAGGACCGGATGACTTTGCTGGATCTGTTCGTCGTCAGCTTCGGCATCGATCAGCAGCTCTTCGAGCTCTGCCTTGCGTTTGGCTTCAGTGATCTGGCTGCTGGACATGGCGTTCCCGGTTTCAAGGTTCATTGATCAACTGCCTCGACAAGGCTTTGGCCCGCTCAGGGTCGCGTTGCTCGACGGCATCGAGCAGTTCGATATGCAGATCGAACACTTCCTGGCGGCGCGGGGTGATGTTCAGGCAGTGACGCAATTGTTCGCTGACGACACTGGAGAAATAGCGATACAGCTCGCTGAGGGTCGGGTTGTGCGCGGCGTCCACCAGACGGCGGTGAAACACCAGATCGCAGGCGATGTAGGTGTCGAGATCGCCGTGATAGTGGCTGCCGCTGACACCCAGTGCCTCGCGCAACACCACCAGGTCCTCATCGGTTCGACGCAGCGCGGCCAGACCGATGGCCTCTACCTCAAGGATGTGCCGGGTCTCGCGGGCCTGCTCAAGGGAGCACTGCGATAGCACCTTCAAGGTGTCCAGCGGATCGACCACCGCTCGCAGATAACTGCCGTCGCCCTGACGGATCTCGATCAACCCTGAAAACGCCAGCACCCGCATGGCTTCGCGCACGGTGTTGCGGCTGATGCCCAGCTCTGCGGACAGCTCAGGCTCGGTGGGTAGGCGCTGGCCGACTGTCCAGACGCCTTGATTGATGCGCTGACGCAATTGATCCAGGGCCTGATCGACCAGGGATCGTTTCACTAATGGAGAAATGTCTGACATGGAGTTCGCCCTTTCATCCAATCATAGGATGAATTTTCTGACATGTTAGTCAGCAACGCGTAGGACGGCAACCACCTACGGTCAAGGAGCGGGAAAAGGAGCGGGATTTTCGATTAGTCAAAATTACCCTTTAAGGGTAATTTCATGGATAGGGCTTACGGATTCTTATGGAGAAGAACACACCCCATTACAACTTGGCGGCGATCAAGACGGAGGTTGTCAGGCTGGGAAGCAACGCATTCACATTAACCGCTCGCGAGGGTGGTCGAAGAATGATGTTAAGCATC
Source organism: Pseudomonas baetica (assembly GCF_051216495.1). Taxonomy (GTDB): domain Bacteria; phylum Pseudomonadota; class Gammaproteobacteria; order Pseudomonadales; family Pseudomonadaceae; genus Aquipseudomonas; species Aquipseudomonas baetica_B. Next base: position 16,320 of record NZ_JBPKAM010000004.1, on the reverse strand, counting down.
AATCAGATGCAGCGAATCGTTTGCTTGCTGGAGAACAGAATGCTGCACAAATCGATGACCACCTATGCCGATCATCGAATTTGGCAGGACGTGTATTACACAACATATGAGGATCGGGAGATTTACATCAAAGTGACTTACCGCGCTGACGGAGGTCACCCGATAATCTCCTTCAAGGAGAGGAACCAATGAAAACACAGCAATGCGTCAGCTGTGGCACCCACAATGGCATGCATCACTTTGCTGGCCGCTCTTTTACGATCGACTTCAAGCAGGTGGCAAGACGAATACACGATATCGCAGGGTGGGAATGCCAAGTCTGCGGTGAAATTGAATTCGATCATGACACTGACAGCGCCGAGCGCTATTCCGATGCCAGCGACAAGCTGCTTTCAGATTGCTTTCTGGTCATGGGCGGCGAGATGAAACGCATCCGCCGCAAGTTACACCTCACACAAAAGGAAGCGGTCAAGTTGTTGTCAGGTGGCGGGCACAACGCCTTCTCCCGCTATGAACGCGGCGAACTCGCCCCTCCTCAACCGCTATTCACATTGATGCGCCTGCTGGATCGTCATCCTCATTTGCTCGCCGAAGTACATGCGCTGAACGAAGGCACCGATTTGAGGCGTTTACTGGCCGAACGCTTTCCGGAACAGGAGGCCATTAAGGCTTCCTGATTCAAACACCGCGCCAAAAAAATAAACCCGGAACACTTTCCGGGTTTATTTCACTGCCTAGCGTCGATCAATGCAGGATCTGGCTCAAGAACAACTTGGTACGATCATTCTGCGGGTTGTCGAAGAAGTCGTTCGGCGCAGCCTGTTCGACGATTTCGCCCTTGTCCATGAAGATCACTCGGTTGGCCACGGTGCGGGCGAAGCCCATTTCGTGGGTTACGCAGAGCATGGTCATGCCGTCTTCTGCCAGGCCGATCATGGTGTCCAGAACCTCTTTCACCATCTCCGGATCAAGGGCAGAAGTCGGCTCGTCGAACAACATGATTTTCGGCTTCATGCACAGCGCGCGGGCAATCGCCACACGTTGTTGCTGACCGCCGGACAGTTGCCCCGGGTACTTGTGCGCCTGTTCCGGAATGCGTACGCGCTCCAGATAGTGCATGGCGATTTCCTCGGCCTTGCGCTTGGGCATCTTGCGAACCCACATCGGCGCCAGAGTGCAATTCTGCAAAATGGTCAGGTGTGGGAACAGGTTGAAGTGCTGGAACACCATGCCGACTTCACGGCGGATCGCTTCGATCTGCTTGAGGTCGTTGGTCAGCTCAACGCCATCGACCACGATGCGACCTTGCTGGTGCTCTTCCAGGCGGTTGAGGCAGCGGATGGTGGTGGACTTGCCGGAACCCGACGGGCCGCACAGCACGATACGCTCGCCCTGCTTGACGTTCAGGTTGATGTCTTTCAACACGTGGAACTGGCCGTACCATTTGTTCACGCCCTGCATCTGAATAATGCCTTCAGGGCTCACAGGCTGTTTGATTGCTTCGCTCATCGAAATACTTCCTAATCAGGTAGCGACTTAGCGCTTGTGGCCCGTGTCGAGCTTGCGTTCCAGATGCATGGAATAGCGCGACATACCAAAACAGAAAATCCAGAACACCAGGGCGGCGAACACATAGCCTTCGGTGGCCATGCCCAGCCATTTCGGATCGGCAGCAGCCTGCTTGACGCTGTTGAGCAAGTCGAACAGGCCGATGATGATCACCAGGCTCGTGTCCTTGAACAGTGCAATGAAGGTGTTGACGATGCCGGGGATCACCAGCTTCAGGGCTTGCGGCAGGATCACCAGGCCCATGCTGCGCCAGTAACCCAGGCCCATCGCCGCGGCCGCTTCGTACTGCCCCTTTGGAATCGCTTGCAGACCGCCGCGCACCACCTCGGCGACGTAAGCCGACTGGAACAGGATCACGCCGATCAGTGCACGCAGCAGCTTGTCGAAGTTCATGCCTTCAGGCAGGAACAACGGCAGCATCACCGAAGACATGAACAGCACCGTAATCAACGGCACGCCACGCCAGAATTCGATGAAGGTCACGCAGACCACTCGAATCGCCGGCATGTTCGAACGACGGCCCAGCGCCAGGACAATCCCCAGCGGCAACGCGCCGGCGATGCCGACGGTGGCGATCACCAGGGTCAACATCAGGCCGCCCCATTGGCTGGTCGCCACTTGGGTCAGGCCGAAAACGCCGCCATGCAACAGGCACCAGGCAATGATCGGGTACAACACCAGGAAGCCCAGCCCGTACACCGCTTTACGCGGGAAGCGCGAGATGAACAGCGGTGCCACGCCGATGACCGCCAGCCACACGGTCAGGTCCACGCGCCAGCGCAGGTCCACCGGGTAGTAGCCGTACATGAACTGACCAAAACGCTGCTGGATAAACACCCAGCAGGCGCCGTCCTTGGTGCAGTCAGCTTGAGAGGTGCCGACCCAGTTGGCGTCGAGGATCGCCCACTGCAGGATCGGCGGGACCACCAGGTAGATCAGGTAGAACGCGAACAGGGTCAGCAGGGTGTTGAGCCAGCTGGAGAACATGTTGGCGCGCATCCATGCCACGACACCGATACTGCGGCTCGGTGGCGGCATGTCAGGTTTGAAAATATGAGTCGTCATGCGCTTTTCCTTACCGCTCGATCAGCGCAATGCGCTTGTTGTACCAGTTCATCAGCAGGGAAATGCTGATACTGATCGCCAGGTACACGCTCATGGTGATCGCGATTACTTCGATCGCCTGCCCGGTCTGGTTCAGCACCGTGCCGGCAAACAGCGAAACCATTTCCGGGTAACCGATACCGGCCGCCAACGAGGAATTTTTCGCCAGGTTCAGGTATTGGCTGGTCAGCGGCGGAATGATCACGCGCAGGGCTTGCGGGATGATCACCTTGCGCAGGGTCGGGCCGTTGCGCAGGCCAAGCGAGTGGGCCGCTTCGGTCTGGCCATGGCTGACCGACTTGATACCCGAACGGACGATCTCGGCAATGAACGCTGCGGTGTAGACCGTCAGTGCCAGGGTCAAGGCCAGCAGTTCCGGGATCAGCACCCAGCCACCGACGAAGTTGAAACCTTGCAGCTTCGGCATCTCCCAATGCACCGGGGCCCCGAAGATCAACGCGCACAGTGCCGGGATCACCAGGAACAGGGCCAGGCCGACCCAGAACTTGTGGAACGGCTCGCCGGTTTCTTCGAAGCGCTTGGTGGCCCAACGGCTCATCAGCACGATGGCGGCGATGGCCACGACGATGCTGATCACGAACGGCCAGAAACCATCGGCCATCAGCGCGGCGGGCATGTTCAGGCCACGGCTGCTGACGAAGAAGGTGTCGCCGAAGTTATGGCTGTTGCGCGGCCCTGGCATGGTCAGGAACACCGCGAAGTACCAGAACAGGATCTGCAGCAGCGGCGGAATGTTACGGAAAACCTCCACGTACACCGTCGCCAGCTTGGCGATGATCCAGTTCTTCGACAGCCGCGCCACGCCGATGATGAAACCGAGGATCGTCGCCAGGATCACGCCGATGAAGGTCACCAACAGGGTGTTGAGCAGGCCGATCACGAACACGCGGGCATAACTGTCCGCTTCGGTGTAGGAGATCAGGTGTTGAGCGATACCGAAACCGGCACTGCGCTCCAGAAAGTCAAAACCGGAGGTAATGCCCCGGTGTTGCAGGTTGGTCTGGGTGTTATCGAACAGATACCAGCCCAGGGAGACCACCGCCACGATGGTGATGATCTGGAATACCCACGCACGCACTCGTGGATCGCTGAGGCTGAGCCTCTGCTTTGGTGCGCCGATTGAATTTTGCATGTAGTGCCCCGGAAATAATGGAACAGAACATCACCCGGCGGTTGGCCCGCCGGGTGATAGAACCATCAGCGCACTGGTGGTGCGTATTGAATGCCGCCGTTGTTCCACAGCGCGTTCAGGCCGCGGTCGATTTCCAGCGGGGTGCTCTTGCCGAGGTTTTTCTCGAACACTTCACCGTAGTTGCCGACTTGCTTGACGATTTGCACGACCCAGTCTTTCTTCACTTTCAGGTCTTTGCCGTATTCACCGTCGGTGCCCAGCAGACGAGCGACGTCCGGGTTCTTGGTGCCTTTGGCTTCGGCTTCGACGTTTTTCGAAGTGATGCCGGCTTCTTCAGCGTTGAGCATGGCGTAGCCAGTCCAGCGCACGATGGCCAGCCACTCGTCGTCGCCATTACGCACGACCGGGCCCAGTGGCTCCTTGGAAATGGTTTCCGGCAGCACCACGTAGTCCTTCGGCGCGGCCAGCTTGCTGCGCTGGGCGAACAGCTGGGACTTGTCGGAGGTCAGCACGTCGCAACGACCGGATTCCAGCGACTTGGCGCTTTCATCGGAAGTGTCGAAAGTGATCGGGGTGTATTTCAGACCGTTGCCGCGGAAGTAGTCGGAAACGTTCAGTTCGGTGGTGGTACCGGCCTGGATGCAGATGGTCGCGCCATCCAGCTCTTTGGCGCTTTTCACGCCGAGCTTGTTGTTCACCAGGAAGCCGATGCCGTCGTAGTAGGTGATGAAGCCAGGGAATTTCAGACCCATGCCGGCGTCACGGGAGCTGGTCATGGTGGTGTTGCGCGACAGGATGTCGATTTCGCCCGATTGCAGCGCGGTGAAACGCTCCTTGGCGTTCAACTGGCTGAACTTGACCTTGGTTGCATCGCCGAAGACGGCAGCAGCAACAGCGCGGCAGTAGTCAGCATCGATACCGACGATCTTGCCGGTAGCATCCGGAACCGAGAAGCCTGGCAGACCATCGCTGACGCCACACTGCACGAAACCTTTCTTCTGCACTGCATCCAGGGTTGCACCCGCCTGAGCGAACCCGCTGACGCCGAGTACTGCGGCTGCAGTCACGACGGCCAGGGTGGATTTCAACATCTTCATTCAAACCTCCAGTTTTTGCTCTTGTTGTGTCGGAGCGTGAGTCCTGTCGCACCCTTTTGAGGCGTTGTCGACCCGTGCTGGCTTGTTTTGGGGTCAACCGACGTAGAGACCGTAGCTATGAGTCTAGTAGGAGAAAATCCACATAATGGACAACTCACTTCTCACCAATCGGCCGAACGGGCTGTAGCCCTTTCACGTTCGCGAAGCCCGTAGCGGCCACTGGCGAACATCCATCACCGGATTTTTTGCTATCCCACTGCCAAAAATGGCCTGATAGTGTTACCGACAGATGTGGGATTTTCGTACCAGCTTGCCTATAGCAAAGCCCGTACCACACCCGCCACTTAAGCGGTTAAGCGACAGGTCAATAGCAAAACTTGTAACCTTGCGACATCTTCGTAACTGATCAACCCGACGCGCTCTCACCCCTCGCACTCAATGAGAGCGCACGCACACATTTGGAGCAGCCATGACCGAGCCCCTGATTCTTGAACCCGTCAAGCCCGCAGACGCCTGCGTCATCTGGCTGCACGGCCTGGGCGCCGATCGCTATGACTTTCTGCCGGTGGCCGAAGCGTTGCAGGAAAAGTTGTTGACCACCCGCTTCGTTCTGCCACAGGCCCCGACCTGCGCCGTCACCATCAACGGTGGCTACGAAATGCCGAGCTGGTACGACATCCTGGCCATGAGCCCGGCGCGCGCAATCAACCGTGATCAACTGGAGGAGTCCGCGCAACGGATCACCCATCTGATCGACGTACAGCGAGCCGTTGGAATAGACGCCTCGCGAATTTTCCTGGCCGGTTTCTCCCAAGGCGGCGCCGTGGTTCTACACACGGCGTTTCTGAAGTGGCAGGGGCCATTGGGTGGCGTAGTTGCCCTCTCCACCTACGCACCGACCTTCAGCGATGACCTTGAGCTGTCTGCGAGCCAGCAGCGCATTCCAGTGCTGTCGTTGCATGGCCAGTACGATGATGTGGTGCAGAACTCAATGGGCCGCACAGCCTACGAGTACCTGAAACAGCATGGTGTCACCGTGACATGGCAGGAGTACCCAATGGGCCATGAAGTGTTACCCGAGGAAATTCGCGACATCGGCAACTGGCTCGCCGAACGCTTGGGTTAACCGTTTTAAAGACCTTTTTTGTTTAAAAGCGCCCATTGATCCATCCCTCTACGCCGCGCCCGATTCTTGCATTACACTGGCCGGCGTACATTCCTTAACCAATTGATGAGATGACCGTGCTCAAAGCACTCAAGAAAATGTTCGGAAAAAGCGAGACTGAGCAACTCGCGCCAGTCCCCAGCGTGCCGTCGCCCTCCCACGGCCATCGCAGCGACGCCAGCCAGGCCGAACGCCACGCTCCGGCAACCGCACCGAAACGCGAACCCAAACCGGCTCCTGCCGCCGCCACCGTCGCCGAACCGGCCCGCAGCGAAGCCCCAAAACCTGCCAAACCACGCCGCGAACCCAAGCCCAAGGCACCGGTCATTCCCTGGAAACTCGAAGACTTCGTCGTCGAACCCCAGGAAGGCAAAACCCGTTTCCACGATTTCAAACTCGCTCCGGAACTGATGCACGCCATCCACGACCTGGGCTTCCCGTACTGCACGCCGATCCAGGCTCAAGTGCTGGGCTTCACCCTCGCCGGCAAAGACGCCATCGGTCGCGCCCAGACCGGCACCGGCAAGACTGCGGCATTCCTGATTTCGATCATCACCCAGCTGTTGCAAACCCCGCCGCCGAAAGAGCGCTACATGGGTGAACCGCGGGCATTGATCATCGCGCCGACCCGCGAGCTGGTGGTGCAGATCGCCAAGGACGCCGCCGACCTGACCAAGTACACCGGCCTGAACGTCATGACGTTTGTTGGCGGCATGGACTTCGACAAGCAGCTCAAACACCTCGAGGCCCGTCATTGCGACATCCTCGTGGCCACGCCGGGCCGTCTGCTGGACTTCAACCAGCGCGGCGACGTGCACCTGGACATGGTCGAAGTGATGGTGCTGGACGAAGCCGACCGCATGCTCGACATGGGCTTCATCCCGCAGGTGCGCCAGATCATTCGCCAGACGCCGCCGAAGTCGGAACGCCAGACCCTGCTGTTCTCCGCGACCTTCACCGACGACGTGATGAACCTGGCCAAGCAATGGACCACCGACCCTGCGATCGTCGAAATCGAAGTCACCAACGTGGCCAACGAAAACGTCGAGCAGCACATCTATGCGGTGGCCGGCGCCGACAAATACAAACTGCTCTACAACCTGGTCAACGATAACGGTTGGGAACGGGTCATCGTCTTCGCCAACCGCAAGGATGAAGTGCGGCGCATCGAAGAACGCCTGGTGCGCGACGGCATCAACGCCGCGCAACTGTCCGGTGACGTGCCGCAGCACAAGCGCATCAAGACCCTGGAAGGCTTCCGCGAAGGCAAGATCCGCGTGTTGGTGGCCACCGACGTGGCCGGTCGCGGCATTCACATCGACGGCATCAGCCACGTGATCAACTTCACCCTGCCGGAAGTTCCGGACGACTACGTGCATCGCATCGGTCGTACCGGTCGCGCCGGCGCCGATGGCGTGTCCATCAGCTTTGCCGGTGAAGACGATTCCTACCAGCTACCGTCCATCGAGGAAAAGCTGGGGCGCAAGATCAGCTGTGAAACACCACCGACGCATTTATTGCGTGCGGTTGAGCGCAAACGTCACTGATTGACGACGTGCAGAAAGAGGCGCAGCCGGAAACGGACTGCGCTTTTTTTTCGTCTGCTTTTTTCGACAGAGCTTGTCCTGTATATTTAAAAGTCCATAATAGACTAATTAGTTTAATTACCACTCCCGGAGCCGACCATGTCCAGCACCCCTTACGTGATCACCCAACCCCAGGCCCGCGAGTTACTGAAGCAAGTCGACGTGCCGCAGATCCTGCGCAAACTGTTCCGCGATCTGGCGGCCGGGCAAGCGGTGCAGCCGGCACAGCAACTGGTGGAGTTTCCACAGGGTGCCGGCGACTTCATCAATTACCTGGGTGTGCTGGCCGAAGATGGCGTGTACGGGGTCAAGACTTCGCCGTACATCGTCCGCGAACAAGGGGCGTTGGTGACAGCCTGGACCTTGCTGATGTCGATGCAGACCGGCCAACCGTTGCTGCTGTGCGATGCCGGTGAACTGACCACGGCGCGCACCGCCGCGACCACCGCCGTGGCCGTCGATGCCCTGGCGCCCTTGAAGGCGACTCGCCTGGCGATCATCGGCAGCGGCAAAGTGGCCCAGGCGCATCTGCATTACGTGAAAAACCTGCGGGACTGGCAGAGCATCAGCCTGTATTCGCCGACCCTTAGCGAAGACGCTGAAACCGCGAGCTTGCTAAAAGGCATCGAGCCGCGCTTGAACATCGCCGAAACCCGTGAAGCGGCCATCGCTGATGCTGATGTGATCATGCTCTGCACCTCCTCCGCCGGCCCCGTGATCGACCCTGCCAGCCTGAGCAAACCGGCGCTGATCACCTCCATCAGCACCAATGCCCCACGCGCCCACGAAGTACCGCCACAGCGCCTCAACGACATGCAGGTGTTCTGCGACTATCGTCAGACCACCCCGGGCTCGGCGGGCGAGATGCTGATTGCAGGCGAACTGCATGGCTGGGACAGAAACGCAATTGTCGGCGACCTTCCCGACCTGCTCAGCGACAAGGTGCAGCGTCCCGGCTACGACCGCCATGTGTTCTTCCGCTCCATCGGCCTGGGCCTGGAAGACATTGCGCTGGCCAATGCCCTCTATCGCCTTCAGCACTAACACCCAAATCCACCTGTGGGAGCGAGCCTGCTCGCGAATACGATCTTTCATTCAACGCAGATGTTGACTGACCCGACGCTTTCGCGAGCAGGCTCGCTCCCACAGTGAATCTCTACAACATTGTCATTTACGCCCCATCAGGAGACGTTCATGAGCCACGCAGACTTCATCATCATCGGCGGCGGGATTGCCGGCGCTTCCACCGGTTTCTGGCTGTCGCAGCACGGACGCGTGGTTGTCCTCGAACGCGAATCCCATCCGGCCTATCACTCCACCGGACGTTCCGCAGCGCTGTTCACCGCCGCCTATGGCACTCCGCAGGTTCGCGCCCTGACCCAGGCCAGCCGGGACTTTTTCGACGCTCCGCCCAGCGGTTTCTGCGAACATCCGCTGCTGACCCCACGCGGCGAAATGACCGTGGACTTCACCGGCGATCCGGCCGAACTGAACAATCAATACCTGAGCGCGAAAGCCACGGTGCCGGAGATGCAACTGCTCAGTGCCGATGAGGCCTGTGTACGTCTGCCGATCCTGCGCCGGGAAAAAGTCCACGGTGCGATCTACGACCCGACCGCCAGCGACATCGACACCGATGCCCTGCACCAGGGCTACCTGCGCGGTATCCGTCGCAATCAAGGCGAAGTGCATACCGACTGTGAGGTACAGGACCTGAGCCGTGATACCGAAGGTTTCTGGCAGGTACAGACCAACACCGGGACCTTCCGCGCGCGGATCATCATCAACGCCGCCGGGGCCTGGGCCGACAAAATCGGAGCACTGGCTGGCGCCAAGCCGATGGGCCTGCAACCCAAGCGTCGCGCAGCCTTCATCTTCGCCGGCCCCGAGGGCGTGGATACCCACCATTGGCCGATGCTGGTCAGCCTCGACGAATCCTTCTACATGAAGCCCGACGCCGGCATGTTCCTCGGTTCGCCGGCCAACGCCGACCCGGTCGAGCCTCACGACGTGCAGCCCGAAGAGCTGGACATCGCCATGGGCATTTACCAGATCGAGGAAGCCACGACCCTGACCATTCGCCGCCCGACCCGCACCTGGGCCGGCCTGCGCAGCTTCGTCAGCGACGGCGATTTGCTGTCCGGTTTCGATCCGCAGGTACCAGGGCTGTTCTGGGTGGCGGCACAAGGTGGTTACGGTATCCAGACCTCGCCGGCCATGGGCCAGGCCAGCGCCGCACTGGTGCGTGGCGAAGCCCTGCCGGAGCAACTCACCCGCTTCGGCCTGAACGCCGGCATGCTCTCCCCGGCCCGCCTGAGCTGATCGCCACCCTCGCGTGACGTGCCGACTCGATTGCGGCACACTTTCAGAGCCCCGCCCAGCGGGGCACTGATGCTTCCCCGGAGCCTTACTCTATGAATAGCCCTGCCGTATGAACGCCCCTGAAAAAGACCCGGCCTTGAACGACGCGTCCCTGGATAACTTCAGGGCGATCGCTGATGCCATCGCCACGTTGTTCTTCCCTCACGCCGAAGTGGTGTTACATGACCTGCGCACGCAAAAGGTCGATTACATCGCCAACAACCTGTCGAAGCGGGAGATCGGCGACGACTCGTCGCTGGAAGACATGCTCAGCGACGAGGTCAGCGAACGAAACATCGGGCCGTACGAAAAACTTAATTGGGATGGACAGAAGATTCGCAGCGTCAGCACCGTGCTGCGCGACAGCAAAGGTCATCCGTTGGGTGTGCTGTGCATCAACCTGAATATTTCGCTGTTTGAGAATGCCAAGGCCGCGCTGGACCTGTTCCTGTCGCCGACCAAACTGATCCCGCAACCGGACTCACTGTTTCGCGATGACTGGCAGGAGCGAATCAACACATTCCTGCACGCCTGGCTGCGCGAACGGCAACTGAGCCTGAACTTGCTGACCCGTGATCACAAACGGGAACTGGTGCTGGCGCTGCATGCCGAGGGGGCCTTCAAGGGTAAAAGCGCGTCGAACTATGTGGCCAATGTGCTGAACATGGGGCGGGCGACGGTGTACAAGCATTTGAAGGAATTGAAGGGCTAAGATCCAGCAGCTGTATAGGCTGGTCTGCCCTCATCGCCAGCAGGCTGGCTCCCACATTGAATGTCTGTGAACACCATTTGTATGTTCGGCACAGAATCCCTGTGGGAGCCAGCCTGCTGGCGATGGCGGACTGTCAGTCGCCGTAGATATCGGACTTGAAGTACTTCTCGGAAATCTTCTGATACTCGCCATTGGCACGAATGCCATCGATGGCCAAGTTCAACTGGCTGACCAGTTCGGAGTTGCCCTTGCGCACCGCAATCCCGGCCCCCTCGCCCACATACTTCGGATCCTTCAGCTCAGGCCCGACAAAAGCGTAGCCTTTGCCACGCGGCATCGACAGGAAGTCATTGAGCGGGATGGTGTCGGCAAAAATGGCGTCCAGGCGACCGGCGGCCAGATCCATATAGATCTCTTCGTTGTTGCCGTAACGCTTGACGGTAATGCCCTTGGGCTCGAACACCTCCGTGGCGTAACGATCAGTGGTGGTCGCACGCTGCACACCGACGGTCTTGCCCTTGAGGCTGGCGTACTGGTCATCGACTACCGCCCCTTCCTTCATCACCAGGCGCGAGGAGGTGAAGTAATACTTGTGGGTGAAATCCACCGACTTCTTACGGTCGTCGTTGATGGTCATGGACGACAGCGCCATGTCGATCTTCTTCACTTTCAGGGAAGGAATAAGGCCGTCGAACTCACCTTCGACCCACACGCATTTGACCTTCATCTCGGCGCACAAGGCGTTACCGATGTCATAGTCGAAACCAACGATCTCACCCTTGTCGGTTTTCGAAGCAAACGGTGGATAAGCGGCCTCGATACCGATACGCAGGGTTCTCTCGGCGGCATACAGGCTGGTGCACGCCAACAGGCTCAGGGCCAGACCGGTGATGAGGGGGAACTTCTTCATATTCGTTCTCTCGCGGGTTGTTGTTGGTTTTGCAAGACAGAAGAAAAAGCGGAAACGGAGGAAAGCCTTTTTTGTACTTATAAATCCATACTGGACTTTTATGTACAAGTCGTCAATCGGGCAAAAGGGAATGTGCCCAGCCAATGGTCGGGTGATGTATCAGTTGGATTATTGGTGTTGCGGATGACGCCATCGCGGGCAAGCCCGCGATGACTTACTCGAGATCGATGCAGGAGTTACTGCTTCCAGCGATCCGCCGCCGCATGATCGCTATCGCGCCCTTCGACCCAACGTGGGCCGTCGCTAGTGTTCTCTTTCTTCCAAAACGGTGCGCGGGTTTTCAGGTAGTCCATGACAAAGGCGCAGGCATCGAACGCTGCCTGGCGGTGGGCGCTGGCGGCACCGACGAAGACGATCGGCTCTCCCGGCTCCAGCGCGCCGATGCGATGCAACACCTCCAACTTGAGCAACGGCCAGCGCTGCTCGGCTTCGGTGGCGATTTTGCCGAGGGCTTTCTCGGTCATGCCTGGATAGTGTTCGAGAAACATCCCGGCCACATCGAGCCCGTCATTGAAGTCGCGCACGTAGCCGACAAAACTCACCACCGCACCCACGCCGACATTGGCGGCGTGCATGGCGTTGACCTCGATCCCCGGATCGAATGGCGCGGACTGCACGCGAATGGCCATGATCAGCCCCCGGTCACGGTCGGAAAAAAAGCCACTTCGTCGCCATCGCTCACCGGCTCGTCGAGCTGGCAAAGGTCTTCGTTGCGCGCACACATCAGGTTTTGTTCGCTCAGCACCTCCGCCCCATCACGCTGGGCGAGCAACGCCCGCACGTCGTCGACGGTGGCGAACTGGCCTTCGACCTGGATCGAATCCACGCCCAGCGCTTCACGGTAACGGGCAAAAAACTTCACGGTAAGGTTCATGGCTGCTCCGCCTGGAAATGCCCGCTCTTGCCGCCCACCTTTTCCAGCAGCCGAACGCTTTCGATGGTCATGCCGCGATCCACGGCCTTGCACATGTCATAGATCGTCAGCGCCGCCACGCTGGCGGCGGTCAGGGCTTCCATTTCCACACCGGTCTGCCCGGACAACTTGCAGCGCGCCACGATGCGCACGCTGTCGTCGCCTTCGGCACTGAGCTCGACCTTGACGCCGGTGAGCATCAACGGATGGCACAGCGGAATCAGATCACTGGTTTTCTTCGCCGCCTGAATGCCGGCAATGCGCGCCACGGCAAACACATCCCCCTTGGGATGGCCGCCACTGACGATCATCTGCAGGGTTTCGGGCAGCATGCGCACCAGCGCTTGGGCCGTCGCTTCACGGAACGTCACGGCTTTTTCAGTGACGTCGACCATGTTGGCGCGACCTTGGGAATCGAGATGAGTCAGCACGGGATTACTCCTGATCAGGAGCGTCGATTGTAAACCTGCGGGTCAGAATTTCGCACGCGCGATTATCGCCTCACCACAATCCCTGTAGGAGCGAGCATGCTCGCGAAAAACGCAGAGACAACGCAGTCATTCAGACACCACGCGTTTTCGTTGACGTCCATCGCGAGCATGCTCGCTCCTACAAGGGTTTTGTGTCGGGCAAGAAAAACCGGGCGGTCTTGAGGCCGCCCGGTTCTGATGAAGCGCTTACAGATGCGATTCGGCGTATTCGGCCAGAATCGAACGAGGCACCCCTTGCAGGGTGATGTGCACGCCGTTAGGGAAATCCTTGAAGCGTTCGGTCAGATACGTCAGCCCGGAGCTGGTCGCGGACAGGTAAGGGGTGTCGATCTGTGCCAGGTTGCCCAGGCACACCACTTTGGAACCGGCGCCGGCACGGGTGATGATGGTTTTCATCTGGTGCGGTGTCAGGTTCTGGCATTCATCGATCAGGATCAGGCTCTGCTGGAAGCTGCGACCCCGGATGTAGTTCAGCGATTTGAACTGCAGCGGGACCCGCTCGAGGATGTACTCGACGCTGCCATGGGTGCTTTCGTCATCCATGTGCAAGGCTTCGAGGTTGTCGGTGATGGCGCCCAGCCAAGGCTCCATTTTTTCCGCTTCGGTGCCGGGCAGGAAGCCGATCTCCTGGTCCAGGCCCTGCACACTGCGGGTGGCGATGATGCGGCGATAACGTTTGCTGACCATGGTCTGCTCGATCGCAGCAGCCAGCGCCAGGATGGTTTTACCCGAACCGGCGGCACCTGACAGGTTGACCAGATGGATGTCTGGATCCAGCAAGGCAAACAACGCCAGGCTTTGATAGATGTCACGCGGCTTCAAGCCCCAGGCTTCCTGGTGCAGAAGCGGTTCCTGGTGCAGATCCAGAATCAACAGTTGGTCGGCGTCGATCTCCTTGATCCAGCCAACGAAACCCTGTTCGTCGATGATGAACTCGTTGATATGCACCGCCGGCAGGTTGTCGATCAGCTTCACCTGATGCCAGGTGCGACCATGGCCCTGGCGGGTTTCGACCTTGCTCACGAGGTCCCAGAACGAGCCCTTCATCTCGTGATAACCATTGGGCAGCAACGAAACGTCGTCAACCAGTTGGTCGGTGCTGTAGTCCTCGGCTTCGATCCCACAGGCACGGGCCTTGAGGCGCATGTTGATGTCTTTGGTGACCAGCACGACAGGTTTTTTTGGATCGCGGGTGTGCAGGTCAATCAACTGATTGATGATTTTGTTGTCGTTCAGGTGTTCGGGCAGAAGGAGGTTGGGCTCGGCCTGCTTGCTCATCAGAATTGACAGCAAACCCTTCGGCCCACTCTTGCCACGCTGGATCGGCACGCCCTGCTCGACGTCCTCGGGTGAGGCATCACCCAGGGTATTGTCGATCAGGCGAATGGCCTGACGACATTCGGCAGCAACGCTGTGAGGCCCGCTCTTGAGCTTGTCGAGCTCCTCCAGCACGGTCATCGGGATGGCGACGTGGTGTTCTTCGAAATTGAGCAGCGCGTTTGGATCGTGAATCAGTACGTTGGTATCGAGTACATAAAGGATTGGCTGGTTGGAAGAAGAGCTACGTCCGTGATCATCCATACTCGGTCACCTTTGTCAGAGCCAGTGGACGCAATACCTTGGCGGTGCTGCGCCTCGAAGTGGCCGCCGATCTCACCTACGGAGACTTAAGTGACTGCAAACAAACGGGTCTTGGGAGACGCCACCTGTGTTGCAGGTTTCGGCGGTCTGTCTTCGTAATACTCCAAAACCCATGACAGAAAAAAGTACTTTGACGCTTTTTTGAAGTTTATTTTGCAGAGTGACGAAAAGCCCTTGGCGGACTGCCATCACCCGTTTACAGTCGGAGACCAACCTGCAGCAAAATCCCGCCCAAAATCGCCTTTCGCCCAATGTTTTCGGGCTCTTTCATCCACGTCTCCCTCCGTAACCACTATTGAAACCCGCTCTGGCAGTCTTCCCAGCCGATGCCGGTTTGCACCGTTTGCGTCAGCAGCCAGGGCAGCGCCGTTTTCACCCCGTCCTGCTTCACATTGAAATTGATCACGCCATGGCGCCACAGCAGCATCAGCGTCAGCACCCGCTGCGCGCTCTGGCTGGCCTTGAGTTTGCCGGCACCGTCCTGGGCATCAATATTCCACAGCGCCACTTGCAGGCCCTGAGACTTGAAGAACGCTTCGGCATCCGACCGTCTCTGGCCTTCGGGCGGACGGAACAGCGGCACGTAGTTTTCCGGCAGCTTGCTTTTGACCAGGTCGACACTGCGTCGCACCGAGTCTTGCCAGTCCTGCCAGTGGCTGTGGGAACGGAACTCCCAGCCTTGCACCCCCACACACTGGGTTGAATACGTTGATTGCAGGTTGGCTACCGCCCCCTGCGCCAGACGTGCCTGGATATCCTTGCCGAGGACGAAGAAGGTGCCGCTCATGTTCGCCTTGCGCAGGTACTCGGCGACCCAGCCGGTGTTGTCCGGCGCGGCATTCGCGGCGCTGTCGAACGTCAGGAGAAACAACCGGTCATGCATCGTGTCGCCATTGCGCTCATAGTCGCCAAATTGATCGACTTCACTACTGGTTTGCGGAAACAGCGCAGCCTTGCGCAGCTGCTCGTCAAGGTACTGGGCATGGAACAAGCGGCTCGGCTCGGCCCACTTGATGTAGTAGCTGTCTTCGCTGATCTGGAATTTGCCCGCTTGTTCACGAAGGGTGGGCATGTCTTCGACCAGGAAACAGAAAGACGCATCCTGATCGCAACTCTGCTGGGCGAAATTGAAGCTGCTCAGCAAGCGCTCCCACAGGCGTTGGCGAACGCGATTGACCGATTCCATATTGACCGTGCGCAGACCCAGGCGCTGGGCCAATGCGGGTTCGTCCAGGGATTCGCTGGCCAGCAGTACCCGGGCGAACATGAGGATTTCGGCACGTGACGCCACGTCGAACAACGTAGGGTTGTTCAGCTTTTCCGGCCAGGTGCCGCGATCAAGCGTCGCCACATCGCTCGGTGCCGCCATGGCGCCGAAGCTCAGCAGCCACGCCGAGAACAAGAAAACGATACGCAATGGGATGTCTCCATAACAAAACCCGCGCGGCACTATAGCCGATCCACCCCACATTCCCGCAGCAACACAAATCCCCCTGTGGGAGCGAGCCTGCTCGCGAAGGCGGTATGTCAGTCGCCAACAATGCCAACAGACAGATAG